>NZ_JBITSA010000028.1:0-60732 GCF_044540385.1 Kitasatospora sp. NPDC086009
GGCGGGCCGGGCGCATGGGTCTCGGCGGGGCCGGTCGTGGCACGGGTGGCACTGTTCTCGGCGGACATCCGTACTCCAGACTCCAGGGCGGTGGGCCGCGGGGGCGGCCCGACGGGGGGTGGATCCGGGGAGGTGCGCGGGGGCGGGGCATGCGGTCGGGGCGGGCGGGCGGTCTGGATGGGCGGTCGGGGCGGGCGGTCGGGACGGCGCAGGGGGTGCCGGGGTGGTGCAGGGCGGGGCGGATCGGCGGGAACGGTCGGTCGGGGAGGCCTGGCACGGTGCGGCCGGCCGGGGCGGCGACGCGGGCGGACGGGGCGGGTGAGTCGGACGGGTCGTTACGACCGTACGTGGGCGCCGAGCCACAGTCAGCAACCATTCCAGCCAACGCGGGGTGGTTGAGGGGCCGATGACAGGCGCTCGGTCGTGCCCACGCGCCCCCGCCGCCCGGGGGCGGTGAGCGGGATCACCGGGGCCGTTCGCCGGGCGCGCCCCGCACCGGGCGATACGCTTCGTGGGCAAGTCGTTTGACGCAGGTCACGCCGGTGCAGAGCCGCACCGGCCGACGGAGGTGGAATCGGATGGCCCAGCAGGTGAAGGCAGTCATCGCGCGTGCCAAGGGCGCGCCCGTGGAGGTGACGACGATCGTCGTACCCGACCCCGGGCCGGGCGAGGCGGTGGTGCGGATCCAGGCCTGCGGCGTCTGCCACACGGACCTGCACTACCGGGAGGGCGGCATCAACGACGACTTCCCGTTCCTGCTGGGGCACGAGGCGGCGGGGATCGTGGAGTCGGTCGGCGAGGGCGTCACCGAGGTCGTTCCCGGTGACTTCGTCGTCCTCAACTGGCGTGCGGTCTGCGGCCAGTGTCGCGCGTGCGAGCGCGGGCGCCCGCAGTACTGCTTCGACACGCACAACGCCAAGCAGAAGATGACGCTGCTGGACGGCACCGAGCTGTCCCCGGCGCTGGGCATCGGCGCGTTCGCGGAGAAGACCCTGGTCGCGGCCGGCCAGTGCACCAAGGTCGACCCGAGGGCCGAGCCGGCCGTCGCGGGCCTGCTGGGCTGCGGTGTGATGGCGGGCATCGGCGCCGCGATCAACACCGGCAACGTCGGCCGGGGCGACTCGGTCGCGGTGATCGGCTGCGGCGGTGTCGGCGGCGCGGCCGTGCTCGGCTCGCGGCTGGCCGGCGCGGGGAAGATCATCGCGGTGGACATCGACGACCGCAAGCTGATCACCGCGGAGAAGCTCGGTGCCACCCACACCATCAACTCCCGCACCGCCGACCCGGTGGAGGCGATCCGCGAGCTGACTGGTGGCCACGGCGCGGACGTCGTGATCGATGCGGTCGGCCGCCCGGAGACGTACAAGCAGGCGTTCTACGCCCGTGACCTGGCCGGCACGGTCGTCCTGGTCGGCGTCCCGACGCCGGAGATGACGCTGGAGCTGCCGCTGCTGGACGTGTTCGGCCGGGGCGGCGCGCTGAAGTCCTCCTGGTACGGCGACTGCCTGCCGTCGCGGGACTTCCCGATGCTGATCGACCTCTACCTCCAGAGCCGGCTGGACCTCGGCGCGTTCGTCAGCGAGACCATCGAACTCGACGGCGTGGAGCAGGCGTTCGCGCGCATGCACGAGGGTGATGTGCTCCGTTCGGTGGTGATCCTGTGAGCGGCGCGCGGATCGACCGGCTGGTCACGGCCGGCACCTTCGACCTCGACGGCGGCAGCTGGGAGGTGGAGAACAACGTCTGGATCGTCGGTGACGACGACGAGGCCGTGGTGATCGACGCGGCGCACGACGCCGAGGCGATCGAGGCGGCCCTCGGCGGGCGCCGCCTGCTGGCGATCGTCTCCACCCACGCGCACAACGACCACATCGACGCGGCCCCGGCGCTCGCCGACCGCACCGGTGCGCCGATCCTGCTGCACCCGGACGACCTGCCGCTCTGGAAGCTCACCCACCCGGACCGCCTGCCGGACGGCGAACTCGCCGACGGACAGCGGATCGAGGTGGCCGGCACCGAGCTGACCGTGCTGCACACCCCCGGCCACGCGCCCGGCGCGGTCTGCCTCCACGCGCCCGGGCTCGGCACGGTCTTCACCGGCGACACCCTCTTCCAGGGCGGCCCGGGCGCCACCGGCCGGTCGTTCTCGCACTTCCCGACGATCATCGACTCGATCCGGGACCGCCTCCTCTCGCTCCCCCCGGAGACGGTGGTCCGCACCGGCCACGGCGACCCGACCACGATCGCCGCCGAGGCGCCCGCACTTCCGGAGTGGATCGCGCGCGGCCACTGACCGCGAGGGTCCCCGGTCACCGGCCCCGGCTCCAGCTCCGGCCGCCGGCCCCGGCCCCGGCCGGTGACCGGGGGCGATGCCCGGCCCGGTGCCCCGCGCACCGGGCCGGGCGCCGTACGATCGCGGGCATGGCCCATGATCCGCACGCACTCGACGAAGCCTTCCTCGCCTTCTGGCGGGAGCGGCACATCTCCACGCTGACCACCCGGCGCCCCGACGGCTCGCCGCACGTAGTGCCGGTGGGGGTGACGTACCAGCCGGAGACCGGGACGGCGCGGGTGATCAGCAGCCGGACCAGTCGCAAGGTGCGCAATGTGCAGGCCGCCGGGGCCGAGGGCATGCGGGTGGCGGTCTGCCAGGTGGACGGCGCGCGCTGGTCGACGCTGGAGGGCGTGGCCGTGGTGCGGGACGAGCCGGATGCGGTGGCCGATGCCGTCCGGCGGTACACCGAGCGGTACCGCGAGCCCCGGGTGAACCCGGACCGCGTGGTCATCGAGATCACCGTCGACCGGGTGCTCGGCCGGGCGTAACGGCCGCGACGGCAGCGGTCCGTGGGTGTGCCCGGAGCTTCGTGGTACCCGTGGTGCCTCCGTGATGTGGGTGTTTATCGGCCGTTGATCGCCGGCGCCTAGCGTCGGCGGCATGAACGAGGGAACGGTCGAGGAGCAGGGCGGGCGGGCGCTGCCCGAGGGGCGGATGACGGAGCAGGACACGGAGCGCTTCCGGGTGCTGCTGGCGCGCCTGGGCGACTCGCTGACGGCGGACCGTCGGGCGGCCGCCGAGGCGGGGTTCGATGCGTGAGTCAGGGGTGACGACGGCCGGTGAGCGCGGGCCGGTCGCGGTGCTGCCGCTCTGGCAGCGCGGGCCGGTGTCCGCTCCTTGGCCGGGTTGGTCGGGTTCGCTGCCGGATCCGCTGTCCGGTTCGGCGACGGGCGGGCTGCCGGTGGCGGGACGTGTCCCGCTGCCGGACCCGGCCGGGCCGGCCCGGGGCGGGGGAGCCGGCTGCTCGGGTGTCGGCGCCGGTGCGGGTGTCGCTGTCGGCGCCGGTGGCGGCGTGGCCGTGGCTGCCGGTGCGGGCGTGGACTACTTCACGAAGCGGACCTCCGGGTAGTCCGCCGAGGGGCCGTTCAGCAGTGCGCTCGGGCGGCCGAGCAGGTGTCGGTCGAAGAAGGCGCCCAGACAGGCCCGGGACACGGCGAGCGTGCGTTCGCCGCGGAGGCTGCCGTACTGCGGGCGTGCCGTCTCCGGCGGTATCCGGTCGCGCACCCCGAAGGCTTCCAGTACCCAGGGCATGCCCTCGGCGGGCAGCGGGGCGAAGAAGTCGCGGAGCCGTGGTCCGTCGCAGGTCGGAGCCGCCGCGCCGGGCGGCCCGGCCTCGCGGACGACCCCGGCTCCACCTGAGGTGGGGTCAGCTGCCCTGCGCGGGCGGCGATCGCGCCCGGCCCGCGCAGGGCAGCGGTGCTCAGCAGTCGCAGCCGCAGTCGCACCCGTCGCATCCGCAGCCGTCGCAGCACCCGCCGTCTCCACAGCAGTTGCAGCAGTCACCGCAGTTGCTGCAGCAGTCCCCGCAGTCCCCGCAGTCGACGTCCTGCCGTGCGCACCACCCCTCCTTGCGCTCGCGCGAGAACGGATCGTCGTGCGAGCAGCACATCAGCTGGCAGGTGCAGGCCATCAGCGCCCAGACCGCGCAGCCGGCCAGCAGGTTGCGCCGGTGCGGGGGACGGCCGCCGGGCGGGGTGAACCCGGGGCCCTGCGGCACCCAGGGCGGGATCGGCGCGCCGGGACCGGCGGGCGGCGCCTGCCCCGGGTCCTGCCGGGGCGCCGACCGGTACGGGTCGGAACCGTACGGGTCGGCGCCGTGCCCGGCGCCCCCGTGCCCGGCGCCCCCGTTCCCGGCGGAACCGTGCCCGGCGGCGCCGTCGGCGGGCGCCGTCCGGGTCCGGCAGGTGGCGGCGTGCGCGGCCGGGACGAAGACGCGCTCCACGGCCCGCTCCGTCTCGTGCGCGAGCAGGGTGTGCACCAGGGCCCGGTCGGTCAGCTCCACCTCGCGGAGCGCGAGCCGGATGCCGTGGACGGCGTCCCGGCAGAGGCGTTCGGCCTCGGCCCGGTCGGTGCCGGTCGCCGTGAGCGGGTTCCAGGCTCCGCTCGCGGCGTCCTCGGCCTGGTCCTCGGCGGCGTCCAGCAGGTGGGCGAGCCGCCCGAACAGACGCCCCGCCTCCGCCAGCGGTTCGGCGTTGCCGGGCCGGCCGGCCAGGACGGCGGTGTGGGCGAACGCCGCCGAAGTGGCGCTCTCGGTCGGCTCGGTGACCAGCAGGACGGACCCGCCCGGGGGCAGCGCACGCTCCAACGCGCCCTGGCGGGAGGCCGCGTCGAGCAGGACGGCGGTGTCGAAGCCGACCGCCGAGGCGCCGCCCGCGCTCTTGCGGTCCCAGCGCCTGGTGACGGCGCGGGCCCCGGCGGCGACCGGGCGCCGGGCGAACACGCCGTCCCGGTCCTCGACATGGTCGCGGATCTTCACCGAGGCGAGCGCCAGCGAGACGGCGGCCGCCAGCCGGGCGCCCTCGCCCTTGGCGACCGAGGCGGTGCGCATCCCGCGCAGCGGGCAGGGCCCGGCGGTGCGGCGCCAGGAGGCGTCGTCCTTCGCGCTCTGCGCCTCGACCAGCACCGAGATGATCAGACCGTCGTAGTTGGTGGCCGTCCGGGCCAGTTGGCCGTGGTCGTCCCTGAGTGCCAGGCAGAGTCCGCACAGATGAGCCATCCACGAGGCCTGCAGCCGCTCGGAGAGCCGGTGCCGACACGGCCTGATGATCCCGAACATGATCCCCCTTGGTGCGCGGGCCCTGGTCGGCCCCCGATCGCGGACATCATATGACCGGCAGTTCACGGCTTTGGAAGGGTTGAGAACCAGGTGGGTAACACCGGCGGGGAGGCCGTCCGCCGGAGGTCGCGGCGCAGGCCGCAGGCGTGCGGGACCGGCTCCGCGCCCGGCGCGGGCCGGTCAGCCGGTGAGGACGCCGGAGAGCTCGGTGACCGCGCTGGTGCTCTTCGCCGGGGGCGGCGACACCTTCACCGGCTTGCCCAACTCGGTGAAGGTGACCGTGGTGACGGCGTGGATCGGGTCCATGTCCAGGACCAGCCGGACCTTCGCCACCCGGCCCTGGGGGTCGACCCAGACCTCGGCCGGGATCCGGAGGTCGCCGCCGCCGAGGCTCCGGTAGGTCGCCAGCTTGGCCTGGACCTCCGGTGCCAGGCGCAGGACGACGGCGTCGTCGGCCAGTACGCCGCTGTACCGCACGGTGCGGACGCCGTCCAGCTCCTCCTCCCCGTTCCGGACGACCCGGGTCAGCGT
This sequence comes from Kitasatospora sp. NPDC086009, assembly GCF_044540385.1. Classification (NCBI taxonomy): domain Bacteria; kingdom Bacillati; phylum Actinomycetota; class Actinomycetes; order Kitasatosporales; family Streptomycetaceae; genus Kitasatospora; species Kitasatospora sp. NPDC086009. The sequence continues at coordinate 5,643 of NZ_JBITSA010000028.1, forward strand.
GGAGAGCTGCTGCAGGACGTGCTCCGGGTCGTTGACCGGCGACCGGAGCAGGGCGTGCGCGACGGTCCGCTCGCGGTCGATCGCCGCCCAGGACCCCGCGGGCACTCCCGCCGAGCCGCGCACGTACACCTGGCCGTCGGCGAAGACCTCGTCGAGGTGGCTGATCGCGCCCCCGGGGAGGTCGACGCCGAGCTGCCCCCGGTCCGCCGCCATGTCGAAGTCCCCGGCCACGGCCAGGTTGTACGTGGTGTCGCCGTTGGTGAGCTGCACGGTCTGGCCGACCCTGGCGCTGGTGCGGCCGGTGGCGGCCGCGGCCTCGTGCACGGCGGCGGTATGCTCCGCGGACGGCGCGGCCGGGGCGCTCGTGGCACCCGTGGGCGTCGCCGGAGCGCCGGACGGCAGCGGGGTGCTCACGGCCGCGGTGCTCGCCGCCGGTGCGCCCGCCGACGCCGAAACGCTCGCCGAGCCGCTCGCCGACGGCCCGGCGGCGTTCCCGCCGGTGGCGGACGAGCAGCCCGCCGCGCACAGCAGCGCGAGCACGGTACTGACGAGACCTGTGGAACGGCGCACTTCTTCCCCCGACCTGGTGGTGACACGGTGACGACGGCCGGGCCCGCCGCGCGGTGCGACGTCCCCGTGGTGGTGCGTGCTCCGCACCCGCCCGGCCCACCGACCCTATCGGGCCAGGTCAGGGGCGTTCCGGCGGGGTGGTGCGACTCGGCCCCGGGTGGTCCCGCGGCGGCCCTGGGCCTATCGGGTCGGGTCCGAGCGGAAGGCCCGCCGGTAGGCGGCGGGCGTGGTGCGCAGTGCCTCGTGGAAGCGCCGGCGCAGGTTGACCGCCGAGGAGAGGCCGACCCGGTGCGCGATGGTCTCCACCGGCAGGTCGGTCTCCTCCAGCAGGGCCCGGGTGGCGGCGATCCGCCGGTCCAGCAGCCAGCGTCCGGGACTGATGCCCAGTTGCTCGGTGAAGCGCCGGGTCAGCGTGCGGCCCGAGACCTGGGAGTGGAGCGCCATCTCGGCGACGCTGACCTGCTGGTCCAGCCGCCCGCCCAGCCACTCCAGCAGGGGGGCCAGCGAGTCGGTGACCGGTCCGGAGGTCGGCAGTTCGGCGTACTGCAGCTGGCAGCCCTCGCGGTGCGGCGGCATCACCATCTGCCGGGCGATCCGCATCGCGTGCGCGGCGCCGTGGTCGGTGCGCACCAGGTGCAGGCAGAGGTCGACGCCGGCCGCCGATCCGGCGCTGGTGGCGACATCGCCGTGGTCCACGTAGAGCACCGCGGGGTCGACCCGGACCTGGGGGAACCGGTCGGCCAGTTCGGCGGCCCGGGCCCAGTGGGTGGCGGCCCGCCGGCCGTCCAGCAGTCCGGCGGCGGCGAGCACGAAGGCGCCCGAGCAGATGCCGACGATCCGCGCGCCGCGCCGGTGTGCCCGGCGGACCGCCTCGACCACCGCCGGCGGCACCTCGGTGCCGGCCGGCTGCTGCCAGCCGGGGACCAGGACGGTGTCCGCGCGCTCCAGCGCGTCCAGGCCTGCCGTGACCAGCAGGTCGTAGCCGACCTGGGTCCGCACCGGGCCGGGGTGCTCGGTGCAGACCTCGAACGTGTAGCGGGCGGGGATCGCCGGGCCGTGGTCGCCCAGCACCTCGGTCGCGCAGGCCAGCAGGAAGGTCGACTGCGGGGGCTGGAGCAGGGCCACGACCCGGTGCGGCGCCGGGGATTCGGGCGGCGGACGAAGCGTCATGGCGCGAAAGTACCCCATCATGTCGTTCGGGACACTGGGGTGGTCGAATGGTCCAGACCACCATCGTGCTGTGACCACCTCGCAGACGCACACCCAGAACGCACAGAACAGCCGGAACACCAAGGACGCGCAGAACAGTCGGACCACCCGGAACGTCCGGACCACTCGCGCCGCCCGGACCGGTCCGCCGCCCGCCCGGCCCCCGTTGTGGGACCGGCGCTTCACGCTCTACTTCGTCGCCCGCGCGGTCTCGCTGGTCGGCGACGCGATGATGCCGGTCGCCACCGCACTCGCGGTCGGCGCGCTCTACGGGATCTCCGGGGTCGGCATCGTCCTCGGCATCTGGACCGGGACGGTCGTCGCCCTGGTCCTGTTCGGCGGGGTGCTCGCCGACCGGGTCGGTGCGCGCCGGATGATGGTCGGCGCGGACCTCGCCCGGGTGCTCACCCAGGGGGTGCTGGCCGCCGCGTTCTTCGCGGGACCGCCGCCGTTCTGGCTGCTGGTGACCATGGCGGCGCTGGCGGGTGCGGCCACCGCGATGTTCCAGCCGGGGGTGAACGGGATGGTCCCGCTGGTCGCCCGCGAGCCGCAGCGGGCGAACGCCACGCTCAAGGTGGCCGACGCGCTCGCCCAACTGCTCGGCCCTGCCCTGGCGGGCCTGCTGATCGCGCTGACCGGCGCCGGGACGGTCTACGCGATCGACGGCGCCACCTTCCTGCTCAGCGCCCTGTGCCTGGCGCTCATCCGGCTCGCCCCGGCCGGCGCGCCCGAGGCCGCCCCGGCCGCCGCCGGCTCCCCGGCGGGCGCCGAGCCCGGTGCCCGCACCGGCGGTTCGCTCCGCCGCGACCTGCGCCAGGGCTGGCAGGAGTTCCGTGCGCGCACCTGGATGTGGGCGGTGATCCTGATCTGGGTGGGCTACGGCGTGCTGCTCTTCGGTCCGCTGGTGCCGCTCAGCTCGGCGCTGGTCGGTGCCCGGCTCGGCCCGAACGCCTACGGTCTGGCGGTCTCCTTCCTCGGCGTCGGAACGGTGCTCGGCGGGCTGCTGGCCCTGCGGGTGCGCCCGGCCCGGCCGTTGGCCGCCGGTGCGGCGGCGATGGCGCTGTACACCGTGCTGCCGCTCTGCGTCGCACTGGACACCGGCCTGCCGGTGCTGCTGGCGGGCCACGTGCTCGGCGGCGGCGCCTGGGCGTTCTGGTCGGTGATGTGGGCGACCAGTGTGCAGACCCACACCCCGCCCGCGGTGCTCAACCGGGTCAGCGCGTACGAGCTGGCGGGCTCGGTGTCCGGGATCGCGCTCGGTCAGATCCTGGCAGGACCGGCCACCGCGCTGGCCTCCCCGGGGCGGCTGCTGCTGGTGTCGGCGGGTGCCTGCCTGGCGGGCTGCGTGGCGCTGTTCGCGATCCCGGCGATCCGCACGCTGGGCCGTGCCGCTCCCGCGGGCGGCACGCCGGAGGCGCCGGGCCGACCCGGACCTGCGGCCTCGGAGGCCCCGGACTGCTGACGTACCGCCGGGTGGGCGCCGGGGCGCGGAGCGGCCGGTGCCGCCGGGGGTGATCGCGCCGCGCACCGGCCGCACACCGGTGGCATCACCGGGGCGCGGCCGTGCACGCCACGCGCCGGCGCCCACCGCCGGGCCGCTCGGCCGGGGCCCGCGCCCTGTAAGTGATCCCATATCCGGGATAGCATCGCGAATATGGGAATCGATACGGCCGCCGACGAGCGGCTGGCCATCCGACTGGCCGAACTCCGCGTCGAACGCGGTTGGACGCTGGAGGAGTTGGCGCGCCGGGCAGAGGTGAGCCGGTCCACGCTGTCCCGGGTCGAGCGGGCGGAGGTCAGCCCGACGGCCGCCCTGCTCGGTCGGCTCTGCGCCGTGTACGGGCGCACGATGTCGCGGCTGCTCGCCGAGGTCGAGTCGGCCCCGGCCGGGCTGGTCCGGGCCGGGGAGCAGCGGGTCTGGCGTGACGAGGCGACGGGGTTCGTGCGGCGTTCGGTGTCCCCGCCGGACGGCTCGCTGCGGGCCGAGATCATCGAGGGGCTGCTGCCGGCGGGCGCCGACATCGCCTACGACCGGCCGTCCGTCCCCGGCCTGGAGCACCACCTCTGGCTGCTGGAGGGCCGGTTGGAGCTGACCGTCGACGGCGAGCCGCAGCAGCTCGCGGCCGGCGACTGCCTGCGGTTCACCGCCGACAGCACCCGGTTCCGCAGCCCGGGGCCCGAGGCCGCCCGCTACGTCCTGGTGGTGGTGGAGCCGTGACCCCCGCCACCGGCCCGGCGGCGCCGCCCCGGGAGCGCTTCGACGCCGCCGGGCGCCGCGTCCTGCTGGTCTGCGTCGCGGGCGGGTTCACCACCCTGCTCGACCAGTCCGTCCTCAACACCTCGATACCCGCCCTCCGGGAGAGCCTGCACGCCGGCCCCGCCCATCTGCAGTGGATCGTCGCCGGCTACTCGCTCGCCTTCGGCCTGGCCCTGGTCCCGGGCGGGCGGCTCGGCGACGTCCGCGGCCGCAAGTGGTTCTTCGTCACCGGCCTGGCCGTGTTCACCGCCGTCAGCGTGCTCTCCGCGACCGCGACCGAGCCCTGGGTGCTGGTGGCCGCCCGGCTGCTCCAGGGCGCCGGGGCCGGGCTGGTCAACTCCCAGATGATCGGCACCATCCAGGACGTGTTCGACGGCCAGCTGCGGGCCCGGGCGCTCGGGATGTACGCCGTCACCGGCGGCCTGGCCTTCGCGCTCGGGCCGCCGATCGGCGGCGCCGGGCTGGCCGCGGTCGGACCGGAGTTCGGGTGGCGGCTGACCTTCCTCCTCAACGTGCCGTTCGGGCTGGCGACCGTCGTGCTGGCGGCCCGCTGCCTGCCGCGCCCGCGCCCCAGTGCCCGCAACGCCGACCTCGACCTGGTCGGGCTGCTGCTGGTCGCCGCGCTGACCCTGGCGCTGATGCTGCCGTTCGTGCAGCCGCCCGCCTGGACCGGCTGGCTGGCCTTCGGCGCCGGCGCGGCCCTGCTGCTGGGCGCGCTGGTGTGGTGGCAGCGCCGCTGCGCCCGGGCCGGCGGGCACCCGTTGATCCACCCGGCGCTCACCCGGTCCGCGCCGTACGCGCTCGGCACGGCGGTGGCGATGGCCCAGTTCGGCTCGTCCGTGGCGGCCGGGCTGGTGCTGGCGATGTTCCTGCAGGACGGGCTCGGCCTCTCCCCGATGGGCGCGGCGCTGGTCGCGCTGCCCTCGGCGGTCTCGATGGGCGTCGCCTCGGCGCTCGCCTGGCGGGTGGTGCAGCGCTTCGGCCGGCGGACCGTGACCGCGGGCCTGACGCTCGCGGCGCTGGTGATGCTCACCGGCGGCCTGGTCGTGCGGTGGGCGCCGACGGGTGGGCTGCCCTGGCTGCTGGCGGGGCTGCAACTGCTCGGCGGCGCGGCCGCGGGAGTGATGGGCGCGACCAACCAGGCGTATGTGCTGCGCCATGCGCCCGCCGAGGCGGCCGGGGTGAGCGGGGCGATCCTGCAGATGGCGCAGCGGATAGCGGCGGCGGTCTGCGTCTCGGCGCTCTCCGGTGTCTACCTGCGCGCGACGGGCGGCGGTGGCGGTCACCGGGCCGCGTACACCTCCGCCAGTGCCGTCTGCGCGGCGGTGGCCGCCCTGGCGGTGCTGGCCTCGGTGCTCGCGAGCCGGGCGGCGGCCCGGGAGGACGGCGGACCGGTGGCGGTACCGCTGCCCGGGCAGGCCGGACCCGGAGCGCCCGCCCCCGGCGGGGTCGGCGAGGTGCGGGCCGGCGGGGTCGGCGAGGTGCCGGTCGGCGAGGTACAGGCCGGGAAGGTGCGGGCCGGCGAGGTACGGGCCCGGGGATAGGACCGTGACCGGCCGGGTTGAGCGGTGGGCGAACGGCCTGTCGGCAGCGGGAGCCACGGCATACGGTGATCGGCATGACCGATCATCGGACCGTGGAACTGCCGGAGGTCACCCTCGCCTACCGCGAGTCCGGCCCGCCCGGTGCCCCGCCGCTGCTCCTGCTGCACGCGCTCGGCGAGCGGGCCACCGACTGGGCCGGCGTGCTGCCGGACCTCGCGCCGCGCCACCGCGTCCTCGCGCTCGACCTGCGCGGCCACGGGGACAGCGGCCGGCCCGGCCGGTACGGCGTCGAGCCGATGCGGGACGACGTCCTCGCCTTCCTGGACGCCCTCGGGCTGGACCGGGTCGATGTCGTCGGGCACTCGATGGGCGGTGTGGTGGCGTACCTGCTGGCGCAGGAGCACCCCGAGCGGGTCGGCCGGCTGGTGCTGGAGGACGTCCCCGCGCCCTACCCGCGGCCGGCGGCCCCGGTGGCCGACGCGCCCGCCGGGCCGGTGGACTTCGACTGGGCGGTGGTGAAGCCGGTCAAGGCGCAGCTGGACACCCCCGAGCCGGTCTGGCTGGAGCGGATGGCCGCGATCACCGCACCCACCCTGGTGGTGGCCGGGGGCCGGGCGAGCCACGTCCCGCAGGACCGGATCGCCGAGATGGCCGGGCGGATCCCCGACTGCCGGGTGGTCACCGTCGAGGCCGGGCACCTGGTGCACCACACCCGGCCGGCGGAGTTCGTCGCGGCCGTCGCGCCGTTCCTGGACGTCGCCCGGCGCTGAGGGGCGAGCGCGGCGCTCGCCCCGGGCGACCGGGGCGGCGCCGCGCCCGGGATCAGACGCCGTGCTCGGCCGGGAGCCGGCCCGCCCGGACGGCCGTGACCAGGTCGGCGTGGTCCGCCTCGGTCCGGTCCGCGTACGCCACCGCGAAGGTGGCGACCGCCTCGTCCAGCTCCTCGTTCTTGCCGCAGTAGCCGGTGATCAGGCCCGGGTCGGCGGTGTGCGCATGGGCCCGGGCGAGCAGGGCGCCGGTGATCCTGGCGTAGTCGTCGAGCTGGGCGGGCAGCAGCGCCGCCGGGTCCACACTGCCCTTGCGGTTGCGGAACTGCCGTACCTGGTAGGGCAGTCCGTCCACGGTGGTCCAGCCGAGCAGGGTGTCGCTGACCACCTGCATCCGCTTCTGGCCGAGGACCACCCGGCGGCCCTCGTGGCCCTCCGGCGCGGTCACCGGGTACCCGGCGCGGGCCAGGTGCGGCAGCAGGACCGACGGCCGGGCCTCCTTCACCTGGAGCACCAGCGGCTGCTCCCGGTGGTCGGTCAGCAGCACGACGTACGAGCGGGTGCCGACGCTGCCGGTGCCCACCACGCGGAACGCCACGTCCTGCACCCGGTAGCGGGCGAGCAGCGGGTGCAGCTCCGCGGGCACCGTGCCGACGTAGGGGCCCAGCGCGGCGGCCACTGCGGCGGCCGTCGCGTCCGGGACCTCGCTGAGCACCGGGGGCGCCGCGGTGAACCGCAGGCCGCCGTCCTGCGCGCGGACGGTGGACTTGGCCGCGAACCTGGCGCTCGTGTTGCCCAGCGCCTTCGTGCCGACCTTCTGCAGGGCGTCGGCCAGGTCGTGCGCCTGCGCGAACGAGACCAGCTGGTCGTCGGCGACGGCGTTCCAGGCGTCCAGGACGGGCAGCTTGGCCAGCGCGCGCATGGTGCGGCGGTATGAGCCGGCGGCGTCGAACGCGGCCTGGCGTGCGGTGGTCTCGTCGGCCCCGACCTCGCGGCCGGCCAGTACCAGGCTGGCGGCGAGCCGCTTGAGGTCCCACTCCCACGGGCCGGGCACGGTCTCGTCGAAGTCGTTGATGTCCATCACCAGCTGCCCGCGGGCGTCGCCGTACAGGCCGAAGTTGGCCGCGTGCGCGTCGCCGCAGAGCTGGGCGGTGATCCCGGAGGTGGGCGTCGGGGCGAGGTCGGCGGCCATCAGGCCGGCCGAGCCGCGCAGGAAGGCGAACGGCGTGGCCGCCATCCGGCCCAGCCGGATCGGGACCAGCTCGGTGATCCGCCCGGCGTTGGACGCCTCGATCGCCGCTATGGCGGTCGGACGGTCGTCGGCGGTGGCGAACTCGGCGTGCCGCTGGCGCGGGATGCGCTCGCGCAGGGCCTTGCCGCGCTCGCGGGAGCGGCCGTCGTGGTGCGGCGCGAACCCGTCGACGGCGAACCGCCGCCCCCGGCCGGCCGCTTCCGCCCGCACGCCGGACTCCTCCACCGCTTCGGTGAGCTGCGTCATGGTGCCCCGCCCCGTCCTCTGTCGTTCCCGCCCGCGACCTGCGCGGACCCGGCCCGTCGGCGGGCCGGGCAGCAGGTTACCCGCCCGCCCGGACAACCCGTCGGGAGGGAGGGACGCCCGGGGCGGTGCCGCGGTTGCGGGGGCGGGGCGCGGCGTCAGCCCCCGAGAAGTGCTTTGTGGGCGCCGTACGCCTCGATGAAGCCCTGGACGGCCCGCAGGTCGCCCGGGAAGGACGCGGACCGCCACTTCGCCTTCGTGCCGTCGCGGTACTGGAGGTCGATCCACACGGCGAGGTTCACCATGGTGCTGTCGGAGAAGCTCTGCCCCCTCACCTGGAGGGTGATGTCGGTGAGGGCGTAGAAGTCGACGACGGTCGGCGGGTGGCGCTCGTCCGTGTACTCGACGGTGCCGTCCGGGGTGATGACCAGCAGCGGGTCCGGATCGTCCGAGGTCCCCCGGAAGAACCCCTTCAGCTTGCCCCGCCTCTTGGTGAAGACGTGCCAGTCCGTCGGTACGGGGCCTTGGCGTGCCTGCCAGAGGATCGTGCGCGGATCGGTCATGTCAGCTCCGGATCGTGCCACCACCGCCGACCGGTGGACGCCCCCGAGGAGGCGTGCGCGTACGGGTCGGCGGCGGCGCCCGCCGACCGCGCGCGGGGCGGCTCCGGACCGACCGGGACCACCAAGGATTCTCCGTCCCCCATCGACCGGGCGCCACCGCGGCACCGGGTGGTCCCCGGCTCGCGACACCCCCTAGGGTGGCCCGATGGGTGAGCTTCGGGGGAGTGGCGGTGTCCGGGCGGTGGCCGGGGTGGCGGCGGTGCTGGTAGTGGGGGCCGGGCTCGGGGTGCGGGCGGTCGGCGGGGGCGAGCTCGCCAAGTACGCGGGCGACGCGCTCTACACGGTGCTGGTGTACGCCCTGGTGGTGCTCGTCGCGCCGCGGCTGCGTCCGGTGGCCGCCGGTGCGGTGGCGGCGGGGCTGAGCTGGGTGGTGGAGCTGTTCCAGCTTACCGGCGTCCCCGACGGCCTGGCGCGGCGCAGCACGGTGGCCCGGCTGGTGCTCGGGTCCACCTTCAACGCGCCGGACCTCTGCTGGTACCTGGTCGGCGCGGCGGCCGCCGCGCTGCTGCACGCGGGGGCGGTCCGGCTGGTGCGGTCCGCTTCCGTGGGGAGGGGGACCGCACCCGGCCGGGCCTGACGGTTCGTCAGAGCGGGAGCAGCTCCGGCCGCTTCGCCTCGACGTGGTCGCCGGAGGACTCGCCGCGCAGTCGGCGGCCGACCCACGGCAGCAGGAACTCGCGCGCCCACTGGAGGTTCTCCCGGCGCTGGTCGGCGGCGGACTGGTACGGCAGGACCGGCCAGGGCGCCTCCGGGTCCTGCTCGGTGCGCAGGCCCAGCGAGCGGGCGGCCAGCAGGGCGACCCGCTGGTGGCCGTCGGGCGAGAGGTGCAGGCGGTCCTCGCTCCACGCCCGGCGGTCCTGCACCGCGCGCAGTGACCAGAGGTCCGCGACCTTGCAGCCGTTGCGGTCGGCGACGGCCCGCATGTGGCCGTTGTACGTGGCGATCTTGCCGCGCAGGTGCTTCAGCAGTGGCACGCCCCGGGTGTCGAAGCCGGTGCAGATGAGCACCGTCCCGGCGGACTCGGTGAGTTGGACGATGGCGCGCTCGAAGCGTTCGGCGACCTCGTCCGGGTCGCTGCCGGGTCGCAGGATGTCGTTGCCGCCGGCGCAGAAGGTCACCAGGTCCGGCTGGATGCGCCGGACCTGCGGCACCTGCTCCGCCGTGACCTGGTCGAGCAGCCGGCCCCGCACCGCGAGGTTGGCGTAGCGGAACTCGCCCGGCGGGCGTCCGTCGGCGAGCAGGCCGGCGAGCCGGTCGGCCCAGCCGGCGAAGGCGCCGCCGACGCCGGGGTCGTTGAGCCCCTCGGTGAAGCTGTCTCCGAGGGCCGCGTACGAACTGAGGTCAAGAGTCTCCTGGAGGTTCGGCATGAAGGAGATAGTTCACTGTCTCAAGTGACCTACGCCACCGTAGGTGGCCCCCGGGGGGACGTGAGATGGACCACGTACGGATTCAGCAGGTTCCGGGAATATCGCGGGGGGCGGGGCGCGCCAGGCGCGGCGGGCGGTCGAACCGACCTGATGGCCCGTCAGGGCGGTGACCCGGATAGCTCCGTCGGAGAAATGACAAGATCGCGACCCCCTTCCGCTTCCGGTCCGCCGGTGCCCACCCTGGAAGGGCCCCGCCGTTCGGCGGGCGCCCCACCCAGGAGGGCGCAAGCATGACCGACACCGATCCCCTCACCGCGTCCAGGACCCCCGGAACGGGCTGGTACGTCGACGACCGCTGCACCAACTGCGACGTCGCCCGCCAGCTCGCCCCCGATCTGATCCACGAGCGCGACGGCCGCTCCGAGGTCGTCCGCCCGCCCCGCGACGAGGCCGAGCTGCGGCAGCTGTACGCCGCCGCCCACGCCTGCCCCACCCGTTCCGTCCGCCTCCGCGGCCGGCCGCTCGACCCGGCACGGGACCCGTTCCCGCTCGCGCTCGACGAGGACCTGCTGCTGAGCGGCCACAACTCCCAGCACACCGCCGGCGCCAACGCGTACCTGCTGCGCCGGCCCGGCGGGTACCTGATGGTGGACACGCCCCGGTACGCCGAACCGCTGGCCGCCCGCTACGAGGCGCTCGGCCCGGTGACCGACGTGCTGCTCACCCATCGCGACCACGCGGCGCACGGCCGCGCGTACGCCGACCGGTTCGGCGCGCGGCTCTGGATCCACGAGGGGGACCTCGACGCCGCGCCCGACGCCGACCGGGTGCTGCGCGGCCGGGAACCCGTCGAGATCGCCCCCGGGGTCGTGGCCCACCCGTTCCCCGGGCACACCCCGGGCAGCGTCCTGTACGTGGCCGACGACCGGTACTGCTTCAGCGGCGACAGCTTCTACTGGTCGCGCACCACCGGCGACCTGGAGGTGGCCGACGGGGTCACCTGGTACTCGATGGAGGAGCTGGCGGCCTCGCTCGCCCGGGGCGTCGGGCGCCTGCGCTTCGAGTGGGTGCTGCCGGGGCACGGCGACCGGCGGCGGATGCCGGCCGAGGAGGCCGACCGGCGGCTGCGGGCGCTGGCCGAGCGGTGCGCCGGGCTGCGGACGAGGCCGGTCGACTTCGTCCTGCGCTGGTAGGCCGGCGGCCGGGCGGCGGCGCCCCGGCACCGTGAGGGTGCCTCCGCGCACCCGTGCCCCGGTGCCCGGCGCCCCTGCACCCGGCGCCCCCGTGCGCCGGGGTGCGCGCCGGGTGCGCGGGGGGTTGCACCCGGCGATGGTGTCCGCTCATGTGTGCGAACTGACTCGCGTGGGCAGCCGCCCTTGGGGGTGCGCTACGCACCGGCACGCCCCCACGTGCTCCGGTACCCGAGGCCGCGTTCTCCACCGCCCCGGCGCCCCAGCGCGCAGCATCCCGATCCCAGCAGTCCCGGACGGCGGAGGTAGCCGCATGCCGAACCGAACCCCGGAGCGCACCGCGAGGCCGCGGCGCTACCTGATGTGCCGGCCGACGCACTTCACCGTCGACTACGCGATCAACCCCTGGATGGACCCGGCCCGGCCGACCGACACCGAGCTCGCCGTCCGCCAGTGGGAGCGGCTCTGCTCGATCTACCGGCGGCTCGGCCACACCGTCGAGCTGATCGAGCCGGTGCCGGGCCTGCCCGACATGGTCTACACCGCCAACGGGGCAACCGTCCTGGACGGCCGGGCCCTGATCGCGACCTTCCGGCATCCCGAGCGGGCCGGCGAGTCCGACGCCCACGAGGCGTGGTTCCGGTCCGCCGGCTACCGCGAGGTCCACCGGGCGGGGCACGTCAACGAGGGGGAGGGCGACCACCTGGTGGTGGGCCGCCGGGTGCTGGCCGGCACCGGGTTCCGTACCGATCCGGCGGCGCACGCCGAGGCCCGGGCCCTGTTCGGGGTCCAGGTGCTCGGCCTGACCCTGGTCGACCCGCGCTTCTACCACCTGGACACCGCGCTCGCCGTCCTCGGCGACGACCACGTCATGTACTACCCCGAGGCCTTCACGCCCGACAGCCAGGCGCTGCTGCGCAGCCTCTACCCCGACGCGATCCTCGCCGACCGCGCGGACGCCGAGGTGTTCGGCCTCAACGCGGTCTCGGACGGGCGGCGGGTCCTGCTGCCGGAGGCCGCCAAGGCGCTGGCCGGCCGGCTGGCCGAGCACGGCTACGAACCGGTGCCGGTGGACGTCTCCGAGCTGCTCAAGGGCGGCGGCGGCGCCAAGTGCTGCACCCTGGAGCTGCGGCCGGCCTGAGCGCCCCCGGCCGTCCGCTGAGCGCCCCCGGCCGTCGGGAGGGCACTCGGGCCGGGGTCGCTCGGGCAGCGGTGGTCCGGCAGTGGCCGCCAGGGCTCAGGCGTCCTGTCCCAGCCAGAGGTCGGGGCCGAACACCTCGTAGTGGATGTCGGCGGCCGCCACGCCCGCCGCGAGCAGCTGGGCCCGCACCGAGCGCAGGAAGGGCAGCGGCCCGCACAGGTAGGCGACGGTCCCGGCCGGGACCGGCACCGTCGAGAGGTCGACCAGGCCGGTGCGCTCGGCGGGCCAGTCGCCCACCGGCCGCTCGTAGAAGACGTGCGCGACGGCGTTCGGCAGCTCGGCGGTGAGCCGGTCGAGCTCGGCCCGGAAGGCGTGCGCGTGCTGGTTCCGGTCGCCGTGCACGGAGATCACCGTTCGGGGGGAGCCGGTGGCGGCGAGGTGGTCCAGCATGGCCGTCATCGGCGTGTTGCCTATCCCGGCCGAGGCCAGCAGCACCGGTCCGGCGCCGTCGGCGAGGGTGAGGTCGCCGAGCGGCGGGGCGAGTTCGACCACGTCGCCGGTGTGCAGGTGGTCGTGCAGGTGGTTGGACACCTCGCCGGCCGGTGCCCCGTCGGCCCCGGCACCGACCCGCTTGACGGTGAACCGGAGCGCGCCGCCGGAGCTCCCCGAGAGGCTGTACTGGCGGATCTGCCGGGCGCCGTCCGCCATCGCCGCGCGCACCGAGACGTACTGGCCGGGCCGTGCGGGCGGGACGGGGCCGCCGTCGGCGGGGCGGACCAGGTAGGTGGTCACGTCGTCGGTCTCCCGGCGCCGGGCGATCACGGTGAAGCGGCGCCAGAGGTCGTCCGGGTCGCCCGACTGCGCGGCGGCGGTCTCGGCGCGCAGCCGGTCCTCGATGGCGATCAGCGCGTTGGCCATCAGCCAGTACACCTCGTCCCAGGCGGCGGCGACCTCCGGGGTGACGGCCTCGCCGAGCACCTCGACGATGGCGGCGAACAGGTACTTCTGGACGATCGGGTACTCGTCGTTCCGGATGCCGACCGAGACGTGCTTCTGGGCGATCCGGGCGAGCATGGCGTCCGGCCGCAGGTCGGGGTGGGCGATCAGGGCGGACGCGAAGGCGGCTATCGAGCCGGCCAGCGCCTGCCGCTGGGTGCCGTTGGCCTGGTTGCCCCGGTTGAACCGGTCGCGCAGCAGCTCCGGGTGGTCGGCGAAGAGTGTGTCGTAGAAGAGCGGCGTGATCGCGCCGATCGCGCCGCCCACGGCGGGCAGGGTGGCTTCGACGATCTCGGCGGACTTGGCGGACAGCATGGGGCTCACTCCGAACTGGCATCTGAGATGCGTATTAAAGGTCGTGTGGAGGCGCGACCCGGCGGGTCGGTGAACGGGGGTGTGGGGTCAGCCGACGGGTCTGCCGGAGAGGCTCAGCAGGACCGGCCCGGTGGGCGGGCCGACCAGGTCGTCGATCGAGAGCGGATCGAGCGAGGCGAAGAACGCCTCCTGCGCGGTCCGCAGTGCCCCGCGCAGCCGGCAGGCGGCCCGTAGCGGGCAAGGCGGCTCGTCCTCGCAGCCGACCACGTCGCCGGCGCCCTCCAGCTCGCGCACCAGTACCCCGAGCGAGCCGGTCCGGCCGGCGGAGGTGAGCGCGAGGCCCCCGCCCCGCCCGCGCCTCGCCTCGACCGCACCGAGGTGCTGGAGCCGGCTGACGACCTTGGCGGCGTGGGTGTACGGCACGCCCACCGACTCGGCCACCTCGCGGGTGGTCGGGTTCGCGTCCTCGTCGAGGACCGCCAGCCGCATGGCGATGCGGAGGGCGATGTCGGTGCTCTTGGTCAGCCTCACGCCCGGCAGGCTATCGAATACGAATTCTGTACTCCAATTTGGGGTGCGCCCTCGGCGCCCGGGTGGAGCTGCTCCCCGTGGCACACGGACGCGCCCCGCCGGGAGCCGGCGGGGCGCGTGGTGGGCGGGCGGGTGACGGTCAGCTCCGGACCGCCTCCGGCCGGGCCGGCGCGCCCGCGACCGGGTCGGCGGCGGCCGGGCCGCCGATCACGAACGGTGCGGGCCGACGGGCAGGGACGAGCAGGGCGGCGACGGCCGCCGCCAGGCAGAAGGCGGCGAGCAGGGCGAACCCGTGGGTGTAGCCCGATTCGTAGGGGTGGCCGGAGGGCTGCAGGTGGCCGGTGACCAGGCTGGTCATCAGCGCGGCGCCGATGGAGCCGCCGATGGTGCGGATGTTGGCGTTCATGCCGGTGGCCGCGCCGGTCTGCGCGGCGGGCACGCTCTGGACGATGAGGTTGCTCATCGAGGCGAACGCGAGGCCGATGCCGAGCCCGAAGACCCCCGCCGCCAGGGCGACCTGCCACGGCCGGTCGTGCCAGGCGGCGAGCATCGCGCAGGCGGCCGAGCCGAAGACGGCGCCCGCGGTCAGCTGGGCCTTGGCGGGGAACCGGCCGGCCAGGCGCCCGCTGAGGATCCCGGCCACGAACATGGTGACCAGCATGGGCAGCATCAGGAGCCCCGCGCCGGTGATGCTCGACCCGAAGCCGTAGCCGGCCGAGGTCGGCGTCTGCGCGAAGCCGGGGAGGAAGGCCCAGACCGCGTACATGCCGCCGCCGAAGAGCAGGGCGGCGGTGTTGGTCGTCCAGACCGCCGGGAGGCGCATGATCCGCAGGTCGATCAGCGGGTTGCGCGAGCGGGCCTCGACCAGGGCCCAGAGGCCGAACAGGACGACGGCCGTGACCAGCAGGCCGATCACCCCGTTGGAGCCCCAACCCCACTTCGAGGCCTGGCTGATGGGCAGGAGCAGGGCCACCAGCCAGCCGGAGAGGAGGACGGCGCCGAGCCAGTTGACGCTGCCCGCGCCGCCGGCGCCCTCGGCGCGCTTGGGCGACTCCGGGACGTAGCGCTGGGCGATCACGGCGGTGACGGCGACGATGATCACCGGGAACCAGAAGAGCCAGCGGTAGTCCAGCGCGCCGACGATCGGTCCGGCCAGGACCATGCCGAGGCCGCTGCCCACCGCGATGACGGCGGACAGGTTGCTGATGCCGGTCGCCACCCGGGAGGCGGGGAACTCGTCGCGGATGATGCCGAAGGACAGCGGGAAGAGCGCGCCGGCGATGCCCTGGATGACCCGGGCGATGATCAGGACGGTGATGTTGGGAGCCAGGGCGGCGACCAGGCAGCCCACCAGGAGCGCGCCGAGCGCGGCGACCAGGGTGCGCTTCTTGCCGACCAGGTCGCCCACCCGGCCGAGGATCGGCGTGAAGATCGAGGCGGAGAGCAGGTAGGCGGTCATCACCCAGGTGACGGTGGCCTGCGAGGTGTTCATCGCGTGCTGGACGGTGGGCAGGGCGGGCGTGATCAGCGACTGGAGCAGGGCGAACACGCCCGCGCCGGTCGCGAGGACGCCGAAGGTGAGGCGATTGGACGGGCGGCTCATCGAACCTTCTCGGGGCATGGGGCGCGCAAGGGGAGCGCGCCCACGGGCTGCGGGCGGAAGCGGTGTGCGTGGTGCTGGTGTGCGTGGTGCGTCGTGCGCTGTGTGCTGGGTGGCGCGCGCTGTGCGGTGCCGGTGCCGGTGCGGTCGGAGCTGTGGTGCGTACCGCCGGACGCGCGGCGAAGTGCGAGGTGTGGAGAACGGGCCAACAGGGCCGGTGCGTACGGCGCGGGCCGGCGGGTGCGCTCGGGATCCGGTGCCGGATCGACGGACGTGCTGGTGCCTCCACCGGGTGTGCCGGCAGGGGCGGGGACAGGGCCTCACTGCTAAAGTTGAGGCATGCCTCCAGATTAGCGGAGGCGTACCTCCGCTTCAACCCGGTGTCCGAAAAGAGAGCCCCAGTGACGGAACAGGTCGTGGTCGGCGAGTTTGTGGCGGCCCAGCGCCCGCGCCGCGCCGATGCCGCGCGCAACTTCGACGCGCTGCTGGTCGCCGCCCGCGAGGCCTTCGCCGAGCACGGCGCCGAGGCCTCGCTGGAGGACATCGCCCGGCGGGCCGGCGTCGGCATCGGCACCCTCTACCGCAACTTCCCCACCCGTCGGCACCTCTTCGAGACGGTCTACGCCAACGAGGTCAATGAACTGAGCCTGGCCGCAGGGGAGTTGTCGGGTGAGTCGCCCTGGGAGGCGCTGACCGGCTGGCTGCGCAGGTTCGTCGCCTACACCCTGACCAAGCGGGCGATCCGCGAGGCGCTGGAGGGGGAGGAGTCGGACATCTTCCTGGCCTGCCGGCAGTCGATGTTCGACGCGAGTGCACCGCTGCTCAGGCGCGCGCAGGACGCGGGGGTGGCGCGGGCGGACATGTCCATCGACGACCTGCTGCGCCTCGTCTCGGGTGTCAGCTCGGTCGCGTTCCCCGACGAGGAGCAGCGCGACCGCGTCCTGGCCATCGCCCTGGACGGCGTGCGGGCCACCGCCTGACCGGGGACCGGCGACCGGCGACCGGCGCTCCCCGGCGGGCCGTTCGCACCCGCCCGCTCGCCCGCGACCTGGGAGAAGCGGGTGCGGGTCGTCCCGGCCACCGGCGTGTCGGCGGCGTCTCCTACGATGACGGGCATGAACGCTGACGGGTCGGACGCACGGCTCATCGACGGCCGGTTCGAGCTGCTGCAACGACTCGGCGGCGGAGGCATGGGCCTGGTCTGGCGCGCCCGGGACAACGCACTCCACCGCGAGGTGGCGCTCAAGGAGGTCCGCCCGCCCGACCCGGCGATGGCGGCCGCCAACCCCGAGGACGCGTCGGAGCTGCGCGAGCGGGTGCTCCGCGAGGCGCGCTCCCTGGCGCGGCTCCAGCACCCGAACGTGGTGATCATCCATCACATCGTCGACACCGCCGACCATCCGCACCCCTGGCTCGTGATGGAGCTGGTCACCGGCGGCAGCCTCGCCGACCGGCTCTCCCGCGGCCCGCTCACCGTGCCCGAGGCGGCCCGGATCGGCCGCGGTGTGCTCTCCGCCCTGCGCGCCGCCCACGCCGCCGGCATCCAGCACCGCGACGTCAAGCCCGGAAACGTACTGCTGCGCCCGGACGGCACGCCCGTCCTCACCGACTTCGGCATCGCCGCCATGCAGGGCGCCACCGCCCTCACCAGCACCGGGGCCCTGATCGGCTCGCCCGAGTACATCGCCCCCGAGCGGATCCGCGGGGCGGAGGGCAACCCGTCGTCCGACCTGTGGTCGCTCGGCATGATGCTGTACGTCGCGGTCGAGGGTCACCACCCGCTGCGCCGCGCCACCACGCTCGCCACCCTCGCGGCCGTCCTGGACGAGCCGCTGCCGCCGCCGGCGCGGGCGGGGCAGCTCGCCCCGGTGCTGGCGGCCGTGCTCGCCAGGGATCCGGCGGTCCGGCCGAGCGCGGAGCAGCTCGACCAGGCGCTCGCGGCCGCGGAGGCCGGGGCCGCCCCGGGCCCGGCCCCCGGTCCGGTGGCCTGGTCGCCGACGGGTCTCGACCTCCCGCGGCCTGCGGCGACCCCGTGGCCCGGCACCGACCCGGCGATGAACGCCTGGACCGGATCCGCGCCCGGAACCGTCCCCGGCGCCGGGGACGGTCCCGGCGGTCCCGGGTACGACAGCGGCTCCGGCGCCGGTCCCGGGCACGGCCACGGGTACGGCTACGGCGCCGCCCCGGCCGACACGTTCGGTCACCCCGGCGCTGCCGGGCCGGGCCGCCCCGGCTTCCCCGGGCACCCGGTCGACGCGGTCCCGGCGGACGCCGTCCCGACCGGCACGACCACGCCCGGCTCGGCGGCCCCGGGGCCTCGGGGCGGGCGGGCGCGAGCGATCACCCTCTCGGTCGTCGCCGTCGCACTGGCGGGTGCCCTCACCTGGATCCTCCTGCCCGACTCGGGCGCCGAGAACGGCGCGGGCGCCGCCCCGGGCCCGTCGGTGTCCGGCCCGGCGGCGACCGGCAGCACGGGCCCCACCACCCCCGCCGCCGCGTCGACCGTGCCCGAGCCGGTCGCCGCCCCGTCGGTGACGGCCAAGACCGCGCCCCCGTCCGCCGTCCCCCCGGACTTCCTCACCCCGGCCGGGGTCCGCACGACGGTCGAGGCCTTCCGCCCGTCGCTGGCGGATTCCAAGATCACCCAGCTCACCGTCTACCCCACCTACGCGAGCGCCGAGGGGCCGACCGCGGCCGACCCTACGGTGTTCGACCGGCTCAACTACCGCGACGGCAAGGTCACCCGCACCGCGGGCGGCACCATGACGTCCCGTCAGAAGACCGTCGACCTGCGGAGCTACGACTGGGACATCATCCCGGCCCTGCTCCAGAAGGCCCAGGACACCCTCAACGTCCCCAACCCGACCAGCCGTTACCTCATCATCGGTCCGGACAGCTCCGACGGCACGCCCAGCATCAAGGTCTACCTGTCCGGCGAGTACGGCGGCGGCTACCTCTCCGCCGACACCAAGGGCACCGTGAAGCGGTCCTTCCCGCGCGGCAGTTGAGCGCGGCACCCGGCGGCAGCGCCTGAGCGCGGTCCCCGGGACCGGTACCCGAGCGGCACCCGAGCGGCACCCGAGCCGCGCCGGCCTCAGGCGGGCGGCGCGGCCAGTGCGCGGAAGGCCAGCAGGGCGATGTCGTCCCGGGTCTCGGCGACCTGGGCGAGCACGTGGTCGCAGAGTTCGTCCAGCGGCCGGTGGCCGACGGCGCCCGCCGCCTGCGCCAGCCGGTCCAGGCCGACGGTCAGGTTCTCCCCGGGCACCTCGACCAGCCCGTCGGTGTAGAGGAGCACGGTGTCCCCGGGCGCGATTCCGGTGCTGTGGGTGTGGCGCCGCTCGGCGGGGGCCACGCAGAGCGGCACGTCGGTCTCCTCGGTCACCAGGAAGCGCGGCTCGCCCGAGGCGGGTACCAGCAGTGGCGGCGGGTGCCCGGCGTTCGACCAGGTCATCCGCCAGCCGTCGCCGACCCGGGTGAGGTTCAGGTGGACGGCGGTGGCGAAGGCGGCCACGCCGAGGCCGTCGGCGGCCGTGTCGAGCGCGGCGAGGGTGTCGGCCGGGGTGTGCAGATGAGTGCGGTTGTAGGCGACCGACCGCAGCATGCTGCGCAGCTGCCCCATGGTGGTGGCCGCGGTGAGGTCGTGCCCGGCCACGTCGCCGATGGTCAGGGCGAGCGAGCCGTCTGGCAGCAGGAAGGCGTCGTACCAGTCGCCGCCGACCTCGGCCGCCCGGTTGCCGGGCTGGTAGCGGGCGGCGAGCTCGGCGCCGAGGACGACCGGCGGGGCGGTGAGCAGCGCCCGTTGGAGGACGAGTGCCACCTGCCGGGTGCGCTGGAGCTCCAGGGTCTGGCGCAGCGTGGCCTGGGCGCGCTGGAGGACGTCCTGGAGCAGGTCGATGTCCGGCCGGCCGGGCGGCGGGGTGTCCTCGCAGCCGGCCGCCGCGGCGAGGGCGACGGTGATGCCGTCGATGACGATCGGCAGCAGGGTGAGGCTGGTGGCGCGGGCCCGGGTGAGCCACTGGGCCGACTCCCGGGGGACGACGCCCGGGGGGATCTCGCCGACCGGGAAGGTCAGGAGCGCGGGGGCCTGACGGGCGACGACCCGCAGGGCGGCCGGCCCGAGCCGGTAGCTCTGCTGGCGCAGCGCGGGCAGCGGAGGCAGGCCGGGCCGGGCGGTGGAGGCGATTCGGGTGCCGAGGATCTCGTCGGGCCGGGTGGCGTGCTCGCGGGTGGAGAGCAGGAACACCGTGCAGGCGTCGGTGAGCTCCGGGACGACGAGGTCCGCGACGGCGGCGAAGGCGTCGTCCGGGCGGGCGGTCTCGGTCACCGCGAGGGCCCCGGCGAGCAGCCGCTCGCGGAGCCGGTTGCGCCAGCGGTCCTCGATGTCGGAGGTGGCCCCGACCCACTCCACCGGCCGGCCCTCGCGGACGATCGGCACCGCGCGGGCGGAGACGTGCCGGTACTCCCCGGTGACGGTGCGCACCCGGAAGGAGTGCTCGAACATGGACGGCTCGGCGTCCGCCGCCTTCAGCCACTGCTCGGCCAGCCCGGCCCGGTCCCGGGGGTGGATGAGCTCGAACCAGGCCTCGTCCATGGTCTCCCGCCAGGGCTGCCCGGTGAGCCGCTGCCAGCCGGGCACGAGCTCGGCCATGCTGCCGTCCGCGCGGACGATCCAGACCAGCTGGGAGACGGCGGAGATCAGCGCCTCGTACCGCTCCAGGGTGCGCAGGCGGTCGGTGGAGAGCTGTTCGGCCTGCTGGGCGGCGTGCACCTCGGTGGTGGTGTCGATCGCGGCGATCAGGATGCCGGGGCCGAAGCGGGAGGAGATCGGGGAGCAGCTGTAGACGAAGTGCCGGTGGTCACCGTCACCGTCGCCGGGCCGTTCCACCGTCCGGGGCGTGGTCACCTGGCGGGCGGTGCCGTCGGCGAGGACGTTGTCGAGCGTCTCGAAGAACCGCTCCACCCCGGGTTCGGCGAACAGCTCCCGGACGGGGACCCCGATCGACCGCGGCCCGAACAGCTCGCGGAAGGCGTCGTTGCGGTAGACCAGGCGGTGTTCCCGGCCCGCAGTCAGGGCGATCGCCACGATCGCCCGGTCGAAGACCTCGGGTGTCAGCTGCGGCTCGACCACCCCGTGGTGCCCCCTTGTCCGGTGTTGTGTCGTGCGGCAACCGCGTCCCCGTACCCGGGGTGTCCGGCTGCCTCCGGCCGGCTGCCCTCGGGTCTGCCCTTGCGGCGATCGCCCGCGGCCGTCCTTGGCACGATACGGTCTGGCCGGTACATCTGTACCGTTATGCCACGATTGTCGCCCTTGCCGGGGCTGGCGCGTGAGTACCCGGCGGCCGCGAGTTCGGCCGGGGCCGCCCGGGGCACCCGCTGCGCTCGCCTGCTGCGCTCACCCGGCCGGCAGCACGTTGGACAGCGGGAGGCCCTCGAAGAAGGCCACCGCCTCCTCGCGCCAGTGCGGGCGCCAGCCCGAGGCCTCCCCGGCGGCGGCCTCGGCGCAGCGGCGGATGTCGGCGCGGAGCCTGCGGTCCACGCCCAGCGACCGGGCCAGCTCGCGGACGCGCCCGACCGTCGCCGCGGAGCAGTCCGGATCGCCGAGCGCGGACTCCACCACGGCCCGCTGCGCGTCGTCCGCGGCGGCGAGCAGGGCGCTCACGGCGTAGCTGCGGCGGCCGGACCGGAGGTCGGCACCGGTCGACTTGCCGGTGGCCGCCTCGTCGGCGAACAGGTCGAGGTAGTCGTCGCGCAGCTGGCCGCCGATGCCGACCAGCGTCGCGTACCGGCGCAGGCGCGCGTCGTGCGCGGCCACGTCCTCGCCGGCCGTCAGCAGGCCCAGCCGCAGCGGGGCGAGGACGGAGTAGCGGGTGGACTTGTACTCGCAGACGGTGTGCAGGAACTCCTCCTCCGGAAGCGCCCGGAAGTCGCGTTCGAGGTCGACGATCTGGCCGGTGACCGTCTCCGCGGCGGCGTTCAGCTGCACCTCCAGCATCGCCTGGCGCAGCTCGGCGGGGACGTCCGCCTCCAGCAGGACGCGCATCGAGAGGAAGGCGGCGAGGTCCCCGGCCAGGACGGCCAGGCCCAGCGCGGTGCGGTCCGCCGCCGGGAACTCCTCGCGGTAGGCGTAGTAGGTGGAGGGGCCGCCCCGGCGGACCGGCGCGTCGTCGATGATGTCGTCGTGGACGAGCCCGTGCGTCTGGAGCAGTTCGATGCTCAGCGCGGCCTCCGCCAGACCGGGCACCGGCTCGGTGGTCACCAGCCGGGCGGCCTCGTACAGCAGGGCGACCCGCAGCCGCTTGCCGCCGCGCAGCGAGAGGTCCCGCAGCAGCTCCAGGCAGCGGGGGGTGAAGCGGCTGAGCGGTGGCGTGTCGAGGCGCTCCGGCAGGGAGGCGAAGTAGGCCTCGAAACGGAGGTCGAACCGCCGCCGGTGTCCGGCGGCCCGTTCGCGGGCGGCTGCCATGATCGTCTGGTTCACGTGCCCTACCCTCGCACCCCCGCGCCCGGGCCCGCCGACGGGGGCCGGGTGCCTCGCGGGCGGCGCGCGCGGCGCGGCTACGGACAGGCGCGGTTCGTGTCCCGTGGAGCTTTGCCGGGTCGGCCGGGCTCCCCGGCCTTCGGCCGGGAGGTGGCCTCGGCACCCTTGCTCCGGCCGCGATCCCGACCTGTCGGCCGCCGCCCGCGTCGGCCCCGGGTGGTCCTGACGCCGAGTCGGGGGAGTGGGAAGTCGGCGGGGCCGACTTCCTGGTCGGCCCGCGTGCCGTCGGCGCTCGCCGACGGCACGCGGGCCGAGCTCGATCTCCTCGACGGCCGGGTGCGCTTCCGCGGCTACTCGGTCCGCCCGCCGAGCCAGTCGCGGAGGAGGAACGCGGCCTCGGCCTCCTCCGCCTCCGACCGACGGGTGTCCTCCTCCCAGGCCACGGTTCGGAAGAGTCCGGTGTCCCGCCACTGGGCCGGCGGCCGGTCGAGGTCCTCGTCGTTGGCCTCGTCGAGGTAGCGGCTCGCAGCGGTGTAGACCAACCGGAGTTCGGCGCCCACCACGTGGTACTGGTCGCACTGCGGAAGGAGTTCCCGCTGCATCGGCAGGGTCCTGTCCAGCTCGACGCCGCCGAGATAGCTCGGCGTCTCCGCCCGCATCAACTCGTCGAGGTCCCCGAGCTGCCCCGTGGTGAGCCCGGTGACGGTCGACACGGCGAGGTTGCGCGAACGGATCAGCGCGGTGAGCCCCGGGACGGTGAGGGACTTCCAGAGCGGGGGCGTGCGGGCGAGCAGGTGCGCGGCGATGTCGCCCGGGGTGGCTCCCGCGGCGAAGGCGGGCCCCGGTGACAGGCTCGCGACGGCCACGCCGAGGTCGCGACGGTACTCCGGGGCGATCCTGGTCGACTGGGTCAGCACGGCGCGGTCGATCTGGCCCGGGATCACCCGGTCCTCGTCGAAGAGCAGGGCGATACCCGTACGGCTCACGGCAGTTCCTTCTCGGGTGCGGGGAATGGCGACCCCTTCCCCGGGGCGGGTGGAGAACTCGTTGCGGAAATCGGCGGCGGTGAGTCCGGCCGGCGTGCGCAGTGCGGACGCGCCCAGGTGCTTCAGGTGTGACTGGAACGGGGTCTCGGGCTGGCCGAAGACGAGCGCGGAGACGCGGATCGTGCCGTCGTCCAGGACCGCGGCCACGGTACCGAGGCCGGAGTAGACCAGCGGGTTCCGCGCGGCGTCGTGGAGCGTGCCCGAAGCGGTGGCCGTCGTGAGCCAGTGCGGGTCGAAGGTGACGACGACGCTGCGTCCGCCGATGTCGAAGCGGAGGTGCGGGTCCTTCGCGAGGACTCCGGTGGGCTCCGACGGAGGCATCGTCGGGGGATTGCGGCAGCGCATCCGCGCCTCGAAGGAGACCAGCAGGCCACGGTGTACGTGGTCGATCGTGCTCTCGCAGAGCCTGGTCGCCGACTCGGCGTCCCACGTCTCGAACAACGGTCTGACATGGGAGACGAAGAGCCCGGGGGCCAGCCCCTGGCCCCGGAACGGCTTGGTGGTGTCGAGCTCCGCGTTCCTCGCCGCGCCGAGGATCGCGCTGCCGTCCGAGAGCATCGCGATCCGTGGCAGGTTGACCAGATCGACGCTGGAGAAACGTGCTCGCCAGCTGTGCGAGGACTTCCGCAGCGCCTCGGCGACGGCCTCGTCGGGAGGGCCGCTCTCCGGTGCCGCGTTCACCACCACGACGTGCACGCCGCCGTGGATGTCCCCCGCCTGAACGGCTGCCCCGGTGACCCGGCCGGAGAGGTCGTTGCGAACGTTCGGCGACGCCTGGTCGTGTGTCGTGCCGTCCCCCGCCGGTTCCACGTCGCTACCTCGCTCGCACTCACACCGGTCTGCTGGGGCACACACATTACCCACGAGAGGTCGGGTCGGCCGACTTCCTGTGCTCGGGCCGCCGCTCCGGTGGTGTCAGGAGGCGCCGAAGACCTGTTCCAGGGCCTTGCGTGCGGCGAGCCGCCCTGCTTCACGAAACGCGCGGGGGTGGGAGTCGACGGGGTGGACGACCATGGACCGCAGCACGGCCCGGCAGTGGACGGTGATCCGCCCGTCCTCGGCCAGCACCTCGCGCATGCCCTCGTCGAGCGCTTCGAGGAGTGAGAAGACCTCGCGGTAGTCCTCGTCGCCGCCGGCGGGGCCGAAGCGGAACCGGACGTCGTCCGGGAGGGTGAGCTCGAAGCGGGTGGGGCCGGTGCACGGCTCGAAGTCGACCGTCACGACGGCCGCACCCCCACCGCACCCGCCGGCCTGCCGGAGGTGCCGCGCCTGCACATCGCGTAGGGGCCGGGGCGGGAAGCGCATCGGTTCTGCGGGCATCCGGCCATCGTAGGGCGGGGCTGCGCGGACCGGTCGCCCCGGCCGGTCCCTTCTGGGGTGACGGCACCCTGTGCGTCTGGGGAACACCCGGGCGTG
Source organism: Kitasatospora sp. NPDC086009 (assembly GCF_044540385.1). NCBI lineage: Bacteria > Bacillati > Actinomycetota > Actinomycetes > Kitasatosporales > Streptomycetaceae > Kitasatospora > Kitasatospora sp. NPDC086009. Next base: position 30,185 of record NZ_JBITSA010000028.1, read on the forward strand.
CACAGGAAGTCGGCCATACCGACTTCCTGTGCACCGCGATCCGTAGCCACCGGACCGTCAGCCGTCGCCGGGGGCCTGCGTCTCGGCGGTGAGGAGGGCGAGCAGGCCGGGGAAGCGGGTGTCGATGTCGGTGCGGCGGAGGGCGGCCATCCGGCTGTTCCCCCGGTCGACCTGCCGGATCAGGCCGGCCTCGCGCAGCGCGCGGAAGTGGTGGGTGACGGTGGCCTTCGAGACGGGCAGCGCGAAGGAACTGCAGGTGCGCGCGGCGCCGTCCGGCGAGCAGGCCAGCTCGCGGACCACTCGGCGGCGCAGCGGGTCGGCGAGCGCCGCCAGCACCTTGCCGAGCTCGATCTCCTCGACGGCCGGGTGCCCTTCCTCGTCGGGCATGGGTGACCTCCCTCAGGTACGGCTTGAATCGTACCTCCCGGCAGCGGTACCGTCCCCGAGGTACGAGATTCGTCGTACCTTGCATGAGGGAGAGTTCGCATGGATCAGCCGGTCACGCTCGTCGGCATCGCCCGCCCAAAGCCCGAACGGGCGGTGGAGCTGAAGGAGTTGCTGCTCTCCTTCGTGGCCCCCACCCGGCGGGAGCCGGGCTGCCTGGAGTACCACTTCCACGAGGATCGCGAGGAGCCCGGCGTCTTCGTGTTCTACGAGGCGTGGCGAAGCCAGGCCGACCTCGACGCCCACCTGGCCCTGCCGCACCTGAGCGCCTTCTGGGAGCGGCGGATGGACTACCTGGCCAGTGACCTGGAGATCCGCTTCCTGACGATGCACAGCCCCTACGGCCGGAAGTAGCCCGCCGCCGGCTGCCATTCGGCGGGCTGCTATTCGGCGGGCTGCTATTCGGCGGGGATGCCGCGGAGGAGGAAGGGGAGGTGGGCGCCGCGGGTGAGGGCGTCGAGGGCTTGGGTGACGCGGTGGTGCTGGTCGGGGTCCATGGTGTCGGCGAGGTGGTCGGGGTGGATGAAGTGGAGGCCGGTGATGTGGTGCGGGGGGCGGTGGTGGGTGGTGGTGGCTTGTTGGGCGCGGGTGAGGCGGCCGCCCCAGTAGACGAAGTCGATGGCTTCGGGGAGGAGTCGGGCGTCGGTGTAGTCGGTGGCGAGGATGCTGCGCAGGGGGAGGACGAGGCCGGTTTCGGTCTCGGTATGACGGCGGGCGGCGAGGTGGGGGAGTTCGTTGCGTTCGGCGCTGCCGCCGGGGAGGGTGAGGCCGTTCTGGTAGGTGGTGGCGACGAGGAGGACGGCGCCGTCGGGGTCGAGGGCGAGGGTCTGGTGGCCGAGGCGTCGGCGGGGCGGGTTGGTGAGGATGTCGGGCAGGGGGTAGAGCACGGCTTGCTCCTGGGGTGGAGGGGGTGGGAGTCGCCAGGTGTAGGCGGTGGGGAGTCCGGCGACGACGCCGGTGGTGAGGATGAGGCCGAAGACGAGGAGTCGGGGTGTGAGCGGCCCGTCGCGGATCGGCCGGCAGGCGAGGGCGGCTGCTCCGGCGCTGAGTGCGGGGACGGTGAGGGTGATCGCGAGGAGCCTGGACGCCGGGCTCACGCCGCGCTGTTCGCGCGGGGCGGGCTCGGGTGCTGGACGGGGATGTGGCGGGGATGGTCGAGTCGTTGGAGGTCCTCGGGCCGGGTGGTCCACTCGCAGCCGCCGGCTTCGGGTCGGAGGTAGGCGGCGCCGCCGAGGGTGTCCATGTAGACGCCTTCGGCGGGCTGCCCGTCGGGGGAGCGGTGGGCCCGGTCGCGGACGACTTCGCCGACCTTCGGCTGGTAGGCGGGCGTGCGGGGGCGGCTGGGCATGCGTGCTCCTTGGTAGCTCTGTGCGTCGAGTCCCTTACGGCTCGTGTTTATGATGACCCTCGTTGGTGCAGGATCAGCCCGAGATCTGAATTTGATGCTGATGATCCACAAGTTGGTGGGACATGGTTAACCGCAGGCAACTTGACCCGACATCAGGCCCCTGGGCGCCCTTCGGTGTGCAACTGCGCAGGTCGCGAGAGGTGAAGGGGCTTACGCAGGCCCAGCTGGCGAAGAAGGTCGGATTCGACCCGTCCTATGTCTCCTACGCTGAACTTGCAACGCGCGAGCCTCCGAGTGAGAAGTTCGCTCGTAGGGCCGACGAGGCGCTGGAGACCGGAGGAACGCTGCTGCTGATGTGGCTGCAGAACAAGCACTCGGCTCTCCTGGAGGGCTTCCCCGAGTATGCGAGCCACGAAGCGAAGGCCGCCGAGATACGGATCTTCGAATCAGGCGTCGTTCCTGGACTGTTCCAGACCGAGGCCTACGCAACTGCCCTGGCCATGGCCGATGTTCGTCGCGGAGCGATCACTCAGAGGCAAGCGGACGAGCGAGTCACCTTCCTGCTCACTCGTCAGCAGTTGCTGCGGCGGAGCAGCCCTCCGCTCGTGCATGCCGTCCTCGACGAGAGTTGCTTGCGGCGGCCGATCGGGGGGTGGGGCGTGATGGATGAGCAACTCGGTTTCTTGGAGCAGCAGTTCGACGTGAGTCACGTGATTCTTCAGGTTGCCCCGTTTGCCATGGCAGAGCACAGGCCGTTCGCTCTGCCCATGGTGCTCCTTACGCTCTCTGATCACTCGTTTTTGGGGTATTCGGAGTCGGAGGGGCGCAGTCATCTTGAGCGCAATTCTGGCGCGCTGACAGCGTGGAAGAGACAGTACGATCGACTGCAGGTGGGAGCGCTGGCCGAGACGGCGACTCTCGAATGGATTCGCGCTGCTCGGGAAGGAACCACATGTCCGACATCAACTTGACTCGCGCCGCGTGGGTGAAGTCCAGCTACAGCCAGCAGGGTGGCAACTGCATCGAGGTGGCGCCCGGGTTCCCTGGTGCCATGCCTGTTCGTGACTCCAAGGACTCCGAGGGGCCTTCGCTCGTCTTCGCAGCTGATGCCTGGCGGTCGTTCGTCGCCGCCGTACAGGCGGGCGAGTTCGGCGCCGTCTGATCGATCGTCGCCTGCGCCCTCCGATCGCATCCGATCGGAGGGCGCTCTGCGTGGGTAGCCTCAAGGTGATGGGTGGTGATCCCGTGCTTGAGGAAGGAGCTTCGGCTGCGATGCTCGTCGACCTGAGTGATGCCCGGTGGCGGAAGAGTAGCTACAGCAATGGCGGTGGCGGCTGCGTGGAGGTTGCGGACGGTTACGGCGGCGCCATGCCCGTTCGTGACTCCAAGGATCCCGGCGGGCCCGTGCTCGTCTTCACGTCCGATGCCTGGTGGGCGTTCGTCGCAGGCGTTCAAGGTGGGGAGTTTCGGTTGTCGTCAGAGTGACGAATAGTCGCTACTCTGGCCCCATGCGAATCACTCTCACGCGTGCCAGTGTTGCCATGGGGGACGATGTGGACGCGCCCCACGAAGCCCACCTGGAGTCCGACGGCGCCACCACGCTCGGCGAGTTCGTGCGCCAGGTCGCCCTCTCGGGGTACTTCCCGCAGATGGCCTGCTGGGTGGTGTTCGATGGCCGGCGGAAGCCGGCGCCCGCGCCGATCGCGATGCTCTCGGCGCCCTGGGAGCAGCCGCGGTTCCTGGACGACGCGCTGCGGCACCGGTCGCTCGACTCGCTCGCGGGCAAGGACGGTGAACTCGGTGAGAACGGCGAGCTGAGCCTCTTCTTCGACTACCGGGCGACCATCGCGCCGGACGTCCTGTGGCAGCGCCTCATCGGCTGACCGCCGTCCCGACGCCCCCTCACCCTGTGCCGAACGTCCGGCGCAGACAGGTCGCCAGCCGGTCCGGGGTGGGCGGGTGGAAGCGTCCGGCGAGGTAGCCGTCGGGGCGGATCAGGAAGGCCTCGCCGGGGCGGGCCCCGTAGGCGCTGCGGAACTCGCCGCCGGTGTCCCGGGCGGTCGGCAGCCGCCACAGGGGCGCGGGCGCGTCCGGTGCGAGCACCGCGTAGACGTCCAGCAGCCCGTGGGCCGTGGAGAGGGCGGCGACCGCGCAGGTTGTGACCGGCTCCTCGGGTGTCGCCGCGTCGAGGTGGAACAGCAGGGTGTGGCGCGGGCCGCGCAACAGGTCGAACAGCCGGACGGGGTAGTGCGCGAGGTCGCGCGCCAGTCCCCGGCTGTCCGGGGCCCGTTCGCCGGAGCCGGGCCCGTGCCCGGCCGGTCCGCCGCCGCCCTTCGGCTCGACCAGCGGGCTGTCCGGGTAGCCGACCAGCAGCTGGGCCTCCCGCCGCAGCACCGCGTCGAGGATGTCGGGCGAGCCGGGGTCGGCCTGGACGCCGGTCCGGGAGTGGCGCACCGTCCGGCCGACCACCTCGACGCCCACCGGGTGCCGTTCGGCGTGGTAGCTGTCGAGCAGGCCGGCGGCGCCGACGCCCCGGACGGCGAGCGCCAGCTTCCACGCGAGGTTGTAGGCGTCCTGGATGCCGGTGTTCATGCCCTGCGCGCCGGTGGGCGGGTGGATGTGGGCGGCGTCGCCGGCCAGGAAGAGCCGCCCGGCCCGGTAGCGGTCCACCAACCGGTGGCTGATCCGGAAGGTGGAGGACCAGCGCAGCGCCGAGGCGTGCGTCGGCTGCGGCGAGAGCCGGTCGAGCACGGCCTGGATGTGCCGCAGTTCGGGGGCCGCTCCGCTCTCCAGCCCGTGTGTGACGCCGTCCTGGGCCCCGGCGCCGGCCAGTTCGTCCGGGACCAGCATCGACACCCGGTAGCGCTTGCGGCCGGGGAGCGGGATGCAGACCAGCAGGTCGTCGACCCGGCCTTCGGCGTCGTGGTGGGTGGCGCGGACGCCGTACCCGGCGGGGAGGTCCCAGTCGACCTCGACGTCGCCCAGCATGTACTGCTCGGGGAAGGCGTCGCCCTCGAAGCGCAGGCCCGCCGTCTTCCGGACCAGGCTGTGCGCGCCGTCGCAGCCGATCACGTAGCGCGCCCGGACCTCCCGCGGCCCGGACGGTGTCGCGAGCACGGCCAGGACCCGGCCGTCGGGCCCGTCGGCACCACCGGTGCCCGCCTCGGCCTCCTGATCGAGGGCGAGCAGCTCGGTGCCGCGCTCGACCCGCGTGCCGTACCCGGCGAGGTGCTCGGCGAGCAGCCGCTCCGTCGTGTACTGGGGGAGCGCGGCGAAGCCGTAGGGGATGTCGGGCGGCATCGTGAGCTCGATCCGCGGACCGGGCCGCCCGTCGACGAAGGGCAGCTGGCCGTGCATCGGGACGGCCTCGTTCAGCGCCGCGCCGATCAGGCCCATGGCGTCCCACACCTCCATGGTGCGCGGCTGGACGCCGACGGCCTTGGCGTAGTGCTGGGGGACGGCCAGCCGGTCGATGATCCGGCAGTCGACCCCGTGGCGGCGAAGCTCGGCCGCGGCCGTCAGTCCGACCGGGCCCGCGCCCACCACCAGTACGTCGATCTCGTCCATGACCGCTCCCGGGGACGTCCTGACCGCCTCCCTCCAGGCTGCGCCCGACCGGCACCGGTCCGCCACCGCTGCCGGAGGGCCCGGCCGCCGGCACCTGAGCGAGCCCCGGCCGCCGGTGCCGGAGCGGCCCCCGGCCACCGCCGCCGCGGTGACCTCCCGGGCCGGCGACGGAGGGCAACCAATTCCAAACACTTGGCGACAATCCCGGCCAACTCATGACGGTCCGTCAATCAGCCTTCTACGCTTCGTCCGGCCTCGGTGCGGTGGCGGAGCCGCCGCCGCACCCGGTCGCTTCCCCCGATGTACTGACGAGTCTGGAGCAGACCCCCGTGAGAATAAGCCGTTCCCCGAGCCGCACCTGGACGGCCGTGGTCGCCACCGGCGCGGCCACGGCCGCGCTGTTGGTGCAGCCCGCCACAGCCTGGGCCGTGGCGCCCGCGCCCGTCGTGACGACCACCGTCGCCGTGGCGCCCTACCCGGCGGGCGTCGCACTCGCGCCGGACGGCAGCCGGGCGTACGTGACCAGCCAGAGCAGCGGCACCGTCACCGTGCTCGACGCCGCCACCGGCGCGGTCTCCGGCACCTTCACGGCCGGCAGCGGCTCGTACGCCGTGGCCTGGTCCCCCGACGGGCAGCACGCTTATCTGACCCACCAGCTCGACGACGCGGTCAGCGTCGTCGACACCGCGAGCAACACCGTGGCGGCCACCGTCGCGGTCGGCGCCGAGCCCTTCGGGGTGGCCGTCTCCCCGGACGGCGCCCGCGCGTACGTCAGCAGCGCCGGCGCGGCGACCGTGAGCGTGATCGACACCGCGAGCAACACCGTGACCGCGACCGTCCCGGTCGGCGCGGAGCCGCACGGCGTGGCCGTCTCGCCCGACGGGGCGCACGTCTACGTCGCCGCCTCGGGCGCGCAGGCGGTGGACGTCATCGACACCGCGAGCAACACGGTGAGCGCGGACGTCCCCGTCGGCCACGGAGTCTTCGGTCTGGCGCTGAGCGCCGACGGCTCCCGCCTCTGGACGGGCAACGGCGGTGACGACACCGTCAGCGTGCTGGACACGGCGGGCCGCGCCGTCGTGGGCACGGTGACGGTCGGGGCCAACCCGTTCTCGGTCGCGCTCTCGCCCGACGGCAAGTCGGCGTACGCCTCCAACTACGGTGACGGCACGCTGAGCGTGATCGCCACCGCGGACCGCAAGGTCACCTCGACGGTGCCGGTCGGCACCAGCCCGTACGCGCTCGCCGTCACCCCGGACGGGCGGCGCGGCTACCTGGCCGACTTCGCCGCGAACGCCGTGGCGGTGCTCGGCTTCCCGCTGCCGGTGCCGGTCGTCACCGGGGTCAGCCCGGCGAGTGGACCGCAGGCGGGCGGGACGAAGGTCACCATCACCGGGACCGGCCTGAACGGCGCCACCGCCGTGAGCTTCGGCGCGGCCGGGAACGCCACCGCCGTCTCGTGCACGGAGACCGGCTGCACCGCCACCGCTCCCGCCGCCGCCGCGGCCGGGGTCGTCGACGTCCGGGTCACCACGGCCGGCGGTACCAGTGCCGTCGTCCCGGCCGGGCGCTTCACCTACACCGCGCCCACCGCCGACCTCGCGGTCTCGCTCGCCGCCACCCCGGTGGGCGGCCTGTTCTCCGGGCGGGTCGACTACACCCTCACCGTCACCAACCAGGGCCCGGAGACGGTGACCTCGGCGACGATCTCGGCCGACCTGCCGGCCGGCTTCACCGCCTCCTCGACCGACTGCACGATCGCGGCGGGCAAGCTGACCTGCGCGGTCGCCGGTCCGCTCGCGAAGGGGGCGAGCGTCACCCGGCACGTGACGGTCCACGTCGGCCTGCTCAACCTCGGCCGGACCTTCACCGTCACCGCCGCTCGCACCGCGAGCGCGCCCACCGACCCGGTGGCGGCGAACGACCGCGCGTCCCGCACCTGCTCGGCCACGCTCGCGCTGCTGATCAGCTGCAAGTGAGTCCGGCGCCGCCGGCGCTCCCCTTCGGGAGGGCGTCGGCGGCGCCGCCGTGCACCGCTTCGGTGCGCTCAGCCGACGGGTGCGCCGAACCACTCGGCGAGCCGGTCGAGCAACTCGCCCTGGTCCTCGCCGACCCAGGCCACATGGCCGTCCGGCCGCACCAGCGCCGCGGGCACGTCCACCTGCGCGCCGGCGTCGGCGACCCGGTCGACCCGGTCCGCCCAGCCCGCCACCGAGAGCCGCCCGGTCCGGTCGAGCAGCAGGCCCCGGCCCTCGTGCATCAGCCCGTAGAGGCGGCCCTCCGCCAGCCGGACGTCCCGCAGCCGCCGGCCGACCAGGTCGTGGCCCCCGCCGAGGTCGTAGCGGACCTCGACCGCCGTGATCATCCCGGTCACCTGGCGGTTCACCTCCTCGATGTCCATCAGCCTGGACAGCAGGTTCCGCAGCGCGGTCGCGCCCGGGGAGGTCCCCAGCAGCGTGATCTGCGCCCGGGTGTTGTCCAGCACGGCGGCGCCCACCGGGTGGCGCTCGGCGTGGTAGCTGTCCAGCAGCCCCTCCGGTGCCCAGCCGTTGACCGTGGCGGCCAGCTTCCAGCCGAGGTTGAACGCGTCCTGGATACCGGTGTTCAGGCCCTGGCCGCCGGTCGGCGGATGGATGTGCGCGGCGTCGCCGGCCAGCAGCGCCCGGCCGACCCGGTAGCGCTCGGCCTGCCGGGTGGCGTCGCCGACCCGGGAGAGCCAACGCGGCGAGTGCACACCGAAGTCGGTGCCCGCGAAGGCCCGCAGCTGCTGCTTGAACTCGTCCAGGGTCGGCGGGACCGACCGGTCCTCGGCCACCCCGGCGGCGGGCACGATGATGCGGAACACGCCCTGCTGCCCGTCGACGTCGGGGGCCACGCCGAACCGCGGCTGGGTCGCGCGGACCTGCTCGACGACGGCCGCGATGGTCGCCCGGTCCTCGGCCGCCCCCATGTCGCCCAGCAGCGTATCGACGGTGGTGGGCTCACCGGGGAAGGCGACGCCGAGCAGCTTGCGCACCGTACTGCGGCCGCCGTCGCAGCCCACGAGGTAGCGCGAGCGCAGCCGCGTTCCGTCCGCCAGCTCGACGCCCACCCCGTCCTCGTCCTGGCTCAGTCCGACCACCTCGTGGCCGCGCCGGATCTCGGCCCCGAGTTCGTGGGCGCGCTCGGCGAGCAGCAGTTCCGTCGCCGTCTGGGAGACGGCGAGTCCGTACGGGTGGGCGGTGTCCAGCGTCTCCGGCCACGCCTTGTGGACACCGCCGAAGAAGCCGCCGATCCGGAACTTCTCGCCGGCGGCGAGGAACCGGTCCAGGAGACCGCGCTGGTCCATCATCTCGACGCTGCGCGTGTGCAGGCCGCGCCCGCGCGACCGGGCGTCCGGCTCCGTCGCCCGCTCCAGCACCACCACCTCCACTCCGGCCAGCCGCAATTCGGTCGCCAGCATCAGGCCGGTCGGTCCGCCGCCGACCACGATCACGTCAATCATCAGAACGCCCGTTCAACGAGAGTGGATTTCCGGACGGTCGGCCGCTGCCCGTCCGGTGGTGCGTACACGCCGGCCCATGCCGGATTTCCGTGTCCGCGAGCTGCGCCGGGAGTTCCGGCCGTCGTGCGGCCCCCGCGCCGGGAGCGGTGGACTGGGCGCCGATCCGTCAGGGCCGCAGGTCCCGGCCCAGGTCGACCATTGTGCGGCGGCCCCGGGGTCTTGCCGCAAGGCCGGGGGTGCGCTATATCTTGGTAGTGGCGAGGAGTGGATTCACCTCCTCGCCTTCGTCATTTCCCCGCCCGCGGCTTCCTTCCGAATCGGTGCCGCCGTCCGGACGGAATTGTTCCGGGCACGGTGAACCGCCGGGCCCTTTCGAGAGCGCGCCCATTCTGCGGCCGTTCCCCCGGAGTTTCGGCGCGCCGCGCCCGGCGCGCCCGTGCGGTGGCAGCCCTGCACAGTCGCTCTGGACGGAACGTCCGGGCTGGACGTACAGTCCAGATATGACCGCGGAGACCCCCGACCCACGCGTCCGGACCTGGGCGCCCGTCTGCCAGGCGGTGGCCCTGCTCCTCGGGCCGTACGCCGAGGTGGTGCTGCACGACGCCGTTCGGGACGAGGTGCTCGCCATCTGGCACCCGATGAGCGGCCGCGCCCCCGGCGACCCCTCGCTGCTCGGCGAGCTGGACGACCTGGCCCCTGCCCTGCCCGAGGTCTACGGGGCCGATGTCCTCGGGCCGTACGAGAAGCTGCTGCCCGACGGTCGGCGCCTCTCCTCGGTCAGCGCCGTCCTGCGCGACGACGACGGCCGGGCCTCGGCGGTGCTCTGCGTCAACCTCGACCGCGGACCGCTGGAGCAGGCCGCCGCCCTGCTGGCCGGCTTCGCCGCACCCACCGCGCCGCGGCCCGAGCCGCTCTTCGAGCGCGACTGGACGGAGCGGATGAACGACGTCATCGGCGGCTACGTCCGCGCCCACGGCCACCCGCCGGACCGGCTGGGCCGCGAGGACCGGCTCGCCGTCCTGCGCGAACTCGACCGGGCCGGGGTGCTCGCGGTGCGCCGGGCGGTGCCGGCCGTGGCGACCGCGCTCAAGGTCTCGCGCTCCACCGTCTACACCCTGCTCGCCGAACTCCGGGCCGAGCCCGAGCCCATCGCCGAACCCGAACGCCCGGCCGAACCGGCACCCGGGGCCGAACCCGCACCTGGGGCTGAACCGGCACCCGGGGCCGAACCCGCACCCGGGGCCGAACCCGAACACCCGGCCGAGCCGTAGCCCGGTCCGGGACCGGGCTACGGGCACCGGACCCCACCGCACCGCAGAGGAACCAGTGATGACCACGCTCCCCGACTTCCGGCTCGAAACCTACTTCTCCCGCTGGGAGTTCACCGCCCGCCACCACCTCACCGCCTCCGACGCGCAGACCATGACGATGTCCGAACTCCTCGCCCTGGCGGACCAGGAGGAGCGCCAGGCCTGGGACACCCTGACCCTCGGCTACACCGAGACCTTCGGCGACCCGGCCCTGCGCCGGGCGGTCGCCGGGATGTACGAGCAGGTCGGCGCCGACGACGTGATCTGCTTCGGCGGCGCCCAGGAGGCGCTCAACCTCGCCATGCAGGTGCTGCTCGGCCCCGACGACCACGCCGTCGTGCTGACCCCCAACTACCAGTCCGCCGAGACGATCCCGCTCTCCCTCTGCGAGGTCACCGGCGTCGCGCTGGACCCGGCGCGCGACTGGGCGCTGGACCTCGACGAGCTGGTGGCCGCGCTGCGCCCGAACACCCGGGTCGTCTCGGTCAACTTCCCCAACAACCCGACCGGCAAGGTCATCGGGGCCGACGACTTCACCCGCCTGGTCCGGCTCTGCGACGAGCGCGGCATCCGGCTCTTCAGCGACGAGGTCTACCGCGGCCTGGAGCGCGACCCGGGCCGCACCCTGCCGCAGGCCGCCGACCTCTCCGAGCGTGCCCTGTCGCTGAACGTCACCTCCAAGTCGCTCGGCCTGCCCGGCCTGCGGATCGGCTGGATCGCCTGCCGCGACCGGGAGTTGCGCTCCCGGCTGGAGCGCGCCAAGCACTACACCACCATCTGCAACTCGGCCCCCGGTGAGATCCTGGCCCGGATCGCGATCCGGAACCGGGAGCACATCCTGGCCCGCAACCGCGCGATCATCGACGCGAACCTGCCGCTCTTCGACGCCTTCTTCGCCGAGCACGCCGAACTGTTCGACTGGCGGGCCCCCGACGGCGGCTGTGTCGCGTACCCGCGCTACCTCGGACCGGACGGCGTCGAGGCGTTCTGCACCGCGCTGGTCGAGCAGGCCGGTGTCCTGCTGCTGTCGGCGAGCATCTACCGTTCCGAGCTCACCCCGACACCGACCGACCGGTTCCGGATCGGCATCGGCCGCCGCGACCCGGCCCCGGCCCTGGAGGCTCTCACCGACTGGCTGAAGGGTCGGCGCTAGGGAGGCGCGTTGCCGAGGTCAGCCCTGCCGGGCCTCCTTGGCCCGGTACTTGAGACCGAACAGCGCGCCGGAGAGACCGTGCGGCACCAGCCAGGACACGTCCTCGCGGTCCTCAGCTCCGAAGCGGTACTTGTAGGGCTCGGTGCCGCGCAGGAAGTCGAAGGTGGTCAGGCCCTGTCCGGCGGCCGCCCGGACGGCCTCGGCGATCACCGCCGTGCCGAGCCGCAGCGGCGCCCAGGCCTGGTCCCAACCGATCTGGTAGTAGGCGAAGGTGTCCCGCCAGCGGAACCCGTAGAGGGCGCCGACCACCTCCCCGGCGCGCTCGGCGACCAGGAAGGCCGGGCCCTCGCCGCGACCGGTGGCGGCCGAGCGCTCGATCAGGCGCACGTGCAGCGGTGCGCGGGCCTCGTCGAAGGTGGTCGGCAGGCCGAGAGCGCACCGGCGCAGCCGGTGCAGTCGGAGCACCGTGTGCAACAGGGCGATCCGCTCGGCGAGTTCGCCGCTCCCCATGGCCGGCGCCACCCAGCGGAAGGTGATCCCCCCGGCGGCGAGCTTGCGGCCGTAGCGGCGCAGGTCGGCACGGAACTGCCGGGAGCCGAGCGCGTCCGCACCCGGGGTGAGGTCGACCCGCGGGCACGGGGTGCGGCCGACCTCGACCGCACCGGCGGGCAGCAACCCGCTCTGGCCCGGGTCGAGATCGGTGAGCAGAAGGGTCGCCCGCCGCGCGCGCCGGGCCAGCCAGGCGGCCACCTCGGCCCGTCGCTCGGGTGCGACGGTGACACCGCAGTGGTCGGCCGCGCCGGGGCCGGATCCCAGCACCGTCAGACAGGGGACGGTCAGCGGCGCCCGCGGGTGCAGCCGCCGCCGGGTGCGCAGCAGCGGTACGACGGCGCTCACCCGGCCGTCCGGCTCGCGCCAGACGGTGACTTCGCCGCCGCCCTGCCGCGCGCCCAGCGTCTCCCACCAGGAGAGCGCCCACTCCGGCGTGGTGAACCAGGAGCCGCCCGGATCGGCGGCCGCCAGCTCCCGCCAGCCGTCCAGCACCCGCGCCGGCAGCGCGGCCGTCCGGTACCGGACCGGTCCGGACGCCGCACCGACCGCACTGTTCGCCGTGATCTCCAACGCCCCGCCCCCCAGGTGGTGTTCAGGCGCCGCCGCGCAACCGGTGCACGGCCGGGTGCAGCCCCGAGAGAATGGTGTCGAACCTGTCCCGGCTCGTGGTGGAGTTCACCCGGAGCCGGCTGATCCGCAGCGGGCGTCCGGGCAGCAGCCGGTCGTGCCGGTGGTCGAACAGGAAGCCGACCCGGTAGCCGAGCCGGCGCAGCACGGGTTCGGCGCGCTGGTCGAGGTTGCCGTTGGGGTACGCGAAGGCGGTGGGTTCCTCGCCGTCGAGCCAGCCGGTGAGCGCGTGGTGGGCGGTGGTGATCTCGTCCCGGAGGGTGTCGTCCTCGCACTGGTCGAGGCAGGGGTGGCCGACGGTGTGGTTGCCGATCGCCACCCCGGAGCGGTGGAGCGTCAGCAGGTCGTGCCGGGTGAGCTGCTCCTGCCGGGGCGCGCGGCCCCGGGCGCTCTCGCGCAGTTCGGCGAGGGCGGTGCGGCGGTCGCGGTCGGGCAGGGTCTTCAGCCGGCGCACCACCGCGCCGGGCGGGCAGCCGGCCAGGCTGCGCGCGGTGCCGCCGCGGGAGGCCAGGAACGCGGCCTCGGACCACCAGAACGGCCGGTCGCCGTCGATGAGTTCGGTGACCACGAAGGCGGCGGCCGGGATCCGGAGCCGGGTCAGCACGGGCAGGGCCTCGGTGAGCACCGTCCGGTCGCCGTCGTCGAAGGTGACCAGCACGCTGCGGGGTGGCAGCGGACGGCCGGAGCGGACGGCCTGCTCGACCCGGGGCAGCGAGATCGGGCGGGCGATCCGGACCAGGCGGGCCATCTGGAGCGCGAAGGTCCGCGGGTCGTCCACGCCGTGGTAGGCGAGGACGGCGAGACGGCGGGTGGCGACGAGCCGGAACAGCGGCTGCAGCGGGGAGTTGCGCAGCGCGGCGTCGACGCTGCTCCGGCGCCCGGCGAGCCGGCCGGGCGGGGGAGCGGCGGCTCCGGCCCCGCCGGTCGGGCCGGCCCCCCCGACCGTCGGCGGCGCGGCCCCGGTCGTCGGGCCGGCGCCTCTGCTGCTCGGACCGTCACCGGCCCCGGTCGCACGCGTGGTCCCCTCGGGCATCGACACGCTCCCCCTTCTCCCCGTGAGCACTGCCGTGAGCGACTGCCATCGGCGCTGCGGCGCGGGAGTCGGGCATGGCACACGGGCAGGGTCCGCCCGCACGGGCGCACCTCTGCCGGGTGGGCGGCCCGCCCCGCTCCCCGAATCGCCAAGATAGTGCAAAATCCCATGCTCCGAGGAGGGTTGTGCACGGCGGGCGGGTTTCGGGGGCAGGTTGGCGCATTGTCGGCGCGCGCCTGGCCCGAGTGCGGGCCGGGAGTCGCCTGAGTGGCCGCCGGTGGTGCCGGGGGAGCGGGTGGCGCCGGTCCGCCGGGGTGCGGGTGTGCCGCGCGGGGGTGGGCCGGCCGCCGGTTGCGGACCCGGCGGCCGGCCCCGGAGAGGGGCCCGACGGCCCCGGCTCACGGATCCCCCGTGCTCCCCGGCGACCGGTGTCCCGGCGACGCGTGGCGGGGCACCGCGGGGTTCTCCGGTGGATCAGAAGGGGGCGGTGCAGGTGGTCACCTGGTGCTCGGCCTCCAGGGCCGGGCCGCCGACCGCGCAGATCATCTTGAGATCCCCGGTGACCACGCGCGGCGTCACGGCCTTGGCGTACCCCTTGGTGACGGTGGTCGCGGACGCGACGGTGACCCATGGGCTGCCCCAAGCCCGCTGCGTCCTGACCTCGACCTGAACCACCGTCAGCTGTGTCGAGGAGGCCGGCGAGACGTGCGCCACCCCGACGACTCCTCCGCCGTCCTTCTCCAGCCATACGCAGGGCCGGTTGGCGGCGGCGATACACGCCACCTCACCGGTCCCGTTCGTCGTCGACGCCGCCGAGGCCGGGGTGGCCATCGACGCCGTGATCCCTGCCACCGCGACCATCAGGGCTGTGATCCGAGCGCGCATGATATGAACCTCCTTGGAAATTAAGGGAATCTCACTCCGTGGGATGAGTCTTGCACATTTCATGGGCATGCCATATGTGTGCTGCGTCACACTCAAGGTGACCGTTCAACTACGCACCGCAACCGGCGGATCGTCCTCCGGTCGTGAGCGACCCCGGGCGGCGGGGCGAACCGGCCCGGAGGGTGCCCCGCGCGGCGCGTCGGCGACCGGCCCGGTCGACCCGGTCGCGAGCCGGTCCGCGGGCGCGCCAAGTCGACCTCGGGGCAGTCTGGTTGACGCCTCGACGGGCCCGGCCGCCCCGCGCCGCCCCGGCGTTCACTCGTACGGGTGGCGGACCGGCGCGAAGCCGTTCGGACGGCTACGATCGACGCGACCTACGGAGGTGGCCTGCGTGGACACGGTCATCGTGCAACTGCCCGAACCCCGCCTGAAAGCCCCGCACGGCGGGCGGCCCGCACCGATCGGCGCGCGGCCCGGCCCGCCCGGTGGGCGCTCCGCGCCGCCCGGCAGGCCCGCGCTGCTGCACCTGGGCCCGGGCGAGGTCGCGGAGTTCGGGCGCGGCGAGCCCGGCCGCCCGCCCGCCATCCCGCTCACCGACCAGGGCGTCTCGCGTCGCGCCGGCGAGGTCACGGCCGCCGAGGACTACTGGCGGCTCTCCAACTTCAGCACCTCCGCGACGTACGTGGTGGAGAACCTCGAAGGGGCGGGCGAGCACGTCAAGGTGGCTCCCGGCCGGCTCGGCGCACCGGTGCCCTTCGAGTTCTCCCGGGTGCTCCTGCCGGCTCTCGGCGAGCCGGTCGCCTTCAAGGTGTTCGCACCCCAGCACGCCTACCTGGAGGGCGAACCGGAAGCGTCCGAGGGCGAGATGACGGTCAGTCCGTTCGCCCTCGACCCGACCTCCAAGTACTTCCTCGTCCTGCTCGCCCTCTGTGAGCCGCGACTGCGCTCGCCCTCCGCCGCCGTCGTCCCCGGCGTCACCGACGTGCTGGCCCGGCTGCGTTCGCTGCCCTCCTGTCGAGGGCTCACCCGATCCGCCGTCAACTACCACATCGACTACCTGGTGGCCACCAAGCTACGGCTGCGCGACACGCCGGACGAGGCGCCGGACGAGGCCGCCCGGGCCGGTGGCAAGCGGGAGGAGCTCGTCGCGCTGGCCCTGCGGTTCGACCTCGTCCGGGAGGAGCATCTGGCCCTGCTCCCGCCCCGGCGGGGCGGCTGATCCGCCGTGCCCGCGCCCGCCCGGCCCGGCCCGCCGCACCTCGACGTCCCGGCCGGCTACACGGTGGCCGGGTACCGCGTCGCCGAGCCGCTCGGCGCCGGTGCCTGGGGCAGCGTCTACGCCGCCCATCGGCCGGGCGGTGGACCGGCCGACCTCGCGGTCAAGTTCCTCTGCCCGGCCCGGCTCAGCCCCGGCCAGCGCCGCACCATGGCGCAGCTCGCGCGCAGCGAGATGCGGTTCGGCCGACGCGCGGACCACCCGAACCTGATCCGCACGCTCGCCGTCCTCACCGTCGCCGACCCCGCGCACCCGGGGCTCGACGGCGCACTGGCGCTGGTGATGGAACGTGCCGAGCGCAGCCTCCAGGACGTCCTCGCCGCCGCCCGGCCGCACACGCCCGTCCCCGACGCCGAGCGGATCCTGGCCGGGGTCTGCGCCGGGCTCGCCCACATGCACGCCGCGGGCTGGGTGCACGGCGACCTCAAGCCCGGCAACATCCTGCTGATGCCGGACGGCACCGCCCGGCTCGCCGACTTCGGCCTCACCGCCGAACTGGAGGGCACCCACGCCTACGCCCCGCCGCTCGGCTCGCCCGACCACGTGCCGCCCGAGTGGTGGTCCCAGCGCACCGGTGCGCGCGGTGTCGCGGTGCGGCCGAGCGCCGACATCTGGGCCTTCGGGGTGCTCGACCACCAGCTGCTCACCGGCGGGCTGCACCCGTTCCTCGGGGCGACCGCCCGGGCCCGCGCGCTCGCCGCGCAGGCCTACGCGCGCGGCGTGGCGCCGCTGCGGCTGGACGACGCGCTGCCCGCGCGCTGGCGCCCGGCCGTCGCCGCCTGCCTGACCGCGGACCGGGCGGAGCGGGGGCGGGTGGACCTCGCCGCCCTGCGGGTCGCGCTGCTCGCGGCGGCGGAGGCGCCCGGGTCCGCCGGTGCGCCGGGGGCGCGCGGCCCGGTGCGGGCGCCGCGCCCGGAGCGCGCTCGCCGGCTGCTCGCCGGGGCCGGTCCGGCCGCGCTGGTCGCCGCCGTGCTGCTGTTCGCGGGCGGCCCGGAGCCGTCCGACCGGGCGTCGACCGGATTGGCGCCGGGTGTACCGACCGCGCCGGCGTCCGGTGGCCCGCCCTCCGGGGGAGCGCCGCAGGCGCCACCCTCGGCGACCGCCGCCCTGGCCCCGGCCGGGGGGATCCCGGCGGGCTCCGACATCCCCGAGGCGCTGCGCGGCCCGATCCAGGACGCCGCCCGGCGCTGCCCCGAGCCCGAGATCACCCCCGCCCTGCTGGCGGCCGTGCTCAAGGCCGAGAGCGGCTTCGATCCGGAGGCCGCCCGCCCGGAGACCGGCGAGTACGGCGTCGCGATGTGGACGCCCACCGTCTTCAACGCCTGGGCGCAGGACGGCGACCACGACGGCACCAAGGACTACATGGACCCGGCCGACGCGATCGTCTCGATGGGCAACTACGTCTGCTGGCTCGACCAGCAGCTCAAGCGCCGCGGCTACACCCGGGACCTCCCGGCCCTGATCACCGCCGGCTACCGGACCAGCGACAAGACCGTCGCCGACGCGGGCGGCGTCCCCGACCGGGTGAAGCCGCACGTCGCGAGGGTGCTGGGCTACCTCGCGGAGTACGGGGGCTGAGCGGGCCGGAACGGTTCGGACACGGTACGACCCCGACCACATCCGTGCCGAACCACCGGCGGGGTTGCCCGGCTACCGGGCCCCGGGAATGCGATGCTCGGCCGCATGATCACGAAGCTCCGCGCGGCCACCACGCGGTGGACCGTCGTCGTCCCGGTGGTGTCGTTCGTCGTCCTTGTCCTCACCTGGCACCGCGACCTGCCCGGCTGGGTGGTGGGCGTGATGGCCTGCTTCCTGGCCGGCGCGGTGCTCGCCGCGGTGCACCACGCCGAGGTGGTGGCGCACCGGGTGGGGGAGCCGTTCGGCTCGCTGGTGCTGGCGGTCGCGGTCACCGTCATCGAGGTGGCGCTGATCGTGACCCTGATGGCGGACGGCGGGGACAAGGCCGCGACGCTCGCCCGGGACACCGTGTTCGCCGCCGTGATGATCACCTGCAACGGCATCCTCGGCCTCTCCATCCTGGTGGCCGCGATCAAGTACCGGGTGGCGGTGTTCAACGCCGAGGGCACCGGCGCGGCGCTGGCCACCATCGGCACCCTCGCCACGCTCAGCCTGGTGCTGCCGACCTTCACCACCAGCTCGCCGGGACCGCAGTTCGCGCCCGCCCAGCTGGCCTTCGCGGCGGCCGCCTCGCTGGTGCTGTACGGGCTGTTCGTGGCCACCCTGACCTTCCGCCACCGGGACTACTTCCTGCCGGTCACCCCCGAGGGAAAGGTGCTCGACGAGGAGGACCACGCCGATCCGCCGACCATGCGCGCGACCCGGGTCAGCCTGGCCCTGCTGGCGGTGGCGCTGATCTCGGTGGTGGGCCTGGCCAAGGGCGTCTCGCCGACCATCGAGTCCGCCGTCTACTCGGCCGGGCTGCCGTCCTCCGTGGTGGGTGTGGTGATCGCCCTGCTGGTGCTGCTGCCGGAGACCATCGCGGCGCTGCGCTCGGCCCTGCGCAACCGGGTGCAGACCAGCCTCAACCTGGCGCTCGGCTCGGCGCTGGCGAGCATCGGCCTGACCATCCCGGCCGTCGCGATCGCCTCCGCCTGGCTCCCGGGGCCGCTGGAGCTGGGCCTCGGGCCGACGCACCTGGTGCTGCTCGTGCTGACCATCGCGGTCGGCACGCTCACCGTCATCCCGCGCCGCGCGACGCCGCTGCAGGGTGCCGTCCACCTCTCGGTGCTGGCGGCGTACGTGGTGCTCGCGATCAATCCCTGAGCGGGCGGGGACCGGGCGGGAGCGGGCCGAAGCGGGCGGAACCGGCGGTCCGGCGACGAAGGGCGTCGCCGGGCCGCCGTCCGCACGTCCGCCGGGCCGCCGTCCGCCCACCCGCCGCCCGGGCCCGCCGGGGCGGCGTGCGAGGATGGCCCGGACCGCCCCCGACGGCGGACCTCCGCCGACCGGCCACCCCCTCACCCCAGGGTGGCCCGACTGGGCACACGGCGACGAGGTCCGCGCTCCGTACCCCGGCAGCCATTCCGGCGCGGCGTCTCCCTGCCTGCTCCCCCTCACCTGCGAAGAAGACGCACCGCGATGCACCGCACCCGTTTCGCCGTACCCCCGTCCGGACCGAACCCCACCTCCCCGACCACCCGCTCCCGCACCCGCTCCCGGGTACCGCTGCGCGCCGCCGCGCTCGGCGCGGGCGGGCTGCTGCTCTCCGGCTGCGGCAGCGCCCCCGTCGCCCAGCCCGGCAGCCAGCAGGACCTCCGCGCCCGCCTCCCCAAGGCGGTCAGGGACGCCGGTGTGCTCAAGATCGGCTCGTACCTGACCTACCCGCCGGTGGACTTCAAGGACCCGGCCGGCGAGCCCGCCGGGCTGGACCCGGAGCTCGCCAGGGCGATCGGCTCCCACCTCGGCCTCCGGGTCGAATTCACCGACATGCCGTTCGACAAGCTCATCCCGGCCGTCCAGGCCAAACAGCTCGACCTGGCGATGTCGGCCGTCATCGACACCAAGCAGCGCCAGCTCGGCGCCGCCGACGACGGGCACCAGGCCGACCCCGGCGTGGACTTCGTCGACTACTTCGCCACCGGCACCTCGATGGTGGTCAAGGCCGGCAACCAGCTGAACCTCACCACGCTGGACAGCCTCTGCGGCCGGACCGTCGCCGTCCAGCGCGGCACCGTCCAGGACGAACTGGCCGGCCGGCAGACCGCGGCCTGCCTGCGGATCGGCAAGCCCCTGCAGATCCACCGCTTCGACACCGACGAGCAGGCGCTCGCCGAGGTGGCCTCCGGCGCCGCGGTCGCCGATCTGAACGACTACCCGGTGGCCCAGTACAACACCACCCAGCCGGGCCGGGCCGGAGTGTTCCAGCTGGCCAACACGCATTTCCTGCAGTCCGGCCCCTACGGCATCACCGTCGCCAAGGACAACACCGCCCTGCGGGACGCCGTCGCCAAGGCACTGGACCAGGTGATCCGCGGCGGCGAGTACGACAAGATCCTCGACAAGTGGAACGTCCGCTTCGGCGCGGTCTCCAGCGCGGTGGTCAACGGCGGCCTCTGACGCGGTGGTGCCCGACCCCGCCCCGATGGCCGCAACGACCGGCGATCGGGGCGGGGCCCGCGTGTCGGGGCGCGGCACGGTGGCCGCTGTCCCTATCGTCTGAGTCCGCTGAGTCCGCAGCCGATCCGATGACCACGTGGGAGTGCGAGATGCCAGGCCCAGAGCAGCAGTTGTCCGCCGCCGGTGCCACCGGCCGCCCGGAGGACGGCGCCGACGTGATCGTGGTCGGCGCCGGCCCGGCGGGCTCCACCGCCGCCTACCACCTCGCGCGGACCGGGCTCGACGTGCTGCTGCTGGAGAAGTCCTCCTTCCCTCGGGAGAAGGTCTGCGGCGACGGCCTGACACCCCGTGCCACCAAGCAGCTGGTCGACCTCGGCATCGACGTCTCGGAGGAGGCCGGCTGGCTGCACAACCGGGGGCTGCGCCTGGTCTCCGGCCGGCGCACGCTGGAGCTGGACTGGCCGCAGCTGTCGGCCTTCCCCTCCTTCGGACTCGTCCGGCGGCGGGCGGACTTCGACGAGCTGCTCGCCCGCCGGGCCGCCTCGGCGGGCGCCCGGCTGGTCGAACACGCCAATGTGGCGGGCCCGTTGGTCGACGAGAGGACCGGCCGGATCACCGGTGTGACGGCCCGGCTGGGGGAGGACCGGCGGCCCGTCGACTACCGCGCGCCGCTGGTGGTCGCCGCCGACGGGAACTCCACCAGGCTCTCCCTCGCCATGAAGCGCTACCGCCGCACCGACCGCGCGATGGGCGTCGCCTACCGGACGTACTTCACCACCCCGCGGCACCAGGACCGCTACCTGGAGGCGTGGCTCGACCTGCGCGACCCGAAGGACCCGGCGCGACGCCTGCTGCCGGGCTACGCCTGGGTGTTCGGGATGGGCGACGGCACCGCCAACGTCGGCCTCGGCGTGCTGGACACCGCCGCGGTGGCCGGCGAGCTCGACTGGCGCGACCTGCTGCGGCGCTGGTGCGCCGCGCTGCCGCCCGAGTACGGCTACACCCCCGAGGGCGTCACCGAGCCCGTCCGGGGCTCCGCCCTCCCGATGGGCCTCAACCGCCAACCCCACTACGCCGACGGCCTGTTGCTGGTCGGTGACGCGGGTGGGACGGTCAGCCCGGCGACCGGCGAGGGCATCGCCTACGCGATGGAGTCCGGCCGGTACGCCGCCGAGACGGTCGTCCAGGCGCTGGCCCGGCGCACCGACCGCGGCCGCGAACTCGCCCTGCGCGGCTACCCGCAGGCCTTGCGCTCCGCCTACGACGGCTACTTCGCACTCGGCCGGCTCGTCGCCGACGTGCTCGGCCGCCCCCGGCTGCTCGGCGCCGCCGGTGCGCTCGGCCTCGGCCACCCGGCCCTGCTGAAGGTGGCCTTCCGGCTGATGGTCAACCTCACCGAGCCGAACTCCCGCGACGCCCTCGACCGGGTGGTGCACGCCCTCGGCAGGCTGGCACCCAGCAGCCGCTGACCGACGGCCGGTCGCCCCGGGGGCGTGATCCTCCAGTCTGCGCGCCCCCAGGGCCGGGCGGGCGCCGGTTGGCCGGATCCGGTGGGACGGGTGGTGTCGTGGGCCGTTCCGGTTGACGGGGGGTCAGGTGATCCGTTTGTCTGGGTGGCGACACGGACACGGAGGGTGACCGACCATGCTCCGGTCCGCACCGACGCCGATCCGACGGAGACACCGTGCACCTTCGCCTTCGCCTGCTCCTCGCGCCGCTCACCGCGGTAGTGGCCCTGCTCGCCCCCGCCGTTCCGGCGTCCGCCGCCGACCCGGCCGAAGCCACCCCCTCCGACGCGTGCTCGGCGGCCGACCACCACGGCGACCCCCGCCTCGGCCCCGAGGACCTGCCGCGCACCGGCCCGGTCGGCCGCGAGCTGATCGGCTACCGGCGCACCGGCGGCCTCCCCGAGGACACGTTCCTCGCCACCTACTACGGCGCCACCGCGAACAACGGCGGCCCGGGCTGGATCTACCCGCCGGCCGACGGCTACCTCACTCTCCCGGACGGCACCCCGGTCGAGGTCGAGGTCACCCTGTACCCGAACCAGAACATCGACCGCTACGGCAGCGAGTACGGCGCCTTCCTCGCCCCCGAGGGCCTGCCCTACGCCAGCCGCTCGATCCCCCCGCAGAGCCTCGACAGCACCCCGGCGCCGAGCTGCAACTACCACGACTACAAGGTGCTCAAGCCGTTCAAGGTGCACGCCGGCCCGATCGCGCCGTGGTTCGGCCAGCCCGGTCTCGGCCTCCAGTACCAGCTGGACGCCGGGCTCGTGCCGGACGGGCCGGCCCGGCTGAACGTGCTCTGGCTCGTCGACCACGGGTACCTCGCCCGGATCTGACGCCGCCGGACCCGCCCGCCGGGCCTCCGCCGCCGGGAGGCCCGGCCGGGCGCGAAATTCGTTGGCGTGCCCACCCGGTCCGGGATAGGAAGGCCCGATGAGTACCACTGAGACCACCCCCGACCGGCGCGGCTTCACCGCCGTGATCCTCGACCTGGGCGACATCCAGCTCCATCCCTGGGGCCGGCTGACCGACGTCCGGGGCGGGGTGGTGCCCGGGCTGCTGGCCGCCGCCGCCGATCCGGAGATCGCCCGGTGGAACCCGCTCCGCGCCACCGACCGGGCCGGGGCCGAGGCCTACCTGGACCGCTGCGACGCGGGCTGGGCCGACGGCGCCACGGCCGCCTTCGCGGTGGTCGGCGCCGCCGGCGGCACGCTGCTCGGCAACTGCGCGCTCCGCTGGGTCGACCGCGCGGACGGGCTCGCGATGATCGGCTACTGGCTCCTCCCGGCCGCCCGCGGGCGCGGCGTCGCGACCCGGGCCGTCCGGGCCGTCACCGGCTGGGGCATCGCCACGGCCGGCACCCGCCGGATCGAGATCGCCCACGCGGTCGGCAACGACACCTCCTGCCGGGTGGCCGAGCGCTGCGGCTACCCCGCCGAGGGCACCCTGCGTGCCTCCCACCACTACGGCGACGGCGGCTACCAGGACGAGCACCTGCACGCCCGCCTCGCCACCGATCCCGAGCCGCCGCTGCGCTGACCGGTCCTCCCGGTCCGGCCCCGGCGCAGCCGTGCCCGGGCGCGCGGCGGGGGTACGGGCCTAGTCTGGAAGGGCGCGTCCGTGCGCGGTGCGGAACGGGGACGGTGGGCCATGACGGTCATCTCGGCGGCACTCTTCGGTACCGACTGGCGCACCGCGTCACCCGGCTCCGAAGCGTTGCTGCACGAGTGCGCGGCGCGAGGCTGGACGGTCCTGGTGATGGGGCCCGGGCCGGCCGAGGTACCGGTCCTGGCCCTGGCGGCCCCGGGTGACGAGCCCGTCCGGGCGGCCCTCGGCCTGGTCGACGGCAGGCCCGAGCACGCGGTGGTGGTCGCCGCGAGCCTGCGCGAGGTGCTGATGGCGCGTCGCGCGCGGGTCCCGTGCGTCGCCGTGACGGGCGACGCCGGACCGCGGTCCGAGCTGCGGGCGGCCGGCGCGGTCGAGGTGCACCGCGACGCCGCCGCCCTGTTGCGCGTGTTGGACGACAGCCTGTTGGCCCGGCCCCGGGCCTTCGGCGACTGCCGCCCGACGGCTCCGGCCGCACCGGCCGGCCGGAGCGGTTGACGTACACCCCGACCGGGCATCCGCCCGGAGACGAGGACGGCGTCACCGGAAGCGTCGGAGGTGACCGAGATGGACGGACCCGCGTTGAGCGGACGGGAGCGGCGTCTCCTGGAGGAGATCGAGAGCGATCTGCGCCAGGACGCCCGCCTGAACCGGCGGTTGAGCACGATGGGGGTCAAACAGCCGGGGCGGGTCCGGGGCGGGCTGAGTCGCCTGTGGCACCGGCTGCCCGCCGGGGTGGTGATGACGGCGCTGGTGATGTCCGCGATCTGCCTGAGCATCGGCGTGCGCACCCCGACCGTGCCCGTACTGACCGCCGTGGTACTGGTCTGGACGGTCAGCGTGGCCGTCGCGGCCGTGGTGGCGCTGCTGCTGCGGCGGCGCCGCCGGGCGGCCGGGATCCCCCCGGAGGGCCTGCTGGGCGGCGACCGCCCCGAGGGGCGGGAACGCCCGGACGGCCGGGACCGGCCCGAGGGCCGCGAGCGCCGGCCGTGGGACCGGCCGGAGGCGTGAGCACTATGACCACCGAACTGCGGGAGTACCGCCCGGGCTCCCATCATGCCGCCGGCCAGACCCTGGTCGGCTACGAGGTCGAGGGCACCGACGGTCCGCTGGGGCGGGTCGAGCGGGACACCGGCGACCGGCTGCTGGTCGATGCCGGGGCGTGGGTGCCGGGCTTCCGGGTCCCGGTGCCGGTCGCCCTGGTGGCCCGGATCGACCATCTGGAGCTGGTGGTCCACCTGGACTGCCCCCGGGCGCACGTCCGCGCCCTCCCCCCGCCCGCCGTCGTCGAGGCGCGCGGGGGCGGCCGGCCGCCCCGGGGGTGATCCCGGCCCCGGGCGCGCGGATCAGTCGCCCCGCAGCCGGACGAAAGTGGCCGCCGGCGGCCGGCCGGTGACGGTCACCTCCGCCCGCAGCGGGCCGGTCAGCGGCCGCAGGCTGCCGTGGTCCGGGTCGCGCACCGGTGCGCCCAGCAGTCCGTCCACCGCCTCCGCCACCTGCCGCGCCTGCACCGCGGTGAGCCGGGGCGTGGAGAGCAGCACCGGGCCGTCGTCCAGCTCCAGGACCAGTGCCTGCGGCCGGGCGGCCGTTCCGACGACCGCCCGGACGGTCGCGTCGACGGTGTCGCTGCGCCGGTACTTGACCCAGAGCCGGCCGGCGCCGCGCGCCCGGTAGGCCGAGCCGGCGGCCTTGCAGACCAGCCCTTCGACGCCGGTGCCGGCCAGCTGCTCCATCCAGCTCAGCGCCTCCGTCCGGTCGGTGGTGGCCAGCACCGGCTGGACCGGCGGCGGGACGCCGTCGAGCGCGGCCAGCAGCAGCCGGCGCCGGTCGGTGAGCGGCAGCCGGCGGACGTCGCGCCCGGGCAGCGCGAGCAGGTCGAAGGCGACCAGCCCGAGCGCCACCCCGTCCGACGCCCGGCCCTCCCGGGTGCGCAGCAGTTCCTCGAAGGCGAACCTGCCGTCCCGCCAGGCGACCAGCTCCGCGTCCAGCACCAGCCCGGCGGGCAGCCGGGCCACGGCGGCGGCGATCGGGGGGAACTCCGCGCCGAGGTCCCGCCCGGACCGGGACTGCAGGAACGCCGGGCGCTCCCCGCGGGCGAAGGCCACACAGCGGAAGCCGTCCAGTTTCAGCTCGTACTGCACGCCGGAGCCGCCGAGACCGTCGGACGGCGGGACGGCGGTCACGGCGGCCGGGCGCATCACCTCGACGGGCGGCTCCAGCACCACCGGGAAACCGGTGCCACCACCGGTGTCGCCACCGCCACCGCTACCGGTGGCGGTGCGGGTGCGCGTGCGGGTGCTGCTGCGCGGCGGGTCGCTGCGGCCGGCCGGTGGCTCGTCCGCCGACGCCGACGCCGACGCCGGCGGGGGGAGCGGGCGGGCCCGTCCGCCGTCCAGGAGCGGCGCGAGCAGGTCCCCGAACTCCGCCAGCCGGTCCGGGAGTTCGGCGAGGTCGAAGGTCAGGTCCGCCGTCGAGCCGGCCGCCTCCAGCTCCGCCCAGGAGATCGGTGTGGACACCGTGGGCCGGGGCCGGGCCCGCAGGGTGTAGGGCGCGGCGGTGGTCTTCTTGCCGTTGTTCTGCGACCAGTCCACCAGGACCCGCCCGGCCCGGCGCGCCTTGGCCATGGTGTGCACCACCAGGTCCGGATGGGCCGCCTCCAGCGCGGCCGCGAGGGCCTTGGCGTAGGCGGAGACCTTGCTGCTGGGCGTCGGCTCCAGCGGCACCAGCAGGTGCAGCCCCTTGGAACCGGACGTCTTCACCCAGCAGTCGAGGCCGTCCGCCGCCAGCCGCTCGCGCAGCAGCCCGGCCACCGTCCGGCAGGTCAGCACCGACGCGCCCTCGCCCGGGTCGAGGTCCAGCACCAGCCGGTCCGCCAGCCCGGGCGCGGCGGCGTGCCACTGCGGCACGTGCAGCTCCAGACAGCCCAGGTTGGCCGCCCAGAGCAGCGCCGCACCGTCGTCCAGCACCACCTGCCGGAGGTCCCCGGAGCTGCTCGGCACCTCCACGGTGCGGACCCAGCGGGGTGTCCCGGCGGGCGGGTTCTTGGCGATGAACGCCTCGCCCTCGACCCCCTCCGGACAGCGCAGGAAGGAGACCGGACGGTCCCGCAGATGGGGCAGCAGCACGGTGTGCACGGCCGCGTAGTAGCGCAGCACGTCCCCCTTCAGCGTGCCGGTGCGCGGGTAGTACACCTTGTCCAGGTGCGAGAGGGCGATCGTGCGCCCGTCCACCACCATCTGCGGCATGGCCGCCTCCGAGCTGCGCCGGGACCGCGCGCCCGTTCGCCGGGCCCGCGCAGCCAGTCTGCCCGCCCGCCCGCTACGGCGCGAGCAGGCTACGGGCCGTCCGGAGCAGCTCCTCGTCGGCGGCCGGCTCGCGCACCCCGGCGAGGCCGGAGCGGAACAGCGAGGCGCCCTCGACCAGCATCAGGAACACCTGGGCGCGGCCCTGGACGACGGCCTCCGGCAGGTCGGGCCGGCGGTCGGCGAGGAAGGCCGCGATCCGGGCCCGGTAGTCGGCGTAGAAGGCGCGGACGGCGTCCGCCACCGCCTCGTCCCGAGCGGCGAAGGCCCAGACCTCGGCGAACAGCCGCACCAGCCGGGCGTCCTCCTGCTCGGCCAGCAGGGCGCTGATCAGCGCCTGTGCCGTCCGGTCGGCGGCCTCGGCCGCCCCGGCGCCCGCCGGGTCCGCCGTCGCCGCCGTCGCCGCCGGGGCGAGCAGGGGCGCCAGCCGCTCGGCGGACCGGGTGAGCACCCGCCCCAGGACGGCCGCCACCAGCGCGGCATGCGTCGGGAAGTAGTACTGAAGATGCCCCAGCCGGACCCCGGCCGCCGCCGCGACCGCCCGCATCGAGAGCTCGGTGCCGCCCGCGGTCACCAGCAGGTCCTCGGCCGCGTCCAGGAGTTCCGCGCGCCGCTGCTCGCCCTTGCCGCTCACGCCGCCACCGCCGCCCGCTCGCTCCGGACGTCGACCGTGACGCCCAGGGCCGCGAGGTCGGCCAGGACCCGCCCCGGGCGGGGCGTCTGCTCCGGGAACGCCACCCCGGCCGGAGCCGGCGCGCCGTCCGTCCCGAGCACCCGTCGCAGGCCCAGCAGGGCGCCGACCGCCGTCAGGTGCGCCTGCCCGGAGCGGTCCTCGACCACCGCGCCGAGCCCGGCCCCGCCGTGCCCGACGTCGATCCGCAGCCGGGCCACGCCGCCCTCGCCGGGTGAGTACAGCAGGGCCCGCCGGGCCGGCTCCCAGCGGTCGCCCCGGCCCCAGCGGAAGAGTCCGGTGTGCTTGGCGGCCAGCAGTGCCGCGGTGCTGAGCGGGGAGCTGAAGCCGATCCGGGTGGTGGCGGTGGTCGTACCGAGCGTGAGCGGGAGGGTGAACTGCTCCGGTGTGTCGATCCCGGCGACCTTGGTGGCGTCGTCACCGATCCGTACGGTGCGCGGCCCGCTGAGCGGGGCCACCGACCGGCGGCGGCCGTCCCGGACCACCTCGTAGTCCAGGCCGAGCCGGTCCATGAACTCCACCGAGTCGGCGCCGGCCCGGTCCGCGAGGTCCCAGCGGATCGCGGTCTCGACCCGCTCGGCGCCGCCGAGCCGCTCCGCCAGGGCGGCCGCGACCAGGCTGGTGACCCCGCCCATCCATGCGGAGGAGAGCAGCACGGGGCTGCTCGGGCGCAGCAGCGCCGCCACCGTGGCGGCCCGCTGCAGCCGGGCCGTCCAGCGGGTCACGTCCACGAACGGCACACCGGCCCGGACGGCGGCCCGCAGCACGCGGTCGTCCGGGTCGTTGACCACCCCCACCACGGCGCGGACGGCGGCGTCGAAGGGCGCCGGGTCGCCGAGGTCCCAGCGGCGGACGGTGACGGCGGGGGCGCCGTCCGGCTGCCCGAGCTCCTGGGCGAGCGCGGCCCCGCGCTGCTCGGAGCGGCCGGTGAGCAGCAGGGGCCAGTCGGGCGCCGCCAGCCGGGCCAGCTCGGCGCCGACGGTGCCGTAGCCGCCGACCAGCAGGACGGGACCCTCGGGATCGTGGGTCAGGTGGTCGTGGACGTCCGGGGAGAGGTTCATGGGGAAAGAATAGGTCGGTCGACCTAAAAGTTCTGTGAGCCCGTCAACGGAGCCCCGTCACCAGCGCGTACGCGTCCCCGACGTGGTCCTCGATCCGGGCCCAGTCGACCGGCGGCCCGTCGAGACGCACCCCGACCCAGCCGCGGTGGCCCACGTACGGAGGCCGGAAGTACCGCTCCGGCGCCTCGGCGACCAGGAACTCCTGGGCGCCCGCCGGAGCCGGGCACCAGAAGGCGAGGCGGTCGTCGTGGTGGTGGTCGGCGAGCATCACGAACACCCGGGCCCGCCGCCCGGCCCCGGCGAACCAGGTCGGCTCCCCGTGGCTGACCCGCTCGGACACCTCCGGCAGCGCCAGGCAGAGCGCCCGCAGCCGGTCGGCGGGGCCCGCCACCCCCGTAGGGGGCCCCGCCGGCCCCGCGGCCGTCACCGCGGCCACCGCCTCAGCCGGCCGACGGGCGGGGCGAGCCCGGGTAGGTGCCGAAGTACCACTGGTTGCCCTCCGGGTCGGCGGCCGCGAAGTCCCGCGAGCCGTACTCGGTCTGGTGCAGCTCCTTGGTGATCCGGGCCCCGGCGGCCACGGCCCGCGCGTGCAGGGCGTCCGGCTCCGCGGTGACCACGTACGCGCTGAAGGCGCCCGGCTGCCCGGGGCAGGGCTCGCCGCCCCCGGCCTCGGGCCGGTCGGAGCCCAGCATCACGCCACCGCCCTCCGGCCAGGCCAGCTCGGCGTGCGCGACGAACTCGCCCTCGCCGTACGCGACGACCTCCTCGAAGCCGAAGGCCTCTACCAGGAAGCGGATCAGGGCGCGGGCGTCGCGGGCGCGCAGGCTGGGCCACACCTGCGGGGCGGGAGTCTTGTCGTTCATGGGGATCTGCCTCCTCGGGGCGGTTCGGGTCCCTCTCACGACCCCCACTCTGGCGCCGCCGCCCCCGGGCCGCCTTGGACGTTTCGGAACTTCGCCGCGTCCGGGCCCTCCTCGGCCAGCCAGAGGCTGGGCGCGCACCCGGCCAGCGCGCGGAACTCGCGGGCCAGGTGGGCCTGGTCGAAGTAGCCGCAGCGGGCCGCCAGCTCCGCCAGCCGGGGCGCCGGGCCCGGAGCGGCCAGCAGGTGCCGGGCGCGGTCGAACCGGATCACCCGGGCGGCGGCCTTCGGGGTCAGCCCGGTCTCGTGGCGGAACCGGCTCCGCAGGTGCCGGCTGCTCCATCCGGTCTCCCGCGCCAGCGCCGACACCGGGAGCGACCCGCCGCTGCGCCGCAGCTCGGACCAGGCGCGGACGACCTCGGGCGGCACCCGCCCGGAGGGACGGGCGGCCCGCAGCAGCGCGCCGTCCAGGACGGCGAACCGCTCCGGCCAGCCGGCGGCCAGTTGGAGCTCCTCCTGGAGCCGCCCGCTCGCCCGCCCCAGCACGGCGTCCGCCGGCACGTCCACGCCCGCCAACTCCCCGGCCGGCAGGCCGAGCAGGGCCCGGGCGGCCAGCGGATGGACGGCGATCTGGACGCCGGACTGCCGCCCGTCGTGGGTGATCAGGGCGGGCGAGGTGTGCAGCCCGCCGAGCAGGGTGGCGTAGTCGCCGCCGGGCTGGGCCGGATCCGGGTGCCCGGCGACGGTCAGCGGCTCGTCCAGGGTGAGGATGAAGGTCAGGTACGGGGACGGCAGGCCCCGGTGCACGGCGGGTGCCAGGCCGCGCTGGCGGTAGCCGGAGTACCAGGCCACGTACGGCCGCAGCGCGCCGGCGGGCCGGGCCCGTACGGACTCGTCGACCGGGTCGGGGAGGTCCTGCGTCACGCCCCCAGTATCGGTCCCGCTGCCGGTCCCGGCGGGCCGGGGGCGCCGCCGTGCTGGCTCGCGGACGCCCGGGGTGTTGCTTATGGTGAGCGCACCGGAACACCCGGTGCTCGGGGGGAAGACCTGCGAAGGAGTCCCAGTGACCACTGCCCGAGAGATCATGCACACCGGTGCCCAGTGCATCCGCGCCGACCAGACGCTCGCCGAAGCCGCCATGATGATGCGGGACATGAACGTCGGCGCTCTCCCGATCTGCGGCGACGACCAGAAGCTGAAGGGCATCATCACCGACCGCGACATCGTGGTCCGATGTATCGCCGAGGGCAAGGAGCCGGCGGACATGACCGCCATGGAGCTGGCCGGGCACCTGCACTGCGTCCGCGCCGACGACTCCATGGAGGCGGTGCTGAAGAAGATGGAGCAGCACCAGATCCGGCGCATCCCGGTGATCGACGGCGACCGGCTGGTGGGCATGATCAGCGAGGCCGACCTGGCCATGGGCCACCGCGACGGCCACCGGCTGACGGACCAGCAGATCATCGAATTCATGGACAGCGTCTACATGATGCGGTGATCGCGCGGCGCCGGGCCCGGTGCGGGAGCGCCCCGGGTCGAGTCGGCCGGTGCCCCTCCGCGTGAGCGGTTCGGCGCCGTCCGGGTGTGCCGCGACGCCGCTGGACCGGACCGGGTGGTCGGGTGCAGCGGCGTTGTCGTGCCCGGGTGGGCGGGTGTGGCGGGTGGTGCTGGGGGTGTTACTTGGTGAGGCCGGCCTTGACGGAGCAGACGGGCCAGGCGCCGGGGCCCTGGGCGGCGAGGACCTTCTCGCCGATGGCGATCTGCTG
>NZ_JBITSA010000029.1:0-60568 GCF_044540385.1 Kitasatospora sp. NPDC086009
GCAGGACGCGCAGGTCAGAACGGGTCTGCCGGACCCGGCCGCCGGGGTGAACCAGCTGAGCCGGCTCACCCACGTCGCCGGGCCCGGAACCCCCCCCCCCCCCCCCCCCCCCCCCCCCCCCCCGCCCCCCCCCCCCCCCCCCGCCCCCCCCCCCCCCCCCCCCCCCCCCCCCCGGCGGGGGCCCCCCCCCCCCCCCGCCGCGCCCCCCCCGGGGGGGGGGGCGGGGGGGGCCCCCGCGCCGGGGCGGCGGCGGAGGCGGCGCGGGGCGCCGCCCGGGCTGGGTCAGCGGGAGGCGCGCAGCTCCGGGAGCTGGAGCAGCTCGGTCTCCTCGTCCGGGGTCAGGTCCACCACGGTCGGCTCGACGCCCTCCGGCTCGGCGTCCTGGTCCGCGTCGGCCGGTACGGCGTCGGCCAGCCCGGCCTCGGGGTCGAGGTCGGCCGGCTCGACCGAGGGCCGCACCCGGTCCGGGAGGGCGGCCGGCGGCACGGCCCTGACCGCGGCCACCGCCTCGTCGCCCACCACGTCCGCCAGGTCGGCGCGCTCGCCCAGCTCGGCGACGCTGCCCAGGGCCGGCGCCGGGGCCGCCGGACGGCCGGCCGCTCCCGAGCGGCCGAAGAAGCTGAAGCCCTGCCCACGGGCCTGCTGCGGGCGCGGGCGCTGCCGCTCGGCCGCCACCACGGGAGCGCTGGGCGTCCCACCCAGCTGGCCCACCGTCGCCGTCAGCGCGGGCCGCGGCGCGGGCGCCGGAGCGACGGCTGCCGGGGCGGCCGCCGCGGGCACCGACGCGGCCGGCGTGGGGACGGCCGGAGCCACCGGAGCCGGCACCGGACGGGCGGGCGCCACCGGCGCGGACGCCGGGACGGTCGCCGGCGCGGTGCGGGCCCGCAGCGCGACCTCCGCACCGGCCGCGCGCTCACGCTGGGCGTCCCGGGCCGCCGCCTGCCGCTGCAGCTGCCGCAGCACGGCCGCGGCGCGGACGAACGCGGCCGGACTGGCCGGGTACTTGGGGCGGGCGGCGGCGAGGGCCCGCTGGGCCGCCTCGGCCTCCTTGAGCGCCTGCTCGGCGACCGCCACGGCGCGCTCGCGCAGCAGCCTGGCGATCTCCGTCTCGGCCTTGGCCAGCCGCGACTTCTCGGCCGTCAGCCGCCGCCCGAAGCGGGTGGCCCGCTCCTCGGCGACCTCCGCCGCGTACTCGGCCTCGGCGAGCTGCTCCTCGAAGCGCTCCTCGGCCCGGAGCCGCTGCGCGACGGACACCTCGGCGGCCGCCCGGGCGGCCCGGTCGCGCTGGCGCAGCAGCACGGCGATCCCGAGCGAGGCCAGCACGGCGGCGACGCCCACCGAGCGGACCAGGACGGTGTCCTGACTGAAGAGCAGCGCGGCCACCGCGGCGACGATGAGCACGCCGGCGGCGGTGGGAGGAAGGATCCGGCCGAGGACGGAGGAATGACGGTGGCGTCCGCGAGACATGCCAAGAAACTAGCGTGCGAATTGGGGCCGTGTCAGCCCAGGGTCCGCTTTGGCCCTTGACACTGCGCAAGCTTTACCGCTCGTACCCGGGCCCTCACCCAAGATCACCGAAGCGGGTCCGCTCAGCGGTGCGAGGTCGCCGCCGGCCCGCTCGGGTCGTCGTGGTCCTCCGGCAGCTTGCACACGTGCTGCAGCCAGAGCGCCGCCGCGATCACCGCCACCCCGGCCAGCACCGCGAAGCCGGCCGTGACGGCCTGGTCCTGGCGGGCCTGCACGTCCAGTTCGCCGAGCAGGTAGATGCCCGCGCCCGCGTAGACGCCGGTGACCACCGACGAGACCAGCGCGCTCGCCTGCGCCAGCACCACCGCCCGGGCGGCGCCCAGCGGGTCGACGCCCTTCGCCCCGGGCTGGCGCTCGCGCGCCGCCTTCAGCCGGGAGCGCAGCGAGATCGCCGTGGCGAGCAGGATCACCGCCACCGCGGCCAGCACCACCGGAGCCGCACCCGGCACCGCGGGCAGGGTGTCCAGGGAGGCCCACAGCTTGGCACCGGCCCAGGACAGCGCCGTGGTCGCGGCGGTGATGCCGACCAGCAGACGGAGGCGAAGCAGCTTCACTCGGACGTGGTCCTTCCCGGGGTTGCGGTGTCGGGCGGCCGCCCCCGGGCCCGGCCCTGCTCCCCCCGGCCGACGGCTGGGAGGCGCCCCGACCCGGCGACGGGGCGGGGCGGACGGTACGACGGCGCCAGGCCACCGTACCGGGCCCGGGCGGGCGGGCACCCGCGCGGATGGCGGACACCTACTCGTACGGCCGGGACCTCGTCCGAGTTCCCGGCCGTACGGGCCGGCGGGGCCTACTCCGGCAGGGTCAGCCCGATGTCCTCGCGCCGCCGGACGCCCTGGGCGTCGGCGCCGCCGAGCGCCTGGAGCAGCGCGGCGACCTGGCCGTGGCCGGGCACCTCGGCCTCCGGCTGGGCGTCCAGCCAGGGGGCGAGCACGAAGGCCCGCTCGTGCGAGCGCGGGTGCGGCAGCAGCAGCTGCGGGTCGTCGCTGGTGACGCCCTCGTAGGCCAGGATGTCGACGTCCAGCGTCCGCGGGCCCCAGCGCACGGTGCGGACCCGGCCGAAGGCGTCCTCGATCGCGTTGCCGCGCTCCAGCAGGTCGCGCGGGGGCAGGGTGGTGCGCAGCACCACCACCGCGTTGTAGTAGTTGGGCTGCTCGTCGGGGCCGCCGAGGGCCTCTGTCTCGTACACGCCGGAGACGGCCTTGATCTTGAGCCCGGGGGTGTCGGCGAGGGCGTCCACGGCGCCCTGGAGGGTGTCCAGGCGGTTGCCCAGGTTGGAGCCGAGGGCGATCACGGCGCAGCGCTGGCTGTGCAGCGTGGCGTCGGCCGAGTCCACCCGGTTCTCCAGGTCGAACGTGCTCGGCGAGGCGGTCGGGTCGCTGGTGCTCATCGGGCTTCCCCTACAACTGGAACGGGCTCTGCGGCTGGCACGGGGTACGCGGTGCGGGTCATGCGCGGCCCCGGTGGATGGTCACGGTCACGTCGTCGAACGGCACGGTGATCGGGGCGTCGGGCTTGTGCACGGTGACCTCGACCTCCTCGACCGCCTCGTGCGCCAGGCACTGGTCCGCGATGCGCTGCGCCAGGGTCTCGATCAGGTCGACCGGCTCGCCGGCGATGATCGCGGTGACCTCCTCGGCCACGACGCCGTAGTGCGCCGTGCGGGTGAGGTCGTCGCCGGACGCGGCGGGGCGGGTGTCCAGGTGGAGCACGAGGTCCACCACGAAGGTCTGGCCCTCGACGCGCTCGCGCTCGAAGACACCGTGGTGACCCCGGGCACGCAGGCCCCGCAGGGTGACGCGGTCCAGCAAACGAATCACTGCTCCCACTCGGACGGGCCCTGCCCCGGAAAGCGGGGGGAAGGCAGGGCGGAGGCGGACACGACGGCCGCCACTGCGTTTCGAATCTACCCGCGAGCGCCGACAACGCCTGACCGTCCTACCCGGCACGAACCGACGCCACGCACGCCGGATCGGCGATTGACGTGAACGTTCGGTGGCTCTCCGGGAATTCCCGGGCCGCCTCCGGCGGGCATTTCGCCGGCGGCCCCCGGTTCAGTCCTCGTCCTCGTCGTCCCCGCTGGTCAGAACGGGTGAACCGTGGTGGGACCAGAGCTTCCAGCCCGCCGGGGTGCGGCGGAAGAGATTGGTCGAGACGACCTTTCCGCCGACCAGCGGGCCGAGTTCGCCCTCCTCCTCCGCCTCGCCGCCGGAAAGGATGTTCTCGGTGCACGTGACAAGGGCCACATCCCCCTGAACCTCGGCCTCGACGTCGGTCAGGATGAACTGGATGTACTCCGTGTTCGCCATGATCAACATGTAGGAGCGGGTCACCTGGGCCCGCCCGCGCAGCACCGGCCAGCCGGGGTGCACGCAGACCACGCCGCCCTTGTCGTCGGCCTCGTCGGCCCCCAGCCAGGCCTCCTCGACGGCCTCCAGATCGCCGTTCTCCAACGCCTCGTACAGCGCCCGGTTGGCCTCCAGTACGGCCTCCCGGTCCGCTTCCCGGGCGCGCTGACCCGCGGTCTCGCCGCTCACCCTGCCGTCACCTGCCACAGACCCTCCCGTTTCACCTGCCGCTCCGGCCCGCCGACGGGCCGGAGGGGTCCTGCCGGGCCGCCCGCTGCCAGGCGGCGACCACCCGGACGGCGTCCGCCGTGCCGGCCACGTCGTGCACCCGCACCGCCCAGGCCCCGGCCCCGGCCGACAGCACCGACACCGCGGCGGTCGCGTCGTCGCGCTCCCTGGCCGGGCGCAGTTCCCCGGTTTCCGGGTCGGCGAGCAGCGTACCCAGGAACCGCTTGCGCGATGCGGCGACGAGGACGGGACGGCCGAGCGCGGTGAGCGCCGGGAGCCCGCCGAGCAGGGCCCAGTTGTGCTCGGCGGTCTTGGCGAAGCCCAGGCCCGGGTCCAGGATCAGCTGCTCCTCCTTGACGCCGGCCGCCAGCAGCGCGTCCATCCGGGCCGTGAGCTCGCCGACCACGTCCGCGACCACGTCGCCGTAGACGGCCAGGCTGTCCATGTCGGCGGACTGCCCGCGCCAGTGCATCACCACGAAGGGCACGCCGGTCTCGGCCACCACCCGGGCCATCGCGGGGTCGGCCAGGCCACCGGAGACGTCGTTGATGATCCGGGCACCGGCCGCGACGGCCCGCTCCGCGACGGAGGCGCGCATGGTGTCGACCGAGACGACCACCCCGGAGTCGGCCAGCTCGCGCACCACCGGCAGCACCCGGCCCAGCTCCTCCTCCTCGGGCACCCGCTGCGAGCCGGGGCGGGTGGACTCGCCGCCGACGTCCACCAGGTCCGCGCCGCGGGCCCGGAGCGCCAGGCCGTGGGCGATGGCCCGGGCGGGGTCGTGCCACATCCCGCCGTCCGAGAAGGAGTCGGGGGTCACATTGACCACGCCCATCACGGAGCAGCGGTCGAGCCGCGGCAGTCCGGCAGGCAGCGAGAAGGACAGCGAAGTGCTCATAACCCCATTATCAGTTCAAGTCCCCGCTCCCCCGGAGACGACCGGACCCCCGCCGGGTCTCCGACGGGGGTCCGGGGGCGGGCGCCGGCCTACGCGGCCTCGGTGACCTCAGGGCGGCCCGGGGCCGGCAGCGGGCCCTGGCGCTGCGGCTTGCGGCCGAAGCGCGGCATGCCGAGGGTGATGAAGGCCTCCGCCTGCATCGCGGCGAACCCGATCCGGGGCAGGTCCCGGGTGTTCGGGAAGACCAGGAACCGCGGCTCCCACTCGGGCTGGAACTTGGCGTTGAACTTGTACAGCGACTCGATCTGGAACCAGCGCGACAGGAACACCAGCAGCCCGCGCCAGGCCCGCAGCACCGGGCCGGCGCCGATCCGCTCACCGCGCGCCAGGGCCGAGCGGAACATCGCGAAGTTGAGCGAGACCCGGCGCACGCCCATCGCCGGCACCGCCTGCAGCGCGGCGACGATCAGCAGCTCGTTCAGACCGGGGTCGGCGGCGCGGTCGCGACGCATCAGCTCCAGCGAGATGCCGTCCGGCCCCCAGGGCACGAAGTGCAGCACGGCCTTCAGGTCGTCGCCGTCCTCGCCCTCCTCCGGCGCCTTGTGCGCGGTGACCACCACGCAGGCGTCGTCGCCCGGGTCGCCGAAGCGGCCGAGGGCCATCGAGAAGCCGCGCTCGGTGTCGGTGCCGCGCCAGCGGGAGGCGGCGTCGGCGATCCGGTACTTCTCGTCCGGCGTGAGGTCGGCGACCCGCCGCACCTGGCAGGAGTAGCCGTTGCGCTCGATCCGCTTGACCATCTGGCGCACGTTGCGCATCGCCCGGCCTGCGAGTGAGAACGTCCCGGTGTCGACGATCGCCTCGTCACCCAGCTCCAGCGCGTCCAGCCCCGCCTCGCGGGTCCAGACCTCGCCGCCCACCTCGCTGCAGCCCATCACGGCCGGCACCCAGGCGTGCTCGCGGGCCTCGGTCATGAAGACCTTGATCGCACCCGGCCAGGCCTCGACGTCGCCGACCGGGTCACCGGAGGCGAGCATCACGCCGGAGACCACCCGGTAGGAGATCGCCGCCTTGCCGGAGGGCGAGAACAGCACGCTCTTGTCCCGGCGCAGCGCGAAGTAGCCGAGCGAGTCGCGCTCGCCGTGCCGGTCGAGCAGCGCGCGGACCTTCTCCTCGTCCTCGGCGGTCAGCTCCGGCTTGGGCTTCTCCGGCCGCAGCGCCAGGTAGGCGGTGGTGAAGGCGGTGATCAGGCCCAGCCCGCCGAGCAGGTAGGCGACCTGGTCGGAGACCCGGTCCGAGCTGTAGTCGACCGGCCCTTCGAAGCCGAACAGTCCGTACCCGACGTGCTCAAGCCGGTGGAACAGGCTCGGGTCACCGATCTCGTACCCGGTCCGGGTGGAGACCACCAGCAGGCCGAGCGCGACGCTGATCGCCCCCATCACGACCAGGTTGACCACCGCCCGCCAGCGGGTCCGGGGGTCGGCCTTGGCGTAGAACTCGCGCCGGTGCACCAGCATCACCGCGAACAGCACCAGCGAGACGACCGCCGGGCCGATCTGGTGCCAGCGCAGGATGTGCAGCGCCGCGCCGACCGGCAGCAGCACGCAGACGGCCCGCCAGGCCCGCCGCTTGCGGCGGCGCAGGGCGTGGGCGAGCAGCACCAGCAGCAGGCCGACCATCAGCGTGCCGGCCGCGGCCAGGGTCGTGGTGCCGCCGGGCAGCTGCCCCGCGAAGTCGTGCACCTTGGTGTGCCGGAGCTTGGGGAACACCGCGCTGGCGGTGTCCACCAGACCGATCAGCAGACAGGCGTAGCCGACCGCGCCGGGGAGCCAGGCCCGGGGGACGGAGGCCGCTTGGGTACGAAGCGTCTGCAGGCCGCGGCGGCGGGGCGGCTGCTCGGGGCTCGGCTCAACGGACACGGGAACGCTCATGGAAGCTCAGCGTAGAGGCTGCGGACTGCAGTCCTGTCACTCCGGGGGAGGAGTTGTGAGGGACCTTCATGCCTTTTCCTTCATCGGGCAATGCGCACACCAAACATCCGGCAACGGAGGGTAAACCGGTGTTCGGCGGACGCTGTGGTTGAGCCGAGGGGTGGGCGCCGGAGCCTTCCCGCCGCGTGGCGCGACGGACCCCCGCATACCCGGTACGTACGGTGGACGCCGCGTTCCGGGGGACCGGTTGCGTCGGATCGCCCCGGACTCCGCCTGCCCCGACGTCCGGACAGCCTAGCCGCGATGGCCGTGGCTGACGCACCGCCAGACGATGAAGCCTGCACCGAGAGTTTCCCACCGGAAGGCCGACGGCATGGAACTGACCAGCGACGCGCTGGTGAACTCGCTGCTCGCGCTCGGCGCGGCGGCCCTGCTCACCACCCTCTGGCTCTGGCCCCGGCTGGCCCGGCAGCGCCCGCTCCCGGTGCTCGGGCGGATCGGTCTGCTGACCGTCACTCAGGTCTCGGTGCTCGCGGTGCTGGCGCTGTCGGTCAACAACTCGTTCGGCTTCTACACCTCATGGGACGACCTGCTCAGCCCCGGCGGCGCCAAGCTCGCGCTCACCAGCAGCGAGCGCCACCACAGCGGCACCCCGGTCTCCGACGCGCTGGTCCAGCCGACCGAGGAGGGCGGCCTGGAGACCGTGACCGATCTGCCCAAGGGCCCCCCGGAGGAGGTCGGCAAGATCGAATCGGTCCGGGTGGCGGGCAAGGAGACCGGCCTCTCCGACCAGATGTTCGTCTACCTGCCGCCCGAGTACTTCGACCCGAACCTCGCCATGGTGCGCTTCCCGGTGCTGCTGACCATCGCCGGCTTCCCCGGCACCACCATGCACCTGCTCAAGGACCTGCCCGTCCCGCAGACCGCCTGGGAGCTGCGCAAGGGCGGCAAGATGGCCCCCACGATCATCGTGATGGCCCGGCCGAGCGTCGCCCCGCCGCGCGACACCGAGTGCGTCGACGTCCCCGGCGGCCCGCGCGCCGAGTCCTGGTTCGCCAAGGACGTGCCCGAGGCGCTGCGCTCGGCGTACCGGGTCAGCCGCTCGCCCTCGTCCTGGGGCGTGCTCGGCTTCTCGACCGGCGGCAGCTGCGCGATGCGGCTCGCGATGCGATACCCGGACGTCTACGGCAACGGCGTGGGGATGCACGGCGACTTCAAGGTCGCCGAGGACCAATTCACCGGCGGCAACCTCTTCGGCGGCGACAAGGCGCTGGCCGACCAGAGCGACCTCGGCTGGCGGCTGCAGAACCTCCCCGCGCCGAACCTCTCGCTGCTGGTGATCAGCACCCGCAAGGAGACCGACTACCCGGAGACGGTGAAGTTCGTCGACCTCGCCCAGCAGGTCGCGGCCGCCAATCCGCAGTTCAAGGTCGAGTCGCTCTACCTGGACGACGGCGGCCACAACTTCGACAGCTGGATCCGCGAGCTCCCGGCCGCACTGGAGTGGATGAGCGCCCGGCTCACCTGGACCTGACCGCCGGCGGCGACGGCCGCCGGACGAGTGGTTACCGGCCGGTCGGGCCGGTCCGCCGCCACCACGGGGAACGTATCGCGACCGCCCGGCCGAACGGCCCGGGTGGACACCTGATCCGTGCAGGAGGCCCCATGCTCAGCACCCGATCGCTCTTCGCCGAGATCTACCGCAACGACGAGGCCTATCAGCTCTTCTGCAGCATCGCGGCCGGCGGCGAGGACCAGGGCGGCTGGGAGAACGAGCGGATCACCGCCCTCACCCGCGACCCGGTCCTCGCCCCCAAGATCGCCCGGCACGGCGCCGACGAGCGCAAGCACGGCCGGATCTTCACCCAGCTGCTGCACAAGCGCGGCCTGCCCAGGATCGACGTCCCCGCCGAGGCCGACTA
This sequence comes from Kitasatospora sp. NPDC086009, assembly GCF_044540385.1. Classification (NCBI taxonomy): domain Bacteria; kingdom Bacillati; phylum Actinomycetota; class Actinomycetes; order Kitasatosporales; family Streptomycetaceae; genus Kitasatospora; species Kitasatospora sp. NPDC086009. The sequence goes on from NZ_JBITSA010000029.1 coordinate 8,852, forward strand.
CTGCATGCTGCTGGAGCGCCAGGGCGTCGGCCTCTCGCACGAGCGGCTGAACAGCGAGGTGCCGCTGGCCGAGCGGGAGATCATCACCTACCTGGCGCACAGCCGGGTGACCGAGCAGCGCGCGGCCGAGCAGATGCGCCAGCTGGTCAAGGTGTACGGCGACGATCCGGATCTCGGCCGGGCGATGCGGATGATCTCCGCGGACGAGGACAACCACCTCGCCTACTGCCACGAGGAGCTGCTGCGGCTGGTCGCCGAGGGCCACGGCCCGTACGTCCGGCACACCCTGGAGACCAGCGCGCGCGGCGAGATCCGCACCCACCGGGACGTCGGGCTCGCCGTGACGGCCCGGATGGCGCGGATCCTCGGGTGGCCGCGCTGGCAGCGCGCCGTGGTGACGGCGGGCGTCCACGTGCTCTACCTGTACGACCGGGCGTTCGGCTGGCGGCGGATGGTGACCCTGCGGATGCCCCGGCGCCGCAACGCCCTGGGCACCCCGGCCCCGCCGCACGCGGAGCACCAGCTGCTCTGAGCCGACGGGGCCGCAGGGCCGCTAGCGACCGATGATCAGGCTCATCGCCTCGGCCCGGGTGGCCGGGTCGCGCAGCTGGCCCCGCACGCAGGAGGTGATGGTCTTGGCGCCGGGCTTGCGGATGCCGCGCATCGACATGCACATGTGCTCGCACTCGATCACGACGATCGCGCCGCGCGGTTCGAGGATCCGCATCAGCGCGTCCGCGACCTGGCTGGTGAGCCGCTCCTGCACCTGCGGACGGCGGGCGTAGACGTCGACCAGCCGGGCCAGCTTGGACAGGCCGGTGATCTTGCCGTTGACCGACGGGATGTAGCCGACGTGCGCGACGCCCCGGAACGGCACCAGGTGGTGCTCGCAGACCGAGGTCAGCTCGATGTCCTTGACCAGCACCATCTCGTCGTGGCCGAGGTCGAAGGTGGTGGTGAGGACGTCCTCCGGCTCCTGCCAGAGGCCCGCGAATATCTCCTTGTACGCCCTGGCGACCCGGGCCGGGGTCTCCAGCAGACCCTCGCGGTCCGGGTCCTCGCCCACCGCGAGGAGCAGCTCGCGGATGGCGTTCTCGGCCCGCTTCTGGTCGAAGGTCCCGACGGCGGACGGACCGTCGAGCGTCACCGGGTCGATCATGCGGGCCTCGCTAACTAGGGGGACGACTTGGCTGAACAGCACGGATGCCGCGCCTCCAGAGTACAAACCCTGGTGGCGCGGCATCCATTCCGTCCCTGTGCTGGCGCGATCAGCCCTCGGCGGGCGGCTCCACCGGCAGCGGCGGGAGCTTCACCACGTCGACCGGAGCGGCCTCGACGGCGGCGGCGCCGTTGGTCAGCGCCAGCTCCTTCGGGGACTGCACCGGCGGCCGGGTGGACGGCGTACGACGGGACGAGCCCGTCCAGGCCGGCCGGGCCGGGCGCTTGACGATCGGGGCGAAGATCTCGGCGATCTGCTCCTTGTTCAGGGTCTCCTTCTCCAGGAGCTCCAGAACCAGGTTGTCGAGCACGTCGCGGTTCTCGACCAGGATCTCCCAGGCCTCGTTGTGCGCGTTCTCGATGAGCTTCTTCACCTCTTCGTCCACCAGCCCGGCGACCTCTTCCGAGTAGTCGCGCTGGTGGCCCATCTCGCGGCCCAGGAACGGCTCCGAGTTGTCCGAACCGAACTTGATCGCGCCGAGCCGCTCGGTCATCCCGTACTGGGTGACCATGGCCCGCGCGGTCGCGGTGGCCTTCTCGATGTCGTTCGAGGCGCCGGTGGTCGGGTCGTGGAAGACCAGCTCCTCCGCCGCGCGCCCGCCCAGCATGTACGCCAGCTGGTCGAGCATCTCGTTGCGGGTGGTGGAGTACTTGTCCTCGTCCGGCAGCACCATGGTGTAGCCGAGCGCCCGGCCGCGGGACAGGATGGTGATCTTGTGCACCGGGTCCGCGTTGGGAGAAGCCGCCGCGACCAGGGCGTGACCGCCCTCGTGGTACGCGGTGATCTTCTTCTCCTTCTCGGACATGATCCGGGTCCGCTTCTGCGGTCCGGCCACGACGCGGTCGATCGCCTCGTCCAGCGTGAAGTTGTCGACCAGCTTCTTGTCCGAGCGGGCGGTCAGCAGCGCCGCCTCGTTCAGGACGTTGGCCAGGTCGGCACCGGTGAAGCCGGGGGTGCGCTTGGCGACGGCCCTGAGGTCGACGTCCGGCGCGACCGGCTTGCCCTTCTGGTGCACCTTGAGGATGTCCAGACGGCCCTGGAGGTCGGGGCGCTCGACCGCGATCTGCCGGTCGAAGCGGCCCGGGCGCAGCAGCGCCGGGTCCAGGATGTCGGGGCGGTTGGTGGCCGCGATGAGGATCACGCCGCCCTTGACGTCGAAGCCGTCCATCTCGACCAGCAGCTGGTTGAGGGTCTGCTCGCGCTCGTCGTGACCGCCGCCGAGACCCGCACCGCGGTGCCGGCCGACGGCGTCGATCTCGTCGACGAAGACGATCGCCGGAGCGTTCGCCTTGGCCTGCTCGAAGAGGTCGCGGACGCGGCTGGCGCCGACACCCACGAACATCTCCACGAAGTCCGAGCCGGAGATCGAGTAGAACGGGACCCCGGCCTCGCCCGCGACGGCACGCGCCAGCAGGGTCTTGCCGGTACCGGGCGGGCCGTAGAGCAGCACGCCCTTCGGGATCTTGGCGCCGACCGCCTGGAACTTGGCCGGCTCCTGCAGGAACTCCTTGATCTCGTGGAGCTCCTCCACCGCCTCGTCCGCACCGGCGACGTCCGAGAACGTCGTCTTCGGCGTGTCCTTGGTGAGCAGCTTGGCCTTCGACTTGCCGAACTGCATGACGCGGGACCCGCCGCCCTGCATCTGGTTCATCAGGAACAGGAAGACCAGAACGATGATCACGATGGGCAGCATCGACAGCAGGAGGCTGACGAAGGTGCTCTGCTTCTCCGGGCTGACGGTGTAGCCCTCGGAGAGCGAGTTCTGGTCGTTGTCGTTGATCTGGGCCTGGAGCTTGTCGGCGAGCGCGACACCCTGGTCGCCGATGTACGAGGCCTGGAACTTGCTGCCGGACGGGGTCTTGCCCGTGCCGGCGTTGGACAGCGTGGCGCCGTCCTTCAGTTGGATCTTGATCGTGTTCGAGTCACCAGTGGTGATCTGCGCCGACTTGACCTGCTTGGCGTCGATCGCTGCGACGACCTGCCCGGTGTCCACCGTCTTGTAGCCGTTCGAGTCAGAAACGACCTGCATCAGCACGATGACGGCGAGGACGGCCAGCACGATCCACATGATCGGCGCACGGAAGTATCGCTTGACGTCCATCCATGCGGGGCGTTGCCGCCCCGTCCCTCCTGCCACTCGACGGCGCCGCGGGGCCTGGGCCGCCGGCGCATCCGGTTCTGCTCATGTGAAGAGCGGTTTTATTGGACCGTACCGCAGTCCGACCCGCCGGTGGCGGGAGCACAGCGACACGACCTACTTCTATTTCCCCCGATGCAACGGGCGGGAACGGTCCACTGTTCCCGTCCGTAGCCCGAACGGGCCCCGAAACCCTCAGCCGCCGTAGACGTGCGGGGCGAGGGTGCCGATGAAGGGGAGGTTGCGCAGCTTCTCCGCGTAGTCGAGCCCGTAGCCGACCACGAACTCGTTGGGAATGTCGAACCCGACGTACTTGACGTCGATCTCGACCTTGGCCGCGTCGGGCTTGCGCAGCAGCGTGCAGACCTCGAGCGAGGCCGGGCCGCGCGAGCCCAGGTTGCCCAGCAGCCAGGACAGCGTCAGCCCGGAGTCGATGATGTCCTCGACGATCAGGACGTCACGGCCGGCGATGTCGGTGTCGAGGTCCTTGAGGATCCGCACCACACCGGAGGACTTGGTGCCCATCCCGTACGAGGAGACGGCCATCCAGTCCATGGTCACCTGCGAGTGCAGGGCCCGGGCGAGGTCGGCCATCACCATCACGGCACCCTTGAGGACGCCGACGATCAGCAGGTCCTTGCCTGCGTAGTCCCGGTCGATGCGCTCGGCCAGCTCCAGGAGCTTGGCGTCGATCTCGTCCTTGCTGATGAGCACCTTCGCGAGGTCAGCGCCCATGTCGTTCTGGTCCACCGGGGATACGTCCTCAAACGTTCGGGGTCTGGATGGCCGGCGGCCCGGCGCCCCGGGAGCATGCCTGCCCGTCAGTCGCCCTGCCGCCGAAAGACCAGCGTGCCACACCTACGGGTGGCTTCGACGCCCCCGGGTAGGTGCAACGGCCCCTGGCCGCGCCAACCGGTGACCAGCAGATCGATCGTTTCGAGGTGGCGCGCGAAGAGGTCCCCGGCCGGGCAGCCCGCCCGCAGCGCGGCCCTGCGCAGTACCCGGCGGCGCACCGCGGGCGGCAGTTCGGCCAGCTTCCCGACGTCCAGGGTGCCCTCGCCGGTACGGAGATCGCGCTCGGCGAGCGCGGCCCACTGGTCCAGCGCGTCGGCGTCGTCGCGGAACAGCCGGGCGGTCCGGGCCAGCGCCTCGACCACGCCGCCGCCCAGGTGCTTCTCCAGCACCGGCAGGACCTCGTGCCGCACCCGGGAGCGGGTGTAGGCGGGGTCACAGTTGTGCGGGTCGTCCCAGACCGGGATCGCCTGGGCGGAACAGGCCTGGCGGGTGGCGGCCCGGTCGAGCTCCAGCAGCGGGCGGCGGTAGCGGCCCTTCTGGGCCGGCATGCCGGCCAGCGAGCGGGCACCGGAGCCGCGGGCGAGGCCCAGCAGGACCGTCTCCGCCTGGTCGTCGCGGGTGTGGCCGAGCAGGACGGCCACGGCGCCGTGACGCTCGGCGGCGGCGTCCAGGGCGGCGTAGCGGGCGTCCCGGGCGGCGGCCTCGGGGCCGCCGGCGCGGCCGACCCGGACCGGCACGGCCTCGACCGGGTCGAGCCCGAGCGAGCGGAGCCGCTCGGCGACCTGGGCGGCGCGGTCGGCGGAGCCGTTCTGGAGACCGTGGTCGACGGTGACGGCGCCGACCCGCAGGCCCAGCTTGGGGGCCTCGAAGGCGGCCGCGATGGCCAGCGCCATCGAGTCGGCGCCGCCGCTGACGGCGACCAGGACCAGCGGCGAGCCGGGCGCGGCCGGGGTGCGCGGCAGACCGGACGGGTGGCGGTGGGCGTTGCCGATCAGGGTGGTCCCGACGGCGGCGCCGACCAGCGGCGCACCGCTGGGGCGCTCGCGGGGCTCGCGGGGTGCGGCGAAGGTGGTGCCGGCCTCGGCGGCGAGGTCGGTGAGCGTGCGGCGTACGGCCAGGCGTATCGCGGCGACAGCGGGGTGTGGGCCCACGGCGGACGACTCCTTGACGGAGGGGACAGGACGGCGGTGGGCGCGGCGGGGGCCGCGCATCTGTGAGCGCCGTGTTACCGGGCGCTCACAGATGGTGGCAGAAAGGAGGCACCCGCTACGCCACCCGCGCCACCGGTACGACCACCGTCCCACGTACGGGTGAATGGAGAAACGTATCTTCACCCGCCATCTGCACGATTGGACCACTCGTACGAACGGCTTTGACCGCTGCCGACCGCCTCCGGCCCCGCCCGGAGCGCGCGCACGGAGAGCGACCGGGGCGAGTCCCCCGGCCGCCCGGGCCGAAGGGACGCTCCGGCGGGCGAGTCACCTCGCGACGCGGGCCACCCAGGCGGCGGGGTCGTGGATCTCGTCCTTGGTGGGCAGGGTGTTCGGGGACGTCCAGACCCGGTTGAAGCCGTCCATCCCGACCTGCTCCACCACGCCCCGCACGAAGACCGCGCCGTCCTGGTACTGGCGGAGCTTGGCGTCCATGCCGAGCAGTCGGCGCAGCACCAGGTCGAGCCGGTTGGCACCGCGGTCCCGGCGCTGCTGGAACTTCTCCCGGATCTCGGCCACGCTCGGCACCACGGCCGGGCCCACGCCGTCCATCACCACGTCCGCATGGCCCTCCAGCAGCGACATCACGGCCGTCAGACGGCCGAGGATCTCGCGCTGGGACGGCGACTGGACGATCTCCAGCAGTCCGGTCGATCCGGCCCCCTCGCCCCGCCCGCCGAGGCCGGGCAGGCCGCCGAGCGTGCCCGCCGCGTCCCGCAGCCGGTCCAGCAGCGCCCCCGGGTCGACGTCCGTCTCGGCCAGGAAGGACTGCACCTCGGACTGGATGTGGTCGCGCAGCCACGGCACCGCGGTGAACTGGGTGCGGTGGGTCTCCTCGTGCAGGCAGACCCAGAGCCGGAAGTCGGCCGGGTTCACGTCCAGCTCCCGCTCGACGTGCACGATGTTCGGCGCCACCAGCAGCAGCCGGCCCGGGCCGGGGCCCTCGGGGCCCAGCCGGGGCTTGTCGAAGAGCGCGGCCGGGCTGTCCGGCGCCTCCAGCGAGGACTCGGCCGGGGCGAAGGTCTCGTACTGGCCGAGCACCTTGGTCGCCAGGAACGCCAGCAGGGCGCCGACCTCGATGCCGGTGGCCTTCTCCCCCACCGCGCCGAGGACCCCGGCCGCGGCGCTGCCGCTCCGGCGGGCCTGGAGCTTCTCCACCAGGGGCTGGACCACCGTCCGGAAGCCCGCGACGTTGGCCCGCACCCAACCGGGGCGGTCCACGATGAGCACCGGGGTCGCGGTGGCCGCACCGAGGCTGCTGGAGCGCATGCCCGTGAACGCCCGGACGTGCTCCTCCGCCTCCAGGGCGTGCCTGCGCAGTTCGGCGACCACGGCCGCCGCCTCCGCGCGGCTCACCTCCGGCCCCGGCCGTACCAGCCTGGTCGCGGTTGCGACCGCGAGATTCCAGTCGACCATGTCAGCACCGCCGCTCGCGCTCGTCATGCCCTCACCGTACGTGCTCCGGCCCATCGGGGGGAGCCACGGGAGCCCACGTCCTGCCGGACGGGTGCCCGGGACGGCCGGACTCCGGGCGGCGGCCGTACGGGGCCGAACCCCCCGCCGGTGCACGGGGATCGGCCCCGGTCGACGTCGCCGCGGGTGACTCAGTGGCAGCCGCAGGCCGCCAGTCTGGCCACGACGCGGTCCATCGCGGCGCGGGCGGTGTCGGCGGCCGCGGTGGTCTTCGTCATCACGGCGAAGGCGAGCAGCCGGCCTTCGGCGTCCACCACCGTGCCGGCCAGGGTGTTGACGCCGTTCAGGCTGCCGGTCTTGGCCCGGACCAGGCCGGCCGCCTCGGCCGCGCCGGAGCCGGCGCCGAAGCGCTTGCCGAGGGTGCCGGTGAATCCGGCGATCGGCAGGCCGGTGAGCACCGGACGCAGCGTCGGGTGCTGCTCCGAGGAGGCCAGCGCGAGCAGCTGGACGAGGACGGCGGGCGGGATCGCGTTGCCCGTGCTCAGCCCGCTGCCGTCGCCCAGCACCACCCCGGTCATCGGCACGCCGAGCCGGGCGAGTTCCTGGGTGACGGCGGTGGCGGCGCCCTCGAAGCTGGCCGGCTGGTGCGCGGCGAGCGCGGCCTGACGGGCGATCGCCTCGGCGAGGGTGTTGTCGGAGGTGGTGAGCAGGCGCTCGACCAGCCGGGCGACGGTCGGCGAATCGACCCGGCCGAGGACCGGCGCGGTGGCGGCCGCGGGGGCGGCGGCGGGCTTGGCCTTGCCGTCCACGGTGATGCCCTGGGCCCTCAGTTGGGCGGCGAAGGCGTCGGCGGCCTGGCCGGCCGGGTCGGCCACCCGGGCCGGCGCGTCCTCACGGCTCTTCGGGTCGACCTTGCCCTCGTCGATCATCAGCGGGGTGACCAGCGCGATGTTGGCGGCGTCGTAGTTCTTGTGCTGGGGGCTGCCCGCGTAGAGCGAGAGGTCGTAGTCCAGCTTGACGGCGGTGGTGCCGGCGGCCTTGAGGGCGGCGGCGGTCTGCCGGGCCAGGGCCTCCAGGGAGGCGGGGGCGGTGTCGGCGTCGGCGGGCGCGCCGCCGATCTGCACCTGGTCGGCGGGCAGCGCGGTGAGGGTCGGGTCACCACCACCCACGAGGGTGATCTCGCCGGGGTTCGCACCCTTGACGACCCGGGTGGCCAACCGGGTGTCCCCCGGGATCAGCGAGAGCGCCGCGACGGTGGTCGCCAGCTTGGTGGTGGAGGCCGGGGTGGCGGGCGCGTTCTCCCCCGAGCCGTAGAGCACCCGGCCGTCCGCCGCGTCCGCGACGGCGAAGCTGACGGTGCCCAGGTTGCGGTCCGCGAGCGCGGCGGCGAGCGCCTGCTGGAGCCCCTGGGCGGTCGGCAGCGCGGCGCCCGGTCCGGCCTCGGCCGAGGCCAGGACGGCCCCCGCGACCGGGGCCGGGCGGCCGGCGGCCGGGGTGGCGGGCGTCCCCGTGGGCGAACCGGCGGGCCCGGCGGGCGGGGTGCCGGGCGGCGGGGTGGTGGACGGCCCGGCGGCCCCGGTCGGGCCGGTCGGCTCCGCCGCTCCCACCCGGTTCCGGCCCTGGTCGCCGCCGCGGTCGTGCCCGCGGTCACCGTCCCCGCCGCCGTGCTTCTTCCCGTCCTCGCCGTGGCCCGCGCTGTGCCCGCCGGCCGGAGGGGAGGGCTGGGCGTACGCGCCGCCGCCCGAACCCAGCACCGTGCCGGCGACCAGTAGTGCCGCCCCGAACAACCCTGCGGCCGTCCCCCTGCGGCGGTCTCCCGCCCCGACCACTGCTCCCACCGACCGGCCCCTTTCCTGAGCACCCGCTCCCGTAGGAGACACTTGGATTCTGTCAGTCCCTACCTTGGAGGAACCGTTGGAGTTCGACGTCCTTATCGAAATCCCTAAGGGCTCGCGCAACAAGTACGAGGTCGACCACGAGAGCGGTCGCCTTCGTCTTGACCGGATGCTGTTCACCTCGACGCGCTACCCGGCCGACTACGGCTATGTCGAGGGCACCCTGGCGGACGACGGCGACCCCCTGGACGCCCTGGTCATCCTGGAGGAGCCGACCTTCCCCGGTTGCCTGATCAAGTGCCGCGTCATCGGCATGTTCAAGATGACGGACGAGGCCGGCGGCGACGACAAGCTGCTCTGCGTCCCGGCGACCGACCCCCGCTGGGAGCACCTGCAGGACATCCACCACGTGTCGGAGTTCGACCGTCTGGAGATCCAGCACTTCTTCGAGGTCTACAAGGACCTGGAGCCCGGCAAGTCCGTCGAGGGCGCCAACTGGGTCGGCCGCGCCGAGGCCGAGGCCGAGGTCACCGCGTCGATCAAGCGGCTTGCGGAGCAGGGCGGTCACTGAGCCCTCGTACCGATCTCGTTCGCAGGGCGGTTCGAGGTAGGTCGGGGCGGTCGGAGGCCGGGGTTCGCGGATTCGTCCGCGACCCCGGCCTTCGCCGTTCCCGGCCGCGCCCGGAGGCTCCCGCGCCGCTCCCGGACCGGCTTTGCCGACACTCTGTCGGCATGACGGGAACTCAGGTTAGGCTAACCGGGGCCCGTTCCGATCCCTGGAGGCCGCATGCCCACGCCCGAGCAGCCCGTCCCGTTCTCCACCGTGCTCCGCACCGCCAGCAGCGAGGAGCACGAGGCCGCGGAGCAGTCGCCCTTCATGAGCCGCCTGCTGGGCGGACGGCTCGGCGTCGACGCCTACGCCGACCTCACGGGCCAGCTCTGGTACGTCTACCGGGCCCTGGAGGGCCGGACCGCCGAGCTGGCGGACCACCCGGTGGCCGGACCGTTCATCGACCGGGCCCTGCTGCGCACCGCCGCCATCGAGCGCGACCTGGAGCACCTGCGCGGGCCCGGCTGGCGCGAGGGGCTGGCGCCGCTGCCCGCCACCGCCGCGTACGTGGCCCGGGTGGAGGAGCTGGCGGCCGAGTGGCCGGCCGGGTACATCGCGCACCACTACACCCGCTACCTCGGCGACCTGTCGGGCGGTCAGATCATCCGCGGCATCGCCGAGAAGACCTGGGGCTTCGAGCGCAAGGGCGACGGCGTGCGCTTCTACGTGTTCGAGGAGGTCGACAACCCGGCCGCCTTCAAGCGCGACTACCGGGCCAAGCTGGACGCCGCCGGGCTCGCGCTGGACGACATCGAGCGCCGCCGGGTGGTCGAGGAGTGCAAGCGCGCCTTCGTGCTCAACGGCGCGATCTTCCACGACCTGGACGGGCGTTACCCACTGAGCGCCTGACCACCGCCGCGCGGGAACGTCCCCGCACCGGTGCGCCCGCGCCCGACCGGACGGCGAAGCACCGGGCCCCGGCGAGCGGTTGCGCACCGGGGCCCGGTGCGCGCCGGGCCCCGGTCAGGCGTCGTCGTCGAGCCGGAAACCGACCTTCAGACCGACCTGGTAGTGCTGGATCCGGCCCTCCGCCAGGTGCCCCCGGACCTGCGTCACCTCGAACCAGTCGAGGTTGCGCAGCGTCCGGGAGGCCCGCTCCACCCCGTTGCGGATGGCGGCGTCGATGCTCTCGGTCGAAGACCCGACGATCTCGGTCACCCGGTAGACGTGCTCGCTCATGACGGACTCCCTCACCTGTGCGACGGCCCCCGTCCACCGTGCACCGCCACCGGCCGGTCCGCACTCCGGCGCCCGCCGGGCGGGCCCGGGGCCCGTCCTCGGGAGCGCGGCTCCGCCCCGTGCCGGGGACCCGGGCACGGGCCTAGAAGGCCGCCCGGATCTCGCCCACCGGCACCCCGCCGCCGAGCAGCGGCGCGGCCGCGATCCGCTCCACCGTGCCGTCCGCCGTGGTCACCCCGAGCCGGCGCAGCGCGGCCGCCAGGACCGGCCCGCGGGCCCGCTCGGCACCGTCGTCGATCTTGAAGGCGAGAGCCCGGCCGTCCGGCAGCGCCACCGCCTGCACGGCCTCGGCCCCCATCTTGGACAGCGCGCCCGGCACCGCCCGCATCAGCCAGGTGTCGGCCCGGCGGGTGCCGGCCACGTACTCGGGGTGGGCGCGCATGGCGTCGGCCACCCGGCGCTGCGGCGTCCCCGGCTCGGCCCCCAGCAGCGCCCGGTAGCCGCGGGCCAGGCCGGTCAGGCTGACAGCCAGCAGCGGGGCGCCGCAGCCGTCCACCCCGGCGTGCGCCGCCGGCTCGCCGGTGGCCTCCGCCATGGCCTCGCGGGCCAGCACCTGGAGGGGGTGCGCCGGGTCGAGGTAGCTCTCGGTCGGCCAGTCGTTGGCGACGCAGGCGGCCAGCCAGCCGGCGTGCTTGCCGGAGCAGTCCATCAGGATCGGTGCGCGCCCGCCGCCGGACCGCAGGTGCAGCTCGGCCTCGGTCTCGTCGAGCGGCAGGTCGGCCGGGGTCCGCAGGGCGGACTCGTCCAGCCCCGCGTCACCCAGGATCCGCCGTACGCCGTCCAGGTGAAACGATTCCGCGGAGTGGCTGGAGGCGGCCAGCGCCAGCAGCTCGCCCTCGATCGCCAGGCCCGCCCGCAGGGTGGCCACCGCCTGGAACGGCTTGGCGCACGAACGCGGGAAGACCGGGGCGTCGGGGTCGCCCAGCGCGAAGTCCACCGAGCCGTCGGCGGCGAGCAGGACCAGCGATCCGTGGTGCCGGCCCTCGGTGAAGCCGGAGCGTATGACCTCGGCGAGCACGGGCAGGGCGACGGAGTGGGACATGGCGGAAGCCTTCCGGGGTGAGGGTGGGCCGGGGGCGAGCCGGACCGCACGCACCCGCCCCGGACACCTCACCCGGTCAGAGCGGGCCGCCCGCGAGCAGGTCGTCGACCCGCGCTTCCCCATCACGGTACCTGCGGGTGATCTCGGCACTGCAGCCGTCCGCCGTCCGCAGCAGCAGCTGCCGCCGGCCGGACACCTCGCGCTCGTGCGCGCGCAACCGGTCCAGCGCGGCCAGCAGCTCCTCGGGCGGGTGCGCGGCCAGGTCGGCCAGCTGGACATCGCCCATCAGGGCGTCCGCCTCCAGCTGGGACTGCTGGCCGCGGGGCGGCCCCAGGGTGACGTGCCGGGCGGAGCGGCGGACCGTCGACGGGGCATCGGTGAGGATGGCCGGCAGCCGGTCCAGCAGCGCGCCGCCCGCCGGGCTCTCACCCCCGGCCGCCACCAGGAGCGCGCCCGGCCGGCGGTCGAGTTCGGCCCGCAGGATGTCCATCCGACCATGCAGCAGGCGCCGCAGATAGGAGAGGTCCGCCTCCTGCTCCAGGGTCTCCCGGCGCAGGGTGCGCAGCTGCTCCAGGCCCAACCGCCCCAGATCGGGCTCACCCTCCGTACCCGCTGCCGGGCCGGAGGAGCCCCCCACCGGCTCCGGCCCCTCGGGTGTCTGCCCGGACCGGCCCCGTGCCGTGCTGCTCGCGTCCATCAACCAACCACCTGCCGTCGTCCGATCCCGCCCGCTCGCGGCACCCCGTCGCCTGCCGCCGGTCCGACCCGTGCCCCGGGCGGGCCGTCGCGCGTACCCGCCGCGCACACCCGTCCGATGGCACGCGCGATCGCCCCCGAAAGGTTCCCGCCCCCGCCGATGCCACCCCACGGGGCGACACCACCAGAACGCCTGACCTACCGACTCGACCACCCGGCCGAACGGACCCGGCGCGGCGGACCTCTGGCGCCCCGGACCCTCGTACCGCCCCAGCGTGCCACCCCGCCCACCGCCGGTGCACCGCCCGTGCACCCGAACGGCCCCCTGGCGAACGGGGGTGGCTGATATGACCGGGGCTTTTCGCAGCGAGAGCGGCATCCCCTGGCGCGCAGGCGCGCACCACCCAGCGCGTACGGGCCTTGCGCACGCCCCTCAGGGGGCCGCCGGAACGCGCCGCCCGCTCCGGCACAATGGCCGCATGCGAGCAGTGGTGCAGCGAGTGACCGAGGCCAGGGTGACGGTGGCCGGCGAGACCGTCGGCGCGATCGAGGGACCGGGGCTCTGCGTCCTGGTCGGCGTCACCCACGAGGACACCCCCGCCAAGGCGGCCCAACTGGCCCGCAAGCTCTGGACGCTACGACTGCTGGAGCCGGGCGAGGCCCGGGCCGACGGGGTCGAGCAGTCCTGCTCGGACCTGGGCGCGCCGCTCCTGGTGATCAGCCAGTTCACCCTCTACGGGGACGCCCGCAAGGGCCGCCGCCCCACCTGGAACGCCGCCGCCCCCGGCCCGGTCGCCGAGCCGCTGGTGGACGAGGTGGTCGCCCAGCTGCGCGCCCTGGGCGCCAAGGTCGAGACCGGCCGCTTCGGCGCGGACATGCGGGTCGCACTGGTGAACGACGGCCCGTTCACCGTCCTGGTCGAGGTCTGACCGGACCGGGGCCCGACCGGCCCGGCTACTGCGGGACGATCACGTCCTGCGTCCCCGGCACCGTCCCGGCCAGCAGCACCGCGTCCACCGGGACGTTCCGCTTGACGACCGCCAGCGCGATCGGCCCCAGCTCGTGGTGGCGCGCCGAGGACGTCACGAAGCCCAGTGCCCGGCCGTCCGGGTCCGAGGCGAGCCGCACCTCGGTACCGTGCGGGGGCAGCGTCTCCTCGGTGCCGTCCAGGTGCAGGAAGACCAGCCGGCGCGGCGGCCGGCCCAGGTTGTGCACCCGGGCGACCGTCTCCTGGCCGCGGTAGCAGCCCTTCTGCAGGTGGACGGCGGTCGTCAGCCAGTCCACCTCGTGCGGGATGGTCCGGTGGTCGGTCTCGAAGCCGAGCCGCGGCCGGTGGCCCTCGATCCGCAGCGCCTCGTACGCCCAGATCCCGGCCGCCGGGCCGTAGCCCCCGGTCAGCGCCGCCAGCTCGGCACGCGGCAGGAAGAGGTCCCGCCCGTAGGCCAGCTCGCGGACCGCCGCCGCGCCGTCCGCCGCGGCGGTGGAGCCGGCCGGCAGGTGGACCACCGCGTAGTCGGCGGTCGCGTCGGCGACCTCGACCCGGTAGAAGAACTTCATGCTCTCCAGGTAGCCGAGCAGCGCCTGCGCCGTGCCCGGCTCGACGTGCGCCCAGGTGGTGGTGCCGTCGTCGACCACGTACAGGGCGTGCTCGACGTGTCCGTTCGGGGAGAGCACCAGCGCCTCGGTGGCCTGCTGCACGGGCAGCTCGCTGACGTGCTGGGTGAGCAGCAGGTGCAGCCAGGCCAGCCGGTCGTCGCCGGTCACGGTGATCACGCCGCGGTGGGAGAGGTCCACGAAGCCGCTGCCCCGCGCGAGGTTGCGTTGCTCGCGGAAGATGTCGCCGTAGTGGGCGGCCACACCCTCGTCGGTTCCCCCGGCGGGGACGGCACCGGGCAGCGCAAGCAGCGGGCTCTTCATACCGGCCAGCTTACGGCCGGTCCTCGGCGAGCTTGGCGGTGCAGTCGGCGCAGCGGCCGAAGATGGCGAAATGCTTGAGGTCGGTGTCGAAGCCGTGCCGCTCGCGCAGGCTCTCGATCAGCGGCCGGGCGATCTCGGTACCGGTCTCGGTGACCTTCTCGCAGTCCCGGCAGACCAGGTGGAGGTGGTGGTGACGGCCCGCCAGGTGGTACGTCGGAGCGCCGTGGCCGAGGTGCGCGTGCGACACCAGGCCGAGCTCCTCCAGCAGCTCCAGGGTCCGGTAGACGGTGGAGATGTTGATGCCGCTGGCCGTCCGGCGGACGTGCCCGAGGATGTCGTCCGGGGTCGCGTGGTCGAGCACGTCGACCGCCTCCAGGACGAGCTGGCGCTGGGGCGTGAGGCGGTAGCCGCGCTGACGCAGATCGGCCTTCCAGTCGCCGGAGAGCTGCCAGTCTGTGGTGCCGGTGTCCGCCACGGTGCTGTCCCTGCCAAGGTCGGGGGTCCTGATGCAAGTGTAGGGACCGGCCGTCGGCCGGTCCCTACCTCGTGCGCGGTGGGCTGTGGGCTGTGCCCGGCGGTGAGCCGTGCTCAGCGGTGAGCCGTGCTCAGCGGAAGAAGGCGATGCCGTCGTCCGGCAGGTCGTTGATGTCCTTGATCAACTGGGCCGGGCTGAGCACCTTCTTCAGCTGCGCCGACATGTACGGGCGCAGCGGCACGTTCGGGGCGGCCTTCTCGCCGACCCAGAGCAGCTCCTCGTTGACGAAGCCGAAGAGACGCTTGCCGCCCGAGTACTCCGGCGAGCCCTCGATCCGGGCCACCGCGTCGGTGGAGACGTCGATCTGCGGCTTGCCGTCGGCCAGCTCGCCGTACCAGATCTCCACGGCGCCGTCGTCCCGGACGGAGGAGATCTCGATCCCGCGGACACCGCTGGTGCCGTGCTGGTTGCTGGTCACGCGCCAGAACGCGTGCTCGTTCTCCAGCGGGCGGACCTTCTCGCCCTCGCTGTCCAGCACCCAGGTGCGGGAGCGGAACTCCAGGAACGGCCGGCCGTCGTGCCGGAAGACGATCTCCTGGCCGAAGTTGCACTTCTCCGCACCGGCGGCCTCCTCGCCGGGCAGCGGCGCGTAGACGCCCGCGCCCTCCCAGGTGCCGAGGAGGAAGGCGAGCGGGACGACGTCCTTGTGGAGGTCAGAGGGGATCTCGATCATGTTCCTGGTCGCTGTCGTCGACGATGTGGGGCAGCTTCAACCGTACGGCAGCCGGACTCAGCGCTGGCCCTGGTACAGCTTCATCACCGAGAAGATGGCGAACCAGGTGATCAGCACGGCCATGAGGGCCAGCAGACCGTCGAAGAAGATTTCCAGACCGGACACGGGGGGCTCCCAGGGCGGCGACAGTGTGGTGGATTTTGCTGGCGCTCACTCTATCCGCCGGGTGACGACGGGTCTCGGTGAGCCCCACCACGTCGGCATTTCGCCGGGATCTAGGGTGGCGGCATGTCCTCCGATACGAAGTCCGACTCGAAGAAGCTCGTCATCAAGGTCACCGCCGGTGCGGACGCGCCGGAGCGCTGCTCGCAGGCCTTCACGGTGGCGGCGGTGGCCGTCGCCAGCGGGATCGAGGTCTCGCTCTGGCTGACCGGCGAGTCGTCCTGGTTCGCCCTGCCGGGGCGGGCGGCGGAGTTCGAGCTGCCGCACGCGGCGCCGCTGCCGGACCTGCTGGAGTCGATCCTGGCGGCCGGCACCGTCACCCTCTGCACGCAGTGCGCGGCCCGGCGCGGGATCGAGCAGAAGGACACCGTCGAGGGCGTCCGGATCGCGGGCGCGCAGGTCTTCGTCAGCGAGATCATGGCGGACGGCGTGCAGGCCCTCGTCTACTGATCCGGCCCCCGCCGCCCCTCGTGGTCCGGGTGGTCCCGGTCGTGACCGGGGTCGTCCCACTTCGGGTCCTCCCAGCGCGGGTCGTTCCACCAGTCGTCCTCGGGGTCCCGCTTGTTCGCGAACACCGCGGCGGCGGGCGGGATCACCATCGCGACCACGCACATGCCGATCGCGGCCGGGACGGACCAGAACCGGACCACGCCCCAGGCCAGGACGAACAGCCCCAGGCAGACGCCCATCATGGCGAAGTAGTAGCGATGCCGCCGGCTCCCCTGCACGCTTCCACCGTACGACCGAGGGCCCCTGCGGAAGCAGGGGCCCTCGGGATCGGATCCGGCCGTTTCGGGCCGGATCCGGCGCACTCGGTCACCCGGAGCGCTCGGCGTGCGAAGCGCACGCGGGGCGCTCGGAGCGGGGTCAGAGCGCTCAGACGGCGATGGCGACCTCGGTCAGGTTGCCCTGGGAGGCGACCACCTGGCGGTCCACGGTCTGCCCCGGGACGAGCGCGCGCAGCGTCCACTTGCCCGGGCGGGCGAAGAACCGGAACTGGCCGGTCGCCGAGGTGGGCACCTCGGCCGTGAACTCGCCGCCCTCGTCGAGCAGCCGGACGTAGCCGTTCACCGGCTCGCCGTCTCGGGTCACGGAACCCTGGATGATCGTCTCGTTCGCCACGTCAACTCCTGCCAGGTCCGGCCCACCGGCCTTCGCACCGCACATGTCTTGTCTTCCCTTCAGCCTTACGGGTGGAGCCGGCGGTTCAGTTGCCGAGCTCGATCGGCACGCCGACGAGGCTGCCGTACTCGGTCCAGGAGCCGTCGTAGTTCTTCACGTTCTCCTGGCCGAGCAGCTCGTGCAGCACGAACCAGGTGAGCGCGGAGCGCTCGCCGATGCGGCAGTAGGCGATGGTGTCCTTGGCCAGGTCGATGCCCTCGGCCTCGTACAGGGCCTTCAGCTCGTCGTCGCTCTTGAAGGTGCCGTCGTCGTTGGCGTTCTTGGCCCACGGGATGTTGCGGGCGCTCGGCACGTGGCCGGGGCGCTGCGACTGCTCCTGCGGGAGGTGGGCCGGGGCGAGCAGCTTGCCGGAGAACTCGTCGGGCGAGCGGACGTCGACCAGGTTGAGGGTGCCGATGGCGGCGATCACGTCGTCGCGGAAGGCACGGATCGAGGAGTCGACGGCCTGCGCCTTGTACTCGGTCGCGGGGCGGGCCGGCACCTCGGCGACCAGGTCGCGGGAGTCCAGCTCCCACTTCTTGCGGCCGCCGTCCAGCAGGCGGACATCGCCGTGGCCGTACAGCTTGAAGTACCAGTAGGCGTACGAGGCGAACCAGTTGTTGTTGCCGCCGTAGAGCACCACGATGTCGTCGTTGGCGATGCCCTTGGCGCTCAGCAGCGCCTCGAAGCCGGCCTGGTCGATGAAGTCGCGGCGGACCGGGTCCTGGAGGTCGCTCTTCCAGTCGATCCGGACGGCGTTGCGGATGTGGTTCTTGTCGTAGGCGGAGGTGTCTTCGTCGACCTCGACGATGACAACCTTCGGGTCGTCCAGGCGGGCCTGGACCCAGTCGGCGTCGACCAGGACGTCGCTGCGGCTCATGGTGGTGTTCTCCATCCGAGGGCGGTTTGCGGAAGGTGCTGCTGCGGGTGCTCGTCGGCGGCCGTTCCGAATTCATGTCCGAATGATGGGACGAACCAGGGAGGCGCACTGTTCCGAGCGGTGGTCTGCGGTGTGCAGCGGGAACGGGCGGTACGGGGTACCGGGCCAGATCACCGGGAAAATCGGCGGCGGGCGGGAAATGCCCTGCAAAGACGCCGAGTTAGCGCATTCGACACAGACAGGCGGCCACGCGGCACAGGTCTACCGCCCGCCGCTTCGTGAGGTCCGTCTGTCGCTTCATGCCGACGATGCTAGGGACACGGGGCACCCGCTGTCACCAGCGTATCGAATACTGAGACGAGATGGCTCAGATAACGAGATTTGACCTTTCCATGGTGGGCGGGAACCGGCCAACCGCCGTTCGGGGCATCCAGGGGGGACGGTCGGGGGCGGGAAGCACACCGCTCCACGGTCGGCGCTGGACAGCGCGTCTCGCGGAGCGGAACAGGCGCAAGGGGTACGGGGTACGGGGCATGGCGGTACGGGGCATGGCGGTGCGGGCCGGTGGCGCGGCAGGCGGTGCGGGCCGGCGCTGCGGCCGGCGTCAGCCGATCAGGGTCACGCCGTCGCCTTGGAAGGACAGCTGGAGGCCCTCCTCCTTCGGGGTCACCCCGGACAGCTTCAGCCCGGCCGGGAGCTGGTCGAGGGTGAAACTGACCGGATCCACCTTCTGGTTGGTCAGGCCCGCCACCATCGCGGCCACCCCGCTGAGCTGGAACCCGTCCGTCGTGACGGTGTTGCCCTGGCTGTGCACCGAACCCTCGCCGACCGCGAGCGGGCCCAGCGCCGCCTTGATCCTGCCCGGCCCGCCGTACGACAGGCTCAACCGGGCGTTGGGGGCCACCGGCAGCTTCCCGGCGGCGGGCACCATCTCGGCGGCGGGCGGCAGCAGCTGGGCGAGGTCGGCGTAGGAGATCAGGCCACTGCCGCTGCCCTTGGCCACCGTGGCGCTGCGCAGGCTGTCGCTCACCGCGACGCCGGACAGCCGGGCCTCGAAGGAGTGCAGCGCCACCTGGCGGGTGCCGTCACCGACGGTCAGCCCGTCGGCCGAGATCCGGAGGTCGTCCACCTTCTTCGACAGCAGATCGGTGAGGAACGGGACGTCGCCGATCGACACGTCCGGCCGATGGCTCATCCGGCCGCTCTTCACCAGTTGCTCGGCGACCTCGTCCTCGGCCAGGCCCACGGCGATCCGGTCCGCGCCCACCAGCAGGCCGGAAAGGACCACCAAACCGATCGTCGCCTTCAGCCAACCGCGCATCGCTCTCCCCCGTCGTCGCCCGCCGCTGTCGTCGTACGCGTCGTTCTCTTCGTCGATCTCGTCTTACCGGTCGGTCCGGTCCTACTCGTCGGTCCGGACGGGCGCCACCGGGCCCGCGAGCGCCCCGCCCGGCCGGCCGCCGCGACGGCCGCGCTCGCACGACCGTACGACGCCCGGTTCCGGACCATGGTTCCGGAACCGGGCGTCGCGGGGCGTGCCGCCGGACCTCAGCCCGCCAGCAGCCGGGTGGCGATCCAGATCAGCGGCGAGGCCACCGCCAGCGGCAGGGCCACGCCCGCCGTCATGTGCACGAAGCGGGACGGGAAGTCGTACCCGGCCACCCGGCGGCCGACCAGGGCGCCCAGACCCGCCAGCACGCCCAGCGCCAACGGGGCGCCGACGACCAGGCCGAACACCACGGCCGCCAGCAGTCCGAGCACCGGGCCCAACTGCTTCGGACTGGGCAGCGGCGCCGCGGCCAGCACGGTGGCCAGCGCGACAGCGCCGACCGCCGCCGGCACCCAGTCCGCCAGCAGCAGCGCGGTGCAGAGCACCGTCACCACGCTGGCCGAACCGAGCACGGTGAGCGCGTAGAACCGCTCCTTCGGGTCCGAGGGGCGGAACGTCTGGAGCACCAGGACCAGCAGGAAGAACCCGCCCAGGGTGCCGACGACGGCTGCCGCCCCGCCGTCCGAGTCGGCCAGCAGAACCGCCACGTCGGCGGTGAGACCGGCCAGCACGGCGAGGGCGATGCCCTGACGGGCCGGCCACATGCCGTTCAGCCGGAACCAGCCGGCCGCGGTCAGCACCTGGAGCAGCGCGACGACCAGCGCCAGCGCCGGCTGCCCGATCGCCGCGCCCCCGGCCAGCAGCGCGGCCGCACCGGAGGTGATCAGGGCGGGCTGCAGGCCCGGGTCGATGATCGGCGAACCGGTCCGGACGGGCGCGGCGGAACCGGGCGCGACCGGTCCGGGCACGGCGGTGCCTGGTCGACCCGGCACACCGCCGTGCGGGGCACCGGCGCGGCGGCGGCCGGTGGGGGCACCGGGGCCGTCGGCGGGAGCCGTCGGGCGCTTGAGCGTCATGGTCGGCGGGTCGAGGACGGGCGCCGGGGCCGGGGCGGGGGCCGGGTTCGCGGCCGGGGCCGGCGCGGGCGGCATCACGCCCGACACCACCACCGGTGGGAGCAGCGTCGTCGCCGCGTCGTCCATCGGCGGGACGGGCGGGAGCAGGGCCGTCACCGCGTCGTCGACGGGCGGCTGGGCGTAGGGCTGCTGCCCGAGCGGCGGCTGCCCGTACGGCTGCGGCTGTTGCCCGTACGGCGGTCCGGCCTGCTGCGGTCCGCCCGGCCGGGCCTGCTGACGCTGCTGCCCGTACGGCTGCGGCTGTTGCCCGTACGGCGGTCCGGCCTGCTGCTGTCCGCCCGGCCGGGCCTGCTGACGCTGCTGCCCGTACGGCTGCTGCGGAGGCCGGGGCTGTCCGTACGGCGGAGGCTGCATGGGCTGCTGCTGCCCGTACGGCTGCTGGGTCGGCTGCTGCGCGGGGCCGCCGCCGTACGGCGGCGGCTGCCCGGGAGCACCGGCCGGCGGCCGGCTCCCCGGGTGCTCCGGCTGCCCGGGTGCCCGGCCCGCGGCGGGGTCGGGGGCGGGGGCGGGGGCGGGGGCGTACGGCCGGGCCACCTGCTCCTGCGGCTCCGGCGCGTACCCCTGCTGGGGGGCGTACGGATGCTGGGACTGCGCCTGCGGATGCGGCGGCTGCTGCGGATGCTGTGGCTGCTGCCAGCCGCCCGGGCCGGTGCCCTGCGGGCCGCCGTTCACGTTGTTCGGGTCCGTCACGCCGCTCACCCTCCCGCGAACGGCGGGAGCACCTCGACCGTGCCGCCCTCGGTGAGGGACACCGTCGCGTGGTCACGGCCGCCGACGGGAGAGCCGTCGACCAGGTAGGAGCAGTGTCCGAGCAGCCGGCCGAGCTTCGGCCGGTCGGCGTGCCGCGTCCTGGCCGCCGCGAGTGCCTCCGCCAGGGTCGCCGCCTGGTACGGCTCCTCGGCCAGCCCGGCCTCCGACTTCGCCGCCGCCCAGTAGCGGATCGTCCCGCTCACCCGAGCGGCGCCCGCTGGTTCGGTGGTCGCGCCCATGGCAACCCCTTCTCGTCGTCCTCGCCCGGGCCCGGTGCCCCGGGCGGGTCCCCACCGGCGGCCGAACACCACTCGAAAGAGGTACGCGTACGGTGCCGCCGATACGCGTCCCATGATGGCGTGTCCGCCGACCCGACCGGCAATCGCCCTGGCCGCGCGGGTGCCGGCGCCCGCGCGACGCTGTGGTCAGGCTCACCCCCGGCGTGCCCGAAAAGGCCGAACGGCCGCTTTCGAGCCCTCCCGGCGAGAGAGCAGGTCGGCTATCCTCGACCCCTGAGGGATCCGGGCAGAGTCGCCCCCGGATCCTTTCGTGCTTTCAGGACGCCAGTACGGACGTTCTTGCGATTCGTCGGCCCACCCCCGGCGCGGAGCAGGAACCGCCCCGCCATTCCCGGCACAACGACGTACCGGGACCAGGACGGGGTGTCGGATCCCGGCTCCGGGCCGCCGCCCGGTACGGGACAGACCGGAAGGTTCACGGGATGGGCAGGGCAGAAACGGTGCACCAGGGGTTGCGGGACCTCCGACGCACGCCTCGTTCTGCCGTGCACGCCGGTGAATCCTCCGGTGGACGCCTGGCCTCCTCCCCCACCTCCCTCGCGTCGCCCGCCGCCGCCCCACCCGGGGCCCGCGCGCGACACCTCCTCGCACGTGCGCCAACCGGCTGTGGCGGCAGCCGTCACGCGACCGCGACGACCCGGAAAGGGGACTACCGGGTATGAGTTCTCTGCTCCTCCTCACCAACGCGCTGCAACCCTCCGCGGAGGTACTGCCGGCCCTCGGCCTGCTGCTCCACAACGTCCGGGTGGCGCCCGCCGAGGGCTCCGCCCTGGTGGACACCCCCAGCGCGGACGTCATCCTGGTCGACGGCCGGCGGGACCTGCCGCAGATCCGCAGCCTCTGCCAGCTGCTCCGCTCCACCGGCATCGGCTCACCGCTGATCCTGGTGGTCACCGAGGGCGGCCTGGCCGCCGTCACCGCGGAGTGGGGCATCGACGACGTCCTGCTGGACACCGCCGGCCCCGCCGAGGTGGAGGCCCGGCTGCGGCTCGCCCTCGGCCGCCTCCAGGTGACCACCGACGACAGCCCGATGGAGATCCGCAACGGCGACCTCTCGGTCGACGAGGCCACCTACTCCGCCAAGCTCAAGGGCCGGGTGCTCGACCTCACCTTCAAGGAGTTCGAGCTGCTCAAGTACCTCGCGCAGCACCCCGGCCGGGTCTTCACCCGGGCGCAGCTGCTCCAGGAGGTCTGGGGCTACGACTACTTCGGCGGCACCCGGACGGTCGACGTCCACGTCCGGCGCCTGCGGGCCAAGCTCGGCGTCGAGAACGAGCAGCTGATCGGCACCGTGCGCAACGTCGGCTACCGCTTCGTCGTCCCGGAGAAGCCGGACAAGGGCGAACGGCCGGACCTCGCGCAGCGCTCCTCGGCCTCGCTGGAGGCCTGACCGTCGGCCGGGCGGCCGACCGCCGCCCGGCCTGTCCGGATTCGCCCCGCGCTGTCCTGCCGGCATCCGCCGGGCAGCCGAGGTACCACTGCCCGGGCGGACGCCACACGCGTAGACTCCTCCCGTGGCCAAAGTGACGCGCGACGATGTAGCCCGACTGGCTGGTACCTCGACCGCGGTCGTCAGCTACGTCATCAACAACGGGCCGCGCCCGGTCGCGCCCGCGACCAAGGAGAAGGTGCTCGCGGCGATCGAGCAGCTCGGCTACCGGCCGAACAGCGTCGCCCAGGCGATGGCCTCCCGCCGCACCAACCTGATCGGCATGGTCGTCCCCGACGCCCGCCAGCCGTTCTTCGCCGAGATGGCGCACGCCGTGGAACGCGCCGCCTCCGAGCGCGGCAAGCTCGTCCTGATCGGCAACTCCGACTACGTGGACGACCGCGAGGTGCACTACGTCCGCGCCTTCCTCGGCATGCGGGTCTCCGGCCTGATCCTGGTCAGCCAGGGCCCC
Source organism: Kitasatospora sp. NPDC086009 (assembly GCF_044540385.1). NCBI lineage: Bacteria > Bacillati > Actinomycetota > Actinomycetes > Kitasatosporales > Streptomycetaceae > Kitasatospora > Kitasatospora sp. NPDC086009. The sequence continues at coordinate 31,853 of NZ_JBITSA010000029.1, forward strand.
TCGCAGCGGGCGGCCGAGGAGTTCGCCGCGATGGAGGGCGCCAAGGTGGTGCTCCTGCACCGCCGGCCCGAGGCGATCGACGACGTCGCGGTGGTCACCGACGACGTGGCCGGCGCCGAGGCCGTCGTCCGCCACCTGCTGGAGGAGCACGGGCACCCGTACGTGGCCTGCTTCGGCGGCCCGGTCGAGTCCCCCGCCCCCGGCGACCCGGTCATCGACCACGTCGAGGGCTGGCAGCGCGCCATGGACGCCCACGGCCTGCCCACCGAACCGCACCTGATCGACGCGCCCTTCCACCGCTACGGCGCCTACGAGGTCGCGCTCGGCCTGCTGGGCTCGGCCGAGCGGCCGCCCGCCGTCTTCTGTTCCACCGACGACCAGGCGATCGGCGTGCTGCGGGCCGCCCGCGAGCTCGGCCTGCGGGTCCCGGAGGACCTCGCGGTGGCCGGCTTCGACGACGTGCCCGAGGCCGCCTTCGCCGACCCGCCGCTGACCACCGTCGCCTCCGACCGCGACGCGATGGCCCGGGCCGCGGTGGACCTCGTCCTCGACGACTCGCTGATGGTGCCCGGCTCGGACACCGAGCGGGTCCGGAAGTTCCCGTCGCGCCTGGTCATCCGCCGTTCCTGCGGCTGCCGGCCGAGCGCGCCGCAGGAGACTCGGCCGTCCTAGCGGCGGTCCCGGCCTGACCAGGCTTTATGAGAAGTCAACGGGCTTCTCGGGGGCTTCTGACCCCGTTCTCATCGGATCCTCATCCGGCGGGCGGACGTTGGTCGGCATGAGCGATCAGCAGCACGGCAGCGAGCAGTACGACCCGTACCGGGCCCCGCACCCCGCTGAGGGACAGCTCGTCCAGGGCACCGTCCTCGACAGCACGACCACCGGGTACCCGGCCGCCGGCAACCCCTCGGTCGGCACCCCGCCCCCTCCCCCGCCCGCGGCCCCGCCGATGCCGCCGGCGCCCCCGGCCGCCGACGGACCGACGTCCCACGGCGGGCACGGCGGCCGCGGCAGGCGCGGCCTCCTGCGCGGCCGGGTCGCGCTGGTCACCGCCGTCGCGGCGGTCGCCGCCGTCCTCGGCGGGGTGACCGGCGGTGTGGTCGCCGCCCAGGAACACGGCTCGGCCACCCGGACCGGCACCATCGCCAGCCCGGTCTCCGCCCGCTCGGACGGCAGCGCCGACGTCGCCGCGATCGCCTCGGCCGTCTCGCCGAGCGTCGTCCAGATCACCGTGAAGACCGCGAACGGCACCGCCACCGGCACCGGCGTGGTGCTCGACAAGGACGGCCGGATCCTCACCAACTACCACGTCGTCTCCGGCGCCTCCGACGGCGGCCAGGTCACCGTCACCTTCAAGGACGGCTCCACCGCCAAGGCCACCGTCACCGGCACCGACAAGTCCCTGGACGCCGCCGTGATCACCGCGAGCGGCGCCAAGGACCTCAGCCCCGCCACCCTCGGCGACTCCTCCACCGTCGGGGTCGGTGACGCGGTCGTCGCCATCGGCAACCCGGAGGGCCTCACCGGCACCGTCACCTCCGGCATCATCAGCGCCGAGAACCGCGAGGTCACCGTCCAGGTCGACGAGGGCACCACCAGCGGCAACGGCGGCTTCGGCTTCCCGAACCTGCCCGGTCTGCGCGGCAGCACCCCGCAGCAGAACAGTGGTGAGACCGCGACCTACAAGGCCTTCCAGACCGACGCCGCGCTCAACCCCGGCAACTCCGGCGGCCCGCTGATCAACGCGAACGGCCAGGTCATCGGCATCAACTCGGCGATGTACTCGGCCGGCGGCTCCAGCTCCACGGCCGGCGGCGGCACCGCCGGCAGCGTCGGCCTCGGGTTCGCCATCCCGATCAACGACATCAAGCGGGTGCTGCCCGAGCTGCAGGCCGGGCAGAACATCTAGACGGACAATTACTCCGAGCAGGTCACCGCAGCACCCCAGCAGCACCCCAGCAGCACTCCAGCAGGCTCCCGACAGGCTCTCCGCCGACGAGAGACGACGAGAAAGGGCAACCGCCCATGACCCCGGCCGCCGACGACCGCACCCCCGCCGAGCCCGGACCGGCCTCCGCCCGGCTCCTCGTGGTCGACGACGAACCCGCCCTCCGGGACGCCCTGGAGAGCAGCCTCGCCTTCGAGGGCTACGAGGTCGCCACCGCCACCGACGGCTACGAGGCGCTGGAGACCGTCGAACGGGAGAAGCCCGACCTCGTCCTGCTGGACATCATGATGCCCCGGATGGACGGCCTCACCGCCGTCCGCCGGATGCGCTCGCGCGGCGACACCGTCCCGGTCCTGATGCTCACCGCCCGCGACGCCGTCGGCGACCGGGTCACCGGCCTGGACGTCGGCGCCGACGACTACCTCGCCAAGCCCTTCGAACTCGACGAACTGCTCGCCCGGGTCCGCGCCCTGCTCCGCCGCAACGCCCTCGCCACCGAGGCCGCCGCCCGCGCCGCGGCCGTCGAGGACGACAGCGAGGTCCTGGCCTTCGCCGACCTCCGGATGAACACCGCCACCCGCGAGGTCACCCGGGCCGGCAGGCCGGTCGAGCTGACCCGCACCGAGTTCATGCTGCTGGAGATGTTCCTCTCGCACCCCCGCCAGGTGCTCACCCGCGAGCAGATCCTCAAGGCGGTCTGGGGCTTCGACTTCGAGCCCTCCTCCAACTCCCTGGACGTCTACGTGATGTACCTGCGCCGCAAGACCGAGCAGGGCGGCATGCCCCGGATCATCCAGACCGTACGCGGCGTCGGCTACGCCCTCCGCCCGGCCGCCGGCACCACGGCGTGAGCGACACCGCCACCCCGCCCCCGCCCCTGCTACCGCCCCGCGTCCACCGCCGGCAGCGGCTCGCCCACTGGTACCGCGCCCAGTCCCTGCGCAGCCGGCTCACCTTCCTGACGGCGGCGGCGGTGGCGGTGGCGATCGCCCTGTCGGCGCTGGCCTGCTGGTTCATCGTGGAGAAGCAGCTGTACGGGCAGGTGCGCAACGACCTGCGCAGCGTCCAACTACCGAAGGTCCGGCTCCCGGCGTACTGCCCCACCACTCCGGAAGAGGCTCTCAAGCAGGCCGCCCTGCCCTTCCCGCGCAACGGCGGCTCGCAGCAGGACCCGCCCAACTTCGCGTTCCGGGACACCCAGCTCGTCATGACCGACCCGGCCGGGGTCTGCCTGCCGCTCGGTGCCACCAGGGCAATCGCCCTCCAGCCGGACGATGCCAAGGTCCTCCAACTGCCGCCGAACCAGTCGATCTTCCGCAGCGGCCACTACACCAACGGCGCTCCCGCCCTGGTCCGGGTGTTCTGGGTCGGCACCGACAGGCCCGACGGACCACCCGTCCTGGTCATGATCGCCGCACCCACCGAACCGGTCGAGGAGTCCCTGCAGAACCTCGCGCTGATCCTCGGGGGCGTGGCCCTCGGCGGCATCATCCTCGCCGGGGTCGCCGGCCGGTTCGTGGCCCGCTCGGCGCTCAAGCCCGTCGACCGGCTCACCGACGTGGTCGAGCACATCGCCCGCACCGAGGAGGTCGGCAGCACGATCCCCGTGCACGGCAGCGACGAGATCGCCCGGCTCTCCGCCTCGTTCAACTCGATGAGCACCGCGCTCGCCAACTCCCGCGACCGCCAGACGCGGCTGATCGCCGACGCCGGGCACGAGCTCCGCACCCCGCTCACCTCACTGCGCACCAACGTCGACCTGATGATCCGCAGCGACGACACCGGCCGTCCGCTGCCCGCCGCGACCAGGACCAAGCTGCTCGGCAACATGAAGGCGCAGATGCAGGAGCTCACCGTCCTGATCGGCGACCTGCTCCAGCTCTCCCGCCCCGACACGCCGAAACCGGGCCGCATCCTGGCGGTGGTCGCCCTGCACGAGATCGCCGACCGGGCCGTCGCCCGGGCGAAGCTGCGCGGTCCGGGGCTGGTCTTCGAGACCGACGTCGAGCCGTGGTTCGTCCAGGGCGACGCCGCCGCGCTGGAGCGCGCCGTGATCAACCTGCTGGACAACGCGGTCAAGTACAGCCCGCCCGGTGCCGCGATCGACGTCCGGCTCCACCAGGGCGTGCTGACCGTCCGGGACCACGGCCCCGGGATCCCGTCGGACGAGCTGCCGTACGTCTTCGACCGCTTCTGGCGCTCGCCGTCCTCGCGCCAGCTCCCCGGGTCCGGTCTGGGGCTGTCGATCGTCGCGCAGAGCGTGCGGGAGGCGGGCGGCGAGGTGTCGCTCGGCCCGGCGCACGACGGGGGCCCGGGCGCCCTGGCCACCGTCCGGCTGCCGGGCGGCCCCTCGGCCGGCTAGCGGCCGGGCCCGGACGGACGGAACGGGCGGGGCGCCCCGACAGCGCCCCGCCCGTTCCTCCGCCGGCTCCGGTCAGTCGTTGTCGACGCCCGGGCCGATGACCTTGATGCGGTCCTGCGCCGGCGCCTTCAGCGGCGCGGCCGCCGAGCTGTTGGCACCGAGGTAGGCGGCGAAGACGTCCAGGTCGGAGGCGCCGACCAGCTTGTCGGTGCCGGCCGCGAAGGCCGGGAAGCCGTCGCCGCCGCCGGCCAGGAACTCGTTGGCCGCGACACGGTACTTGGCGGCCGGGTCGATCGCCGCACCGTTCAGCCGGATCGAGTCCACGAGCACCCGGTCCGCACCGGCCTTGCGCATGTCCAGGGTGTAGGTCAGGCCCTTGGAGGACTGCAGGACCTTCGGCGAGGCCGCGTTGGCACCGCTCACCTGCTGCTGGAGCAGCTGGACCAGCTGGGCGCCGGTCAGCGTCTTGACCTGCATCATGTTGGTGAACGGCTGGACGGTGAACGCCTCGCCGTAGGTCACCACGCCGTCGCCCTCGGCCCCACTCGCCTTGTAGACCAGGTCCGAGCGGATGCCGCCGGGGTTCATGAAGGCGAGCTGCGCCCCGCCCTTGTCGGCGGGCGCCAGACCGGCCAGCTGGGCGTCGGCGATCACGTCACCGAGCGGCTTCTCCAGGTCGCTGTTGCCGCGGCCGTTGATGTCCGAGGCGATGTAGCCCAGCGGACGGTTGGCGATCGGCGCGGCCAGCTTGGAGTAGTGGTCGATCAGCGCCGTCATGTCCGGGGCCTTCTCGACCGTGCGGCGCACGATGTGGTTCTCGGCCTTGACCGAGGGGCGCACGATGGTGCCCGTGGTCTTGTCGAGCTTCAGGTCGATCTCGGTGTAGAGCCGGCCGAAGGAGGCGGCGCTGGTCACCGAGCGCGGCACGCCCTGCGGGTCGGGGATGGTGCAGGCGTAGGCGTTGTGGGTGTGACCGGTGACGATGGCGCCGATCGCCGGGTCCAGGTTCTTGGCGATGTCGACGATCGGGCCGGAGATGCCCTCGCCGGCGGCGCCGCAGTCGTAGTTGTAGGTGCTGCTGGCCGGCAGCCCGCCCTCGTGGATCAGGGCGACGATCGAGTTCACGCCCTGCTTCTTCAGCTCGGCCGCGTACTTGTTGATCGTGTCGACCTCGTCGCCGAACTTCAGGCCCTTGACGCCCTCGGCGGTGACGATGTTCGGCGTGCCCTCCAGGGTCGCGCCGATGAAGCCGACCTTGACGCCCTGCGACCTGGTCACCCAGTACGGGGCCAGGATCGGCTTGCCGGTCTTCTCGTTGGTGACGTTGGCGGCCAGGTAGTTGAAGTTGGCGCCCTTGAACTTGCGCCCCTCCTCGTAGCAGCCGTCCACCGGGTGGCAGCCGCCGTCCTGGAGGCGGATGAGCTCCTTGGAGCCCTCGTCGAACTCGTGGTTGCCGACCGCCGTGACGTCCAGGCCGAGCTTGTCCATCGCCTCGATGGTCGGCTCGTCGTGGAAGAGCGCCGAGGTCAGCGGGGAGGCTCCGACGATGTCACCGGCGGCGACGGTGATCGAGTCGTCCGCCGGGATCCGGGCCTGGCGCAGCGCGGTGGCCAGGTACTCGATGCCGCCGGCCGGGGTGTTGACCGGCTGGCCGGTCGCCGGGTCGATCTCCCGGATGGTGCCGGACGAACCGGCCGGGGGCTCCAGGTTGCCGTGGAAATCGTTGATCGCCAGCAGCTGGAGGTTGACGGTCTTGTGACGCTTGGCGTCCGCGGCCTGGGCGGCGGTCGGCATGGCCACGGTGCCGACGAGGCCGGCCGCGGCGACGGCGGCCAGAACGGCACGTCGGGATCTGACGGTGAGCATGAAGGTCCCCTGCACCTTGAGAGAGCGCCCGGCGGTCGACATGCGTGGACGGGCGACGGGAGGCGTTGCGCCAGTGCAGCCTAGAGTCAACGCGCGTAGCTGTCAGGACCCTGGACGTAACGACAGGGTTACCTGCTGACGAACCGTCGCCGCACGGCGGGCCGCCGGCCGGGCGCGCCGAAGCGGCCCGGAGCCGGACCGGACTGACACGGCGGGGGCTCCGGCGCACGCCGGAGCGGGGTTCAGAGACCTGGTTCGGACGCCAACTGGCGCTCTGCACGGGTCCGCTCGGCGACCGTGTCCTCCGTCATCGCGCGGTCGGTGTAGACCAATGGCCGCTCTGCCTCGGTGATGATGTGCTTCACCACCTGGACGTTGCCGTTGACGTCCCAGACCGCGATGCCGGGCGAGAGTGTGGGGATGATCTCAACCGCCCAGCGCGGCAGACCCAGCACCCGGCCGGTGGCTCTCGCCTCCTCGGCCTTCTGCATGTAGATCGTCCGGGTGGAGGCCATCTTGAGGATCGCCGAGGCCTCCTTGGCGGCCGCGCCGTCCACCACGTCGGACAGGTGGTGCACCACCGCCACGAAGGAGAGACCGAGCCGGCGCCCGAACTTCAGCAGACGCTGGAACAGCTGGGCGACGAAGGGGCTGTTGATGATGTGCCAGGCCTCTTCCACCAGGAAGATCCGCTTGCGCCGGTCCGGCCTGATCCAGGTGTGCTCCAGCCAGACGCCGACGATCGCCATCAGGATCGGCATCGCGATCGAGTTCCGGTCGATGTGCGACAGGTCGAACACGATCAGCGGCGCGTCCAGGTCGATGCCGTCGGTGGTCGGCCCGTCGAACATGCCGCGCAGGTCACCGTCGACCAGCCGGTCCAGCACCAGGGCCACGTCCAGGCCCCAGGACTGCACCTCGTCCACCCCGACCCCGAGCGACTCCACCGAGGCCAGCTCGGGACTGCGCAGGGTGTCGATGATGTCGTCCAGCACCGGCTGCCGGTCGGTCACCGAGGCGATCACATGGGCGTGCGCCGCCTTCAGCGCGAACCCCGCCCGCTCCTCCAGCCCGCGCCCCATCGCCACCTCGACGATGGTGCGCAGCAGCGACAGCTGGCCGGTCTGGGTGATCGCCGGGTCCAGCGGGTTGAGCTTCACCCCGCCGTCCCGGGCCGCCATCGGGTCGAGCCGGATCGACTTTATGCCCAGCGCGTTGGCGATCAGGTTCCACTCGCCGACGCCGTCCTCGCCCTGCGCGTCCAGCACCACCACCTGCCGGTCGCGGAACCGCAGCTGGCGCAGCACGTACGTCTTCTCCAGCGCGGACTTGCCGTTGCCCGACTCCCCGAGCACCAGCCAGTGCGGAGCCGGCAGCTGCTGCCCGTACAGCTGGAAGGGGTCGTAGACGTAGCCCTTGCCGCTGTACACCTCGCGGCCGATGATCACGCCGGAGTCACCCAGCCCCGGCGCGGCGGTGGGCAGGTAGACCGCCTGCGCCTGGCCGGTGGAGGTGCGCACCGGCAGCCGGGTGGTCTCCACCTTGCCGAACATCAGGCTGGTGAACGCGTCGGTGAGGTTGCCGATCGCCATGCGGGGCCTCCAGGTGGATCAGCGGCGGATGCCGGTGGCGAACGGCAGGGTGTTGACGAACGCCCGGTGGTGCTCGCGGTCGCACCACTCCAGCTTGAGGTAGCTCTTGCCGGCCGAGGCACGGATGGTCCGCTTGTCGCGGGCCAGCGCCTCCGGGTTGCGCGAGGAGACGGTGATGTAGCCGACCAGGTTGACCCCGGCCGCGCCGGAGGCCAGGTCGTCACCGCGCTGGTCGACCCGGCCGGTGTGGGCCAGGTCGCGCGGGTCGACCGTCCGGTTCATCTTCGCGGCGCGGCTCGCCTCCGCCTCGTCGTTGGTCTTCTCGGTGAGCATCCGCTCGATCGCGACGTCGGTGGGCTCCAGGTCCATCGTCACCGCGACCGTCCGGATCACGTCCGGGGTGTGCACCAGCAGCGGAGCCAGGAAGTTGACGCCCACCGGGGTCAGCGGCCACTCCTTGATCCACGCGGTGGCGTGGCACCAGGGCGCGCGGGTCGCCGACTCGCGGGTCTTCGCCTCCAGGTACTGCGGGTTCGTCGCGTCCAGCTCGGCCGGCCAGGCGTTGCGCCGGGACATCGCCTGGATGTGGTCGATCGGGTGGTCCGGGTCGTACATCGAGTGCAGCAGCGAGGAGAGCCGCGCCTGCCCGAGCGGCTGGCGCACCCGGATGTCGGCCTCCGCCAGCCGGGCGCAGATGTCCGTCAGCTCACGGGCCATCACCGCGGCCAGGCCCTCGTCGTCCCGGGCCCGCCGCCCGGTCGCCGTCCGGCCCATCGCGTGCGCCTCGGCAGCCAGGTCACGGGTGTAGTGCATGCAGGCCACCAGGTACGCCCGGTGCTGCTCGGAGGAGGTCGACACCATCGACTGCAGCTGGTCGTACGAATCCTTCAGCCAGCCCGGCGCGTTGTGGTCGCCGCGCCGCTCCACGTCCTTGGCGTGCGCGTCCGGGTCCGCCGGCAGCGTACGGGCCAGGATCTGCAGCCGCGTCACGAAGCCGTCGCCGTTGGCGACGTGCTTCAGCAGCGTGCCGAACCGGTCGACCAGGGCCTCCTGGTCCTCCGAGTCGCGCAGGCCGACGCCCGGGCCCTCGATCTCGATCGCGGCCGTCACCGTCCGCCGCTCCAGGTGCATCAGCACCCCGACCTCGTCCGGCCCGAACGGCGCGGCCAGCCAGCGCAACCGCCCCACCCCGGGCGGCGGGCCGACCTCGACCTCCCGCCCGTCCATCCGGGTCCCGGCGTCCATCACGTCCGACTTCCACACCGCCCGGCCGCTGCGGACCGTCCGGCGGTAGGTGCGGTTGATCTCCACCCACTTGTAGAACGTCCGGCGCCGGTACGGCACGTACACCGCCGCGATCGCCAGCAGGGGCAGACCGACCAGACCCGCGATGCGCAGCGGCAGGATCGGCATCAGCAGACCCCAGAGCATGCCGAGGAACGCCCCGAAGATGATCAGGACGATCTCGCCGGACTCCCGGTTGCGGCCGATCGGCGCGTTCGGGCGGGCCTTGCCGATCAGGTAGGTGCGGCGCTGGTGCACGTACGGCTGGGCGTACTGGGCGCCGTACTGGCCGAGCGGTTCGCTGCTCACTTACCCGTCACCCTCCCTTCGCTGGATTGCTGTCGCGGGTCGAGGCCGAGGCCGGCGAGGCCTGCGGCGGCGGCGCGGGGGACCGCGTGGCGTGGGCGGCGATGCCCGGCGCGACCGAGCCGCCGCCCACCCCCGGGCTGCCGCCGCCCCCCTGCGCGCCGCGGTCGCCGTGCGTGCTGATGCCCTGCTTCACCAGGTTCGCCGTGCCGTTGATCATCGCCGACCCGGCCGACACCGCGCTGGCCCGGGCATGGCGCATGCTCATGATCTCGTCGCCGAAGCCCGGCACGAAACGGTAGACGGAGGCGCTCGCGAAGATCGAGAGGAAGAGGATCGCCAGGCCGGACAGCACCCGGGCGAAGTCGTCGTTGGCCCCTGCGCCGGTGGCCACCGCGCCGGCCAGCCCGAGGATGATCACGATGATCGGCTTCGCCAGGTCCACCGCCAGCATCACCCCGGCCCAACGGCGCACGTGCTTCCACAGCTGCTTGTCGACCAGCCCCGCGTACACCGCCGTCCCCAGCAGCGCGCCCACGTACAGCATCGCCGCCCGGATCAGCAGCTCGACCCAGAGCACCGCCGCCGCCAGCACGGCCACCAGCGACACGATGATCAGGATCAGCGGGCCGCCGCCCATGTCACCCTTCTCCAGGGTGTCCGCGAACCCGCCCAGGTACGTCCCGGTGTCGGACTTCGTCCCCACCGCGATCGCCGTGGTCAGCCCGTCCGTCGCGCTCACCACGGTGTACAGGATCAGCGGCGTGAACGCGGAGGCCACCACGGTCAGCCACAGGAAGCCGATCGCCTCCGAGATCGCCGTCGTCAGGGGCGCGCCGCGCACCGCCCGCTTCGTCACCGCCAGCAGCCAGAGCACCAGCGTGATGATCGTCGAGGCGGCGAACACCACCGCGTACTGCTGCAGGAACGACGCGTTGGTGAAGTCCACCTGCGTCGTCCCGTCGATGGCCCCCGACAGCTTCCGCACCACCCAGGACGCCGCCTGCGCACACCCCTTCGCCAGGGCCCCGAGCGGATCGGTGACACTCCCGACGGTCCCTGAGCCGGGGAGGGAGGCCCCACCGCCCGGCTTGTCCACGCAAAGGATTCCGTTGCCGGAGATCGGAAGATCGGGACAGTTCGTACTGGCGCTGGGGGACGGCGTCGCCGTCGGCGACGGCTCCGCGAAGGCCCGCTGCGCCGTCAGCAGCGCGGCCACCTGCACGGCGGCCAGCGCCCCCGCGAACGCGCCGGCCCGGCGGGCACCGGGGCGCACGGCGGAGGGGGCGACAGGACCTGCGGCACGGCGCCGCGGAGTGGACTCAACGGGCATAGCGGAAACCCCCGAACTGCTGGACGGCGCCGGTGATCTCCTCGGCGGTGGCGGCCTGCTGGTCGCCCGGCATCGGGGCTGGGCCCGGCCGGCTTGCGTAGTCGGCGAGCTTCCAGTCACTGCCCGCCCAGCGCAGGGTCAGGGTGAGGGTGAACCAGTTCTCCATGACCGGCTGGACGGAGCGCTCGCCGGCGAGCCCGGTGAGGCCCGTGCACCAGACCTCGACCTTGGCCTCGCCGTCGCTGTAACCCACCTGCTTGGCACCCACCGGGACGGTGCGGCTGACGAAGGTGAGCCCCTTCGGCGCGCGGCCCTGGGCGTCGAGGCCGTAGCGGGCCGCGGTGTCCCCGCCGAACCCCTGGTCCAGGCGGGTCTGGAGGGCCGTGACGGCCGACGGGTCGGCGATGGTGGCCACGATGGTGTGGCGGCTGTCGGTGCGGAACATGTCGGCCGAGCCGATGGCGACCGCGTAGTTGGTGGCGGCCGACTGCGCGCCCTGGTCGGTGTGCGGGAAGCCGCCGGCGATCCCGTTGGTCGTGGTGCCGACGGGCTGCTCCCCGCTGGATGCCGGCCCGGCGCCGGAGGCGGCCGTGGGGGCGACGCCGTCGGCCGAGCGGGCGGGCCCGGAGCCGGGGTCGGCCTTGCCGCGGTTGGCGATGGAGATCGCCACCACCAGCAGGGTCACGACCACCAGGACGGCCAGCAGGGTCCGCAGCGGTCGGGGCTGACGGGCGGTCGGCTGGGACGAGGGCTGTTCGCCGACCGGCAGCCGCGTACGGGTGTGCGGCTGGTCGTCGGACAACGGCACGGCGGCCCTCCTGGTGCTGGGAGCCGGGGAGGCTCCGGGGGCCCCTCCGCCCGTGGGCGGGCGCGGAGGGAGGGGTGGTGGGGTGGACTCCCGACGGGGGCTCCGACGGAACCGGCGGCCGGGCGGGCGGACAGCCGTGCCGCCCACGCGCGCCCGAACTGTCCGATCGTCAGATGGCCATGCCGTAAACAATGGTGAACAGAGTGCCAAGTGATCCAATGATGAACACGCCGGTCAGCCCGGCGATGATCAGTCCCTTGCCCTGTTCGGCACCGAAGCTGTCCCGCATCGCGGTCGCGCCGATCCGCTGCTTGGCCGCGCCCCAGACGGCCAGGCCGAGGCAGGCCAGGATCGCCACGGCCATGACGACCTCGACCATCACCCGGGCCTCCGACCCGAGACTCGCGAACGGGCCCCAGTCCGGGGCGATCCCGCCGATGATGGTGTCGATATTCGGCTTCTTAGGAGGGTCTTCGGCCAGGTGGCCGATCGCGAGTCTGTCCACGCTGCTCAGGTTCATTTCCATCTCACCGCCCGATCAGGCAAATTCAAGGGCCCAGACCCCGTCCGCGCGAAGGGTCGGTACCTATTCTTGGCCAGATCTGATGTCGACTTGGCTGCTTCTCGCGGATTGGTCGTGCGGCACCGGACACGTACGCGAGGATGTCCACCGTACGAAGGATAGCGCTCACTCTTTGTATCTCTGATGATTGCGGTGAGCAACGCCTTCCGGGACACTTCGACTGACGATTCGTCGGGATGGTGCTGATGGTACTCCGGAAGGCCGGTACGGCCGCCGCCGCTGCGGGAGTTGTAGCGGTCGGCTTCATCGGGCTGGTCACGGTTGCGACGTATGCGGCCAGTGGTGCGCCGCAGCAGTCGGCCAATCGCGCCACGCTCTCCCCGGGCACCGTTCCGGCGGCCTACCAGGGGCCGATCCAGCAGTGGGGCTCGCTCTGCCCGGAGATCTCCCCGCCGATGCTCGCGGCGCAGCTGTACCAGGAAAGCGGCTTTGACCCGGGCGCCCGATCGCCGGTCGGCGCGCAGGGAATGGCGCAGTTCATGCCGGCCACTTGGGGAACATACGGCACGGACGGCAACAATGACGGCAAGAAGGATGTCTGGGACCCGCTGGACGCGATCGCCTCGGCCGCCACGTTCGACTGCGCACTCGCCGACGACGTGGCCAAGGTCCCGGGCGACCGCCAGGCCAACCTGCTGGCCGCCTACAACGCCGGTCCGTACGCGGTCACGAAGTACGGCGGGATCCCGCCGTACAAGGAGACCCAGGGCTATGTGAAGAACATCCAGGCCATGGCCCGCAGCTTCACCGCGCCGACCGCGCCGGTGGCCGTCTCCCAGCAGTCGGCCGGGGCGATCTACTTCGCCCAGACCAAGCTCGGTACCCCGTACCTGTGGGGCGGCGAGGGTCTGCCCTCGCAGAACGGGCGGTTCGACTGCTCCGGGCTGACCCAGGCGGCGTACGCCAGCGTGGGCATCACGCTCCCCCGGGTCGCCAACGACCAGTGGTACGCCGGGCAGCACCCCTCGCGCGACCAGCTCCGCCCGGGGGACCTGGTGTTCTGGGCGACCGACCTGGGCGACCCGCGCACCATCCACCACGTCGGCATCTACGTCGGTGGCGGTTACATGATCAACGCCCCGCACACCGGCGCGGTGATCCGCTACGACAAGATCGACAGCAAGGAGTACATCGGCGCCACCCGGGTCACCTCGGACGGCGCCGAGGCGCTGCCGGTCCGCAACACCGACGGCAGCATCACCGGCCCCAGCCGCCCGGGCACCCCGGACTCGCCGGCCCCGTCGGCCCCCGCCGCCCCGGCCAACCAGGCCGCCCCCGCGCCGCCGTCCGCCCTCGGCGCGCCAGGCTCCGCGGCGTCCCGCCGGGCGGTCGCGGCCGGCCCCTCCCCGACAGGTGCAGGTCAAAACGCTGCAAAGAGCTGAACCCTCCGGGCCGCCGGGTGTGAGTGCGCTGTGGACGCTGAGTCAAGTTTCCATAACCGCGCGTTTCCGTGGAACGCTGTGCACCGGTTATGACGTTGTGTTCGTTGGCTCCACGTCAGCTCCCTGAACAGGGCGGGGACGGCGGGCCACGGCCGGATCGAACAGGTGCTGCGGAACCAGAAGGAGGTGCGGCGTGTCGACGCCGCTTGCCGACACGACCAACCCCGACCTCGGACTGCTCTACGCCGTCAACGGCCTGGCCAAGCGCTCCCCGCAGTGGTTGGACCACTCGGTCTCCTGGATCGGCGAGTACGGCATCCTGATCGGCCTGGCCCTGCTGGGGCTGGTCGGCTGGCTCCAGGCGCGACGCCGCCCGGACGCCCCGGTGGCCGTCGCCGGCCTGCTCTGGGCGCCGCTCGCGGTCGCCCTCGCCGAGCTGGCGAACCTGCCGATCGCCGCCATCGTCAACCGCCCGCGGCCGTTCGTCGACCACGCCGGGCTCGACGTGCTGGTGGAGGGCAAGGAGGGCACCCACTCCTTCGTGAGCGACCACTCGACGATGTCGATGGGCATCGCGGTCGCCCTGTTCCTGGTGAACCGGCGGCTGGGCTGGATCGCCGGCGGCCTCGCGCTGCTGCAGGGCTTCTGCCGGATGTACATGGGCGTCCACTACCCCACCGACGTGATCGGCGGCTTCGCGCTCGCCACCGCGGTGGTCCTGCTGCTGGCGCCGATCGCGATGGCCGTGCTGGTCCCGCTCTGCCACGCGCTGAGCCGCACCGCCGTCGCCCCGCTGATCCGGGCACCGCAGTCCGGCAACCGCCCGCGCGGCGGCCGACGGGGGCGGGCGGGTGGCACCGTGACGTCCGGCGAGCAGCCGCCGGAGTCCGACCTCGCGGCCTAGCGGGCAGGGCCGGACGAGGCCGCCGGGGCCGCGTCCGGCTGGCGCCAGACCGTCGTCCGGCCGGCGCTAGACCGTCGTCAGGCCGGTGCCGGTCCCGGCCAGGTGGTCGGCGGCCTCGCGTCTGGTCAGGTCCCGGGAACGGCGGGCCGGTGAGAACCAGCCGCACGCGCAGGTCGCGAAGCAGAAGGAACCGCGCTCGCTGATCTCGACGCGGTGCTCGGGCATCCGGGCGGCGCCGGGCTCGGCCGGCAGCTCACTGTGCACGTGCTTCACCGTAACGCGCCCGGGACCCGGCGCGCGACGCCCGCCGTGCGCCGGGTGCCACGTAACCCTTCGATGCCCAACTCGTTTGCCCGGAAAGAGCTCTGCCCACCCGGTGGTGGTGGCCGGCGGGGCAGTCGGGGCCCGAGGGGGTTGTCGCGAGGATGAAGATGACCGACCAGCAGCGCAGCGGCCGGCGGCACGGTCGCCCACTGCCCCACCTGCGCTCGGCGGCCGGCGCCGCCGTGCTCGCCGCCGCGCTCGCCGGGCTGGCCGGCTGCTCGGGCGCCGCCGCCGACTCCGGCGGCTCGGCCGACCAGAAGGCGGGCGCCGACCGGCTCTCCGCCGACCCGGTGACGGCCGTCCGCAGCGCCGCCGACATCACCGGCCGGACGGGCTCCGCGCACACCGCGACCGAACTGGTCACCGAGTCGGCCGAGAAGAAGGCCGTCTTCACCGGCACCGGCGGCTACGACTACGTGAAGCGGATCGGGCGGCTGGAGGTCGCGGTGCCACCCGGCGCGGCGACCACCGGGAAGATCGTCGAGGTGGTCCTGCCGGGCACCGTCTACCTGCAGAACAGCGGCGCCAAGGTGCCCGAGGGCAAGTGGGTCAAGCTCGACGTGCGCCAGCTGCCGGACGGCAACCTGGTCAGCAGCGGCGCCACCGAACCGGCCTCCGCCGCGGGTGCGCTGCGCGGGGCGCAGAAGGCGGACCTGGTCGGCACCGAGACCGTCGACGGAGTCCCGCTGAAGCACTACCGGGGCACCCTGGACCTCGCCAAGGCCGCGGACGCGACCGGCGGCCGGGGCGGGGACGGCCTGCGGATGGGCTCCCAGACCTTCACGGTCAAGGACGTCCCGTACGACGCCTGGCTGGACGAGCAGGGGCGGCTGCACAAGGTGGTCGAGATCTTCACCTTCGCCGGCGTGGCCGGGTCCAAGGAGGCGAAGGACCAGGTGAAGGTGACGTCGACCACCGCACTGTCGGACTTCGGCAAACCGGTGGAGGCGGCCGAGCCGCCCGCCGCCGACATCTACGCGATGAAGCCCACGGAAAGCCCGAAGTAGCCGGCGGCGGGGACGCCGCCGGATCGGGTGGGCCACCCCGGGCAGCGCGGCCCACCCGTTTCGGCGGCGCCGAGATGGCCCGTCCGTGCCATGTGGACGGGCTGCGAAGTGCCTAGGCTGGACATCGGGTGGCTGCCGCCCGGGCTGGCGAGGCGCTGAAGGGGTGGTGCAGGTGGTGTCGTCCACGGGCGGCCGCAGCGGCGGCCACGAGGACGCGGCCCTCGACGAGATCGACCTGGCCGGCGAGCTGATGATCGCCGCCACGGCCAGCGACGGCGACCGGCTCCCGCCGGAGCGGATCGACGAGGTGCTGCTGCTGGACCGGCCCGACGGCGCCGCGGCCGCCGACCGACCGTCGGAGTCGGGGCCCCGGACGCCCCAGGAGCGGGCGCCCGGACGCGCCGGCCGACGCTCCGGAGCCGGGCCCGCGGCGGGCCCCGGAACCGGCCGCCAGGGCAGCTCCTAGGCCCCCGGCTCCGGCCGAGGGGCTAGCTGCGCAGCAGCCGGCCGATGGCGGCGGTGGCCTCCGCCACCTTGGCGTCCAGCTCGGCGCCGCCCTCCTCGGCGGCCGCGGCGACGCAGTGCCGCAGGTGCTCCTCCAGCAGGGACAGCGCGAAGGACTGCAGGGCCTTGGTGCCGGCCGACACCTGGGTCAGCACGTCGATGCAGTAGACGTCCTCGTCGACCATCCGCTGGAGGCCGCGGATCTGGCCCTCGATCCGGCGCAGGCGCTTGAGGTGGGCGTCCTTCTGGGCGCTGTACCCGTGCGGACCGTGTCCGCCGTGCCCACCGTGCTGTGCGGGCGCCTCCGGAGCGGCCGGCCCGGCGGCGGCGCCGTGCGGCTCGCCCCCCGGCGCCTGGTCCGGGTCGGTGCGCGCTTCCGTCGTGGTCATCGGCCCGCCTTCGTCTGGATGCCTGGGTGGCTGCGTCGGCCTCCAGTGTCCAACACCGGGGCCGGTCGTGGTGTTCCTCCAGCGCGGTCCACGGCCCGGAGCGGCCCCGGAGCGGCCCCAGAGCGGCCCCAGGCGGGCTCCGGGCGGGGTCCGGCCGGGCTCCGGGGCCGGGCCGGAGGCTGGTTCCCCCGTCCGGGCCACACCCCGCTGTTCCGCGCGCACGACAGGGGCAAACCGCGCGAGGTTCCGTCAGACTGGGGGCTCACGTCCGCACATGGGTGTGCGGGCCGGGTGCACCACTACGGCGACCAAACGGAAGCGGAGGATCCGCCTCCCCTCGCACCACCCCGTTTGCGCAATTGCGCTTGGTTGCACCTAGCATCGTTCAGTCCCTACCCCGCACATCGGAGATTTCCGTGCGTTTTAGCCTGACCCCGAAGGAGACGAGTTTCTACGACATGTTCGCCGCGGCCGCGGAGAACCTCGTCGTGGGATCGAAGCTCCTGCTGGAACTGCTGGGATCAGACGTGTCGGCCCGCGCGGAGATCGTCGAGCGCATGCGCGCCGCCGAGCACGCCGGGGACGACACCACCCATGCGGTCTTCCACCAGCTGAACTCCTCGTTCATCACGCCCTTCGACCGCGAGGACATCTACAGCCTCGCCTCGTCGCTGGACGACATCATGGACTTCATGGAGGAGGCCGTCGACCTGGTCGTCCTCTACGACATCCAGACCCTGCCCAAGGGCATCGAACAGCAGATCGAGGTGCTGGCGCGCGCCGCCGAGCTCACCGCCGAGGCGATGCCGAACCTGCGCACCATGTCCAACCTCACCGAGTACTGGATCGAGGTCAACCGGCTGGAGAACCAGGCCGACCAGATCCACCGCAAGCTGCTCGCCCACCTGTTCTCCGGCCAGTACGACGCCATCGAGGTGCTCAAGCTCAAGCAGGTCGTGGACGTCCTTGAGGAGGCGGCGGACGCGTTCGAGCACGTCGCCAACACGGTGGAGACCATCGCCGTCAAGGAGTCCTGACCCCCGTGGACCTGGCTGCACTCATCGCCGTCCTCGGCGTTGCGTTCTTCTTCACCTACACCAACGGCTTCCACGACTCCGCGAACGCCATCGCCACCTCGGTCTCCACCCGGGCCCTCACCCCGCGGGCCGCGCTCGCGATGGCCGCGGTGATGAACCTGGCCGGCGCCTTCCTCGGCAGCGGCGTGGCGCACACTGTCTCCAAGGGCATCATCGCCACCCCGACCGGCAACCAGGGCATGGCGATCCTGTTCGCCGCCCTCGTCGGCGCGATCGCCTGGAACCTGGTCACCTGGTACTTCGGCCTGCCGTCCTCCTCCTCCCACGCGCTGTTCGGCGGCATGGTCGGGGCGGCCCTGGCCGGCGGCACCGAGGTGATCTGGAGCGGCGTCCTCGACAAGATCGTCATCCCGATGATCGTCTCGCCGATCGTCGGCCTGGTCGGCGGCTACCTGGTCATGCTGGCGATCCTGTGGATCTTCCGGCGGGCCAACCCGCACCGCGCCAAGCGCAACTTCCGGGTCGCGCAGACCGCGTCGGCCGCCGCCATGGCCCTCGCGCACGGTCTGCAGGACGCCCAGAAGACCATGGGCATCGTGGTCATGGCGCTCACCATCTCGGGCCACCACGACAGCAGTGACATCCCGGTCTGGGTGAAGATCTCCTGCGCCACGATGCTCTCGCTGGGCACCTACGCGGGCGGCTGGCGGATCATGCGGACCCTCGGCCGCAAGATCATCGAGCTGGACCCGCCGCAGGGCTTCGCCGCCGAGGCCACCGCCTCGACGGTCATGTACATCACCTCGTTCGTCTTCAAGGCGCCGATCTCCACCACCCACGTGATCACCTCGGCGATCATGGGCGTGGGCGCCACCAAGCGGATCCGCGCGGTCCGCTGGGGCGTCGCGAAGAACATCGTGCTCGGCTGGTTCATCACGATGCCGGCCGCCGCGATCGTCGCGGCGCTGATGTACTGGTTCGTCCACCTGTTCTGGGGCTGACGCCCCGGGCCGGGCAGGACGCGCCGGCGGACATGGCAAGGGCCCGCCCCCACGTCTCGGGGGCGGGCCCTTCCTCATACTTCGCGGCGGCACCGCCATGCAGCACCACGAAGCAGCTCTGGCTCCGGGCGGTCTAGCCGAAGCGGCCGGAGATGTAGTCCTCGGTCGCCTGCACGGACGGGTTGGAGAAGATCCGCTGGGTGTCGTCCAGCTCGATCAGCTTGCCCGGCTGGCCGACCCCGGCGAGGTTGAAGAAGGCGGTGCGGTCGCTGACGCGGGCCGCCTGCTGCATGTTGTGCGTCACGATCACGATCGTGAACTGGGACTTCAGCTCGCCGATCAGGTCCTCGATGGCGAGGGTGGAGATCGGGTCGAGCGCCGAGCAGGGCTCGTCCATCAGCAGGACCTGCGGCTCGACCGCGATGGCGCGGGCGATGCAGAGGCGCTGCTGCTGACCGCCGGAGAGGCCGGCACCCGGCTTGTTCAGCCGGTCCTTGACCTCGTTCCACAGGTTGGCGCCCTTGAGGGACTTCTCCACCACGCCGTCCAGGACGGACTTCTTGCGGACGCCCGCGAGCTTCAGCCCGGCGATCACGTTGTCGTAGATCGACATCGTCGGGAACGGGTTCGGCCGCTGGAAGACCATGCCGACCGCCCGGCGGACGGCGACCGGGTCGACGTGCGAGCCGTAGAGGTTCTCGTCGTCCAGGAGCACCTTGCCCTCGACACGGGCGCCGGGGATCACCTCGTGCATCCGGTTGAGGGTCCGCAGGAAGGTGGACTTGCCGCAGCCCGAGGGGCCGATGAAGGCCGTCACCGAGCGGGGCTCGATGCTCATCGAGATGTCCTCGATGGCCTTGGTGGTGCCGTAGAAGGCGGACAGTCCGCTGACGTCGATGCGCTTGGCCATGATCGTTACTTCTCTCGCCCGCGGCCGGGGGCCGCTAATGAATTCTGGGTCGTACGTCAGTCGGGCGCTCAGCGTCCGCCCTTGGGCGAACGCCAGCGTGCGATGCCCCGGGCGATGAGGTTGAGCCCCATCACGAAGGCGATCAGCACCAGCGCCGCGCCCCAGGCACGGGCGTAGCCGTAGTCGTTGTTCACCACCGCGTACTGCTGCCAGATGTACATCGGCAGCGACTGCTGCGGCCCGTTGAACGGGTCACTGTTGATGAAGTCCGCGCCGAAGACCAGCATCATCACCGGGGCGGTCTCGCCCGTGATGCGGGCGACCGCGAGCATCAGACCGGTGGTGATGCCGCCGATCGCGGTGGGGAGGACGATCCGCAGGATGGTCTTCCACTTCGGCACGCCGAGGGCGTACGACGCCTCGCGCAGCTCGTTCGGGACGAGCTTCAGCATCTCCTCGGTGGAACGGACCACGACCGGCATCATCAGGATCGCCAGCGCGAGGGAGCCCGAGAAGCCCGAGTAGGAGAAGCCGAGGGCGATGTTCCACAGGGACAGGATGAACAGACCGGCGACGATCGACGGGACACCCGTCATGACGTCGACGAAGAAGGTGACCGCCTTGGCGAGCCGGCCCCGGCCGTACTCGACCAGGTAGACGGCGGTCAGCAGACCGATCGGGGCGGCCATCGCGGTGGCCAGCAGGACCTGCTCGATGGTGCCGATCAGCGCGTGGTAGATGCCGCCGCCGGGGCCCGAGTAGCGGACGCCCTTCATCGAGTGCGTCAGGAAGTTGCCGTTCACCACCTCCGCGCCCTGCTGGACGGTGTAGATGGTGAGCGCGGCCAGCGGCACCACGGCCAGGATGAAGGCGACCCAGACCACCGAGGTGGCGAAGCGGTCCTTGGCCTGGCGGCGGCCCTCGACCCGGGCGGCGAGCCCGTAGCTGATCCCCAGGAACAGCAGCGCCGAGATGAGGCCCCACTGCAGGTGGCTCTCCAGCCCGCCGACCGCGCCGATCCCGCAGCCGAGCGCGATCGAGCCGGCGGCGACGGCGGCCGGGGTCCACCTGGGCAGGCGGTTGGAGGTCAGCGGGCGGCCGACCGGGCGGGTGTCCGCCGGAACGGACGTGGTCGCGGCGCTCATGCGTTGGCCCCCGAGTACTCCTTGCGGCGGGCGACGATCAGCCGCGCGGCACCGTTCACCACGAGGGTGATCACGAACAGGACGAGGCCGGAGGCCATCAGCGCGTCCCGGCCGAAGGGCTGGGCCTCGGCGAACTTCAGCGCGATGTTCTGCGCGAAGGTGCCACCGCCCGGGTCGAGCAGGTGGAGCGAGAGGACGTTGTTGGAGGAGAGCACCACCGCGACCGCGATGGTCTCGCCGAGCGCACGGCCGAGGCCGAGCATCGAGGCCGAGATGATGCCGGGGCGGCCGAACGGCAGCACCGCGGTGCGGATCATCTCCCAGCGGGTCGCGCCGAGCGCGAGCGCCGCCTCCTCGTGCATCCGAGGCACCTGCCGGAAGACCTCCCGGGTCACCGCGGTGATGATCGGCAGGATCATGATGGCCAGCAGGATGCCCACGGTGAACAGCGTGCGCGGCACGGTGCCGACCCGGGACTGGTCGAAGACGTACGTCCAGCCGAGGTACTCGTCCAGCCAGCTGGTCAGCCCGTAGAGGTGCGGCACCAGGAAGAGCGCGCCCCAGAGGCCGTAGATGATGCTGGGCACGGCGGCCAGCAGGTCCACCAGGTAGGCGAACGGCTGGGCGATCCGGCGCGGCGCGTAGTGCGAGATGAACAGCGCGATCCCGATGGCCACCGGGACGGCGATCGCCATCGCGAGCGCCGCGCTGATGATGGTGCCGAACGCCAGGACGGCGATGCCGAAGACGGGCTTCGCGGCGTCCGGCGTCCACTCGAAGGTGGTGAGGAAGTTGCCCTCGTTCTTGCTCAGCGCGATGCCCGCGCGCCAGGTCAGGAAGCCTGCGATGGCGGCCATGATGACCAGCAGCAGGATGCCCGACCCACGGGCGGCGTTCATGAAGATCTTGTCGCCGAGCCGGCTGTCACGCTTGCGGCGTTCCCTGCCTCGCGGGGCGGCAGGGGAGGATGAAGTCATGTGGTCTACTCCGGTCTGGTGGTGCTGCCCCGAGGGGGCGGCACCCTGGCGGCGGTGCCCCGGACGTGCTCATGGCGAAGTCGTGCTGTCCGGCGGAGCGGCCCCGGCCCCCTCGTCCACGGGGCCGCTCCGCCGGAGGTCGGGCTGGATCAGGCCAGGGTCGGGATGACCGCGTTGACCTTGTCCGTCAGCTCCTTCGGGAGCGCGACGTAGCCGGTGTCGCCGACCGCCTTCTGACCGGCGTCGCTGGCGGCGTAGGTCAGGAACGCCTTCAGCGCGTCGAGGGTCTCGGCCTTGTTGCCCTTGTCGCAGACGATCTCGTAGGTGACCAGGACGATCGGGTAGGAACCCTCCTCCTTGGTGCCGTAGTCGAGGGTCAGCGCCAGGTCGCTGCCGGTGCCAGCGATCTTCGCCTTGGCGAAGGTGGTGGCGGCGTTGGCGGCGGTGGCCTCGACCGGCTTGGAGGCGCCGGTGGCGATCGCGGCGCTCTTCAGGTTGTTGCTCTGCGCGTAGGACAGCTCGGCGTAGCTGATCGAGTTCTTGACCTGCTTCACCTGGGCCGCGACACCGGCGGAGCCGTTCGCGCCCTGGCCGCCCTTGCCGGCCCAGGCCTTGGCGGCCGGGTAGCTCCAGGCGCCGTTGGAGACCTTGGCGAAGTACTTGGTCAGGTTCTCGTTGGTGCCCGAGTCGTCCGTGCGGTGGACGGCCTGGATGTCGGCGTCCGGCAGCTTGGCGCCCGGGTTCAGCGCGGCGATCGCCGGGTCGTTCCACTTGGTGATCTGCGAGTCGAAGATCTTGGCGGTGGTCGCGCCGTCCAGGACCAGGTTGTCGACGCCGTCCACGTTGTAGACGATCGAGATCAGACCCGCGACGAGCGGCAGGTTGATGCCCTGGCCACCGGTGCAGACCTTCTTGCTGTCCTCGACCTCGGCCGGCTTCAGCGGCGAGTCGGAACCGGCGAACTGGATCTTGCCCTGGTTGAACTGCTGGACACCCGCGCCCGAGCCGCCGCCGCCGTAGTTGATGCTGGAGCCGGAGCACGCGGCGCCGAAGTTGTTCTTCCAGACGTCGATCGCGTTGCCCTGCGCGGTGGAACCCGCGGAGATCAGGGCGGCGGGCTTGCTGCCACAGGCGATCGCGGGAGCCGAGGCGGAGCCGCTGCCGCCGGACGCGTTGGTGTTGTTCTCGTCCGAACCGCAGGCGGCGAGCGACAGCGAGCTGACGAGCGCCATGGCACCGATGGCGAGGGCCTTGGAGCGGCCGTTCCGCTGGAGCTTCACAGGGGTGTCCCTTTCTGTGGCATTGCCCGGCACGCGGACCGTACGAGGTCGGCGGGGCGCGGGTTTTGCTGTGGTCCGGGGCCCGTGCGGCCCTCCGGTAACCCCGAAGTTAAGCCGGGTAAGTGACACGTCAGCCGGTCGGAAGTGAACGGGGAGTGAACCTCGGACGGATGACAGGAAACTACGTCAGGTAGTAACGGTTGCGTCACGAGCAGGGCGCGGGAAGATCACTGCCGACGTTCCGTCACCGGTCCGGCCAGGAGGGCGGGCCCGGCTACGAGGACCGGACCGGCCGCGCGCCGAGCATCCCGAGCAGCGCGTCCACCAGCACCCGGTCGCGCTCGTGCGTCAGCCTGGCCCTGGCCTTCCCCGCCGGCAGCCACTCCAGCCGGTCCACCTCCCGGTTCGGCCGGAACTCCCCGGCCGCCGGCACCGCCGCCCAGTACCGGACCTCCTTCGGCCGCCCCTGCGCCAGGTAGTGCTGCGTCGGCAGCTCGTCCCCCAGCACGCAGGAGAACCCGGTCTCCTCGCGCACCTCGCGCAGCGCCGCCTCGACCACGCCCTCCCCCGGGTCGAGCTTGCCCTTCGGCAGGCTCCAGTCGTCGTACTTGGGGCGGTGGATCAGCGCGATCCGCGGCCGCCCGAGCCGGCCGCTCTTCTTCGGGCGCCCCGGCAGCCAGAGCACCGCTCCGGCGGCCAGCACCACCGGCCCCCGCCCGGGCCGCGGGCTGCTGATGGTCGAGCCGTGGGCCCGCTCGGTGCTCAGGCGGTCGTGCACGTCATGCCGTCCGGGGTGCGGGGGTGTACCCCCAGCCCTCGGCAGGGGGGATCTCCAGCCAGCCGTCCAGGCCCGGCGGGAGTTCGGGCCACCGGCGGCCGAAGGCGTACCGTGCCGCCTCCACCTCCAGTCGTTGATCAGCATGCACCACGCCGAGCACGTAGGCGGTCGCGGGTGTGATCCTCGGCGTCCGCGCCGCCGTGGCCGCGGTGACCGCCGCGTCGGCCGCCTCCTGGTGCCGGCGCAGCACCTCGTCCAGCGCGTCCAGCTCGGCGGCCGGAAGGCCGCACACCTCCAGCGCGTAGCGGGCCCGCTTCACCAGGATCCGCACCCGGTGCCACGGCGCGTCGTCCGCCGCCAGCGCCGCGTCGGCGTCCATCGCGCCCCGGGCCGCCGGCACCGCGCCGAGCCGGCGCAGACCGTCCCCGCCGTACGGGGTGGCCGCCCGCCGCAGCGGCAGCTGCTGGGCGCTCGCCGTCAGCGCGCCGAACGCCGTCGCCGCCTGCGGCAGCAGCACCGCGCCGGCCCGGCCGTCCGCCGTCTCCAGCAGCGGCGCCTCGGCGACCAGCAGCGTCATCCGGTCCGCCAGCGCGTGCAGCCGCGCCGAACGGAGCTCCTGCAGCACGGTCGAGTGCGCCCTGGTCCGGGCCAGCGTCAGCTGGCGGTCGAGCAGCGCCCGCGCCTTCGGCGCCCCGGCGTGGCCGGCCAGCATGCCGGGACCGTCCGCCTCGCTGCCGGTCAGCGCGTCCAGCGCGCCCAGCAGCCGGGCCGACCGGCGGACGTACCCCGGCTCCAGCGCCAGCAGGTTCAGCAGCCAGCGCAGCTCGGTGCGCGACTCCTGCGCCCAGGCCTGGTCGAAGGACCCGCCGAAGGTGTGCAGCAGCCCGCCGATCCGCCGTACCGCCCGCAGCAGTCCGGCCGTACCGGTGGACGGGACGACGGCCGCCCCCGGTCTGGCGCCGACCTCGCCCACGGCCATCGGCAGCGCCCGCAGGAACGCCCCGGCCTGGGCCGTGAGATGGCTGGAGAGGATGTCCCCGGCGGTCGCGGTAGAGGCCGTCTGGGCCGTCATCGGCGCATCGGTCATGACTAGGTAGATCCCCGTTCCCCCGGAGCCGTCCCCCGGGGCTGGTGGCCGACCGCCGCAGCGGATCCCGACGCTGGGCGGCCCGTGTCGGCGGCTCGCCCCGGTGGGTCGCTCCATGGGTCGTGGCGGCGGCTCGCGGTCAGCGGGCGGTGGCGGCGCGGCGGCGCTGACGCGAGTCGATGAGCAGGTCCTGGACGTGTCGCAGCGGCTTGCCCTCGGCGTCCTGGGCGTGACGGGTCCAGGCGCCGTCCGGCCCGAGGTGCCAGGACTCGGTCTCGTCCGACACTCCCAGGTCGATCAGCCCGGACAGCTCGGCCCGGTGCGCCGGGTCGGTGATCCGCATCAGCGCCTCGATCCGGCGGTCCAGGTTGCGGTGCATCATGTCGGCGCTGCCGATCCACACCTCCGGGTCCCCGTTGTTGCCGAAGACGAAGATCCGCGAGTGCTCCAGGAACCGCCCGAGGACGCTGCGCACCCGGATGTTCTCGCTCAGCCCCGGCACACCCGGGCGGATCGCGCAGATCCCGCGCACCCAGACGTCCACCGGTACCCCGGCCTGGGAGGCCCGGTAGAGCGCGTCGATCACGGCCTCGTCGACGATCGAGTTGACCTTGATCTTCACGAACGCCGGACGGCCGGCCCGGTGATGGGCGATCTCGTTGTGGATCCGGGAGATCAGCCCGTCCCGCAGGCCGCGCGGCGCGGTCAGCAGCCGCCGGTAGGACTCGCGGCGCGAGTAGCCGGAGAGCCGGTTGAAGAGGTCCGAGAGGTCCGCGCCGACCTGCGGGTCCGAGGTCAGCAGCCCGATGTCCTCGTACAGCCGGGCCGTCTTCGGGTGGTAGTTGCCGGTACCGACGTGCGAGTAGCGGCGCAGGGTGTCGCCCTCCTGGCGGACCACCAGGGACAGCTTGCAGTGCGTCTTCAGCCCGACCAGGCCGTAGACCACGTGGCAGCCGGACTCCTCCAGCTTGCGGGCCCACTTGATGTTGGCCTGCTCGTCGAAGCGCGCCTTGATCTCGACCAGCACCAGCACCTGCTTGCCCGACTCGGCGGCGTCGATCAGCGCGTCCACGATCGGCGAGTCACCGGAGGTCCGGTACAGCGTCTGCTTGATCGCCAGCACGTCCGGGTCGCCCGCGGCCTGCTCCAGGAAGGCCTGCACCGAGGTCGAGAAGCTGTCGTACGGGTGGTGCAGCAGGACCTCCCGCTCGCGCATCGCGGCGAAGATGTCCGGCTGCGAGGCCGACTCGACGTCGGTCAGACCGCGCGCCGTACCCGCGACGAACTTCGGGTACTTCAGCTCGGGGCGGTCCAGGTCGGCGATGCCGAACAGACCGGTGAGGTCGAGCGGACCGGGCAGCGGGAAGACCTCCGCCTCGGTGATGTTCAGCTCCCGCACCAGCAGGTCCAGGATGTAGGGGTCGATCGACTCCTCGACCTCCAGCCGCACCGGCGGGCCGAAGCGCCGCCGCATGAGCTCCTTCTCCAGGGCCTTGAGGATGTTCTCGGTGTCGTCCTCCTCGACCTCCAGGTCCTCGTTCCTGGTGACCCGGAAGGCGTGGTGCGCGAGCACCTCCATCCCCGGGAAGAGCTCCTCCAGATGGGCGCCCATGACATCCTCCAGCGGCACGTAGCGCTGGGGGGAGGCCTCCAGGAAGCGGGCCAGGGACTGCGGCACCTTCACCCGGGCGAAGTGCTTGTGCCCGGAGACCGGGTTGCGCACCACCACGGCGAGGTTGAGGGAGAGTCCCGATATGTAGGGGAACGGGTGGGCCGGGTCCACCGCCAGCGGGGTGAGCACCGGGAAGATCTTCTGCCGGAACAGGGTGTGCAGGCGGGCCTGCTCCTTCTCGGCCAGCTCGGGCCAGCGGACCAGCTCGATGCCCTCGCTCGCGAGGTCCGGCAGGACCTCCTGCTGGCAGGCGGCGGCGTGCCGCGCCATCAGCTCGCGCGAACGGGTCCAGATGAGGTCCAGCACCTCGCGCGGCTGGAGGCCGGAGGCACTTCGCTGGGCCACTCCGGTGGCGATCCGGCGCTTCAGGCCGGCCACTCGGACCATGAAGAACTCGTCCAGGTTGCTCGCGAAGATCGCGAGGAACTTGGCCCGCTCCAGCAGCGGGATCTGCGGATCCTCCGCCAGTTCCAGCACCCGCTCGTTGAACGCGAGCCAGCTGCGCTCGCGGTCCAGGAACCGGCCCTGGGGCAGTTCGTCGAACAACTCGTCGTCCGCGGCCGGAAGCTCCGGCGGTATCCCCAGCGCACTGGACATCCGGGCCGGAGGGGACAGCGGGGCAGAGACAGGGCGGGGGATGCTCATGGGCTCCAGCTCCTCCAGCAGGACGGCGTCCGGACGGGAAAGGCTCTGCGGGCCGTCGTCCTCGCCCAGCGCCAACGCCCACCCGCCCGGCGCGGTCAACACGGGACCGGCCGGCAGGCGTCGCCGACGCTGCACGAGCGAGACACTACGGACTTCATCCTGTGATCTTCGCGGCAGCAATTGAATCCACGGTAAACACCGCATGGCCAGGAGGAAAGCTGAATCGGTCGGAGCCGGGGCTTGGCAGCCCACCCGTTGCTTCGGCCCCGACTGTCCGCTATGCCGCCCCGGCGCCGCGCCGGACCGTGGTTCCGTGCCTGCCGACGGGTACCCGCGCGCGATCAACCCTACTGCGATCGGGTGGCGGCCCGGTCGCGGTACGACACCGGCGCGCGGGGTCGCTCGGCCGGTCTCATTCGGCCGGTCTCATTCGGCCGGTCTCATTGGGCTGCCGCGGGCCCGCGGTACTGGACGCGGTACATCAGGTCGACCTCGTGGACGGTGAACCCCAGTCGTTCGTAGACGCGCACGGCGGCCGGGTTGTCCGCATCCACGTAGAGCAGGACCGTCTCCAGCCCTCGCTCGCCCGGTCCGCCGCCGGTCAGGTGACGCAGGCCGGCCGCGGTCAGCGCCCGGCCGAGGCCGCTGCCCTGCTCCGCCGGGTCCACGCCGACCACGTACACCTCGCCGAGGGCCGGCTCGGTGGCGGCCGCCGGGTGCACCTTGGTCCAGTGGAAGCCGACCGCCCGGCCGCCGCGGGTCGCGAGGAAGAAGCCCGCCGGATCGAACCACGGCTCGGCCAGCCGGTCCGCGAGGTCCTGCTCGGTCCAGGAGCCCTGCTCCGGGTGGTGCGCGAAGGCCAGCGCGTTCAGCCGCAGCCACTCGGCGTCGTCCTCGCCGGGGCGGAAGGTCCGCAGCTCGATGCCGTCCGGGAGGGCGACCGCCTCGGTCTGCGGACCGGTGCGGCGCATCTGCCGCAGCTCGCGGACCAGCTCGGCGCCGTACTTCCCGGCCAGGTGGCGGGCCGCCGGGTGCCCGCCGTGCACCCAGACGTCGACGTGTTCGCGGCCGGCCCGATGTGCCTCGGTCAGTACGGCGTCCAGCAACGGGCGGCCGAAGCCGCGGCCCCTGGCGGCCGGCGCCACCACGAGCTCGGCCGACGGGTTGGCCCCGGCTGGGTCGCCCTGGGGGAGTTCCAGCTGCGCGTAGCCGACGACGTCGTCCACCGGCTGTGCCGGATCTGCTGCCCGCTGGACGAAGTGGACGACTCCCGGGCGGGCCGTGTCCGAGGAGCGGAGCCGCAGACGCCCCTGCTCGGAGACCGCGGCGCGGCCGTCCACCGCCTGGGCCTCCGTCAGCACGCGCAGCGCACCGTCGCGCGCCTCCGGCCGGAGCACTTCGCGAGCGACGACCGCCCCCTCGCCGGTCGCCGGCGTTCCCTCGTAGACCCGTTCCTGCTGCGCGTCCTGATCGTCCATGCTCTGACGATACGTCAAGGGAAACGCAAAGAACCCCCCGATCCGTACGGATCGGGGGGTTCTTTGGAATGATTGTTCGGCGGCGTCCTACTCTCCCACAGGGTCCCCCCTGCA
>NZ_JBITSA010000030.1:0-58340 GCF_044540385.1 Kitasatospora sp. NPDC086009
GCCCCCCCCCCCGCCCGGCGGCCCCCCCCCCCCCCCCCCCCCCCCCCCCCCCCCCCGCCCGGCCCCCCCCCCCCCCGGCCCCCCCCCACCGCCGTTCCCGGAGCGTCCGCGTCGTCGGATCCTCGTTCGGCCTCCGGGGCCCGAACGGCCGTCGGTCGGCCGGGCCGGACCAGGTGCGCGTCCGTGGCCGACCGAGGCGGGGAACCGGAGACCGGCTCCCCGCGGGTGCGACCGAGGCCCCGCGCTCCGGGGGAAGCGCGGGACCTCGGTGGATCAGGAGGCCGGACCGGGCGACCCGGCCGGGCCGGGGGCGGTCGCCGTCCGAGCGGTGCGGCAGGGGTGTGAGACCGCGGCACGGCCGGGTTTCCCGTCGAGCCGTGCGCAGGCTGGGCCGGCCGCTACGGGACTTCGGGCGCGGGAGCCCTGGATCGCGTCGGGGGACGCGGGACGATCGAGGCGGCGGCCAGGCAGCCGGCGGCGAGGAGCCAGGCGCCGAGGACGTCCAGGGGCCAGTGCACCCCGAGGTAGATACGGCTGAGGCCGATCGAGCCCGCGAACAGGGCCGCGGTCACGACGGCGGCCCGGGCCGCCCGGGGGTGGGCGCGGGCGACGGCGAGGGCGAGCAGGCCCGCGCAGAGCGCGGAGGTGAAGGCGTGTCCGGACGGGAAGGCGAATCCGGAGGCGGTGAACGCCCAGTCGGTCCGCGGCGGCCGGGGGCGGCCGAAGGCGTGCATCAGGCCCTGGCGCAGCAACTGGCCCGCGGCCAGGCAGAGCACGGGGGCGAGCACGGTCCCGGCGGTCGCACGGCGGGACCGGGCGGCGGGGGAGGCGCGCAGCGTGACGAGGCCCGCGGCCAGCACCAGGAGGTAGGGCGCGACGCCCGTGCCGAGCGAGGTGACGGCGAGGGCCACCGTCTCGGCGACGGGCGGGCGGTGCGCGACGCTCCAGTCGACGCCGGTCCGTTCGAACGGGAAGGGTGCCCAGTCGTGCGCGGCGAGTACGGCCGCCAGCACGGCGAACGCCGCCCAGCTCCCGGCGAGGACGGCGGGCCGGCGGCGGCCGGTCACGCGGTGAGCCATCGGTGCGCGCCGCCCGACCGGGCCCGGTCCACCACGCCCCCGCCCCGCCCGGCCAGGAGGCCGAGCCCGTATCCGGCGCAGACGCCCACCAGCGCGCCCAACGCGACATCGTGCGGGTAGTGGACGCCGACCAGCACCCGGGAGGCGCCCATCGCGGCGGCCAGGAGCAGCGCGAGCGCGCCGATGCGGCGGCTGACCTGCCACAGTACGGCGGCGCCGGCGAACACGATGACGGTGTGGTTGCTCGGCAGCGACCAGTCCCCGGTGCCGGGGCACGCCTCCAGCGTGGTGCCGGCGTCGAGGACCCGGCACGGCCGTGGCTCGTGCAGCAGGGTCTTGAGGACGGTGTCGGCGGCGAACACGGCGGTGACCACCAGCGGCGCGCCGAGAGCCCGGGCCATGGTGGCGCCGTCGTCGGCGCGGGCGCGCCACCAGGCCCAGAGCAACAGGACGGCCAGAAGTCCCAGCCCGTAGGCGGAGAACGCGGTGATCACCTCCCGGGCGGGAGCGGGAAGGTGCTGGGCCCAGTGGTCGGCGCGCAGGTACAGGCCGGCGTCGATCGGGCGGCCGTCGAGGGCGAGCGCGGTGGCGGCGGCCGTCATCGGGCTTCCCGGCGGCGGCGCGAGCGGAGGACTTCGAGCACGAGGGGCAGCAGGGAGACCGCGATGACGACGCCGACGATCGGCAGGAGGTAGTGGTCGACATCGGGCACCGACGAGCCGAGCGCGTAGCCCGCCAGGACGAGACCGAGGGTCCAGACGAGGCCACCCACGGTCTGCCAGATCGTGAAGGTGCGGAGGTCGACCCCCAGGGCTCCGGCCAACGGGTTGAGCACGGTGCGGACCACGGGGACGAACCGGGCGAGGACCACGGCCTTGCCGTGGCCGTAGCGGGTGAGGAGTTCCTCGGCCCGCAGAGCTCCCTCGTGCAACCGTCTGTTGCGGGAGCGGGCGAGCAGCGCGCTGCCACCGCGCCGCCCGATGACGTAGCCGACCTGGGCACCCGCGAGGGCCCCGACGGCGGACGCGCTCAGGACCTGGGCCAGGTCGAGGTGCGGTCCGCTGTGCGAGCCGGTGGTGCACAGCAGGCCCGCGGTGAACAGCAGGGAGTCACCCGGCAGGAAGAAGCCGATCAGCAGACCGGTCTCCGCGAAGAGGACCACGGCGATGCCCAGGGCGCCGAACGCGCCGAGAAGGGAACTCGCGTCCAGCGGATTGACGGCCAGCAGGGCGGATGAGGAGAGCATCACGGGGTTGCGCCTTTCCAGAGGGAGCTGTTCGAGCCGGTCGGGGCGGCCGCGGCCGGAGCGCGGTTGCGGTGTCTCCGCGCGCGGCCCGGCCGCGCCGACCCGGGGGATCAGCCGCCCAGGACCGCGTTGCCGGTGACCGTGCCGGTGGCCCCGTCGACGGTCACCCGGTGCCGGACACCGTCCGGGCCGAGGACCACGGCCTGCCGGCCCCGGCCGCCGCCCGGCTCCTGCGGCGACCGCGTCCCGCCTCTGGGCTCGCTCACTGCGCCCACCCCGATCCTGTGACAAGGCCCGGGACCTGCGCCCGGACGGTACGGCCAGCATGACCGGGCGTTGCTGAAGGACAGCTGAAGACCTGAAGGCACCTTCAGCCGCCCGGTCCGCGGACCTGCCACCCTGGGGGCATGCGAGTACTGGTGGTGGAGGACGAGCGCCGACTGGCCCTGGCGCTGCAGCACGGGCTGACCGCCGAGGGGTTCACCGTCGACATCACCCACGACGGCCTCTCGGGCCTGGCCAAGGCCATGGACCAGGCCTACGACGTGATCGTGCTCGACATCATGCTGCCCGGTCTCAACGGGTACCGGGTGTGCGCGCGGCTGCGGGCCGCCGGCAGCGACGCCGGCATCCTGATGCTGACCGCCAAGGACGGCGAGTGGGACGAGGCCGAAGCCCTGGACACCGGAGCCGACGACTACCTGTCCAAGCCGTTCTCCTTCGTCGTCCTCGTCGCCCGCCTCAAGGCCCTCGCCCGCCGGATCGGCAGCCGCGCACCCCGGCGCACCGTCCTGGGCGACCTCGTGGTCGACTCCGCCGCCCGTACCTGCACCCGGTCCGGCACCGCCATCGCGCTCACACCCCGCGAGTTCGCCGTCCTGGACCACCTCGCCCGCCGGGCCGGCGAGGCCGTCTCCAAGCGCGAGATCCTCGACGCCGTCTGGGACAGCGCCCTCGACAGCGACCCCAACACCGTCGAGGTGCACGTCAGCGCGCTGCGCCGCAAGATCGACACCCCCTTCGGCAGGGCCTCGGTGCAGACGGTCCGCGGCACCGGCTACCGCCTGGCGGCCGACGGTGGCTGACCCGACCGCCGGCCCCGCACCCCGCCGGCCCGCCGCCTACCGCCGGGCACGCACCGCCCTCGGCAGGCTCCTCGGCCACCCCCGCACGGTGGCCCTCCTGGACCGCCTGGCCCCGCGCTCGGTCCGCACCCGGACCACCGCCGCCGCCTGCCTCAGCGTCGCCGTCGTCCTCGCCGTCGCCTCGGCCGCCGTCATCCTCCTGCTGCGCGTCAACCTGGAACGCACCGTGGAGACCGGCGCCCGCGAACAGGCCCAGGTCGTCGCCCGGCTCGCCACCGACGGGCACCTCGGCAACCCCCTGCCGCTCGACCACGGCACCGACTTCATCCAGGTCGTCGACGCGAACGGCAGGGTGGTCGCGGCCAGCCAGAACCTGGCAGGCCACCCGGCCCTCACCCCCGCCGGCCACCGGGAGGGCCACGACACCTTCAACCTCGGCGCCCTGGGCGACGAGCACCACCAGCGCGTCACCACGGTCACCGCCGCCACCCCCACCGGGCCCGCCACCGTCCATGTCGGGGCCTCCCTGCGCACCGCGGACGCCGCCGAGGACCTCACCACGGGCGCCCTCGCCGCCCTGAGCACCGTCCTGCTGCTCACCGTCGGCGCCCTCACCTGGCGGGCGACCGGCCGCGCCCTGCGGCCGGTCGAGGCGATCCGCGCCGAGGTGGCCGCCATCGGCGACCGCGACCTCGACCGGCGCGTTCCCGACCCACGCAGTGACGACGAGATCGCCCGCCTCGCCGGCACCATGAACG
Source organism: Kitasatospora sp. NPDC086009 (assembly GCF_044540385.1). Lineage (NCBI taxonomy): Bacteria > Bacillati > Actinomycetota > Actinomycetes > Kitasatosporales > Streptomycetaceae > Kitasatospora > Kitasatospora sp. NPDC086009. Next base: position 4,169 of record NZ_JBITSA010000030.1, read on the forward strand.
CCATGCTCGAACGCCTGGAGGCGGCCGGCACCCGACAGCGCCGCTTCATCGCCGACGCCTCCCACGAGCTCCGCAGCCCTCTCGCCGTGCTGCGGACCCAGCTGGAGGTGGCGCTCACCCACCCCGACGCCGAGGTGCGCGCCGACCTGGTGGCCGGCGCGCTCCAGGACACCGAACGGCTCCAGTCGCTCGCCACCGACCTCCTGCTCCTGGCCCGTCTCGACGCCGGCGGCCACCACCACCCCGACGAGCCGGTCCGCCTCACCGAACTCGTCCGCACCACCGCCCGGGCCTACGGACCCGAGCCCCACCCGGTCGTCCTCGACGCCCCGGACGAGATCACCGTCACGGGCAACGCCCTGTGGCTCGGGCGCCTGCTGACCAACCTCCTCGACAACGCCCGGCGCCACGCCCGACACCGCGTCACCGTGCGCCTGTTCGAGGACAGCGCCACCGGGTACGCCGTTCTGGACGTGAGCAACGACGGCCCCCGGATCGACCCCGCCGACCGGGAGCGGATCTTCGAGCGGTTCACCCGCCTCGACGACGCCCGCAGCCGCGACGACGGCGGCTCCGGCCTCGGCCTGTCCATCGCACGTGACATCGCCACCGTCCACGGCGGCACCCTCACCGTCCTCGACACACCGGACACCACCACGTTCCGCACCCGGCTGCCCGACGCGAGCCCGGAGCCCAAGGCACGACGGCCTGCGTAGCCGCCCCGAAGGCCGGCCGGCGGCAGACCCCTCCAGCTGGCGCCGCGACCGGACGATCTCCGGCCGGCGCGGGCGATGAGCCTCGGTGCCGCGCGCGCGAGGCGCGTGGCCGCCCGCCCCAGTGGTCGGAACTGCCGGGAGTCCTGCCGACTGCCGACCTGGGTGGATGATCATGCCTCTGAACTGGGAGGAAACATCGGGCACGGGACATCCGGGGGGCGCACGGCCCCGCCGAGGTTTGCGACGCCGGGCTCGGGTGACACGTAGGGCATGGGCAGCTATGTGATCACCATTCCCGGAACAGTCCAGCGACCGGTCGAGGACTCCGCTCGCCGTACCCTGCTGGCCGTCGTGCGCGGCGCCGATCCCGAGGAGGTCGGTACGGAGGAGGTCCCCGACCTCGATGTGCTGACCCTGGACGAGCCGGAGGGGACGTTCGTGCTGCGCCTGGAGGTCGAGGCGGCCGACCGCACGGCCGCCGGTGAGGCGGCCCTGGACCTCACCAGGCGGGCCTTCGCGGCGGCCGGGTACGAGGCGGACGCGGTGGGCATGGGCACCCCGGCGGTCACCGGCATCGACGTCGGCTGATCCGCCCCCCGGGGTCCGGCTTCCGCCCCGTTGTCGTCCACGTCCGTGGACGACAACGGGGCGGTCGGTGTTCGGTTCCGCAGCGGTGAACACGGACGTCCCGAAACGCGGCGGCCCCGTCGGCCGCCGCCTTCGTCCGGCGCCTTCGCCCGCCCGGGAGTCACCGATCGGGTGGTTTCGCCGGTGCGGGGTCGAACGTGGGGTGAAGGTTTCGGTCGGCCGGTTTCCGCCGCCGCAGGGGCCGGTATGGAGGCTGTCACCGCTGCCACGACCCAGGGAGAGACCAGCTGATGAGTGATTCGGAGCGCTACGTACGCGCGTGGGAGGGGTTCTGGGCGGAGAACACGGGTGAGCCGGGCGAGCCGTTCTGGGACGCGGATCCGGCGCTGACGGCCGCCCCGCACACCGCCCTGTTCGCGAGCCACGCCGACCGCACGCTGCCGATCGTCGACCTCGGGTGCGGCAACGGCACCCAGACCCGCTATCTGGCCGGACGGTTCCCCCGGGCGGTGGGCGTCGACCTGTCCGCCTCGGCCGTGGCACACGCCCGTCGGGCGGACCGCGACGCGGTGGCCGAGTTCGAGCAGCTCGACCTCACCGACCTGGCGGGGGTACGGCGCCTCGGTGACCGGCTCGGTGACGCCAACGTCTACCTGCGGGCGGTGCTCCACCAGAGCGAACCGGCGGACCGGCCACCGGTCGCGGCCGCTGTGGCCCTGCTGCTCGGCCGGCGCGGCCGGGGCTTCGTGGTCGAGCCGACCGCCGCCGCCAAGACGGTGCTCCAGCAGGTCGCCGAACGGCCGGGTGGGCCGCCGGAGAAGCTCCGCCAGGTCCGCAAGCACGACCTGCGCCCGGCCGAGGTCACGCCGGGGGAGATGCCCGGGCTGCTGCGCGGCGCCGGGTTGGAGATCCTCGACGAGGGCGGGACGGACCTCGCGATGAGCGAACACCACCCGGACGGCTCCCGGGTCGCGCTGCCGGCCCACTGGTACGTGGTCGCGGCGGCCGGGGGCGGTCCGGCGGGCGGCTGAGGTCGGGGGACGTCCCGGGGAGAAGGAGGCCGGGACGACCCGCCGCACCTTGGAGGCTAGCGGCGCTAGACATACGAGCGGCGACACCTCTAGCATTGCCCCATGACCTAGCGGCGCTAGAAGGCGTCGGGTCCGAACTTGGGGAGGGAACATGCAGAACGCACTGGCCGTCGTCACGGTCGTGGTCGTCGGCCTGCTGGTGGGTGTGGAGTTCGCGGTGGCGGTCTTCGTCAACCCGATCGTCGACGGGCTGCCGCACAACGGCGGACTCGCCGCCCGCAGCGAGGGGGCCCGGCTGCTCGGGCGGGTGATGCCGTTCTGGTACATCGGGTCGGTGGTGCTCGGCGTGGCGTGGTCCGCCGTGACCTGGGGGGACGCCGGGGCGGGGCTGGTCGCCACGGCCGCCGGGCTGCTCGTCCTCAGCGTGGTGATGTCGGTCGCCCTGCTCGTGCCGATCAACTCCCGGGCGGCGCACTGGACACCGGAGAGCGCCCCGGCGGACTGGCGGGAGCAGCTCGGCCGCTGGGACCGCCTCCACTACCTGCGGGTGGCCGTCATCGTGACCGCGTTCCTCCTCCTGGTCATCGCCCTCGTCTGAGGGCCCGGCACCTCTCCAGCAGCGTCCGGCGGGCCTGGTCCCGGCGGGCGTTCTGCGCGTCCGGACCGGGCGGGTGACCGCTGGGCCGGGTCGCGGTCCGCGTTCGGGAGCGGGGCGAGGTCGACGGTGAGGAAATCCGCGCCGGACGGCGGCGGGTGCGGTATTCCGAATTCGGGTGACCGCCGGGCGACGAGTGGTGATTCGTCCGACCCGTGGCCGCCGCCGCATTCCGGTTTCCCGTCCTCGGGCAGGCGAATCCGACGGGTCGTCAGTGGGCGGTGAAGCCCCAGGTCAGGGCGGATTGTCAGTGCCTCACCGTAGTGTGGAACCAACGTTGGAGGGGGCGCCGGAAGGCGTCGCGAGCGCGTTGGGACAAGGGGTAGAAGAATGTCTGCGAACAGGATCAAGCACAAGGTCAACCACGTTTCCCTGGTGGTCGACAATTCCGGTTCGATGCGCCAGCACGCGGCGCAGCTTGTTCGCGTGGTGGACGAATTCGTGAAGGGCCTTCAGGAGGAGTCCGACCGGCTCGGTCACGAGACCCGCATCAGCCTCTACGCGTTCGACCACGAGGTGGAGAACCTGGTGTGGGACATGGACGTCAAGCACCTGCCGTCGCTGCGCGGTCTCTACAAGGTCAACGGCGGTGCGACGGCGCTGATCGAGGCGGCCGTGAAGTCCGTCGACGACCTGAAGAACATCTGGGAGGGGTACGGGGAGCACTCCTTCCTCCAGGTCGTCGTCACCGACGGTGAGGAGAACGCCTCCGGGTTCTCGCAGAACGGCCGGATGCACACCCAGATGAACGGCGGCCGGGGCAGCACGGTGCTGAGCACGTGGCTGAGCCGCATCCAGAAGGCCATGGACGACCTCCCCGACCACTGGACGTCGGCGATCCTGGTCCCGAACTCGCTGGCCAAGCGCACCGCTCAGGAGTACGGCTTCCCCGCGGGCAACATCGCGATCTGGGACGCGGACTCCAGCAAGGGCGTCGAGGAGGCGATCGGCACCGTCAAGTCGGCCGCCACGAGCTTCCTGCGGGGCCGCGAGAAGGGTGTGCGCGGCACCAGGAACCTGTTCGCGATGGGCCAGGACTTGAGCACCGCCGATGTGACGGCCAATCTCGACGCCCTGGACGCCGGCAAGTACATCCTGGTCCCGGTCGACGAGGCGATGCCGATCCGCGACTTCGTCACCGGCGCCGGGCACCTCTACAAGACCGGCTGCGCCTACTACGAGTTGTCCAAGCGGGAGAAGATCCAGGGCTCGAAGCAGCTCGCGGTGGCCGAGAAGGACCCGGCCACCGGCCGGATGACGGGCAGGGTGTTCTCCGGTCCGGCGGCCCGCCGGCTCCTGGGCCTGCCGTCGGCGGAGGCCACGGTGAAGCCGGGTGACAACCCGTCGTACACCGTGTTCGTCCAGTCGACCTCGGTGAACCGCAAGTTGGTGACGGGCACCAAGCTGCTCGTCATGCTGTGACGGGCACCCGCGGTCCGGCCGCCCCCCTCCGCCACGGTCAGCGCGACGGCGAGGGCGGCAGCGGCTCGACGGGGAGGACGCGGTCCGCTCGCCCGGCCGCACGGGCCCCGCGGCTCGGGTAGACGCACAAGGTGTCGCCGTCCCGGCCCAGTTCGGGATCGGTCCACGCCTCGGTGGCCCGGGGCACGAGGATCCGGGTGGTGGCCAGCTCGGCGTCGTGGACGACCAGCGACAGGACGGTGCAGCAGAGGTGTCCCATCGTGTGGCTCTGCTCGGGGTGGTCCTGCGGGCCCTCGGCCTGGACCACGTAGTACCGTCCGTCCACCCAGTAGCCCGAGCTGTCCAGCGTGATCCCGTCCGCCACCCGGACGCCGTCCACCCAGACGTCCGTCCTGGAGTGGTCCGACGGGTCCCGGAGGTGCACGGCGCGGTGCCGGTCGTCGGCGGTGAACTCGACGTCGATCCCGTACGCGCTCCAGCAGTCCTTGAATCCGCTGCAGGCGCCCGGAACCGGACCCGTGCGGTGCCGGGGTGCGGCGGTCGGGTCGTCGTCGGCCCGGTCCTGGCCGCACGTCCCCGGATCGCGGCACGGCCGGTCGATGCGGCGGGTGCACCCGATCCCCAGGGCCGCCACGTCCCGCGGTGAGGCGCGGGACAGCAGCTCGGCCAGCCGCTGGAGGTAGCGCTGCGGCCCGACGAGGGCGAGCAGGTCGCCCCCCTCGTCCCGCCACCACACCAGCAGGTCGACCCCGACGGGGGAGCGGCGCAGCCAGTCCTGCCACTGCTCGGCCCAGGGCCCCCAGCGATGGCTCCACTGATGTGCCGCCACCGCCACGGGACGCTCCTCGGGGAGCGGGACGGCCTCGGCCGTCGTCACGGGCTCGGGGCCCGTGCCGGTCCTCGTGCGCCGTCGCCACCTCACCAAGGCACCCCCGTTCTGCCTCGACCACGGTCCGGCGGCCCCCCGGACCCATGGCGTACCGGCCGGCGGACCCGACGATCGTAGAGGGTGCTCCCGGGCAGGCGCGCGCGGATTCCTCCGCGCGCGCCTGCCGTCCTCAGACCATGGCGGTCGCACCGTCGCACCGTGGCCGCTCCCGCGAGCGGCAGGCGGCGACCCGGAGCCGGCCCCTCGGCTCCGGTGTCGACCGGACGGGTGGTCTTCGCCAGGGGTCGGCACCGGCGTCGGGCGGAGCCGGACCGGCATCGCCTTACATGGGCATGCGCCCCAGCCGATGGGGCGCGCCGCCGTCCGTCTCGGACGGACCGGCTCCAACGACGAACCGGGAACCCCATGACCGACCCGGACCCAGCAGCCGGCGGCCGCATCGGCGGCCGGCCCCTCCTGCGCCGCCTCGCCGCCGCCGTCCTGGGAGCCGTCGTGCTGGCCGCGGCGGGCACGCCCGGCCACGCGGCCGGACGGCCCGCCCTCGCACCGGGCACGCAGTTCACCCCCTTGACCGCGGCGGTGATGACCGAGCCCGCGCCGTTCGACGCCTCGGACGGGAAGGTCCACCTCTCCTACGAACTGCTCACCACCAACGCGCTGTCCACCAGCCTCGCGGTGCGGCTGGACCGCGTGGACGTCCAGGACGCCGCCACCAAGCGCGTCGTCGGCTCGCTGAGCGGGTCGGCGCTGGGCGCGGCGGCCAATCCCGTCGGTGACCCGCTGCCGGGCGCGGTCGGCGACCGCCCGCGCGACCCGGCGGCCGACGGCGGCCGCGGTGCCGCGCCGCCGCCCGAGCCACCGGCGGAGACGGTGATCCCGGGCTCGCAGCAGTGGGTGCTCTGGATCGACCTGGCGCTCGCCCCGGGCGAGCCGGTCCCCGAGGTGGTGGAGCACCACCTGGTGGGGGCCGTCCTGTCCGCGTCGGGCTCCTCGCCCTTCGAGGAGACGGTGCAGCCCACCCGGACCGCCCGTACGGCGCCGCCGGACCTGCTGCCGCCGGTCCGCCCGGGCAGCTGGTACGCCAGCGAGTCGTGTTGTGACAACACCCACCACCGGCGCGGACTCGCCCCGATCAACGGCGCGTTCTACGTTCCGCAGCGCTTCGCGATCGACTGGTACCGGGTGGGCGGCGACGGGCAGACCTGGGAGGGCGATCCGGGGCAGCTCACCAGCTATCTGACCTATCGTCAGCCGGTTCTCGCCGCTGCCGGCGGCCGGGTGGTGGAGGTCCAGGACGGCGTCCCGGACAACCCGCCGCCGTACCCGCCCGCGGTACCGCCGATCGAGGACACCGTGGGCAACCACATCACCCTGGAGGTCGCCCCCGGCCGGTACCTGCTCTACGCACACCTCCAGCCGGGATCGCTCCGGGTCCGGGCGGGCGACTGCGTCGAACCCGGCCAGGTCCTCGGGCTGATCGGCAACAGCGGCAACTCCACCACCCCGCACCTGCACTTCCAGGTGATGACCACGGCGGAGTTCTTCCCGACCGACAGCCCGCCGTTCACCTTCCGGGAGTTCCGGGTGCTCGGCCATGTCGCGCCCCGGATCTGGGACGACAACCTGGGGCTGCAGCCGACCGGCGTGCTGCCGATCGACCCTTCGCCCTACGACGGCCCGCACCGCTCCGCGTACCCGCTCGACCGCCAGGTGCTCGAGTTCTGACCGCCGGCCCGTGGCCCGCCACCCCGTACCCGGGGTGGCGGGCCACGGCGGCGTCCGGAGCGCCGCGGCGAAGGCGTGGGGCGACGTCCGCGGGCCGGTGCCCGGTAGGCCTCGCGCGGGGTACGGACGGGACCGTCCGCCGGGCGAACGAGGCCGGCTCCGTGCGGCGGCCACGGCCCGCACGTCTGCCTCGGCGCCCCGCTGGCACGCCTGGAGGCCGAAGTGGCTCTGTCCGGGTTCTTCGGCTCCTACCCGGACGCCGTCCTGGCTCCGGAGGGCCCGCCGCCCGTGCGGCTGCGGTCCGCCGTGGTCAACGGCCCGGGCGAGCTCTGGATCGTGCCGGCCCCGGTACCCGCGTGACGGGCGGTTCCGGCAGTCGCCTGCCGGAACCGGACCGGGGCGGCGGTACCGCGGCCCCGGCCCCCGGTCGCCGTCGTCGGCCGGTCGCGGTCGTCGTCCAGCCGCGGTCGCGGGCCGGCGGCCGTCGGTCAGTCGCAGTCGACGCAGAGGGGGCGGCCGTTCTTCATGCGCGAGAGACGGCTGCGGTGGTGCACCAGGAAGCAGTTCACGCAGGTGAACTCGTCGGACAGCATCGGCTGCACGGTGACGGTGAGTTCCTCGCCCGAGAGGTCCGCGCCGGGCAGCTGGACACCGTCCGTCGATTCGAGCTGGTCGACGGCGTCGATGGCGCCGGAGGAGGTGTCGGTGCGGCGGGTCTTCAGCTCCTCGATGCTGTCGTGCGACCCGTCGTCGTCGGTCTTGCGGGGGGCGTCGTAGTCGGTTGCCACAGATGGTCCCTTGTCGTCGTGGTTGAAGTTTACGCCGTGTGCGACGTGCCTGGTGGCGGCCGCGGTGGTCCGCTGGGCAGGGCTGGCGGCCCGGCCCTCGGGTGGTCGGAGGCCTGGTGGGGGCGGCGGTGCGTGCGGCCGGTCGGGGCGGTCGGGGGCGGGGCGGGGATGGCAGGCGTCCACTCGCGTCCGACGCGGGTGTTGATCATGCCATGAAGTCCGCCGGGATCCGCCGTCCGCACCCCCGACCGCGATCGCGTGCCACCAGGACGGTGACGAAGCTGCGGGTCGTCCCGGTACTGTACGGCGGCCGCGCCCCCGACCACGACCGCCGGGCCCGCGCCGCCCCGGCCGGCGCACCCCGGCGGCCCGGCCGGACGGCCCGGCCGGTTCACGCGGTACGGCCGGCTCGCGTCGGCGCGGAGGGCGCGGACGGCGCACGGTGCGCCGGGCGCGCCGTCCCAACGACCCGTTCGCGCTCCGTGCGCTCTACCGACGTCCGGGGGCCGCCGCGATGATGAGCGGACCGCACGTGATCCGGGCGACTCCGCCCACCTGCCCCCGGGCAGGCGGACCTGCGGCGGAAGGGGCCCACCGTGTTGCTTCTCATCTCCCCGGACAGCGTCGAGGAGGCCCTCGACTGCGCGAAGGCCGCGGAGCACCTCGACATCGTCGACGTCAAGAAGCCCGACGAGGGCTCGCTCGGCGCGAACTTCCCGTGGGTGATCCGGGAGATCCGCGACGCCGTCCCGGCGGACAAGCCGGTCTCCGCCACCGTCGGCGACGTCCCGTACAAGCCGGGGACGGTCGCGCAGGCGGCGCTCGGAGCGGCGGTCTCCGGAGCCACGTACATCAAGGTCGGCCTCTACGGGTGCACGACCCCGGACCAGGCCGTCGAGGTCATGCGCGGGGTGGTCCGGGCGGTGAAGGACTACCGGCCGGACGCCTTCGTCGTCGCCTCGGGCTACGCGGACGCCCACCGGATCGGTTGCGTCAACCCGCTCGCCCTGCCCGACATCGCCCTCCGCTCCGGCTCCGACGCGGCCATGCTCGACACCGCGATCAAGGACGGGAGTCGGCTGTTCGACCACGTCCCGCCGGACGCGTGCGCGGAGTTCGTCCGCCTCGCCCACGAGGCCGGGCTGCTCGCGGCCCTCGCGGGCAGCGTCCGACTCGGCGACCTCGGCGAGCTGACCCGGATCGGGACCGACATCGTCGGGGTGCGCGGGGCGGTCTGCGAGGGCGGCGACCGCACGGTGGGCAGGATCCGGCCGCACCTGGTGGCCGCCTTCCGGGCCGAGATGGACCGGCACGCCCGCGAGCACGCGGCCGCCGTCGCGCAGAGCTGACTGCCGGCATGCTGCCGACACCCGTGCCCCGGCGCTCGCCGGGCCCACGCGGCGAGCACTTCGCCGTCCTCGACCCGGCGACGGGCGAGGCCTTCGACGAGGCTCCCGACCAGCGGCCCGAGGAACTCGACACCGTCGTCGGCCGGGCCCACCAGGCCTGGCGCGGCTGGCGGGCCGACCCGGCCGCCCGCACCCGCGCGCTGCTCGCGGCGGCCGACGCGGTGGAGGCGGCCGGCGCCGAGCTGGCCCCGCTGCTCACCCGTGAACAGGGCAAACCCCTCGCCGAGTCGTCCGCCGAGGTCGCCCGTACGGCGGCCCGACTGCGCTACTTCGCCGGGCTCGCCCCCGTGCCCCGGCCGATCGACGACGGCCGGCCGGTCCGCAGCGAGGTCCGCTGGCGGTCGCTCGGGCCGGTGGCGGCGATCGTGCCGTGGAACTTCCCCCTCCAGCTCGCGGCGGCGAAGTTCGCGCCCGCGCTCGCGGCGGGCAACACGGTGGTCCTCAAGCCCTCCCCGTTCACTCCCCTCGCCACCCGGCTGCTGGGGTCCGTCCTCGCCGGCGCGCTCCCCGAGGGCGTCCTGACGATCGTCACCGGGCTCGAACCGCTCGGTGCCCGGCTCGTCTCCCACCCGGGGATCCGGCACGTGAGCTTCACCGGGTCGATCCCGACCGGCCGGGCCGTCGCGGCGGGCGCGGCGCCCTCGCTGGCCCGGGTCACCCTGGAGCTGGGCGGCAACGACGCCGCGATCCTGCTGGAGGACGTGGACGTCGAGCGGATCGCGGACCGGCTGTTCTGGGCGGCGTTCCGCAACTGCGGGCAGGTGTGCATGGCGGTCAAGCGCGTCTACGCCCCGGCCCGGCTCCGCGACCAGGTGGTCGAGGCCCTCGCGCAGCGCGCCAGGGCCGCCGTCGTCGGCCCCGGGCTCGACCCGGGCACCCAGCTGGGGCCGCTCAACAACGCCCCCCAACTGGCCCGCGTCGAGCACTACACGGCCCGGGCCCTGGCGGACGGCGCCCGGGCCGCCGCCGGCGGCCACCGGCTGGACCGGCCGGGCCACTTCTTCGCCCCGACGGTCCTCACCGATGTCCCGCCGGACAGCCCGGTGGTGACGCAGGAGCAGTTCGGACCGGTCCTGCCGGTGCTGGCCTACCGGAGCGTCGACGAGGCCGTCGCGGCGGCCAACGACACCGGCTTCGGTCTGGGCGGTTCGGTCTGGGGGACGGACCTCGACCGCGCCGAGGCGGTGGCCGACCGGCTGGAGTGCGGGACGGCCTGGATCAACCACCACGCCGAGCTCTCCCTCGCCCAGCCCTTCGCGGGCATCAAGGAGAGCGGGGTCGGCGTCGCGGGCGGGCCGTGGGGGCTCTACGGGAACCTCAGGCCGTTCGTCGTGCACCGCCCGGAGGAAGGGTGAGGTTCCGCGCGGCGGTCCTGCGCTCCCACCAGGGGCCGTTCACGGTCGAGGAGGTGGCCCTGGGGACGGGCCCGGCCGACGGCGAGGTCCTGGTGAGGATCGCGGGCTGCGGAATGTGCCGGACGGACCTCGCCGTCCGGCGTTCGGCGGGCCGCTCACCGCTGCCGGCCGTCCTCGGCCACGAGGGGGCGGGAGTCGTGGTGGAGACGGCCGGCCCGGACACCGGCCTGCACGTCGGGGACCACGTCGTGCTGAGCTTCGACTCCTGCGGCCACTGCCGCAACTGCCGGGGCGCGGCCCCCGCCTACTGCGACTCCTTCGCCGCGCTCAACCTCTTCGGCGGGCGCACGGAGCACGCCGCGCGGTTCACCGACGCGGCCGGGGGAGGACTGGCTCCCCGGTGGTTCGGCCAGTCCTCGTTCGCCGAGTACGCGGTGGTCCTGGCCCGCAACGCCGTCCGGGTCGACCCCGCACTGCCGGTCGAACTGCTCGGACCGCTCGGCTGCGGCTTCCTCACCGGCGCCGGAGCGGTCCTGAACACCTTCGCGGCCGGTCCGGGCGACACCGTCGCGGTCTTCGGCGCCGGAGCGGTGGGCCTGGCCGCGGTGATGGCGGCCACCGCCGCCGGCGCCGTCACCGTGGCCGTCGACCGGTACACCGAACGGCTCGCCCTCGCCGAACGGTTCGGCGCCGTCCCGCTGCCCGCCACCTCGGCCGACCTGCCCGGCCGCATCCGGCGCCTGACCGACGGCGGCGCCCGGTACGCGCTGGACACCACCGGCTCCGTCCGGCTGATCAACGACGCGCTCCTGGCGCTGCGCCCGACCGGACACCTCGCACTGGTGGCCCGGCTGAGCGGCGCGCTGGCGATCGAACCGGGGGCACTGGACCGGGGCCGGCGGATCTCCCACCTCTGCGAAGGGGACGCGGTGCCGGGGCTGCTGGTGCCGAGGCTGACCGCACTGTGGCAGGCCGGGCGGTTCCCCTTCGACCAGCTGATCCGGACGTATCCGCTCGCCGCGGTCAACGAGGCCGAGCGCGACTGTGACGAGGGGCGCGTGGTCAAGCCCGTGCTGATCCCGGCCGGGTGAGCCGCCGAGCGGGTGCCTCCGCACCGGCTCGCCGCTCCGCGCGGGATGCGCGCCGCCGCGGGGGAGAGGTGCCGCCGCGCGGAGTACGTACCGCTTCGCGCCCCCGCGCGGGATACGTTCGTTGGCGTATCTTCCGCCGGGATCCCCCGGGACCGTTGACCGCCGTGCCTCCCGACGATTGGCTCGTCGGGAGCCCGCTGCCGGGAGGGAGCCCGGCCGGGCGATCACCAGGGGAAGGGACAGACCCATGGCACGTACCACCCGCACCACCCGCAACCGGTGGCTGGCCGGCGGCGGCAGCGTCCTCGCGGCGGCGGCCGTACTCGCCGTGACCGCCGTTACCGCCGTGCCCGCCCAGGCCCGTCCGGCGGCGCGCGGCACCGTCCAGGTCAGCGTCGGGGTGAACGGCGCCGGGCCGGACGACCAGTCCTGGAACCGGCAGATCAGTGCCGACGGCCGCTACGCGCTCTTCACCTCATGGGCGACCAACCTGGTCTCCCAGCCCGCGAAGAGCGGACGCGACGCCTACGTCCGCGACCTGGCGACCGGCCGCACCGAGCGGGTCAACCTGTCCGACGACGACAACGCGCTGGACGGCTTCACCGACTACGCCGCGATCAACGCCGACGGCCGCTACGTCGCCTTCGAGAGCGACGCGGTGAACGTGGTCCCCGGCCTGCCGGTCCCGGGACGCACCGAGGTGTACGTCCGGGACCGCCGCACCGGCCGCACCGAACTGGTCAGCGGCGGACCGGTCAGCACCGACACCGACCGGTTCCACGCCTCGTACGCGCCCTCCGTCAGCGCGAACGGCCGCTACGTGGCGTTCGTCTCCAGCCGGACCGACCTCGTCCCGGCCCCCCAGGGCGACGGCGCCTCGCTGGCCAGGCCCTACACCTGGGACTACAACATCTACGTCACCGACCGCTGGACGGGGAAGACCCGCCTGGTGACCCGCGGCGTGGACGGCAAGCCGGGCGACAGCATGTCCCTCAACCCGACGATCAGCGCGGACGGCCGCACCGTCGGCTTCACCTCACTGGCAGGCAACCTGCTGCCCGCCGACCAGAGCCCCGCCGACCAGACCCCCGCCGACCGAACCCCCGCGCCCGCGGCCGGCGCCGCCGGTCCCGCCGCCGACGTGGAACTCGCCCCAGGCAGCGGCGCGGACCTCCCCCGCGGCGCCCGGCCCGGTCTGGCCCGGCCGACGACCGGCGTCTACTACACGTACGACGTGGCGTCCGGCCGGATCTCCGCCGCCAGCCTCGCCCCCGACGGCACGCTCGGCTACGCGAGCTTCGACGCGACGATCAGCCCCGACGGGCGGCGCGCGATCTACGCCCTGCCCGAGCCCGGCGGGTCGACCAACGGCCACCGGTACCACACCGTGCTGTACGTCCGGGACCTCGGGAAGGGCACCGTCACGAAGATCAGCGGTGGCCTTCCCGGCACCGCCTCGGTCGGCTCCTCCGACCACGGCCGGATCACCGCCGACAACCGCTGGGTGTACTACTCCTCCGCCGCCGACAACCTGGTGGCGGGCCCGCAGCACGCGGGCTGGGACGTCTACCGCCACGACCTGCGCACCGGCCGCACCGAGCGGGTCTCCACCGCACCGGACGGCTCGCTCGGCAACGGATCGTCGGTCGACCCGGCCGTTGACGCCCGCGGCGACACGGTGGTGTTCGGCTCGACCAGCGGCAATCTGCTGACCGGCCCCGGCGGCCCGGAACACACCGACTACCAGGTCTACGCCCGCACCACCGGGCACCACGGCGACGGCGACGACCAGGGCCGGGGCCAGGGACAGGGGTAGGGCCGGGAGGACTGACCGGCGCCACCGCTCGGACCTCGGACCTCGGAGCGCGGACGGCGGTGGGCCGTGCGGTGGGGGCGGGCCGGTCCGCCCCCACCGGAAGGGTGGGTTGGGCTGCCGAGAGGTGGCGCCCTGTCAACTGCGTTGTACCCGACCGAATGTCACGGTTCCGTCGCCGTCCTGTCCTCATGATTGTGACGCTGTGCATGCCACCATTCGCGGTCGGCCGGTCGTCCTGTGGTGTGTCCGAACACAGTTCAGTACGCGCCACCATCGGGGAGCCACCATGTTCGTCCGCCGCCGCCGTCCGCTGCTCGCCTCCGTCGTGCTCGTCGCCGGGGCGGGTCTCGCGTTGACCGCCTGCGGGCCCGACAACACCGACGCGGCCGGCGGCTCGACGGCGCCCGCGACCACCGCGGTGGCCGTGACGCCCTCCGCGACGGGCGCGCCGGCCACCGGTGCCCCCTCGGCGCCCGGTGCCACCGGTGCGCCCAGGACGAGCGCGCCGGCCACCGGAGCGGCGTCGCACACGCCGTCCGGGGTGAGCCCGTCGAGCGGCACCCGGCCCGACGGCGGGAGTGCCGGCGCCGCCGCCCGCCCGTGCGCCATCGACAGCCTGGCGATCCACGCGACGGCCCGGGCCGGGGCCCCGACCCAGTGGGTGATCGAGGTACGCAACAGCGGTACGGCCGCCTGCAGCCTGAGCTCCACCCCGGGGGTCGACCTGGGCAACTCCACCGCCGCCGACCGGAGCAAGAACATCAAGCCGGTGCTCGCGAGCGGCACGGCGCGGTTCGCCGTCCCGGCGGGCCAGAGCGCCTACGCGGTGATCGACCTCGACCCGAGCGGTGCCACCACGGGTACCGTCCCCGGCATCAACGAGCTCAACGTGCTGGTCGACGACGATGACACCAACATGCCGCTCGCCAACACCCGGAACTTCCCGCTCGGCAACGGCGCACGGGTCCTGAACCCGCAGATGGGCATCTACCGGTCCAGCGTGGCGGAGGCGGTCACCTCGATGGCCGCCGCCCCCAACTAGCCGACCCGCCCGGCTCGGCCCGGCTGCTCGGCTCGGCTCGGCCCGGCTCGGGGGAGGGCGGGCGGGCACGGCCGGGGTCCTGGCGACCCCTGCCGTGCCCGCCCGCGCGTTCTGCTCCCGTGCCCGTCCGGACACCGGTACCGCGCTCGGCGGCGCCGGTGGCTCAGCGGCGCCGGTCCTTGCCCGTCGCGGGCGGGTCCTCGGGCAGCTCCGCCTCGATCCGCTCCTTGCGGACCGTGCCGGTCACGGTCTCCTGCTCGACGAGCTCCTCGGTGGTCAGCCGCACCCGTTCCACCGGCACGGCCTCGGTCCGGACCACCGGCCGTTCCTCGTGCAGCACGACCTCGTGCTCGGCCTCGCCGATGGGCTCACCGGCGAGTGCGGCGTCCCGGTTGGCCTCGGTGATCGGCTCGCGTTCGACGCGGACCTCCTCGTGGCGCACCGGTACGGTCCGCTGCTGCTCCTCCTCCACGACGTACTTGCGCAGGCGGGCGCGGCCGGCCTCGTGGCGTTCGGTCCCGACGGTCATCCGTTCCTCGGAGCGGGTCATCGCGTCGTCCTGGTCGGCCGCGGTACCCGCCCGGGCGCCCGTACCCGCGGTGGCGGCGGCAGCGCCTGCCGCGCCGGTGGCCGCGGTCCGCTCCCCGGAGTGGGCCCACCCGCCGTCGCCGGGCTGGTTGGCCTCGTGCCAGGCGTTGTCCCAGGCGATGCCGTAGTGGTCGTACAGACGGTGCTCCTCCTGGGCGGAGAGGTGGTTGCCGCCGTCGACGTCGACGTTGGGCGCGTCCTTGACGGTGGCCTTCGGGTAGGGCACTTCGAGGTGGTCGTCGACGATCCGGGCATCGCGGATCGGGACGAACGACTCGCTCGTCCCGAACCATCCGGTCTTGACGCTCACCCACTCCGGCTTGCCCGTCATGTCGTCGAGGAACAGGTGGTCGGCCTTGCCGATGCGGTGGCCGTCGGCATCGTGGACCGGGTGGTCGAGGACGGTACGGATCTGCTGTTCGGTGATCATCAGTTACGCCTCCTCCATGGGTCTGAGGAGCGCCTTGCCATCGGGGCCGAGCCGAAACGGCCTCCCGCATGACGTTCGCTCAGCGTCACCGGCGTCGTGAACCCGCTTGCGCCACGGCCCGGATGGGGTTGCGGCCGGGTGGCGACGGAGTGTGGCCGATGCCGGCGAGCGGGGCCCGTGAACGGGGGGTACCCGTGGTGTCGGCGACACGGTGGGTGGCGGGTGGTCGACGCCGGGCGGGCTTGCGGTTCACCCGTTCGGCCCACCGCCGGGGTCGGTGCCCGTCACCCTCCGGAGCCGGTCGCCGAGGCCGGCGGTGTGGCGTTGTCGGGCAGCTCACCGAGGAGGAGCTGGAACGGCTGCTCGCGGTCAACGTGCGCACGCCGAGGCCCGGCCGGTTCGTCCGCTGCTTGTCGGGTGCGCGCGTGCGGAACGCTCGACCGGGAGATCCCGGTCGAGCGTTCCGCGGTAGCTGACTTGCCGTCAGTTGGCGGCGAGGAGCTGGAGCGTATCGATCACGCGGTTGGAGAAGCCCCACTCGTTGTCGTACCAGGCGACCACCTTGACGTGCCGGCCGTCGACGCGGGTCAGGGCCGAGTCGAAGATGGACGAGGCCGGATTGCCCGTGATGTCGGACGACACGAGCGGGTCGTCCGAGTACTCGAGGATGCCGGCGAGCGGCCCCTGCGCCGCGGCGCGGTACGCGGCGAGGACCTCGTCGCGCGTCACGTCGCGGGTGACGGTGGTGTTGAGTTCGACGATCGAGCCCACCGGCACCGGCACGCGGATCGAGTCGCCCGACAGCTTGCCGTCCAGGTTCGGCAGTACGAGGCCGATCGCCTTGGCGGCGCCGGTCGTGGTCGGCACGATGTTGACGGCGGCGGCACGGGCCCGGCGGGCGTCGCGGTGCGGGCCGTCCTGCAGGTTCTGCTCCTGCGTGTAGGCGTGCACCGTCGTCATGAAGCCGTGCTCGATGCCGGCGAGGTCGTCGAGCACCGCGGCCAGTGGCGCGAGGGCGTTGGTCGTGCAGGAGGCGTTCGAGACGATCGTGTGCGCGGCCGGGTCGTAGGCGTCGGTGTTGACCCCGTACGCCAGCGTCACATCGGCACCGTCCGACGGTGCGCTGACCAGGACCTTCTTCGCGCCGGCGGCGAGGTGGGCGCGGGCGGCCCCGGCCGAGGTGAAGCGACCGGTCGCCTCCAGCACGATGTCCACGCCGAGTTCGGCCCACGGCAGCTGCGCGGGTTCACGCTCGGCGAGCACCGTGATGCGACGGCCGTCGACGACGAGGGCGTTTCCGTCGACGGTCACCGGGCGGCCGAGCCGGCCGGCCGTCGTGTCGTAGGCGAGCAGCCGCGCGAGGATGGCGGGCTCCGTGAGGTCGTTGACCGCGATGATTTCCAGGTCGCTGTCACGTTCCAGCAGCGCACGCAGCACATTGCGTCCGATGCGGCCGAATCCGTTGATGGCGATGCGCGTCATGAGTGGTGTCCCTTCGGTTCACCACCAAATCTCGCGTACGGCGCCCGCTCACGACAGCGGCGTGATTGCCACGGTTCAAAAGGATCACGCCAGCTCACCCGTCCTCGAAGGTGATCCGAGCGGGCCCCGGCCGTCGTCCAGGAAGGCGACGAGGCGAGGTCGTGCTCGGCCTCCCCGCCCCCACCGTCGCCGGCTTCGCCCGGGACGGGATCGTCGAAGCGCTCGGCCCCGACCGCTGCCGACTCGTCCTCGGATCCTGGTCCTGGACCGGCCTGGCCGCCGCCCTGGGCAGCTTCGACGCCGACATCGAGGTCGTCGGCCCGCCCGAACGCGGGAGCGCGTTCGCGCACCTCGCCACGCGTTGCGCCAAGGCCGTCGGAGCCTCCGGCCCGCCCCCGGCCGGGACGCCGTAGACCCGGAACACCCCGCGCGGAACGGCCCGGGCTGCTTCTAGGACTGCTGGGCCGTGAAGGTGCGCCGGTACTCGCTCGGCGTCGTGCCGAGGATGCGACGGAAGTGCAGCCGCAGATTGGCACCGGTGCCCAGACCGACGTCGGCGGCGATCTGCTCGATGTGCCGCTCGGAGCGTTCCAGCAGCTCACGGGCCCGGTCCAGGCGGGCCCGCATGACCCACTCCATCGGGGTGTACCCCGTGTCGTCGACGAAGCGCCGCGAGAAGGTGCGCGGCGACACCGCGGCGTGCCGGGCGAGCAGTTCGAGGGTGAGGGGCTCGCCGAGCCGGTGCAGCGCCCACTCGCGGGTGGCGGCGAACCGCTCGCCGAGTGGCTCGGGCACACTGCGCGGCACGTACTGCGCCTGGCCGCCGCTGCGGTAGGGGGCGGCGACCAGGCGACGGGCGGCGTGGTTCGACGCGGCCACCCCGAGGTCGCCGCGCAGGATGTGCAGGCACAGGTCGATGCCCGAGGCCGCGCCGGCGGACGTCAGGACGCTGCCCTCGTCGACGAACAGGACGTTCTCGTCGACCTGGACGAGCGGGTGCTTCGCCGCGAGGGCCCGCGCGTAGTGCCAGTGCGTCGTGGCGCGCTTGCCGTCGAGCAGGCCCGTGGCGGCGAGCGCGAAGGCGCCCGTCGAGATGGCGGCGAGCCGCGCGCCCCGGTGGTGGGCGGCGATCAGCGCGTCCACGACGGCCCGCGGCGGGTCGTCGCGGCCCGGGAACCGGTACCCGGGGACGAAGACGATGTCGGCCCACGCCAGCGCGTCGAGGCCATGGGCGACGAGGTACGACAGGCCGTCACCGCCGGTCACCGGACCGGGCGCGGCCCCGCACACCCGCACCTCGTACGGCATGCTCGCGCGGGTCGTGAAGACCTGGGCGGGAATGCCGACATCGAGCGGTTTCGCGCCCTCCAGGACGAGGACGGCGACGCGAAGCAGGCGGGAGTCGGGCACAGGAAGAGGTTACGTGGAGCCGTGACCCCGGTCGGCCCCGGACGCGGGCCGGCCGGCGGCGCACCGGCCGGACGGCCTTCGGCGGTGCGCCCGGCGGGTGCGTCGGTTGCCCTGGCCGGCGCTTCCGATCGGGCCGACCTTCACCGGGGAGCCGCCGCCGTCCGTGACGGGCAGGGCGCCGGTGCCCGGCCAGGTGAGGGTGACCGGCTTCGTCTCGTCCGGCGGGGTCACGACCAGCCCGGTGACGCGAACGCCCGAGCCGCGCCCGTCCCGCCACGCACCCTCGCCCCCGCCACGCACCCTCGCCCCCGGCGCGCGCGGGCGGACCGGCCTCGGCTAGCCTGCCCCCTCGTGGACGATCGACCCGAGCCCTCGACCCTGCGCGTCTTCGTGGCGCTGGCCCCGCCCGACGATGCCAAGGACGAACTGGCCCGGGCCCTGCGACCCGCCTACGCCGGGTACCCGCGGCTGCGGTGGAACCGGATCGAGGACTGGCACATCACTCTGGCCTTCCTCGGCGAACTGCCCGCCACGGCGGTGCCGCTGCTGCGGTCGGCGCTCGCCGGCCAGGCCGCGTCGCGCCCGGCTCTGCGCCTGGGCCTGCGGGGCGGCGGCCACTTCGACCAGCGCCTGCTGTGGAGCGGGATCGACGGCGACCTGGACGGACTGCACCTGCTCGCCACCGACGTCCGGAGCGTCATCAGGTCCTGCGGGATCCCGTTCACGGAACGCCCCCTGCGCCCCCATCTGACGCTGGCACGGTCCCGCCGCGACGACCCCACCAGCGTGCCGCAGGCCGCGGCCGGACTCGCCGGGTTCGTCGGCCGGCCCTGGCGGACCGAACGCCTCCACCTCGTCGGCAGCAACATCGGCCGCGGCCCCGGGCCGATCCGCTACCGCGACATCGAGGCATGGCGATTCGCCGCCGCCCGCACCGGCGGCGAGGACGCTCCCAGCGAGTCGTGACCGACGGCCTCGCGGCCTTGCGGCCGCGGTGGGGCGGCCGGGGGATCAGCCGCCTCCGAGCGGTGCTCGACCGCCGGCCGAGGCGCCGTGCCCGGCGGTGCGTTCGGGGAGGTGACGGGGGGCTGTCGGTGATGACGGCGATCTATCAGTGATCGGTGAGTCGGCCGCTGTGTGATGGGTCAGGTCGGCGCCGCCGTCCGCACACCTCCCCCAGTCGAAGGAGCCACTCGTCATGACCCCCGCACCCCTGAGCCCGCCGTGGGACGTCCACCGGTTGCCGTCCGCCGACGGCAAGTCCTTCCTGGTCACCGGAGGCAACGCCGGGATCGGCTACTTCGTCGCGGAGCAGCTCGCCGCGACCGGGGCCGTCGTGGTGCTCGGCTGCCGGGACCGGGGGAGGGCGGGTGCCGCCATGGCGGCGATCCGGTCGCGTGTTCCCGCTGCCCGGCTGCGCCACCTTCCGCTGGACCTCGCCGACCTGGCGTCCGTGCGCGGTGTCGCGGACGGCCTCGGGCTCGACCGCCTCGACGCGGTGGTCCACAACGCGGGCGTCGCGCTCGACGACCCGCCGCGGCGGACGACGGAGGACGGTCACGAGCTGATGTTCGGGGTCAACCACCTCGGCCACGTCGCGCTGACCCGGGCACTGGCGCCCCTGCTGTCCGCGGCGCCGGCCGCCCGGATCGTCACGGTGGGGAGCTTCGCGGCGCGCTCCGAGCGGCTGGACCCGGACGACCTCCAGTCGCTTCGGGACTACCGCCCCGGGCGTACCTACGGACGGTCGAAGCTGGCGCAGATGTCCTTCGCCTTCGAGCTGGACCGGCGCCTGCGCGCCCGCGGCAGCACCCTGCTCAGCGTGGTGGCCCACCCCGGCGGCGCCCTGGACTCCCTGACCCCGCCCCGCCCGGGGGTGCACGCGGCGTCCCGGGGCACCCGGTTGCGCGCGCTGCCCGCCGGGCTGCTGCTCCAGGGCAAGGACGCCGGGGCGTGGCCGATCGTCCGGGCGGTCCTGGACCCGCGGGTGCGGGGAGGGCAGTTGTGGGGGCCCAGGGCCTTCGGCCTGCGCGGCGCGCCGCGGCTGGAGCCCGCGCGGGCCCACATGACCGATCCGGCCGTCGCCGGGCGCCTGTGGGACGCCAGCTGCGACGGGGCCGGCGTCGAGGCCCACCTGGGCCTCCTCTAGACGCGGCTCCCGGTGTAGAAGCGGCTCCCGGTGCTCCGTGCCACCGTCGTGGTCGGCGCCGCCCCGGGAGCCGGGACGGTCAGCGGCGGGCGGGTCAGCGCCGGGCGGTGGCGGTCAGCTCCGCGGTGGCGAGGATGTGTCCGCTCATCGCCATCGAGAAGGAGGCCACGGCGGGGGTGCTGGTCGCGGCCAGGCCCAGGCCGGGCACGTCCAGCGCCACCACCCGGAGCACGTAGTGGTGCGCGCGGTCGCCGGCCGGCGGGCAGGGGCCCAGGTAGCCGGTGGCGCCGGTGTCGTTGGGCCCCGCGACCGCGCCGGCCGGTGTGGCGCCGGTGAGGGTCGTGACGGTGGCCGGGATGTCCCAGGTCATCGCGTGCCAGAAGCCGCTGCCGGTCGGCGCGTCCGGGTCGAAGAGCGAGACGGCGTAGCTGCGGGTGCCGGCGGGGGCGCCGGACCAGTGGACGGTCGGTGCCTGGTTGGCGCCGGAGCAGCCGAAGGCGTTCGCGTAGCCGGCCGCCGGGACCGTCCCGCTCCGCCAGTCGGGGCTGGTCACGGTGAACCGGGGCGTGTGCCGGGGGACGCCCGTGCGCACCTCGGTGTGCCCGAAGCGGTCCGATTGGGTGGCGGAGTGGGCCGCCGTCGAGGCGGCGCCGGCGAGGGCGACGGTGGCGGCCGTGGTGGCGGCGAGGGCGGTCACGCGGGTCGAGCGCTTCATGGGTGGTTCCGTTCCGGGTCGCACGGTGGTGTTCGGTCGGGACCAGCCTTCCGGCGCCCGGCGCCCCGGGGGAGGCCGCGCGCATCCTGGTACGCGGCGTGCCACCCTCCGGCGTGGACCGCGCGGCGCCCGACCGGCGACGATGTCGCTGTGAACGATCGACAGAACGGGCCCCGCGCCGAACTGGGCGCGTTCCTGCGGGCGACGCGCGAGCGGACCCCGCCGGGCGACGTCGGCCTGCGGGCGGGCGCGCGCCGCCGCACCCCGGGCCTGCGCCGCCAGGAGGTGGCCGAGCTCGCGGCGGTGAGCGTCGACTGGTACATCCGGCTCGAGCAGGGCCGCGCCGGGACCCCCGGCTCGGCGGTGCTGGAGGGGATCGCCGACGCGCTGCGGCTGACCCCCGCGGAGCGCGAGTACGTGCACCTCACCGCGCGCGGCGAGGTGCCCCCGCGCCGGCATGTCGCCACCGCGCCGGCGGCGTCCCTGCGGGCGATACTGGACGGCATGCCGCTGCTGCCCGCCTACGTCATCGACCACCGCCTCGACGTCCTGGCGTGGAACAGCGCGGCCCGCGCGCTGTTCGGCGACGGGTTCGGCACCGGTACGGCCGCCAACACGGCGTGCCTGACCTTCCTGGACCCGGAGAACCGCCGGACCCAGCCGTCCTGGGAGCAGTTCGCGCGGGAGACGGTCGGTGCGCTGCGCTCGGCCTCCGCACGGCATCGAGGCGACCCGCGGCTGCACGCGGTCGTGGCGCAACTCCTGGACGGCAGCCCGGAGTTCGCCCTCTGGTGGGAGGACAGGACGGTGCGCGAGCGGTCCCACGGCAGCAAGCGGATGCGACACCCGGTGGGCGGGGAGCTGGCCCTCTGCTACGACCAGCTCGCCGCCACGGACGGCTCCGACCAGCGGCTGATGGTGCTCACCCCGGCGGACGGGGCGACCGAGCGGGCGCTGCGCCTGTTGATCGCCGGCTACTCGCAGGGCGCCGTGGGCACGTCGGCCCAGGTGCTCAAGGCGGCCCGGACGGCCTGAGTCGCCGGACCGTCCGGGCGGGTCCCGCCGGGGTGCTGGATCGGCCTGCGACGCTCGTGCCGGTGATCCCCGGTCAGCGGCGGCCGGTGGCCAGGGTGACGAGGAACTGGCCGCCGCCCGGCTCGATGTGGGCGGTCACCGGCAGGTCCGGTACCAGCCGGGAGAACCGGTCCACCAGCCAGTCCGCGGCTTCCTGGGCGTCCTGCCTGGTCGGGCAGCGGCCCACCATCTCGCGGCCGCCCTTGCGCTCCAGCCTTGCGGCCACGGCGATCAGCGGCGCGGGCTCGACCACGTACAGGCGGTCCGGCCAGGCGATGACCACCTTGACCGCGCCCTTGCGGGAGTTGCACCCGCGGTGCGCGAGCCGCTCGGCGACCTTGGCCTTCCGGTCGGCGGTCCGGCTGTCAACGCTGGGCCCGCGCGGGTCGTTCACCGACTTGTCGGGGTCGACCGGTTCGTCGCACACCCAGCATCGCCAGCTGTCGTGCTCGGCCACATCATCGAGGAGACTCACCCGAGTAAACTAGCCTGCCCCGCCGCCGCCCCGCGCAGCAGGGCCTCGGCGATCGGGTGGAGCGGCGCCCGCCCCTCGCGCGGGCGAGGTCGCGCCGGCCCGGCGCCGGCCGGTCCCCGGTCCTACCGGCGTCCGCCAGCCGGGTGCGGCGGACGCCCGCGCTCTCCGGGCCGGTCGGAGCCGGTCGGGCCTCGGCCGGAGTCAGCCGGGGCTGAGGAGACAGAACTCGTTGCCTTCCGGGTCGACCAGGATCGTCCAGTGGATCTCGGACTGGTCGACACCGGGATCGGTGGCGCCCAGGGCGCGCAGCCGGTCCGCCTCCGCCGCGTGGTCGTCACCGCGGTAGGGGCGGAGGTCGAGGTGGACGCGGTTCCACCCGCTCTTGGTGTCGGGGGTGCGGATGAACTCCAGGTAGGGGCCGACGCCTGCGGCGGAGCGCATGGTCGCGTAGTCGTCGGTGACCTCGTGCAGTGTCCAGTCCATCGCCTCGCCCCAGAACCGGGCCATCGCCCGTGGGTCGGCGCAGTCGACCACCACCGCGGCGATCGGCCCGGTGTCCCGGTAGACCGGGCGGGGCTCCAGGACGCAGAACTCGTTGCCCTCCGGGTCGGCCATGACGGTCCAGGGGACGTCGCCCTGACCGACGTCGGCGAGCGTCGCGCCGAGGTCCCGCAGCCGTGCGACCAGCTCCGTCTGATGGGCCGTCGAGGTGGTGGCCAGGTCGAGGTGCACCCGATTCTTGACCGTTTTGGGTTCCGGCCGGGCAATGAGATCGATGCAGACGGCCGTGGGATCGGGGTAGCTGAAGCCGACGGGTTCGAGGTTGGTCACGCCGGGCCCCTCGCTGTCGAGGCCCCAACCGAGCGCCTCCGCCCAGAACCGGCCGAGCGCGGAGTCGTCCCGGGCCTTCATGTTGATCTGCACAAGTCGGGTTGCCATGCCGAAGATCATAGAAGCTGTCGCGGGCCCGCACCCGAGTGCGCGCGGAAGACCCGTCTCCCCGGCAACCTCACCGGCCCGCGGCGTGGAGCCCGGCGGTGGCGACGACCGGCCGGACCTTGGTGAGCATCAGGTGCAGGAACTGGTCGGGGTGGCGGAAGGACGCGAAGTGGCCGGCGTCCCGGATCAGGGCGAACTCCTTGACCGGCGCCTGCACGTCGTCGAGGAAGCACCGGGCCCGGTATACACAGTTCTGAGGTGCCGTCAACGAGAAGCGGTGGCCGCCGACGAGAGGGAGCGGCCGGTCGACCGGTCGCACGCAGTGAGGAGCCCGCATGGCCGCCGGCAGGGAGAAGAAGCGCGACCCGAAGGTGAGCCTGGCGCTGCTGTGGGGCGAGCAGGACCAGCCCCGGCGCGGGCCGAAGCCGTCACTGACCGCCGGGCGGATCGTGGCCGGTGCCATCGAGGTCGCCGACGCCGAAGGCCTGGACGCGGTCTCCATGCAGCGTGTCGCCGCCGAACTCGGCGTCACCACCATGGCGTTGTACCGGTACTTCCCCGGCAAGGCCGAACTGGTCGACCTGATGGTGGACTCCGCCCTCGGCGTACCGTCCGAGGCCGTCGCCGGGTCCGCCGGCTGGCGCCCCGGGCTCACCGAGTGGGCCCGCCAGTGCTGGGCGCTCTACCGCCGCCATCCCTGGATCCTGACCGCCACTGCCATGCGCCGCCAGCTCATGGGCCCCAACCAACTGGCCTGGCTCGACGCCGCCCTGGCCGTGCTGGCCCCGACCGGACTGTCCGCCGCCCAGCAGCACGACACCGTCCTCCTGGTCATCGGCCACATCCGCAACCTCGCCCAGCAACTCGTCGACCGTGACGAGGAGGGGGAGCAGGAGTGGAACCGCCTCGCCGCCGACACCCTCGACCGCCACGCCCACCGCTACCCCGCCCTCGCCGCCGCCATCGCGGCCGGAGCCTTCGCCCCCCGGGCCGAGGACCCGCTGGACTTCGGCCTGAACCGCATCCTCGACGGAACCGCCCTCCTCGTCGACCGGGTCTGACCGCCGCGCCGGCCCACCCGACGGTGGTGGGGTGGGCGACGTCGGGCGTGGGTGCCGCTGTCGGCTGTCGGTTGTCCGTTGTCCGTTGTCCGTGGGAGGGCCGACGAGAGTGGGAACGAAGGGGGCGGGGCGGTACCCGGACGACACGGCGTGCGGCCCGTGCCCCGACCCGGCAGGGGCCGGACTGTCGTACCCGCCGTCTAGCCTCGCGGGGAGAGCCGACCGCTGCACGGAGGGACTACGGATGAGTGGCCTGAGCTGGATGTACGGGACGGACCTGCCGCTGCTGAGCGTCACCTTCGCCCGTGACCTCACTGCGCGCGGGCTCCTGGAGCGGATGGGCGCCGACCCCGACACGCTGGCCGAGCGCACCCAGGAGGAGTTCAGGGACGAGTTCGACGACCTCCTCTACGAGGACGACGCCTATGTGGTGACCGCCGGCCGGTACGGGGCGTGGGCGTGGGTCTGGGAGCACGGCAGTTGGCTGTGCGTCGAGGACGAGGGACTGCTCGGTGAGCTCTCGACGGGGACGGCGGCGCTGTCCCTGCACGCCAACGAGAAGCCCCTGGTGGACTTCCGCTACGCCGAGGACGGGCAGGTGGTGACCGGTCTGCACACCCTTCTGGGCATCGAGCCCCGGCACCGCACCGGCCGGGACCCCCACCGCTTCGACGCCGAACTGCGGGCGCTGGGCGCCTGCCCGGACACCGGGGAGACCGGACCGCTGGGCATGCGCGGCCTCTTCTGCCGTCTCGCCGAGGGGCTCGGCGCGGGTGTCGACCCCGCCGATCTCTCCGGTGGGGCTGTGCTCAGCGCCCAGCTCCGGCCGCGTCCCGACCGGGTCGGGTGATCCGCCGGGTCCGGTCGCCCGGCACAGGCTTCTCCGCCGCTCCCGGCGCGCGGGCGATCCGCCGCCGAGGTACCGGTTCCCGAGAGTGATCATTTAGCGTGTGCTCCCATGGAGAAGGCTCAGGAGTTCGAGGCGCACCGGCCTCGCTTGTTCTCGTTGGCGTACCGGATGCTCGGATCGGCGGCGGAGGCCGAGGACGCCGTGCAGGACGCCTACCTGAGGTGGCACGGGGCCGAGCGGGAGCGGATCGCCGCGCCGGGGCCGTGGCTGGCCAAGGTGACCACCAACCTGTGCCTGAACCGGCTGACGTCGGCGCGGGCCCGACGCGAGGAGTACGTCGGACCGTGGCTGCCGGAGCCGGTCCGGACCGACGGCGGGGCGCTCGGGCCGATGGAGACGGCGGAGCAGCGGGACGCGGTGTCGCTGGCCGTCCTGGTGATGATGGAGCGGTTGACCCCGCCCGAGCGGGCGGCGATGGTGCTCCGCGACGCCTTCGACTACAGCCACCGGGACGTCGCAGACGTGCTCGACTGCTCGGAGGCGAACGCGCGGCAGCTGTACCGCAGGGCCAAGCAGCATCTGGGCGACGAGCGGCCGAGGTTCGTCTCCTCCCAGGGGGAGAGCGGCGAGTTGGTGCTGCGGTTCCTGGAGGCCGCGGCGCACGGCGAGCTGGCGCAGCTGGAGGAACTGCTCGCCGGACAGGTGGTCGCCTGGTCGGACGGCGGCGGCAAGGTGGGCGCGGCGCGGCGGCCGGTCGTCGGCCGGGAGAACGTGGCCCGGTTCCTGGCGGGTCTGTTCGCCCGGTGGGCGACCGGGGTGCGGATCGAGGTCGTCGAGGCGAACGGCACCGCGATGGTGCTGGGCTGGGAGGGTGGCGCACTGACGTCCTGTGGTGCGCTGGAGCTCGGTGGTGCCGGAATCACCGGCGTGCGGCTCATCAGGAACCCGGACAAACTGGCCTTCCTGGCGCACCAGTGCTCCGGGTTGTCACAGAACACGTGAGTCGTCGGTTCCTCATCGGTGACGGCAGAACGAGAAGGGCTGTGGCTGATGAAGAACGACGCGATCATGGTGACCGGCGCAACGGGCGTGCTCGGCCGGGAGGTACTGGACCGGGCGCGCCGCACCGGGCTGCCGGTGCGGGCCCTCACCCGCAGGTCAGTGCTCCCGGACGACCTGGGGGTGGCCTGGTTCACCGGTGACCTGGCCGCCGGCACCGGGCTGGACGAGGCGTTCGCCGGGGTCCGCACGGTCATCCACTGCGCGACCGACATCCGGCACTTCAAGAACGACATTCCGGCCTTCGAGCACCTGCTGGAAGCCGCGGCGCGCGCCGGAGTCGAGCACATCGTCAACATCTCGATCATCGGTGTCGACCGGATCCCGTACCCCTACTACCGGATCAAGCGGGAGGGCGAGCGGTTGCTCGCGGCCTCGGGGATCGGCTGGACCAATCTGCGCGCAAGTCAGTTCCCCGAGCTGCTGAACACGGCCTTCGGGTTCCTGTCCAGGCTGCCGGTGGTCGTCGTGCCGTCCGGCACCCGCTGCCAGCCCGTCGACCAGGGCGAGGTGGCGGACCGCCTGGTCGAGCTGGCCCTGGGCGATCCGGCCACCGGTGCGCCCCCGGCCGAGGGCTGGGGACGGGTGCCGGACCTGGCCGGCCCCACCGTGTACCCGGCCGACCGCCTGGCCAGGGACTGGCTGCGAGCGGCGGGCAAGCGCCGTCCCGTCCTGCCGGTCTTCATCCCGGGGAGGATCGGCGCCGCCTTCCGCTCCGGCGCCCTGACCGCGCCCGACCGACCGGCGGGCAGGCGGACCTGGGAGGCGTACCTGGCCGAGAAGGTCGCCCGCTGACTCCGACGCGACCGTACGCGGCGACGCCGGTCGGGGCGGCCCGGCCGTGCGGCCGGCCCGCCCCGTCGGTGCGCGCTGCGGTCGTCGTGGGCGCGTGGGACGTGGGCGCCTGCCGACCACCCGCTACACGGACGATCCGGCCGGCGCCCCGGACCTCGCGGCACTGGTCGCTGGTCCGCGCCACCCGGCGTCGGGCGACCGTGCGGCGGGAGACGTCGTCGCTCCTCCGGGCGGGTGAACGTCCGGTAGTGGGCGGCCGAGGGCTGTGCGGCCCGGCGTGATCGCCGTCGTCGGACCCGGCCGTCCGGCTCGTCCCGGTCTCTCCGTCGTCGGAGCGGGGTCCGGTGGCCGGTGTGTGGCTTCCTCAGGTGAGCCGTCGGTGGTGGCGCTGTGGCGGTGACCCGTGGAAGTGACCGGCGGAGGCGGGCGTCTCGTGCGGTCGCTGCCGCGCGAGGCGCCCGGGTGGTGCGGGTGGGTCGTTCCTCAGCGGAACGCGGCGATGTTGCGGGTGACCCACTCGGTGAAGGGGTGCGGGGCGCGGCCGAGGACTCGTTCCACGTCCGGGCTGATCCGCAGTTCGGCCGGGTTCGGGGCGGAGATGATGTCCAGGGTGTCGTCGGCGAGTTCCACCGGCACGAACCGGGTCATCGTGGCCCTGGCCTCCTCGCGGGTGAGTTCGTGGAACCGCAGGGGGGAGCCGAGCACGGCGGCGAGCGCCTCCGCCTGCCGTCGGGGCGTGATCACCTCCGGTCCGGTCAGCTCGTACACCCGGCCGGTGTGCCGGTCGTCCAGCAGGCAGGCCGCCGCGACCCCGGCGATGTCCACCGGGTCGACGACCGGCACCCCCACATCGCCGAAGGGCGCGGCGACCGTCCCCTCCGTGCGGACGGACTGCGCCCAGGCCAGGGCGTTTGAGGCGAAGCCGCCCGGACGCAGGACGGCCCAGTCCAGGCCGGACTCCCGCAAGGCGTCCTCCACCGCGCGCATCGCCACCCGTGACGGATCGAGCGGCCTGGTCGCCACGCCCTGCGAGGAGAGCAGGACGACCCGACGGACCCCGGCGGCCGCGGCCAGGCCGATGAGGTCGGCCGGCCTGGCCCCGGCGGCGTGCAGGTCGCCGGACAGCAGGAGGAAGAGCGCCTTCGCCCCGTCCAGCACGGGTACGAGGCTTGTCGGCTCGGCCAGGTCGGCCACCACGTGCCGGACTCCGTCCGGCACCGCCGCCGCACGCCGCGACACCGCCGTCACCTGCTCGCCCACCTCGGCCAGCGCCTGCGTCAGAGGACGGCCCACGTTCCCGGTAGCCCCGGTCACCACGATCATGTTCAGCTCCTGGTTCGTTGTGTACTGCGGCAACTGACGTTAGGAGAGGGGCTTACTTCTCGTAAGGACGTACCCGGAGGTAAGCTCCGGACATGAGGGAAGGTGCGCAGCTGAGGCAAGCTGGGGCGGGCCGTCGGTATGAGGTGTTTCACACCGACTGCCCCGCGCGAGACATGGTCGACCACGTGACCAGCCGGTGGGGCGTCTGGGTGCTGATCTCCCTGCGGAGCAATGACCTCCGGTTCTACGAGCTGCGCGACAGCATCCAGGGCATCAGCGAGAAGATGCTCGCCCAGACCCTGCGCGCCCTGGTCCAGGACGGCCTGATCCGGCGGGAGGTGGAGCCGACGACGCCGCCTCAGGTCACCTACGGGCTCACCGAGTTCGGCCGGGACGTCAGCGAGCCGCTGACGGACCTGTTCGACCGGATCACCGAACGACTGCCGCCGCGCGGCGCGCAATAGCGCCCGGTCCCGCGTCACCTGGCCCACCCCGTCGCCGCGTTGCGGTGACCGTTGCCGTGGACGGGTGACCGTCTCGTCACGCCTGACGGTTCGTGGGGCCACCGTCCGGCCCGGTGTCGGTGCCGGCTGGGATGCTGGCGGCATGGACGACGAGGCACTGCTGCGCGGCCGCGTGTACGGGGCCGACCACGACGACCCGGACCCCGGGCCGCGCCCCGGGCACGAGTACCGGGAACTGGTCGGCGGCCCGCTCGACGGCCTGCTCCTGGACGTCACCGGTTGGGACGCCGAGCGGCTCGACTATGGCGCGGCGCTGGCCACCGAGCTCGGCGCGTTCGGTGCCGGCGGCCGCGCCCACTACCGGCAGCGACCCTCGGACCGGCGCCGCTGGGACTGGCAGGGCGACAGCCCCTGACGGCGCCGGTCCGGTGCGTCCGCCGGGCTGTCCGCCGTCCTTTGAATTCCGGCGAGAAGCATTCCGGACAGCGGCGGAAGGGCCCGGTCAGCGCTTGCCGGGCGGTGGCGTCGGCGAAGCGGCGCCCCTCACGCCGCCCGCAGGACTCCGGCGGTCCGCTACTGCTGCCGGGGCGCGTCCATGTGCAGGCGGACGGTGGTTCCCCCGGCGCGGCTGGAGCGGATCTCGACGAGGTCGCAGAGCTGGTGGGCGAGCCACAGGCCGCGGCCGCCGATCTGATCAGCGGTGGGGCGGCTGCGGCCGGCCATCACGTCGGAGATGTAGCCGGAGTCACGGAACTCGCAGAGGAACGTCGCGTCCTGGGCCCAGGTGCGCAGGGTGCCGTGGCCGCCCCCGTGGCGGATGCTGTTCGTCGCGATCTCCGTGACGGCGACGGCCAGTTTCGGCAACCGGTCCCGCAGGACACCCGCGTCGGTCGCGCACTGCGTCACCTTCGCGCGGATCGCGGCCATATCACCCTCTGTGTAGCTCAGTTCCTGGAAGGGATCGCACGGGCCGGCCAGCTCCTCGAAGGGGTACTCCTCGGCGCTCAGATACTCCTCGTTGGCCGCATCCCGGTCGGCCCGGCGGATCAGCGGATGGCAGCGCGACAGCGATCGCAGGGCGTCCTCGTCGTCGTCGGCGGCGTCGTAGGGGCACAGCATCGACCAGGTGGCGCTGCGCGCGAAGGCCCGGTTCAGCAGCCACTCGTGGTACCGCAGCTCCGAGAGGTGCGCTGTGCTGCGCGCATGGCGCCAGGCGGTCTCACCGATGGCCCGTACCGGCCTGCCGCCTTCACCCCGCTCGGTCATCCAGGCCGACCAGGCCGCGATGTGCCGACCGGGATTGGACCCGGCCGTCGTCGTGTCGACGAAGGTGACGGCGGGCTCGTCGACGAGTTCGCCGCGCAGCAGCGAGGTCTTGTCCGAGGGGACCGCGACGACCACCGCCTCGTCGGCCTCCAAGGCCTCGTGGATGAATCCCAGGGTCCCGGACAGGAACTGCGCGTCGCCGCGATAGGGGTACAGCTCGTGGCGGAACGGGCTCTCGCCCCGGTCGGACGGCGGGGGTACGGTCGCGGTCATGTCGCCATCACCACCGGCAGGTCGGCGGCTGCGAAACCCGCCAGCTCCCAGCAGAGGAGCACGGTCTCGTTGGCGCCCTCCACGACGATCCGGCGGCCCGGCAGGTGGCGGGCCGCTTCGACCAGAGCCTGCATGCCGGCAGCGTCGATGAGCTCAAGATCGTGGAACCCCAGCTTCACCATCGACGACTTCCTGACCGCGGCGCGGACCGCGGCGTTGAACGCGGCCGCGCCCTCAAAGTCGACCACTCCGTCCACGCTCCACCTGTCGGCGCCCGTGCTGAACATCCGAAAGGACGGACGCGCAGCACGTGTGCCCACCTCGTGAGGATGCATGCACGCCACACCGTCCAGGGTAGTCCGGTCCCACCGCGACGGCCGGAACGCGCACACCACCATGGCGCCGCTCTCCGAAGCGAACTCGTCTAGTTTGAGCTCCCCGGCCAGTAGTTCCTCCGCCCCGGAGGCTGCCGTCGGGGGCATCCGCTCGGTGAGGACCCGTACGGACCGGAAACCCTCGCGGGTCGCGGTGTGGACTTCCCTGCGCACCGCAGCCAGCATCATGTCCATGTCCAGAACGTCCGGCAGGTCGAGAACCACCGAGGTGGAGGGACTGCCGTCACGTTCGATCCCGGCGGTGCCGAGGGAACCGATGACCACGACCTTGTCCCCGTACAGGGCGCCGTCCGCCAGATAGGCCCGCGCATCGGCGAACGTGGCAGCGGGGCCCATCCGCCAGCAGACGTGGTCACCGAGACCGACCTCGTCCAGGGTCGCCAAAGCCCGCGCCGCTCTCACCCCGCCCCCTTCCCAGGTCACCCCCGCCAGCAGTGATAGGAGAATAACGGTTCCCGGCAGACGCCCGGCTGTTCCGGGCGGCCGGAGTGCGGTCTACGCCTGCCCACCAGGGGCAACACCAACCCTCCTACGTCGGGGACCGGCCTGCGGGGATGACCGCCCTTCCGTGATGGAGGGCACGGGTGACTCACCACGGTCGAGGCCGGTCGACGCGAAACCGGGCGGTGGCGCGGACGCGACGGCGGCCTGTTCGTCGTCCGGACCCTCGCAGGTCATGGGGAGGGTCGCGCGGTGAGAGCCGAGCCGGCTTTCGAGCCGGTGCGTTCGTCGGCGTTCGTCGGCGTTCGTCGGCGTTCAGGGGCGGCGAAGGGCGGTTCTCCCACGACCCTGGCCGGCAGAAGCCGGGGTCGGCCCTGTCCTGGTCGAGAGTTCCGGCGCGTGAACGAGGCCGCTGCTCGGCCTGGAGAAGCTGTTCGCGGAGGCCGTGGGAAAACCCGTTTGGTGGACGAGGGGTGCGCTGCTACATTCCCGGTGACCGTGCGAGAGATTGAGGAGGTGGTACCCGTGAACGCGATATCGACATGGGTGCTCCCCTCCGGGGTCACGGTCGGGCGATAGGCAGGTCGTCCGGGAGCGCCGTTCAGTGCACTCCCGAAAGGCACGACCATGCGCTTCACCTCCGAGCAGCGCCTCGACGAAGGCGTCCTCGAACGCGAATTCACCCTCGGTGAGATTCCGGGCATCCTGTGGACGCCCGCCGCCGTATCCGCACCGCTGCCGCTGATCCTGCTGGGCCACCCGCCCCTCGGGCTGCGGAAGATGTACCCCCGGCTGGTGGACCGGGCCTGGCACTCCGCGGCGGAGGGCTTCGCCACGGCCACGATCGAGCTCCCCGGAAGCGGTGACCGGCCCCGTCTGGCCGCCGTCGATCAGGCCCGCGCAGACCTGCGCCGGGCGATGGAGGCGGGTGAGCCGGTCAGCGACGAGATCGTCGACGCCCTCGTCCTCCCGCTGGTCGAAAAGGCGGTCCCGGAGTGGCAGGCCGCCCTGGACGCCCTCCTTGCGCTGCCCGGGATCGGCGGCCCGGTCGGGTACTCGGGGGGTGTGATCTCGATCGGCATCCGGCTCGCCGTGGTCGAGCCGCGCATCGTGGCCGCCGGGCTCTTCGCCGGGAGTCTCGTGCCTCGCGCCATGTTCGAGGAGGCCCGGCAGGTGACCATCCCGCTGCACGTCCTGCTGCAGTGGGACGACGAAGGGAACGACCGGCAGGCGGCTCTGGACCTCTTCGACGCCTTCGGCTCCCAGGAGAAGTCCCTGCACGCCAACATGGGCGGACACACCGGCGTCCCGCAGTTCGCGGGAGACGTCGCGGCCCAGTTCTTCGCCCGTCACCTGAGGAAGTGAGGTCGGCACCGGGCCGGTGACAGGCGGTCGCTGAGGTCGGCCGGTGTGCCGCTCGGACAGAGGCCGGCCCTCCACGGCGGTCCGAACCGTGGACCCCCGCTGAACTCCGGCGGGGGTCCACGTCGGCTCCAGGCCTCCTCGATCTCCTCGTCGTCACTGCGGACTGCCCCAGGCGCCGGTGACGGCGATGATGTCTCGGGCCAACGCCACGGGCCGCTCCCGGGCGACGAGGTGTCCGGCACCGTGGACGGACCGGACGGTGGTGTGCGGGGCCAGGCGCAGCAACTGGTCGATGTCCTCGGCGGTGACGGATGAACCGGTGTCGCCGTGGACGAGCAGGAGGGGAAGGTCGAGTGCGCCGGTGATCTGCCGTAGCCGGGGGACTTGGGCGAGGATGTCCTCGACGAGCTCGGCGTGGGTGCCGGCCAGGCCGCCGGCGGCGAGGAAGCGGCGGACGCGGGCGGGTCCGAGGCAGGGGACGACGTCGACCAGCACCAGCCCTGCCACCCTTGCCCGCACCGCCGGATCGCCGAGGGCGGCGACGGCGGCGAGCCCGCCCAGTGAGGCACCGACGACCACGCACCCCGGCGGTTCGGCGAACAGCATCGCGGCGACGTCCGCCGCGCACGCGGACAGCGTCCGAGCACGGCCGTCGCTGTCGCCGTGGCCCCGCTGGTCGAAGGCCACGCAGCGGAACCCGGCTTCGACGAGCAACTCGCTGACCGGTGCCCACACCTGACGGCGTTCGCCACCGGCATGCAACAGGAGACAGGTCGGTCCGGCACCGATTTCCTCCCCCCGCAGGATCGCATCGGGGCGAGCGATCCGCCGCGCCCGCGGAACGGTCGGGTCGATCATGTGACTCACGTCTTCCCCTCTCCCACGCGCGCCCGCGGAGGTCGGCTCGTTGGTGGACCGGTCGGTCCCGAGCCGAACGCGATGCCTCCCACCGTCCGGAGGGGGCGCTCCGGGAACCGAAGCTACACCGACCCGGATGCCGCCGGGAGGTACGACCGTCCTGTCACATCGCGCTCCGCAGGCCGGCGGCAGCGGGTTCCTGGGTACGGAGTTGGGCCGCCGGGCGGCGTCGGCCGGACAGCTGGTCGCCGCGACGTTCGCCACCATGCCCGGCGACGCTGCGGGGATCTGGCGGCATGCTCTCGACCTGCGGGATGCGGGCCGCATCGAGCCGGCCATGAACGGCGAGCGCTTCGTCGGTGGGAGCAGGCACCACCAACCGGTGGGGGCATGCCGTGTTTCCTGACCGTCATGACGTCGTCGAGGGCACCTCGGCCGAGGAGCGGGCGTACCGGCGGTAGGCGGCAAGGCTGCACGATCCCCTTCCTCCCCGGGTGGGACGGGCCGGTCCGCCTGAGTTCGGTGCGAGGATGCGGCGGCGCTCTCTGGGCTGATCGATGCCGGTCACGCGACCGCCGGCGTGGTGGGAGACCGTGCTCCGGGGCGGGCTCGCCCTTGGCGGGCGCACGCTCGGCTCCCCCGGGTGATCCTCGATCGGATCACCGTCCGGCGCCGCCACCACCGCGCGGGCAGGGTGGTCGTGACCACTCCCGCGCCCGCTGTGCTCCGGTCCGTCGATGTGGTCGGGGACTCCCGAGCGGTGCTCGGGCCCGTCGGCCCGTCAACCGGTGGGTGTGCCGGTCCGGTCGCCTTCAACGACGGAACGCAGGTCCGCGAGAGCCTGCGCGGCGGCCGGGAGCGGGGACGCCCTGAGCGCGTCCGGGATCAGCTCGGCCAACCGTTCCGGCCGGTGGGGTGCGGCCCACAGGCGCCGGGCGGCGGCGACTTCCGAGCGCCGGACGGCCGGTCTCCGGGTGCGCGTCCAGGAGCCCCACCAGTCGGGGGCGAGCGGCAGGGCGGCGCGGGCGGTCGGCTGGTCCGGGTGCAGGCCCAGCGGCCGTAGCGCACCGGCCCGGACCGACACGGTCACGAAGCCCCGCCATCGGCCCGACGCGCGGTCGGGCCCGCAGGTCAGGTCGCAGCGGATGTCCTGCTCGTCGACCGGCGACCAGTCGATGCCGTGGTCGCGCAGTCAAACGGCGAGGGCCAGTCCGGGGTGCGGCATGCCGGTCGCGTTCTCGACGGTGAAGATCCTCACCCAGTCCTCGTCAGCCATCCGTTCAGGCTGTCACACGGGCTGCCGCGCCGTCGCCTCGATTTCGCGGCGCCGGCCCGCAGGTACCGTCGCCCGGATCGCCGCGCCGGCCGGTTCGTGCTCTGCGGAAGGACGTAGGACACCGCGCTGAGATCGCCCGGGGAACGTCTGGCGCGAGTGGGATCGCCGGACAACCGACGGATGCGTCCCGTCAACCGGCGGGGGAGGTGCCACCGTTGTGCTGGATGCGCGGGCACGACCACGGCGCCTTGGGGGCCGGCCGGTCGGTTGCGACCGACCGGCCGGTCCGGAGGGGGTCAGCCCATCGTGCAGGCGAGCTGGGCCTTCACAGCGTCGCGGAGGTTCTCCTGGGCGCTGCAGTCGGCGCTGAAGACGTCCTGCCACTGGGGGCTGATGAAGTGGACGTTCACGATCTCGGTGACGATGTCGACGTTCTGGGCCTTGATGGTGTTCTTGGCGATCAGCACCTGCGGTGTCGGAGCCGTCTGGGCGCCGATGACGCCGCCTTCACCGTAGAACAGGTTGGTGATCTTGGTGTAGACGGTGACCCTCTTCCCCTTGATGTCGTTGCCGACGATGGCGACCGTCCAGTCCTTGTAGTTGCGCTGCCAGCCGAAGCTGGTCGCCCGGTTCAGGGCGGACACGGTGCCGTACTGGGCCTTGATGATCCAGTGGTGCCTGAGCAGCGGGCGACCGCTCGGGTGGTCCCGGGGGTGCGCCGGTTCCCCCGCCTGCACGGCGTCGCGCAGGTCCTGGTTCCCGGCGAACGGACGGTCCGCCGCCGAACCCGCTGGGAGCGTCGCCGCGCCGGCCGGTGCGGCGACGCCGCCGGCGACGGCGAGCGCCGCTGCCCCGGTGACCACGACCGTCCTCCACCGTGCGACGGACCGCTGACTGGTTGCCATCCTGGTACTCCTCGTTCACGTGCGTCGACGGGCCTCGCGGCACGCCCGCGCGCCCGCCACCGGGAAGTACCCGGTGCCCTCGACCCTCGCGGACCCGAGCGCGGTGCACATCAGTCGTTTGACTGACGGAACAGACAAACCGTCAGTGACCGACGATGTCGGTCACTGGGGAGGCCCCGGGTAGGGGTGTGCCGGGTGCGGGCGGCGGAGTCGGCCCGGTCGGCGCAGCGACGCGCACCGCAGGGGCGCAGGCCCGCCGAGTCGGCGGCCGCGCGCAGTCCGCGGCGCTGACCGACGGCGGGCAAGGCCACCCGCGGTCGCGGCAGGCCCGGGGCCGGGGTCACCCGGAGGTGCAGCGCGGCGCGCAGGAGGCAGACACGGCCATGGCCGACCACAGTGCGGTCGTCCCCGCCTGGGCGAGCACACGGCGCATCCGCAGAGCCCGAGTACGTCCGTCGTGCGTCGTCCGCTCCGGTCGGCCAGGTGGCCCCCGGCCAGCCGTGAGGGGATCGTCGGGATCCCGGAGGCGGCGCTGACCAGCACGGCGGTGGTCGGGCTCGCGCCGTGGTCGGTGCTGATCAGCGTGGACGGTAGCCGGGTCGCCCGGGGCGTGGCGTCGCCCCCTGGCAGGCGACCCTGACGGTTCGGTCGCACCGGAGGCCGTGGCCGGTGCGCCCGTGATCCTCGCGGTTCGCCCGCTCAGTGCCAGCCGGAGTTCCAGTCCTGGTTCGCCGGTCCGGCGTCACCGCCCGATGAGGACAGGAGGCCGATCATGAAGAGGACCACCACGATCAACCCGAGCAGCACCAACCAGAAGGTGTCCTCGAAGCCGGGACGATGCGGGCCATTCGGCCGGGCCGGTCGATCCGGCAGGTCACCGTCTTCCTCGTCGCTCCGGCTCTTGGCGTCGCTGTCCTGGTCGGCCACGGTGTGCCCCCTCCGTCCGGACTCATGGCACCGCGTCGCACGGCCGGCGTCAAGCCTTCCGGCGGTGGCTTTCTTCGGTGGCCCCGGCGCGGTGGGGAATCCACGGGGTCGGTCGGGTGTCCGGGCGCAGGACCGTCGTTGCCCAGGCGCGACATCGGACGGCCTTGTCCTTGATACGGGAGGGACCTCCCGGGAGGCACGTCGGTGCGCCGAGGGCGTGGGCCGGCCGCGACGAAGAGCCTGTTCCTGATGCCGATGGGCCGGAACGGTGATCGCGGCCCGCCGGCCTGCCGGGGGCAAGGCGAACCGGGGGACCGTGGGCCGGTCCGCACTCGAGAGCGTCCTGAAGGGTCTCTGACGCCGGTAGGGATCGACCGGCCGGGCCGCGCGGGCCATGCGTGCCGCGCCGACAGGGCGCGCGAGACCGGTAGCAGCACGGCGTCGCCGGACGCTGCGCCCGTATCGCGGCGGTCCCGCCGGTCGTGACGACTGGCGGGACGGGGGCATCGGGCGGCGCCGAGGCTGCGGGCCGTCCGGGGCGCCTGGGACGCCGAGGCCCGCTCCCTCGCGGCGGGGCGGGCCCGGCCGGATCTCCTGTCAGGTGGTCTTGACGGATCCGCCGTCGATCAGCAGGTCGGTGCCGGACATGCCGGCCGCCAGCGGCGAGGCGAGGTAGGCGACGGCCGTGGCGACCTCGGAGGGTTCCAGTAGGCGGCCGGTGGTCATGCCCATCGCGGCCGGGAGCCCAGCCAGCAGCTGTTCCTGGGTGACTCCCATGGAGCGGGCCAGCTCCGCGCCGTAGCCGTCCGGGCTCTCCCACATCGCGGTGCGTACCGGGCCCGGCGAGATGGTGTTGACGCGCACGCCCTGCGGTCCGAACTCCTCGGCCAGCGCCTTGCCGAAGGCGGTCAGGGCGGCCTTCGCGGTGGTGTAAGGGACCGGCCCGGCGTGTGGCATCCGGGCGCCGTTGGAGGAGATGTTGACCAGTGCGCCGCGGCGGCGCAGCAGGCTGGGCAGCGCCGCCCGGCTGGTCCGTACGGCGGCGAGGAAGTTCAGGTCGAAGGACTGGTGCCACTGCTGGTCGGTGAAGGAGAGGAAGCCGCCGGTCTGGCCCGCTCCGCCGCCGTCGCCGCCGCCGACGTTGTTGACGAGCAGGTCGAGGTCGCCGAGTTCGGCGGTGGCGTGGTCGATCAGCCGGGCGGGGGCGTCGGGGGCCAGCAGGTCCACCGATACGGCCAGGGCGCCGGTCTCCTTCAGCTCCGGGGTGATGGTGCGGGCGGCGGCCACCACGCGAACGCCCTCGGCGGTGAGCGCTCGGACGGTGGCCAGTCCGATGCCGCGGCTCGCGCCGGTGACCACGGCGGTGGTGTTCGTCAGCTGCAGGTCCATGGATGTGCTCCTGTCGGGGCGATGCATGAGTCGCGACTTCAATGACGCAATCAAGCTAATAGATGCAACATTAATGATGCAAGTAGGTCGTGATCGGCGTCCCCGATGTACTGTCTGGTCCATGGAGACGAGAGGGCGCGCGCTGCGCGCCGATGCCGAGCGGACGGTGCGGGCGATCCTGGAGGCGGCCGAACGCGTCCTGGCCGCCGATCCGGCGGCGACCATGGAGCAGATCGCGGCGGCGGCCGGGGTGGCCCGCACCACCGTGCACCGGCGCTTCGCCAGTCGGGAGGCGCTGGTCGAGGCGCTGGCGGCCTGGGCGACCGAGCGGTTCCACCTGGCCGTGGAGGCCGCCCGCCCGCTCACCTCCCCGCCACTGGTCGCCCTGCACCAGGTGACCGCCAATGTCCTTCAGGTGAAGATCGGTTGGAGCTTCGCGATGAGCCGGAGCGCTCCGTCCGACCCCGAAACCGCGCGCGTGCAGGCCGACGTCCTGGCCCAGTGCGATCAGCTCTTCCGTCGCGCGCAGGAGGCCGGCCTGCTGTCCGCGGACACCGACCTGGAGTGGGCCCGCAGGGTCTACTATGCCCTGATCCACGAGGCGGCCGAAGAAGGGCGGAAGGCCGTCGACATCGGCGCCGTGGACCGGTTGGCCGCACGCGTGGTGGACACCCTCCTGCATGGGGTCGGGACGGCTCCCGCGTAGAGCACGCCGCCAGGGCCGGCCGGGAGAGGCGGCCGTCCGGCCTCGATCCCAGCGCGCATCGACAGCCGGCGGTCCCTTCGCGCCGTGGGCGTAGCGCCACCCGGGCGGTTCGGTGCGCGAAGTCCCCTTCAACCAGCTTTGGTTGAAGGGGACTTCGATGAGTCGACCCGTGGCTGCGGGTCGACGTGGCACGCGGTAGGCCGTACTACTCGGGCGGCTGCGCCTCCACGGCGACGGGCGGCGCCAAGTCGTCTCAGAGAGCCGACCCGGTGTCGGCCCGCCCGCTGCTCGCCGACTCGATCGGTCGGTGGGTGGCACCCCCGTGCGGTGTGCGCGTGCGAATCAGCCCGGGTCGGTACCGCAGACGTAGTACGCCTTGCCCAGCCCGGTGACGGTGCCGGTCAGCATCCCCAGGGCGGCGCCCGCCGCCGCTCCCTCGGGGCCGGCGGCGGCGCCGAGCTGGCCGCCTCGCAGGGCACCCAGCAGGGCGGCCTTGGCTGCGCCTTCCACCATGCTCTTGCCCAGCTCCTTGGCCATGCACTTGTTCCACTCGTCCGAGTTCTTCGGGTGCTCGCGGTCGGGAATCGGCCAGAACGCGGGGTTCACGGTCGCCTCGCGGAGGTGGTCGTGAGCGCGGCGGTCGTGGCACCGCCGGTCGTGACACCGCCGGTCGCGAGGCCGCCGGTCTTGGCGGCCGGAGCGGTGGTGGTGTTGTAGCTGACGGACGGCAGGGTCATGGAGCCGTCGATGGTGTCGCCGGGAGCGTTCTCGATGGTCTGCGTGATGACGTTGCCGGTGACCGTCAGGTTGACCGGGTGAGTGGTCCCTCGGGTGTCCACGACGGCACTCGGCTTGATCGTGCCGATCCTGGCCCCGGTGGCGGTGTCGATGAGCTTCACCGTGTTCGGGCCGTCCTGCGACGCCGCGGTGCCGTCGGGGAGGTCCGGGGTGAACGAGGCCCTGGTGGCCAGGGTCAGCGCCGGCGCGTCAGCGCTCGTCACGCTCGTGGTGCCCGGCTGGTCCGGGCTGGTGTGGGCGACGTACATCGTGGAGCCGGCCGTGGAGTTGATGACCGGGACGGTCACGGTCGCGTCGGTCGTCCACGGCTGGTTGTCGGTGTCGAAGGTCCACGCTCCCGTGACCTTCTTGCCGACGGCCGCGAAGTCGACCCATCCGTAGTTCTTGGCGGGGACGGTCACCGCGATGCCGTTGATGGTCGACTGGTCGGACTCGTAGGTCGTGGTCGTCTGGAGCTGGGTGGAAACCATGGCCTGGACCGGGACGGACACGCCGACCGAGGAGGACAGGCCCACACCGAACGACTGCGACCAGCCCGAGTGGTAGATCGTGGTGAAGACCTGCGTCACCTTGTCGGCGGTGTCGTTGTACCAGACCGACGAGGCGGGCTGGCGGGGCAGAACTTCGGGCTGCCCCTCGGACTTCTCCGTCCACGAGCAGGTGGCGGTCTTCCTGGCACACAGGTCGGCGTAGTAGTCCAGCGCCAGGCTCCTGGCTTCGGCCGCCTTCGCCGCGGGGACCTTCCACTCCTGGGCCGCGCTGCCGTTGCAGACGTTGGGCTGCGCCAGGATCCCCCACAGGTGCAGGCCGCCCCGGTTGTCCATGCACCACTCGGTGCCGCTGGCG
This sequence comes from Kitasatospora sp. NPDC086009, assembly GCF_044540385.1. Lineage (NCBI taxonomy): Bacteria > Bacillati > Actinomycetota > Actinomycetes > Kitasatosporales > Streptomycetaceae > Kitasatospora > Kitasatospora sp. NPDC086009. Next base: position 44,955 of record NZ_JBITSA010000030.1, read on the forward strand.
TCGTCGCGGCGGACGATCCCGAAGGAGGTGGGCTTGCCGTCCACCGGACGGAAGTGCCACTGTTCGCCGTCCTGGCCGCACGACTTCTGGGTGGCCGGCTGGGTGGCGTAGACGCACTTCCCAGAGGACGTACTGGCGATGTTGAACTGGCCGGGGGCTCCCAGCTTGATGAGGCGGAAGTTCTGGTAGTTGGTGCCGTCCGGCGTGACGGAGATCTGGTTCCCGTCGTTGTTGCCCGTCGCGTTGAGGGTGCCGTCGCCGTTGGTGAACGTGTAGGCGTCCGTCGCGGTGGCTGTCGCCGCGGCCGGGGGCGCGGCGAGGGCGAGGGCCGGGCCCAGCAGGACGGTGACGGTGAAGGGGACGGACAAGAGTCGTCCGACGCGCCTGAAAGAGAGCTTCATCTCGGCCTTCCTATGAGGTGTCCATGCCATGCTCACTCACCGGGCGCGCCGGGCCGGGCGGAATGTGACCTTCCCTCATGTGATCCGCGTCTCGTACACGTTCAAGACTTGTCGATGAACGGTTCTCCGTGTCCGTACTTCGCGCACCGCGAGTCGCGAACCCCGCTGAGCATTGACGCATCAGGACGTGAGCGGCGCACATCCGGTGGCGCTCTCGCCGGATGTGCGCCTCGTCGGCGTCCGCCGGGCCTGTCTCCCGGCAAGCCGGAGCACTCGTTCGACCGCGGCAGCGATTCGGCGGCGATGAAGGACCCGAGGCGCCCTACCGGCGGACCGCCGAGACCAGTCCGCCGGGCCGCTCCTCGCGCCGCGGCAGGGTGCTGATCGGGCGGCCGTAGGCTGCACCGCACTCGCGCAGCGTGTGGCAGTCGGCCTCCCAGCCGTGCCCGGCCAGCCAGCGCACCGGGTCGTCGGGCATCTCCGAGAGCCACAGGGACGCCGCCGACCCCGGCACGGCGTCCTCGCCGAAGCGCTCGATCACGCCACGCGAGCCCAAGGTCAGCCCCATCCGGCTGCCCGCCGCCGACCGTGCGCCGATCCGGGCCAGCAACAGCTCCACCGCGCCCTCGGGCAGGTAGATCAGCAGTCCTTCGGCGATCCACACCGTCGGCGCGGCCGGGTGGTGCCCTGCGGCGGCCAGCGCGCCCGGCCAGTCCTCGCGCAGATCCACCGCGACGGTGATCCGATCGCAGCGTGCGACGGCCCGCTCCTGGTGCAGCACCGAAGCCTTGAAGTCCAGTGGCGCGGCGGTGTCGACCTCGAACAGCCGGGTGCCCTCGGGCCAGTCCATCCGGAAGGCCCGGCTGTCCATGCCGGCACCGAGCAGCACGACCTGCCGGATCCCGGACGCGCAGGCCTGCCGCAGCAGGTCGTCGAGGAACTTCGTCCTGATGACGATGGAGTACGACACGGCCAGCCGGCGGCGCCGCGCGGCCTCGTCGTCGGGCAGCGGCGGCGAGGGGGGCCACAGGCCGCCGGCGGCGGCGAAGGCCTGGGCCAGTGGGTCGCGGAACAGCGCGTTCTCCCGCGCGGTCTCCAGCGCTCGCACCCTGGCCACCCCCACCGCCGTGGCCCACACTCCCGACGGCTGCGCCCGCCCCCGCTCATCAGTCACCGCGCCAGCCTAGATGACCGGCTCCAAGGGGCCGGGTGGAGGGAACCAGGTAGCTCATGCGGGTGGAGCGGCCCGGACGGTGCCGGCTACGGCGCTGCGCAGGCGGCCAACGCGGTCCGTGCCAGCCCGCGCAGCCAGGCGTGGGCGTGGTCGTTGTCGTGGCGCTGATGCCACGACAGGTAGACCGGTGCCGAGGGCAGTTCGAGCGGCAGGGGTAGGGCGACCAGGCCGAGGTCGGCGACCGCGGTGCGTGTGGTGGCTTCCGGGACGCTGACCAGGACGTCGGAGCCGCGGGCGAACTCCAGCGCGGCCGCTTCCGTCGGCGCGCTCGCCACGACGCGGCGGCTGAGGCCGAGCCGGGCGAGGGCGTCGTCGAGGGCGTTGGCGAGGTTTCCGCGTCGCGAGACGGTGATGTGTTCGGCGGCGGCGTAGTGCTGCGCGGTGACGGCTTCGACGCGGGTGAGGGGGTGTCCGTGCCGCACGATGATGACGAGGGGGGTCTCGCCCACGTTCTCGGCACGGATGTCCGGTGCGGCCGGGCGGTTGGCGTTCGCCTCCAGGTCGACCTCGCCGCGTCGCAGCCCGGGGGTGTCGCCGCTCGATTCGGCGAGGAAGCGCAGGCGCACGCCCGGCGCCTGCGCGCGGACGGCGGCGAGCAGGGCGGGGCCGCTCGCGGCGACCAGGGAGTCGTGCCAGCGGAGGGTGAAGGTGCGCTCCAGTGTCGTGAGGTCGAGTTCACGGCTCGGCGCCAGCACCCCCTGGACTTGGTGCAACAGCTCGTGCACCTGTTCCCGGACGGCGATCGCGTACGGGGTCGGGGTCATCGTGCGGCCGGTGCGTACCAGGATCTGGTCCCCGGTCGTACGGCGGATCCGGCCCAGACTGCGGCTCATCGCGGGGGCGGTGACGTGCAGGCGCGCGGCCGCCCCGGCCACGCTGCCCTCCTCCAGCAGCGCGTCGAGCGCGGCGAGCAGATTCAGATCCAGTTGCATGGGAGTAATCCTAGCCGTGCTTGACATGCAGTTGTGGTTAATGACTGGGCTGTCTACCTTCGAGATGTGAGCGCGGGACGCAACGGACCGCTCGGCCCGACCGGCCCTCATCACCTCTGCTGGGAAAGGAAGTTCCGCCATGTCCGCGATGCTTCAGAACACCACCGCCGTCGCCGCCTCCGACGCCGACCTGCTCGCCCAGGTCGCGATCGCCGTGCGCGAGGCCGGCTCCGCGCTGCTCGCACGCTTCGGTGACGTGGTCCACTACCGGACCCGCGAGGAGCTGATGCACGCGCTCGCCGCCAACGACGACACGGCCCTCGACGTCCTGCGCCCCCGCCTCACGCAGCTGCGCCCGGAGGCCGGGTGGGTGGAGGACGAGCTGGACGGCGGAGCGCTGCCGCCCGGCGAGTGGTGGGTCGTCGACCCGGCCGAGGGCAACGTCAACCACCTGCACGCCCTGCCGGATTGGGCGGTGACCGCCACCCTGGTGCGCGAGAACCGGCCGGTGCTCACCGTGGTCCACCTGCCGTTGACCGGCGAGACCTACACCGCGCTCGCCGGCGCGGGCGCGCACCTCGACGGCCGGCCGCTGCACGTCTCCCCGACCGCGGACCTCGGCCTGGGCCTCGTGGCCACCAGCCAGGCCCGGCCGGACGAGAACGAGGAGGTCGTGCGGCGCGTCGGCTCCTCCATCACCGCGATGCTCTTCGACGCGCTGGTCGTCCGCACCGCCGTGCCCGCGACCCTGCACCTGGTGAACGTGGCCGCCGGCCGGATCGACGCCTTCTGGCAGTTCGCCGGCGCCCGGGCGGACCTGCTGCCCGGGGCACTGCTCGTCACCGAGGCCGGCGGCCGGATCTCCGACGCCCAGGGCCGCCCCTGGACCCCGCTGAGCGAGAGCTTCCTGGCTGCCGCGCCCGGCGTCCACGCCCAGGCCGTCACCACGCTCTCGCGCTGAGCGCGCCCCCGCGCCACGAGCAACCGCGCCACGAGCAACCGCGCCACGACCACCACGATCCCGTACGAACGGAAGGACCCCCTCCCCATGACCACCATCGCAGTTCTCGGCAACGGCCGCGTCGGCGGCAACCTGGCCACCGCCCTCACCCGGGCCGGACACGAGGTGACCGTGGCGGACCGCACGCCGGGCGCCGCCGCCGACGCGGCCCGCACGGCCCGGATCGTCATCAACGCCACCCCGGGCGACGGCTCGTTGGAGCGGCTCACCGCCCTGCGCGAGGAACTCCGGGGCAAGATCCTCGTCGACGTCTCCAACGCCACCGCGGACGGACCGGACGGACTGCCGGGCGAACTGCTCCACCCGGGGTCGAGCCTCGCCGAGCAACTCCAGGAAGCGCTCCCCGAAACGCATGTCGTCAAGACCCTCAACACCATGCTCTTCCCGGTGATGACCGCACCGGCCATGCTCACCCGGGCACCCGACGCCTTCCTCTCCGGCGAGGACCCGCAAGCCAAGCAGACCGTCCGCGAACTGCTCAACGACCTCGGCTGGCACGACGAGTGGATCACCGATCTCGGCGGGATCCGGACCGCCCGCGCCACGGAGGCCGCGATCCTGTTCGTACCGCACGTGATCCGCGCCAACGGCTTCTCGCCCTTCGCGATCTCGATAGTCCGCTGAGCCGGGCACAGCGCACCGCTCCGGCCACACCGCACCGTGTCCCGGTGCGGTGCTGGCCGACCCGCTCGGCCGGCGTCCCCGCGGCCGGCCGGCTTCCCGGTTCCGATCGCCTTCGGCTACGGCGACACCGTAGGTGCGTTCGGCTCTCCGGAGGAGTTCCGGTCCGGCTTCTCCGCTCAGAGCGTGGAGGCGGCGGCCGACTCCGCGGTCCTGGAGCTGTGGCGCTGCATCAGCGTCCACCAGCTCAGGGCGAGAAGGATGCAGCGCGCGACGCAGTGCCTTCTGGCCGGCGCGGCCCTCCTGGTCGCCATGGCCGCGGCGCGATCGGTCACCGCTCTGCTCTGAAGGCCCTGCGGCGACCGGCCCGCGGCCCAGCGCTGGTCATGTCCCGCGACAGCACCACGGCCGGACGGCGAGCGAGCGGATCCCTCCTGGCCTCCCCGATCCGTCGTACAACCGACCTCCCCGCGGTGGCGCGGAACAGCCATACGCCACCCGTCGTCAAGGAATCGGCGTGACCGACCCCGCCCGTCGCACCTCCACCCTCCAGGACATCGTCGCTCACACGGGCGTGCCACTGCTCCTTCCCTCCCTCATCCTTCGCATGGCCGCCGACCGCACCGGCACCCACCCCGGCTATCCCACGATCGCCTGGATCGCCCAGGGCCTCGCCCTGCTCTGCCTCCTTGTCGGTATCGCCATCGCCGTGCTGCGCAAGGACCGCCCGTCCCCTGGCATGTGGCTCCTGCCGGCCGTGTGGACGTTCGGTACGGGAGTGGCCGTCCTGCACGATCTCCCGTAGGAGCGGGTGCCGGTCCGCATCGGCGCTTCGGCGACCAGGAGTCGGAACGCGTAGAGGTCAAGTTCCCTGCCCAAAGCCGGAGTTCTGGCACAAGAGAACGACCCCGGGTTCGTTGAACCACCCAGGTTGCCGAAGGGGCACGGGAAGGCCCTGGAGGTCCTTTCGATCTTGGATCGACGGTCGTCGACAGCGAGGGCTGGTTGAGCGCCCACAGTGGGCCGAAGGCGCCCGCCCGCCCCGGCAGCTCGGGCGGGAGCAGGGGTGAAGGCCCCGCGTGCTGCACAGTCGATCCCGGGCGCGCGGGCGAAACCCCTTGACCAATGGTCAAGAAACGTTGACCATTGGGCCCATGCCTACCGATGATCTCCCCGCGAAGTTCCACGTCACCACTGACGAGCAACTACGCGCCGTCTCCAACCTCACGCGCCACCGGATCATGGCCGTGCTCCGCTTCGAGCCCGCGACGATCACGCAGATCGCCGACCGGGTGGGCCTCGCGAAGGGGAGCTCCAGCTACCACGTGCGGCTGCTGGAGCGGGCCGGGCTGGTGACGGTGGTACGGACGCGGAAGGTCCGGGGGGTCACCGAGCGGTACTACGCCATGGCCGCGCGGTCGATCGTGCTGCCGGATCCGGGCGAGGGAGGGCCGGACATCCTGATGCGGCATGCGGTGGCGGACCTGGAGGCGGCGCCGGCGGACGGCGAGCGGCACGTGCGGATGGCGCATCTTCGGCTCACCGAGGAGCAGTTCGCGGAGCTGGGGGTGCGGCTGCAAGCGCTGGCGGACGAGTACCGGGAGCTGTCCGATCCGTCCCTGCCGGACGCGTCGCTCGTCTTCGCGCTGTTCCACCCGGCAACCCGCGTGCAGGCCGAAGGAGACGCCAAGTGACCTCAGACCTTCGGAAGTTGCCGGCCGGGTTCGGACGACTGTGGACCGCGCAGACGGTGTCCTCGCTCGGTGACGGCGTGACGCACGCCGCGCTGCCACTGCTCGCGTTGACGCTGACGCGGGATCCGATGGCGCTCGCCGTCGTCACTGCCGCCGGAACGCTGCCGTGGCTGCTGTTCGGGGTGCTCGGCGGTGCGCTGGTGGACCGCTGGGACCGTCGGCGCACGATGTGGGTGACGGACGCGGCGCGTGCGGTGCTCCTTACGATACCGGCGGCAGCGGCCGCGCTCGACCTGCTCAGCGTTCCCCTTCTCGCGGCGGTCGCCTTCCTGCTCGGCCTCGGCGGACTCTTCTTCGACACGGCCGCCACCGCCTATCTGCCGGACCTGCTCGGCCGCGACCCCGCACTCCTGGAGCGCGCCAACTCCCGCCTGCGCGGCGCCCAGACCGCCGCGTCCGGCTTCGCGGGACCGCCCGCGGGCAGCGCCCTGCTCGCGCTCGGACGGGCGGTTCCGCTGCTCGCCGACGCGGTGTCGTTCGCGTTGTCCGCCCTGCTCGTGCGCTCGCTGCCCGCCGCGCCGCGGCCCCTGCCGCAGGCCCGCGAGTCGCTGCTGCGGCAGGCACGGGACGGCGCCTCGTACGTCTTCCGGAACCAGCTGCTGCTCGGGCTCGCGCTGCGTCCGGCGGTCGGGAACATCGCCTTCCTCGCTGTGGAGACCGTGCTCGCCCTCTTCGCGCACGACCGCCTCGGCATCGGCGCCTTCGGCTTCGGTCTGCTCCTCACCGCGGAGGCCACCGGCGGTCTGCTCGGCGCGGGCATCGCCTCCTTCCTCGGCCGACGGCTCGGCACCGGCACTGCGCTGACCTGCACGGCCGCCCTCGAAGGGCTTGCCGTCCTGGTCCTCGCCGCCGCACCGAACCCGTACGTCGCCGGTCTCGCGCTCGCCGTCTGCGGTGCGGGCATGGGTGCCACGATGGTGCTGGCCCCCTCCCTCCGGCAGACGATCGTCCCCGCCCACCTGATGGGCCGGGTCGCCTCAACCTCCCGCATGCTCTCCATGTGCGCCGCCCCGTTCGGCGCCTTCCTCGGCGGCTGGCTGGCCACCACCTACGACGTGCGGACCCCGCTCTACACCGCCGCCGGTCTCCTCCTCACCATGACCGCCGTCACCGCGACCATGACCAGCAACCGCCAGGTCGAGGCGGCACTGCGCGCCGCCGCCCCGGCCGACGACCCGGCCCACCCGGGATCCCGGCAGCTCGTTCACGAGGGTGCCGTGTAGGACGCCGCAGAGGCCGTCGAGCCAGTCGGGCGCACGACGGCGACGGCGACCGCGACCACGGCGCCCGGCCGGCCCCGCAGACCGCGCTACCGGCGGGCCGCGCGGCGGTAGTGGTCGAGGACGTCCTGGCGCAGCAGTCCGGCGAAGCCCGCGCCCTCGATCCGCAGGCCGAGCTGGGGCTCGGTGAGGCCGAGGGAGGCGGCGGCGCTCGGCAGGTGCCACTCGTGGGCGGCCAGCCGGTCCAGCAGGTGGCCGCGCCGGACCTGGGACTCGGACAATCGGAAGGTCTTGAGGTAGGCGAGCCGGCCGTGCTCGTCGGTGATCGCCTCGCCGATGTGGTTCTCCTGCTTGGGACGGAACTCCGGCAGGAACCGGGCGAGCCTGAAGCGGCCCAGCCGACGCACCTCCCGGGCCCGGTAGTCGGGGTCGAGCAGGCCGCCCGCCATCGTGTCGTCGTGGAAGTCCGCCCAGGCGCGCTCCTGCCCGGCGACGGCCGCGCGCAGCTCGGCCACCGAGTTGACCGGGCCTGCCGTGCGCAGGTCGGCGCGGAAGTCCGGGACGGCGGCGGACAGGAGGGCGTAGTGGTGGATCAGCTCGCCGTAGAGGTCGAGGAGCAGCGTCCGGTGCAGCGCCCGGTAGTCGTCGGGGTGCGGGACGACGAACGCCGCGGCGAGGGCGTCGGCGACGTACACGAGCAGCCCGCACTGGCCGGGGTGGATCTCGAAGACCCGCAGCGCGTCGGCGAGGCCGCGGACCCGGTCGCCCACGTATGCCTCCTCGGCGCGCGGCGACAGCCCGTGCCGCACGGCGCGGTCGGACCACTCCTCCCAGGCGATGGTCGGGCCGCCGAAGTGCAGCGCGAGGTAGCCCTCCAGGGCAAGGTGCAACGGCAGGAAACGCAGCCGGGTCCGGCTCTCTCGCTTGGCGAGCCGGCGCGGCGCCCGCACCCGGATGCGCTCGGGCGGGGCGGTGGCGCCGATGGCGGAGGGCGCGTCGAGCCGGGTGCCGTAGGTGGCCGCCGGGGTGCCGTCCCGGGTCCAGTCGGCGACGAAGCCGTGCGGGACGTAGGCGAGGTAGTCGGTGTGCCGGCCGACCGGGACGGCGGCGTACTCCGGCTCGTACAGCTCCTGGTGGAGGCGGAGGTCCTCGATCGGCTCGGCGCGGACCAGCGGGACGAGGCGCACGCCGCCCCACACCTGGGCGGGCCGGGTGTCGAGACCGGCGAGGTCGATCCGGAAGGCCGGCCCGGACGGGGTCGTGGTCATCGGACGCTCTCCTCGGCGGTGGGGCGGCGCCCGGTCGCGCCGGCCGCCAGGAAGCTCTCGGTGCGGGCCGCCAGGTGCGCCGTCAGCTCCGCGAGGTCGGTGCGGCCGTCGGCGAAGCGCGCGAACTCGACCAGCGCCGGTAGGTCCTCGGCGTCGCGCAGCCCGGCCGTCGGCACCGTCGGGGCGAGCCGCCGGACGTCGAAACCCTCCGCGTCGTACACCGGGTTGAGGTGCACGATGCTGGTCCGGTGCTCCGGGTCCAGGCGGGTGCGCCACACCCGCAGCACCTCCGCGGCCAGGCCCGGCGGGGCGTTGTCCCAGCCGTCGGAGACGATCACCAGCCGCTGCGGCGCGGTGTCCAGGGCGTCCAGGATGCGGCGCCCGAGCGGGGTCGGGCCGGACGGGCGGGCGAGCAGGGCGTCGGTGCGCCCCGAGGTCCACAGCGCCGTGTACTCGCCCGCCAGCGCCGCCAGCAGGAAGTGGCAGGCGAGCGCGGCGGCGAGCGGCCGACGGCGCTTCACGCCCGAGCCGTACGCGGACCAGCTGTCGTCGAGGACGGCCGCGACCCGGCCCCAGCCACCCTCCTCGGCGCCGGCCGCGCGCACCGCCCGGCGCGCCGCGCCGCGCAGGGCGCCGGTCAGCTCCGCGCGGCGGGCGACCCGGTCGGCGGGCGGCAGACCCAGGACGTACGAGGCGAGCCGGGTGAGCGGCATCCGGGCGAGCGCCGCGTCGTCGGCGGTGACGGCGGTGGCGCCGGCGGCGCGCGCGGACTCCTGGAGGCGCAGCCGCTCCAGGCCGGTCAGCCGGGGTTCGATGCGCTCCAGGAACGCGGCCCGGGGGATGCCGTGGCGCCGGGCGAAGCCCTCCGCGACGGTGTACGGCAGCTCGTAGAGAGCGGATTGCTGGTGGTGGGCGCGCCGCCAGGCGTCCAGCAGCGGTGCCTGGTACGCGCCGCGGCGTCGCGGGGCGTACAGGAAGTCGCCGGTCTCCGCGGCGGCGGGCCGCAGGTGGGTGTGGCGCAGCGCGCGCTTGAGCCCGGCGCGGTACTTGACGGCGTCGAGGGTCTGGTCGGGACGGGCGGCGAGCCAGTCGCGCACGATCGCACGGGTCCGACGGTTGTTGACCTTGGCACGGCGCAGCTCGCCGATCAGCCGGTAGACCCGCTGTGGCGGCAGCAGCTCCAGCCGGCGTGCGATCAGCCGCCCCTCGGTGTGCCGCTGCTGCGCGGTGGCGTCGCGGGAGGACTCCAGCAGCCGTCGGACGATCAGGGCGGCGTTGTGGTCGTTGATGTCGAGGGCGAGCGCGGCGGCGTACGGGCCGCGGTAGTTGACGAGCATGTACTCGTGCAGGAATTCCAGCGAAAGCTGCTGCTCGGCGGCTCCGCCGTGGAACTCGCTCTGGCCGGTGCCGGTGATCGCGGCGTTGACGAACAGCAGCACGTCCTCGGCGGCGACGAGGTCGCCGTACGTCTCCACTGCGCGCCCCCGGTGGTCGTGTGGGAAAGGCCGGCCGGGGAATGGGGGCACGAGCTGCGAATCATTGCGGTAAAGGCACATTCCGGAAGTCGCACCGGAGTCCCGCGGCCGGCCGGTCGACCCTAACACCGGGCGGTGGCGGGGGCCCAGCCGTTATCCGCCCGCCGACCCGCGGACGCAGCGCTGCCCGGCCGGGCCGACGACGCGGCGTCGCACCGGGCGCGACCCCCACGGCCGCGAGGGCCGGCCCGATCAGCGGTCCGGACCCGGCCGCCGACGCGGCGGGCGGGAGCTGCGTCGGGGGCCGAGCCCGGTCACCACGGGGTCGAGCAGGACCGGATGCAGACCCGGGTTCTGCCGACCCCGGCGGTGGGTTGGTCCCCGGTCAGCCGAGCGTCGTGCCGCGCTCGTGCGCCAGCGCCTCCAGGCCGTACCGTGCCACGTGCTCGGCGTTGCTCAGGTCGATCGTCCGGGTGCCCTCGGCGGCCAGCCGCGCGTTGATCTCATCCAGGTGCTGCTGGACGAGCTGCTTCTCGGCGTCGGTGGTGCGGCCCTTGTGCGGCCTGCCGGCGTGCTCCAGGCTGGCGTAGTTGACCCGCTCCCTGGCGCCCGTCGGCACCGTGGCCTGGCTCGGGACGGTCCGGGCCACCCGCTTGGCGCCGCGCAGCACGTCGGCCATCGGAGCGGCCGAGGCAAGCCGGTTGAACGCTTCGGCCTCCAGGACCACCGTCTCCGGCTCGTCGGCGTCCGGGAAGTGCAGCTCGATCGTCACCAGGTCGAGCGCCAGCTCTTCCACCGTGGCCAGCTCTTCCGCCAGCGCCTCGATCTCGACCGGCCCGCCCTCCAGGTCGGGGTGCTGGCGCACCACGACGCGCACCAGGTCGCCGTCGTTCTCGACGTGCTTGCCGGTCAGGTCCGAGAACCGAATGATCTTCTGGCCCATGTCCACCTCTCGTGACTGCTGTGATCATCGGAGAGCCTACGCCGGGACCGATCGGTGGCGTCGCCGAACGTTCGGAAGCGCGGGGCAGGCGCGGCGACGGCTCTGCAAGCGGCCCGTGCGCTCGAACGCCGTGGCCTCATGGGCTCCTGGCTTCCCGACGGGGGCCCCAAGCGGACCGAGCCCGCCGCGGAGTGCCCCACGGGTCAGGCCTCGGCGTCTACCGCTGGGGCGTTGAGCGCGCGAAAGGTAGGACAAGCTCAGGAGTCGGCCCCCTGCGTGATGAGGCCGGTGAGTACCCGCCGCATGATGCGCTCGAACCGCTGTTGCCCGTCCTCCGCCGGGTCCGCTTCCGACTGCTGAGCCAGGGCCGCTGCGAGGTGCGGGTGCCCGCCGCGGGCCGCCGTCTCGCCGATGTACGCGGCCTGCGCCCCCCGGCGGCTTGTGAGTCCGCGGTCGGTCTGCAACTCGGCGCGGGAGAACTGCTCGGTCAGGGCGTTCAGTACGGCGACGATCTCCATACTGGTCCGGCCGGGCAGCCCGGCGGGGGCGAGCGCCTGGAGCGCGTACTCCAGGAAGTCCATCCCGTTCGGGCCGATCCGGAGGGGCTCCGGGGGGACGTCGACGAGCCAGGGGTGCCGCAGCCGCGCGTCCTTCGCCCGGACCGCGAGGGCGACCAGGTCCTCGACTGGGTCACCGGTCGGCGGGACGTCCAGGCCGATCTCGCCCGCGACCGCGTCCGTCATCAGGTCGAGGAGGTCGTCTCGGGAGCCGAGGTAGCGGTACAGCGACGCCTGGCCGGTGCCGAGTTCCGCGCCGACCTGGCGCATGGACACGGCCGCGAGACCGCCGCGGTCCGCCAGTCGGACGGCAACCTCGGCCAACTCCGCACGGGTGTGCACGGCGGCGGGCCCGCGTGTGCCGCGCTCCGGCCGGGTCCAGACGATGACGGGCTCCTGGGCCACTCGTGCACCTGCTCTCATCCGTTGTCGTGCTGCTGCCTGCGAGCGCCCCCTATACTAAAACTGCGAACATCGATCGCACTTTATTGGGAGGCCGCCATGTCCGAGTCCACCGCGCACCCGTGGACCCCGGTCCGCTTCGCCGAGAACGGGCCGGTCAAGCTCGCGTACGACCGGCTCACCGAGGGGACCGGCGGGGAGCCGCTGCTGCTGATGACCGGTCTCGGCGTCAACCGGCTCTGGATCCCGGACGGCCTGTGCCACCTGCTCGCCGACGCGGGCTTCGCCGTCGCCCGCTACGACCAGCGCGACGGCGGCGAATCCACCCACCTGCCGCCCGTCGCCACCAGGAACCCCGTCTCCGCGCTGTTCCGCAAGCGCGGCGAGGCCTATACGGCCGAGGACATGGCAGACGACGCGATCGCCGTCATGGACGCGCTGGGCTGGGAATCCGCGCATCTGCTGGGCGTCTCCCTCGGCGGCGCCATCGCCCAGCGCGTGGCCCTGCGGCACCCGGACCGGGTGCGGACCGTGACGACCATGTCCGCGGTTCCCGGCGATGTCGCGGGCCTGAAGACCATGCGGTTCATCCGGATGGGCACCCTCGCGAAGTTCGCCAAGCTGAAGTTCCCCGCTACCCGGGAGGGCGCGATCGCCGCTAGTGTCGAGGTCTCCCGGCTGCTCGCTTCGCCGGCCCGCCCCTTCGACGAGCACGCCGCGAGGGAAGCCGCCGAGCGCACCGCCGACGCGGGCGTCCACGACCAGCAGGCGCAGGCCCGCCAGGTCGGCGCCCAGTGGCACGGTGGGAGGATCAGCGGCATCCGGCGGCCGATACTGGTCCTGCACGGCGCGGACGACCCCCTGATCAAGCCCGCCGCCGCGACGGCGATCGCGTCCCGGATCCCGAACGCTCGCAAGCTGCTGCTGCTGGAGGTCGGCCACGAACTGCCCGAATCGGTCTGGCGCACCATCGCCGGCGAGATCCGCGCCCTGGCCGACCGGGCGGCGCGCAGCTGACGGGCGCTTCGACGAAGGTCCGGCCATCGGCCTTCGCGAAGGCCTCGAACAGTCGGCCCGACGGGGCGCCGCCTGCCGAGCCGGTGCCGTGGCGGCTCTTCCGGACAGATGATCGAGGACCAGCGAAGCGGCGCCCGACCCGCCGGGTAACCGCCGGGCAGCGACAAGGCCCCCGCTCCTCTACCGGGCGGAGGTCCGGATCGTCGAGGTTCGCGGTGCGTCAGCATGCCGCGTCCAGCAGAACCCGGCTAGCTCAGGCGAAGCTCCACGGTCGGCCGAGGCGGACCGCCTCGGCACCCTCGCGGCGAAGCATCGTGATCAGCTGCTTCACCTTGCAGCGGACGCAGCCCGATGATCCGGGCTGTCCAGAAGGATTCCTGGGCCCGGCCCGTTATTACCGGCAATCAGAGCCATGATTGAGGCACTGGCAGAGCTGGCGCGCGGATCTACTGACTTCGGCTTGTCAGGGTGACGTTGGGGTGTCGAGGGTCAGGCCGGTGCCGGCTATGAAGCCGTCGAGGGCTTCGGGGCGGTACTGCAG
>NZ_JBITSA010000031.1:0-51129 GCF_044540385.1 Kitasatospora sp. NPDC086009
GCAGCAGCTGGGTGACGTCGTTGCGGTTGCCGCCGGTCAGTGACACCGCGAGCGGGATGCCCTGGGCGTCGACGAGGACGTGGTGCTTGCTGCCCCGTCGTGCGCGGTCGACCGGGCTCGGTCCGCTTTCGGGCCCCTTCGGGCAGCCCGGACGTGGCTGGAGTCGATCACCGCCCGGGACCAGTCGAGCTGCCCAGCGGCCCGGAGCTTTCGCAACAGGACCAGATGGAGCCGGTCCCACACGCCGGCCTCGTTCCAGGCGGCCAGGCGCCGCCAGCAGGTCATGCCCGAGCCGAAGCCGAGCTCCTGGGGCAGGTACTCCCACTGGATGCCGGTGTGCAGCACGAAACAGGATCCCGCACAGCGCCTGCCGGTCCGGAACACGAGGTCGCCCCTGCTTCAGCTTCGGCGCCGGCCCGGGCAACAACGGCTCGATCAAGCGTGATCGTCTGTTTCTAACGGTATGTCGACTATTGCCCTACGATGCCCCTCGGTTTCGGAGGAACCCGACCCGAGGGGCGACGCCCATGCTGAATCTGGCTGAGCTGGGACTGCTCGGTCTCGCCTGCTACCGAGGCACCCAACTGGTAGTACATGACACGATCCTCGACCGCTCCGGGACCGGGTCCTCGACTGGCACGAGGAGAAGCCCGAGTCCAGCACCCGGGACTTGCTGCTCACCCTGATCTCCTGCGCCTACCGCACCGGATGATGGGTGGCCGGCCTACCGGGAGAAGTTCGGCGACGTCAGTTGCCCTACGCCTACCGGGCGCCGTCCGGACACCGGCTCGGGGCTCATTGTCATCCCGTGCCCGGTCGGGCGACGGGCCCTGTGCGCAGAAATTCATCATAGATTTGATGCAGCAGAACTGCATATCGATAGTGGGCGTCGACAACTTCTCGCTCTTCGATGGCCATGCTTTCGCCGAATCGCTCCAGGCGAGAGATGATCCCATCAAGCAACCCCATGACGTCCGCACGGCTCGGCCTGAATATACCCTCATCGACAAAGAGGATCACCTGGGTCACATGTTCGTCGGCGAGGGCTAGGTCGCCATGAATGAGTGCAAGGTTCTCCCCGGCGCGTAAAACATTCTCACCGCGGCGTAGGCTGGGAAACGGCAAGGATCGCCAGAGGGCGTAGCTCTCCATGAAATCCGACAATAGCTCGTTCCTCTCATTAGTCGGCGCCATACCAGAAGCTTACAGGTTTGCCGCCGGGGCCAATGATCCCACCCCTACCCGTCCGGGGGTGCACGTACTTTATCCCTTGCGCACCGTCCGCCAGCGTCTCCAGGTAGGCCTTGAGTCCCCACTTCCCTCCTGGCTGGGCGATTTCTGTCGCCCAGTCTTGCGCATCCTGGAGGTACTGCTCACGCGTAATACCGCGCGCCTTTGCATGCTTGTCCCAGTGGTATTCAAACTGATCCTGAGAGGATCTGCCGCTAGGGTTATGGAAGACGTCGTCGATCTTCTTGGTGCACAATCCCGAATTGTGCACCAGTACGGGCGCCGCGCCAGCGAGTACATAGTACGTGTGGAGGTCCCGTACCGTGAGATTGTAGGCGGCCTGGAGGGTTGCCCGGTGGTCGGTGGCGACGATCTCCACGGCGCCGGCGGACGGCGTCCTCAGTCGGTTCCCGGTTTCGAGGTCGGCTGCGTCGATCCAGGCCTTCGCGGTTTCCGACCAGAAGGGGTGGTGGTCGGTGGCGGTGAGGCTTTGGACGGTGCCGTCCCCGACCTGGATCCGAAGGTCTGTGAACGCTTTGTCGTCGGGTGTGTAGATGACTGCGTCGACCGGGCGGGAAGCGGTTTCGCCGGTGAGTGGGTCAGTGGCAAGGACCTGTTCCCCGGTGGAGACCCGTTCGATCGGCTTGGTGGTTCCGTCGGCCATAAGAACGCGGGTGCCGGGCGGGAAGCTGTTCTTCAGGCAGGACCCGGGGATCCTGGCGAACAGCTTTTTGAGGAAGTCGACGACTTTCCCTGATCCGGGTACCTTCTCAGCCCATTTGGCGAGTTTGGCGATCGCTAGCGCGTCGCCGGCGAGGGGGATAGCCCCGGCGCAGGCGAGCAGGGCGTTCTCGACGTCCTTCTGCAGGCCGTAGAGGCCGCAGTTGATCAGGTCGGCAATGTCCCCGAAGCCGGGGAAGAACCCGGCGACGTCGAGGAGCTTGTGAAGCCCGTCTATCCCCTCGTCGAGGACCTTGTCGACCAGGT
Organism: Kitasatospora sp. NPDC086009; assembly: GCF_044540385.1. Lineage (NCBI taxonomy): Bacteria > Bacillati > Actinomycetota > Actinomycetes > Kitasatosporales > Streptomycetaceae > Kitasatospora > Kitasatospora sp. NPDC086009. Next base: position 2,218 of record NZ_JBITSA010000031.1, read on the forward strand.
CGCCGAGCCAACCGCCCGAACTGTCGTCCCTGGCCTGCTTGCGCAGTTCCGCCTCGATGGCGGCGAGGGCGTCCTGCTTCTGCTGTTCGGCCCGCTGTTTCGCTTCGGCGCCGCGGTTCTCGGCGGCGCGGCGGGCGGCCTCCTGCTCGGCCGTGACCATGTCGGTGTAGGACTTGAAGGCCTGGAGCCAGGCCTTTGCGGCGGTCTCGAAGTCCTGACCGGCCTCCTGCGCGGCGGTCCGGGCCGTCGCTGCGGACTCGTAGGCGCTCTCGGCGGACCAGCTCGCCCATGAAGCCGAGGCCTGGGCCTGCCGGGAGGAGTACTCGGCCGACGCCTGCGCCCGGCGCGCGCTTCCCTCGGCGGCCGTGGCGGTCCGGGCCGCGGCGGCGGCGCTGTTGGCGCTGGCCTCGGCCTGTTGGGCCTTCGCGCGGGCGTCGGCGGCGTAGCCAGCTGCGCGGTCGGCGTGCTGGCGGGCCTGGACGGCGTAGCCGTTGGCCTCGGCGGCCGCCTGGCGGGCGATGGCGGCGGCCTGAGCGGCCTCGGCGGCGCTCTGCTGGGCGTAGGCGGCGACGGCGGAGGCTTCGGCGATAAGGCGCTGAATCTCGGCGATATGGGTGGCGGCGAGTTGGTCCTTGCGCGCGGCGGTGTACTGCCCGGTCTCGACGAAGGCGCGCAGGACTGTCGGCGGTCCTTCGAGGGCGATGCGTGCGGCGGCCTTGACCTCGGGGCCGCCGGTGCTGGCGAGTTGGGTGGCTTGGACCTGGTCGTCGCTGATCTGGGCGGTGTAGCGGCCGCGGGTGAGGAAGTCGCGCAGACCGGTGAGCGGGCCGTTGAGGGCGGCGCGTGCGGCCTGTTGCACGCCGGGGCCGCTGCTCGCGACGAGCTGGGTGACGCTGATCTGGAGGTCGGGCGCGGCCACCTGGTACTGGCCGGTGTTCAGGAACGCGGTGACCGCGGGCGGGCCATCCGTGAGGGCCTGGCTGGCGGCGGCGCGCACGGCCGGTAGTTCGGAGTTGATGGCGAGGGCGCTCGCGCGTTCGCGCTCGTCCATCTCGATGGCCCGGCGGCGTCCGGTCGTCAGGTACTCCAGGACGGCACTGTCCGGGCCGGAGAGTGCGGCGCGGGCGGCGGCGGTTCCCCAGGCGTCCGAGATCTGCATCGAGAGCAGAGCCAGCTTGCGTCCGTCCGTCACGATGCGCGCCGTGTCGGCGCCCGGCTGCACGAGCGCGGCGGCCAGGCGATCAGCCTCGTCCTTGACCCGGCGAATTTGCTGGACGGCCTCGCCCGCTGCGGCCTGCTTGGTCTCGTAGGCGGCCTTGGCATCCCTCGCCTTCTCCACCGCCGCGGCGGTGCGGGAGTTGAGGTCTTCCGCTTCCGCACGCCGCGCGAGGTCCTGCACCGCATTGGCCGCGTCGACGGCGTCGCTCGACTCCTTGGCGGCCACCTGTGCGGCGTCCGCATGGGCGGTGGCCACCTGCGCGGCCTGGGACGCCTCGGTCGCGTGCTGCGCCGCTTCGTCGGCGGCGGCTGCCGCGGCGCGGGCGTGGGTGGCGGCGGATGCGGCCAGGGTCCGGGCACTGGCGGCGGCCTTCGCCGCGTCCGCCGCCAGTGCCCTGGCGGCGCCGGCGGCGCGTGCGGCTTCCTGGGCGTGGCGGCGGGTGGCTGCGGCGGCGGCTTTCGCCCGGGCCGACTGCGCGCCGGCCTGGCCCGCGAAGTCGCCGGCCTGATCGGCGGAGTCGGCGGAGGCCAGCGCGTTGCGGCCGGCGCTCTCTGCGGCGTCGGCCGCGTCCCGGCCGGCCGCTGCGGCGGCGTTGGCCTGGGTCAGCGCTTGGGCGGAGACTTCTGCGGCGGCTGCCGCGGTGGCGGCGGCGGTCGCCGCCTGGGCTGCGGCGCCCGCCCGCGAGCGGTCGGAGACGGCGGCCGCGGCGGCTGACCGTGCGTTGGACGCGGCCTGCGCGGCGCCGGCCGCGGCGTACGCGGCCTGGGAGGCGGCACTGGCGGCGGCGCGCGCCGAGTTCGTCGCCGCCTGTGAGGCCTTCACGGCGGTTTGCGCGGCGCGACCGGCCCGCTCCGTGGCATCGGCCGCCCGTGCGGCGGCCGCCGCAGCCTTGACGCTGTCGTTGCGCGCGGCCTCCGTCTCCGCGGCCGCCCTCGCCGTTGCTTCCTTTGCCAGGGCGGCGGCAGCCAGTGCCTGCGCGGCGGACGCCTTCGCCGCCTCGGTCTCACGGACCGCCTGGGCGCCGGCCTCCTGGGCCTGTTGGGCCAGCTGGGCCACGGTGGTGCGCTCCGCGTCGCGGGCGCGGGCGACGTGCTGGCCGACGGTGAGGAACTCATGGACGTCGTCGGCTGTGCCGTTGATCGCCAGGCGGGCGGCGGCCTGCGTGTTGGGTCCGCCCTGGCTGAGGATCTGGACCAGTTGTACGCGGTCGTCGGCGTCCCGGGCCGTGTACTGGCCGTCGTTCAGGAACGCGTCGACGTCGTCCTCAGTACCGTTGAGCGCGGCCTGCCCGGCCTCCCTGACGCCCGGTCCGGCCCCGTTCATCAGCTGGGCGACCCGGACCTGCTGGTCGGCCTTCAGCGGTTCACGCCATCCCCCGTCGAGAAACGCCGCGAGTTCCTGGGGCGTACCGGCCAGCGCCCGGCGCGCCGCCTCCTGCACGCCGGCCCCTCCTGCGGAGTGGATCTGGGCCGCGGCGACCTGGTCGTCCTGGATCCGGGCAGGTACCTGCTCGCTGTCCAGGAAGTGGCGCACGTCGGCATCCGAGCCGGTAAGCGCGGCCTCCGCCGCGGCCTTGACCCCGGGGCCACCCTCCTGCCAGAAGAGCACCACCCGGGCGCGGTCCGTCAATGGCGCCGGCTGCCCGTCGCCGTCGGTCGCCGTGGCGGGGTTGGTCCCCAACAGCCCCGCGACGAGGGCCAGCGGCAGCATCCCCAGCCACACCCGGCCCATGCCCGCCAGCACCCGGCGTCGCCTTCTGCGCATGGCGAAGCCACCCCACCCGTGCGTCACGAGAACCCCCCCAATCTCCCTCAGGCCTCGTTCGAGCACGGCCTGGCTATTGGCATCACCTGAGAGCAGAGCACGAATTCACTGGCCCAGTCCAGCCCTGGCAGAAATATTCCGCGCGGCTGGAATCGGAATCCGTGAAAGAAGTTCCCCGCCTCAGTCTCCGAGTGGGCGACAGGAATGCCGAACGCGGAGAACTGGGGCCAATGGTGCTGGCGGGACGGATGAGGCAGGCGGTGACACCTTGCCGGACATCGGGCAGTATGGGCGGCCATACGCGGATTTCCGCACGTGCCGGCGATATCCGGGACCAGGTGGCAATAGCAACTCTTGACTTTCCTTTGATGATCCCCTCAGGGTGGAGGGTGCGTTCTTCGCGTCCCAGCGCCCAGAGATGTCGGCGAAAGAGGACGTGACCTTAGTCCTTTTGACGCCTGCAAACCTGTTCGCATGATCAGTCCAGAAAGGGAATCGGATGAGTCTTCGCATGCGCAGTCGGCTGACAGCTGCCGCTTTTGCCGTCGCTGTCACCTTCACCGCCGTGGCCGCCGCGTCGGCCGACTCCTCCTCAGCCGCCTCCGCCGCCCAGACGGCCCCCGTCGCCGCGTCGGCCACCGCCGACGACGCGACCCCGCCGCCGGCGGTCGAGGACTTCACCTATCCGGGCGCCAGCCCCTTCCCGAACCTGAAGCTCCTCCGGGGCGACGGCCACATCCTCCTCGCCGACTGCAACACCACCACCCAAATCCAGCTCTGGAGCCGGGCCGTCCCCAACCCGGCCGGCGGCCCCTCGGTCTGCTTCCGGGTGAACGGCACCGTCGGCCAGCTCACCCTCGAACTGCCGCAGACCTTCCTCATCCAGACCAACGACCGCGCGGTTCGCGCCAACCTCACCGCCGACGGCGTCGCCCAAACCGTCGACGTGCCCAAGGGCGGCATAACCGGCGTCGGCGAAGGCGTCGGCCAGAAGCCGACCATGCTCGTCGAACTCCGCGTCACCGGCTGACCGGGCGCGCCCCCAACCCCTTACCGAGTCACCCACCGGTCGGAACGGCAACGAAGGAAGCCCATCCCATGTTTCACTTCCGCACACGTACGGCCTGGACGACCGGGGCTGTCACGACCCTCGCCCTGACAGGTGCCCTGCTGGCCGGTACGCCCGCGCCCGCTCTCAGTGGCGACGTCGTGGCGGCGGGGTCCTACGCGTTCACGGCCAAGCTGGACATCGGTGACGGCAAGCGTGCCTGCACCGGCGCGTTGGTCGATCCGTTCTGGGTCGTCACCGCCGCCTCCTGCTTCGCCGACGACCCTGCCCAGCCGACGACCGTCCCTGCCGGTCCGCCGACACTGAAGGCCGTCGTCACCGTCGGCCGCGCCGACCTCACCACCACCACGGGTCAGGTCCGGGACATCGTCGAACTCGTCCCCCGTACCGACCGCGACCTCGTGCTCGCCCGGCTCGCCACTCCCGTCACCGACATCACCCCGGTGGCCGTGGCCACGGCCGCTCCCACCGCCGGTGAGGACCTTCGGGTGACGGGCTACGGCCGCACCAGGACCGAGTGGGTGCCCGACAAGCTCCACAGCGCCCTCTTCACCGTCGGCGCCGTCGCCCCGACCGGCCTCGCCATCACCGCCAAGGCCCCGGCGGACGCCACCGTCTGCAAGGGCGACACCGGCGGCCCCGCACTACGGCAGGTCGGCGACCACTACGAACTCGCCGCCCTCAACAGCCGCTCCTGGCAGAACGGCTGCCTAGGCTCCACCGAAACCACCCGCACCGGCGCCTACAACACCCGGGTAGACGACCTCGGTACCTGGATCCAGCAGACCCGCGCCGTCGACTGGAAGACCCCCCTCGTCAACACCAACAGCGGCGAGTGCCTGGAGATCGACAGCTCCCTCATGACCGATGGCGCCCCCGCCCAGCAGTGGACCTGCCACAGCCTGCCAACCGCCCGCTGGATCTTCCACTGGGCCGGCGACGGCTGGGAGGTACGCAACTCCAACAGCGGCAAGGCCCTGGAGATCGAGGATTCCCTCACTGCCGAAGGCGCCCGCGCCCAACAGTGGACTTTCCACAACATCCCCACCCAGAAGTGGGACCTCGTCAGCGCCGTCGGCGGCTACGCCCTGAAGAACCGCAACAGCGGCAAGGTCCTGGAGATCGACGACTCGCTCAAGACCGACGGCGCCCGCGCCCAGCAGTGGACCTTCTACAACATCCCCACCCAGAAGTGGTCCTTCTCATACTGACTCCCCGGAAGCGTTCAGTGCGTGCGGCACGGGGCCGGCCGGGGACATCGACGTAGGAGTGGGCGGCGGCCAGGCGCCCGCCGTGCAGGTTCAGCAAGCCCGTCCCAGTGACCGAGGCCCACACGCTGTCAAGGCCGCCAGGGCCGACAAAGGGGAGATCCTGATGTTCCGCTCACGCCCACGCGCCACGTGGATAGCCGCGCTGGTCACTGCTGCCACGGCCACGTGTGTCCTGCCTGCCGGTACGCCGGCCGGTGCTGTCGCCGGTGACATCGCGACGGCGGGTTCCTACGCCTTCACCGCCAAACTGGACATCGGCACCGGCGCACGGTCCTGCAGCGGCGCGCTCGTCGACCCGTACTGGATCATCACCGCCGCCGCCTGTTTCGCCGACGACCCTGCCCGGCCGGCGACTGTCCCCGCCGGCCCGCCCGCCCTCAGAACCACCGTCACCGTCGGCCGCACCGACCTCACCACCACGGCGGGCCAGGTCCGGGACGTCGTCGAACTCGTCCCCCGCACCGACCGCGACCTGGTCATGGCGCGCCTGGTCAACCCGGTCATCGACATCACCCCGCTCGCCCTCTCCACCACTGCCCCCACCGCCGGCGAGGACCTTCGGGTGACGGGCTACGGCCGCACCAGGACCGAGTGGGTGCCCGACAAGCTCCACAGCGCCCTCTTCACCGTCGGCGCCGTCGCCCCGACCGGCCTCGCCATCACCGCCAAGGCCCCAGTCGACGCCACCGTCTGCAAGGGCGACACCGGCGGCCCCGCACTACGGCAGGTCGGCGACCACTACGAACTCGCCGCCCTCAACAGCCGTTCCTGGCAGAACGGCTGCCTCGGCTCCACCGAAACCACCCGCACCGGCGCCTACAACACCCGCACCGACGACCTCGGTACCTGGATCCAGCAGACCGCCTCCGCCTGGGCCGCCACCGTCCGGTCCGGGAACCGCGGCACCGTCTACAACCCGGACACCAGGACCGCCGAGATCTTCACACTGCGGACCGACGGCGCCATGATCCACGCCTACAACACCAACGGCGAGGGCTGGTCGGGCTGGCACGTCCTCGGCGACGGCGCGCGGTTCGTCGGCGAACCGGCCGTCGTCCACAACCCGGTCACCAACACCCTGGAGGTGTTCGCGACCGGCACCGACGCATCGATGTACCGGGCCACGTGGAGCCGGGCCACCGGCTGGACCCCGTGGACCCTGACAGGTGACTGGAAGTTCCGCGGCGACCCGACCACCGTCTACAACCCGGACACCAGAACGGCCGAGGTGTTCGCTCTGCGGACCGACGGCGTCATGGCACACCTCTACAACACCAACGGCGAGGGCTGGTCGGGCTGGTACGCGCTGGACCCCGGGGCCCGGTTCGCCGGCGAACCGGCCGTTGTCCAGAATCCGATCACCAACTCGCTCGAGGTGTTCGCCACCGGCACCGACGGCTCGATGTACCGGGCCGCGTGGAGCCGGGCCACCGGCTGGACCCCGTGGACGATGACTGGTGACTGGAAGTTCCGCGGCGACGCCTCCACGGTCTACAACCCGGACACCAGAACGGCCGAGGTGTTCGCTCTGCGGACCGACGGCGTGATGGCGCATCTCTACAACACCAACGGCGAGGGCTGGTCCGGCTGGTACGCCCTCAACCCCGGAGGCGCGTTCGTCGGGGTGCCGGCCGTCCTCCACAACCCGGTCACCAGCACCCTGGAGGTGTTCGCGACCGGCACCGACGCGTCGATGTACCGGGCCACGTGGAGCCGGGCCACCGGCTGGACGCCCTGGACCATGACCGGCAACTGGAAGTTCGGCAGCTCCCCCGCCGCGGTCTACAACCCCGACACCAGAACGGCCGAGGTCTTCGGCCAGGGCACCGACGGCGTCATGGCCCACGCCTACAACACCAACGGCGGTGGCTGGTCCGGCTGGTCCGTGGTCGGCCAGATCCCCGCGACAGGCTGACCGCACCCGTGATCCATCCGCCCGGGACACCAGCAGGTCCAAGAACGGAGAAGAGCCACCTCATGCCTCGCTCACGCCCACGCTCGGCGTGGATGACCGGGACGGTCACGACCGTCGCCCTGACAGCTGCCCTGCTGGCCGGTACGCCCGCGCCCGCTCTCAGCGGTGACGCCGCGCCGGCCGGTGCCTTCGCGTTCACGGCCAAGCTCGACATCGGCGACGGCAAACGCGCCTGCACCGGTGCCCTGGTCGACCCGTTCTGGGTCGTCACCGCCGCCTCCTGCTTCGCCGACAATCCCGCCCAGCCGGCAACCGTCCCCGCCGGCCCGCCCGCACTCAGGACCACCGCCACGGTCGGACGTACCGACCTCACCACCACGGCGGGCCAGGTCCGTGACATCGCCGAACTCGTCCCCCGCACCGACCGCGACCTGGTCATGGCGCGCCTGGTCAACCCGGTCATCGACATCACCCCGCTCGCCCTCTCCACCACTGCCCCCACCGCCGGCGAGGAACTCCGGGTGACGGGCTACGGCCGCACCAGGACCGAGTGGGTGCCCGACAAGCTCCACAGCGCCCTCTTCACCGTCGGTGGCGTCGACCCGACCGGCCTCGCCATCACCGCCAAGGCGCCCACGGACGCCACCGTCTGCAAGGGCGACACCGGCGGCCCCGCACTACGGCAGGTCGGCGACCACTACGAACTCGCCGCCCTCAACAGCCGCTCCTGGCAGAACGGCTGCCTCGGCTCCACCGAAACCACCCGCACCGGCGCCTACAACACCCGCACCGACGACCTCGGCGACTGGATCAAGTTCGTCCGCTCCAGCACGATGCCGCCCCAGGCCCCCGGTGTCCTGCGCTGGTTCCTCTCCGACTCGGCCCAGTCGAACGTCTCCACCCGGGCCACGTTCGACTTCGGGACGAGCCCGATGATCCCGCTGGCGGGCAACTGGGACGGCATCGGCGGGGACACCCCGGGCGCCTACGACCCCACCACCGCCCACTTCTACCTGACGAACTCGCTCGACGGCGGCCCCAGCACCACCGACTTCGGATTCGGCGACCGGGGCGATGTCCCCGTCGTCGGGCGGTGGGACGGCGGACGCACCAGCGAAGTGGGGATCTACCGCCCGAGCACCGCCGAGTTCCACCTGCGCCACCACGACGGCACCGTGACGTCCTTCAGGCTGGGCAACGGCGGCAACTGGAAGCCGATCGCCGGGGACTGGACACACAAGGGATTCGACACCCCGGGGCTGTTCGACCCCGACACCGCCACCTTCTACCTCGTGAACTCCATCCACGACGGCGAGGCCGACATCACGTTCACGTTCGGCGCGCGGGGGGACACGCCCCTCACCGGCGACTGGAACGGCAGCGGCACCACCCAGGTCGGCGTCTACCAGACCACCGGCAGCGCCTTCCACTTCCGCGGCGCCGCCCCCGACGGCTCCACTACCTCCGTCTCCTACGGCGACAGCGGCTTCCCGGTCACCGGCGACTGGAGCGGCAGCGGCAAGTCGACCCAGGGCATCGTCGTCCCCGGCCGGTGAAGCGCCGCCCACCCGCCCGGACCGACACCGTGGACACCAGAAGCCGCCAGCCGTGGAACAGCCGGACCAGCCCCCGCCCGGGGCGTGGTCCGATCAGGCCCGGGGGCCCACCGCCATCCCGGCATCGATGTGAGAAATGATCTTCGGAGTGATGGGAACGCCCACGTCGCCGGGCTGGTGTCGCTGCAGGTCAACGGATTCTGTCGGGTGGCCTCGACGACCTCCGCGGAGTCCCACCCGGCACCCCACCCCTCCGGCCCAGCCCCGCTCCGCACCTGATGCCACGACCCGCGGAGCCTCGGACCCGGTCACAGCCGTGCGGCCGTGCGGACCAGGCCGGCCAGCGCGAGGGAGCGGCTGTGCGCGGGCCAGGCGATGTGGGTCACCACGGAAGGTGCGTCGACCAAGGGAACGGCCGCGTGCTCGGCCCACAGCCAGGAGCGGGCGGAGTCGGGGACGACCGCCACGGTGCGTCCGAGGGCGATCAGCTGGGCCAGTTGTGTCTGGTTGTGGATCTCGGGGCCGGGGCCGGGTGCGTAGGTGCCGCGGGTGGGCCAGCGGGCGAGCGGCAGACCGGGGACGTCCCTGACATCGGCCAGCGACAAGGTCTCGCGGGCGGCGAGGGGGTGCCCGGCAGGCAGGACGGCGACCTGCCCCTCCGCCGCCAGTACCTCGCTGTCGAACCCGGCGAGGGAGTTCCACGGTGTGTACATGAGCGCGACATCGGCGCGTCCGTCGCGCAGCATCTCCTCCTGCTCGCAGATCCCGCCCGGCAGCACCTCGATCTCGGCACTGTCGGGCTCGGCCGCGTAGGCGTCGAGAAGCTTCCGCAGCAGTTCATGGGAGGCTGCGGCCTTCACCGCGAGGACCAGGCGGTCGCGGGGGCCGCCGGGGCTGTCGGCACCGCCGGCGCGCCGGGTTCGGCGAGCGGCGGCGACGGTCGCGTCGAGGGCCGCTCGGCCCTCGTGCAGCAGCACCTCCCCCGCACCGGTCAGGCGGACGCCACGGCGGTTGCGCTCCAGCAGACAGACTCCCAGGCGCCGTTCGAGCTGCTGGATCGCCCGCGACAGCGGCGGCTGGGCCAGGCCGAGGCGCTCGGCGGCGCGTCCGAAGTGCAGTTCCTCGGCGACGGCCACGAAGTACCTCAACTCGCGGGTTTCCAGGGTGTCCACGGCCGCAGCTTACGCGGTGATACCCGGCAGGTATGACAGCACACCGTATCGGTGTTGGCCACGCCTTTCGTCCGAGGACCACCATCATCAGCATGAGCGAAACGATGATCGCGCTGGTGACCGGCGCGAACAAGGGCATTGGGTACGAGATAGCGGCCGGGCTGGGCGGTCTCGGGTACCGCGTGGGCGTGGGAGCCCGTGACGAGGCCCGTCGCGAAACCGCCGTCGGCACACTGCGCGCCCTCGGCGTGGACGCGTTCGGGGTGCCGCTGGACGTGACCGACGACCGCAGCGTCACCGATGCGGCGGAGCTGGTCGAACGGCTGGCCGGACGCCTGGACGCCCTGGTCAACAATGCCGGGATCTCGGGCGAGATGGGCCCCGGGTGGGAGCAGGACCCGACCGCGCTCGATCTGGAAGTGCTCCGCACGGTGGTGGACACCAACGTCATGGGTGTCGTCCGGGTGACCAACGCGATGCTGCCGCTGCTGCGGCGCTCCGCCTCGCCACGCATCGTCAACGTCTCCAGCAGCGTCGGCTCCCTGACCCGGCAGGCGGACCCCGACACCGAGGTCGGTCCGATCATGGCGGCCTACGCTCCGTCGAAATCCTTCCTCAACGCCCTCACGCTGCAGTACGCCCGGCGGTTCGCCGGCACCGGCATCCTCGTCAACGCCGCCTGCCCGGGCCTGGTCGCCACCGACTTCACAGGCTTCCACGGACCCCGAACCCCCGCCCAGGGCGCGGCTACAGCGATCCGGCTCGCCACACTGCCCGACGGCGGCCCGAGCGGTTCGTTCTTCGAGGACGACGGCGTCGTCCCCTGGTGACCGGCCCACCGAGGCGAACAGGTCGACGGCTTCCTGGCGACGCCCGCGGCGTTGGCGTGTACGGGGTGGGAGGGTGCATGGTGTCACCATGTCCGAACGCCGCGACCGCCGCCGTCTTCACGCCCGCGCCCGAGCTCTCGGGGTACCCATCGAGCAGGCCGGCCGCCGCGCCTCCCTGCGCAGGCCCGGACCGCCGACCGCGGAACCCGTGTGGCCGCGTACCGCGATTCCTGACCGGGACGAGGCTCCTGCCGTCGTCCGGGCGGTGCCTCCGGTGGCGGTGGCGTGCTGCACGGTCTCGCGCGACCGGCAGGTCACGGACGGCGGGACGGTGGTCGTACTGACCCGCCACAGGGCCGACTGTCCGATCTGGTCCGCCCGCTGAGCAGACCGAACAGCAGGGATTCCGCGGTGGCGTGAACGTCGTGCGCCGCCGCGGGGACGTCGTCCACCGGCCGACGTCCGCGGCGACACCGGCGATCCACCGGCTGCTGCGGCACGTTCGCGACCAGGGATTCCGCCGTGCACCAGAGCCCCGTGGCTTCGACGCCGACGGCAACGAGCTGCTCACCTTCCTCGACGGCGAAGTGCCTGGCGGGCCCGGTGGCGCGACGCGGACGACCTCGCCGCCGCGATCGACCGGCTGCCCGACACCGACGGACCGCTGACCGTCGACCTCCGTGCGGTCGAGTACCTCGACCGCACGGGCCTCACCGTCCTCTTCGCCCGTGCCCACCGGATCCAGTTGATCGCGGGCGGACCCGGCCCCTCCCCCGCCGCCTGCGCAACGGCTGACCACCGGGGGTGACCGGTCCCGGCGCTCCGGCTCCCCTGCCCACGTCGTCACACTCGCGCGGCCCGCCGGTAACGCCGGGGCCTGACGTCCACCCGATGGTCACCAGCCCGAGACACGCCTGCAAAACCACCGTCATGACGATGCGTCACCCTTGAGGTCAAAGGACGAAGACCGAAAGGAACCATGAAATGAGCGACTACTTCGCACTCGTCACGGCCCTGGCCCCCCTCCCCGCCCACGTCCACGCCGACAACGGCTCGGGCCCACCGCCCCGGCTGACCGGCCACCAGGCGGACCGGCTCGCCGGCATGGCGAAGCACGACGGCGCCACGACCACCGTCCGGCGCCGGCGCCGCCCCTTCGGCCGGCGGCCGTCCTTCGCGTAGCACCGCCGGCCGGGCGCCGGTTCGCCGGGCGGCTGCGGCCCGGACACGGGTGGCGGACCTGGCCGCGACGGCGGACCCGCCGCCACGCCGCCGGGCTCCGTGGTGCGGCTTCCCGCTTGGGAGCCGACGCGGGCTTCTCCGAGAGGGGAGCACCTCCTACTGTCCGATTTGCGTGTTTATAGGCACTTTATGGGTAGACGGTGGAGGACTCACTCACCCATTCGGAGGCCATCATGGCGTCGACCCACCGCGCACCCATCGAGGAGCACCCCGACCTGATGGAGCTGCGCGCCCGGCACGACCGCGCCGCCGCCACGCCACGTGCGCAGATGATCGAGGCGCTCGCCCTCGTCACCGGCCTGTACCTGGCGGCGTCGCCCTGGATCTGCGGTTTCAACGGCTTCACCACCCTGGCCGTCACCAACCTCATCACCGGCATCGCCTACGCCCTGCTCCTGGGCGGCCTCGGCAGCTCCTACGAGCGGACCCACTCCATGGCCTGGGCCGCCGCCGCGCTCGGCATCTGGACCTGCGTCGCCCCCTGGGTCGTCGCCGGCGACGTCGCCCACACCCGCTCCATCACCAGCAACCTCATCACCGGCGCCATCGCCACCCTCCTCGCCCTCGCAGCCGCCTCCGCCGCCCGCGACCGCGCGACCACCGGGCAGGCGACCGGCAACCGCCGCAACCGCCCCATGCCGGGGCTCGACGACCGCTGACACCGGCAAGACCGGCAACCCCACCCGCCGCCGGGAGGACGACCACTCTCCACCTCCTCCCGGCGGCATTCGCACGCCACCACGCCACCACAGCGGAAGGCCGAGCGCGGCGCCCGGGGGCACCGGCCCGGGCCGGTGCCCCCGGCCCGGTGCCGGTGGTCAGGAGCGTGGTGGCAGCCGGTGGAGCCGCACCTCGGTGAGGTGGCCGTCGTCCGCGCGGGCGGTCAGGTAGGTGGCGAAGGGCTGGCGCCGCCGGTCCGTCGGAGAGCCGGGGTTGAGCAGGCGCAGGCCGCTGGGGGCCTGGCTGTCCCACGGGATGTGGCTGTGTCCGAAGACCAGGACGTCCGCGTCGGGGAAGCGCGAGCCGCACCGCTGGTCGCGTCCCCCGGCGGGGCCCGTCTCGTGGACGACCGCGAAGCGCAGGCCCACCAGTTCGACCCGGGCCACTTCGGGCAGTCGTGCGCGCAGCACCGGCCCGTCGTTGTTGCCGTGGACGGCGACCAGTCGCCGGGCCCTGGCCTCGAACAGGTCGAGCGTGGCGGTGTCGACCCAGTCCCCGGCGTGGATCACCACGTCGGCCTCGTCGAGGGCGCGCAGCAGCGGGGCGGGCAGGGAGCGCGCCCGAGTGGGGACGTGGGTGTCGGAGGTGAGGAGCAGTCGCATGGTCGCGGGTTCCGACTCGGTTCAGGGGGCCAGGAGGGAGCGCAGGGCGTGCGGCAGGATTCCGCCGTGCCGGTAGTACTCGGCCTCGGTGGGGGTGTCGAGACGGACGCGGGCGGTGAAGCGGGTGGTGCCCGCCGGTCCGCTCGCCTCGATGTCGACGGTGTCGGACAGTTCGGCGACCCTGTGGACGGCGTAGGTCTCCTCGCCGGTGAGTCCCAGCGTTCGGGCGCTGTCGCCGTGTCGGAACTGGAGGGGCAGCACGCCCATGCCGACCAGGTTGGAGCGGTGGATGCGTTCGAAGGACTCTGCCAGCACGGCCTTGACGCCGAGCAGCGCGGTGCCCTTGGCCGCCCAGTCGCGGGAGGACCCGGAGCCGTACTCCTTGCCGGCGACGATCAGGAGGGGGACGCCTTCTTCGGCGTAGCGCACGGCGGCCGCGTGGATCGTGGTCTGCTCCCCGTCGGGCAGGTGACGGGTGAAGCCGCCCTCGGTGCCGGGTGCCAGCAGGTTGCGCAGGCGGACGTTGGCGAAGGTGCCGCGGATCATCACCTCGTGGTTGCCGCGGCGGGAGCCGTAGGAGTTGAAGTCCCTCGGGGCCACGCCGTGGGCCCGCAGGTATTCGCCGGCGGGCGAGTCGGGCCGGATCGCACCCGCCGGCGAGATGTGGTCGGTGGTGACCGAGTCGCCCAGCAGGGCGAGGACGCGGGCGCGTGTCAGGTCACGCAGGGGCGGCGGGCGATCGGGCAGGTCCTGGAAGTACGGCGGGCACCGGACGTAGGTGGAGTCGGCGTCCCAGGCGAACAGGTCGCTGCGGGGATCGGGCAGGGCCTGCCAGCGTTCGTCGCCGGCGAAGAGGTCGGCGTAGCCGGCCTTGAACATGTCGGGCCGCAGGCTGGCGGCGATCACCTGTTGGATCTCCTGCGGCTCGGGCCAGATGTCCCGCAGGCGCACGGGCCGGCCGTCGTCACCGGTGCCGAGCGGGTCACGGGTGAGGTCGACGGCCATCGAGCCGGCGAGGGCGTAGGCGACGACCAGCGGCGGGGAGGCGAGGTAGTTGAGCTTGACCTCGGGGTGGATGCGGCCCTCGAAGTTCCGGTTGCCGGACAGGACGGACGCGACGGTGAGGTCCTCGGCGGCCACCGTCCGCGAGACCTCGTCGATCAGCGGTCCGGAGTTGCCGATGCAGGTGGTGCAGCCGTAGCCGACCAGGTCGAAGCCGAGCGTCTCCAGGGCCGGCAGCAGTCCGGCGTGCGCGAGGTAGTCCATCACGATCCGTGAGCCCGGCGCGAGGCTGGTCTTCACCCACGGCCTGGAACGCAGCCCGCGCTCGACGGCCTTCCGGGCGAGCAGCCCGGCGGCCACCATCACCTGCGGGTTGGAGGTGTTGGTGCACGAGGTGATGGCGGCGATGACCACCGCGCCGTGGCCGAGCCGGTCGACGGTGCCGTCCGGCCCCGCGGCGCAGACGTGGCCGGGCGGCGGGGGCGGTGTCTCACCGGCCCGGGGTACCCGCGTCGGTTCGGCCGGCCGGTCCCCGGGGTGGTCGCCGGTCACCGACAGCGGATCCGAGGCCGGGAAGGACTCCTCGTCGCCCTCGTCCACGCCGGCCGGCGCACCGGCGTCCGGGGTGTCGCCCCGGCCGAGGGCGGCGAACAGCGCCGCGGGCGCCTCGGGCAGCGCGATGCGGTCCTGTGGCCGCTTCGGCCCGGCGATCGAGGGGACGACGGCCGACAGGTCGATGTCCAGGGTTTCGCTGTAGTCGGCGGTGTGCCCGGGGTCGTGCCACAGCCCCTGCTCCTTGGCGTACGCCTCCACCAGCGCCACGTGCCGCTCGTCGCGGCCGGTGAGCCGCAGGTAGGCGAGCGTCTCGGCGTCGATCGGGAAGATCGCGCAGGTGGCGCCGTACTCGGGGCTCATGTTTCCGATGGTGGCCCGGTTGGCCACCGGCACCTCGGCGACGCCCGGTCCGTGGAATTCGACGAAGGAGCCGACCACGCCGTGGGCCCGCAACCGCTCGGCGATCGTCAGTACGAGGTCGGTGGCGGTGCTGCCGGACGGCAGTGCCCCGCTGAGCCGCACGCCCACGACCCTGGGGACGAGCATGCTCACCGGGCGGCCGAGCATCGCGGCCTCGGCCTCGATCCCTCCGACGCCCCAGCCCAGCACGCCGAGCCCGTTGACCATCGGCGTGTGGGAGTCGGTGCCGACGAGGGTGTCCGGGAAGGCCAGCCCGTCCTCGTCGAAGACCACCCGGGCCAGGTGCTCCAGGTTGACCTGGTGGCAGATGCCGGTCCCCGGCGGGACGACGCGCAGGTTCCGCAGCGCGCCCTGTCCCCATCGCAGGAACTCGTAGCGTTCCCGGTTCCGTTCGTATTCGAGTTCCACGTTCCGGCCGAAGGCCTCCGGTGAGCCGAAGCGGTCGGCGACGACGGAGTGGTCGATCACCAGCTCGACGGGCCGGCGGGTGTCGATCAGGGCCGGATCACCGCCGCGTTCGGTCATCGCCTCCCGCATCGCGACCAGGTCCACCAGGCACGGCACTCCGGTGAAGTCCTGCATCAGCACCCGCGCGGGCGTGAACTGGATCTCCGTCGCCGGCTCGGCGTGCGGGTCCCAGTCGGCGACCGCGCTGATCTGGTCACGAGTGACGGCGTGCCCGTCCTCGTTGCGCAGCAGGTTCTCCAGCAACACCTTGAGGCTGTACGGCAGCCGTCCAGCACCGGGTACCGCGTCGAGCCGGTAGAGCGAGCGGGACGAGCCGAGGGCCTCGAAGGTCCCCTGGGCGGCGAAGCTGTCCGATGGCATGGCGTGACCTCCCGCGGGTGCGGCGGTCCCCGCCGACCGGGGGCCGCAGGCGGCGGCTACCCGGGTGCGGCGGGGTCAACCGGAGGGGGCGCCGCCGTCGGCGCCCGGATGGCCGAGAGCGCAGCTGGCGGGGCGCGCGGCGCTCCTGGCGGGTGGCGTCCGTCTCGCTACCTCCACGCGGTGCAGTTCGTCCGGCACCCCGCCGCGCCGACTGAGGACCGCCGGGAGCGTCGGCCCACACCATCGCGGGGTCGTCGCCCCAGGGGGTGGCGGCCTTCCGGCGCCCCGGACGGCGCGGTCACAGGAGGAGCCCCCGTCACGTCCCGCGCCGTGAGGCGAGCGCGACGTCGTCGGCCGCGGCCCATGCCAGCGAGTACCAGGAGAGCCCGGCGAGGACCGCGGCGCTCGGCAGCTCGGCGAAGTAGGCCAGCGCCTGCGCGAGCTCGTAGTCGGAACCGCGGTGCGCCGACCACAGGTCGAAGAACGCGTCCAGGCCGAGCAGCACGGCGCTGGCCGAGGCAAGAGGGCTGGTGGCGCGGTGGCGCCGACGCACCAGCCAGGCCAGCAGGAACAGTGCGGCGATCTCGATGACGTCCAGCCACACCCAGGAGTTGGAAAGGTTGCGTGCGCCGAAGCGTCCCTTCACCGACATCACGAGCACGGCGATCCACGGCATCAGCAGCACGCCCGCCGAAATGAGAACCGTCGGCAGCCAGCGCCGGATCGCGGCTTCACGGGCCGCGACCGCCCTCTTGGAATTACGCACCGCCGGAGCCTACCAATGGCGGATGAGCCCGCACGGCACCGCGTTCGACCCCTCGCCCGCCGGCCTGGTCCCGCCGCCGGCCGGGTCGCTCCCCCGGCGGACCACCTCTCCGAGGCCGTGCCGAGGTCGTCGAGGGCACCGGTGTCCTGGAGTCCAGGCACCGGCGGGCCCTGACTCCACCGTGCTGGACGACGCGGTCGCCGCCCGGGACACCCCCGCCCAGATCATCGGCGCGGTCCGGGTGGGGGTCCTGAGGTCCCCGGCGCCGGCGAGGTGGCCGCCCGCCGTGCACCGCCCACGAGTACGCCGAGCCCGGCAGGCCCCGCATCGCTTGGAACGACGGGCAGAGCCGAGCCGACCTCCTCGCGCCCGGCCCGGCGCCGCGCCCTACGGTGGAAGGAGTCGACCGACGGATCCGCGTGACCGCACTGCCCGTGAGGACGGTGAGATACATGTGCCGATGGCTTGCCTACTCCGGTTCCCCGATCATGTTGGAGGAGTTGCTGTACAAACCCGCCCACTCGCTGATCGACCAGAGCCGCCACGCCCGGATGGGCGTCGAGACGACCAACGGCGACGGGTTCGGCGTCGGCTGGTATCCGGACGAGCTGCGCGACGTCGACGGCGCCACGGATCCGGCGGTCTTCCGAGCGGTGGGCCCCGCGTGGAGCGACCGCAACCTGCACGAGCTCGCACACTGCGTGCGCTCGCCGCTGTTCCTCGCCCACATCCGTGCCTCCACCGGCACGGCGGTGCAGCAGACCAACTGCCACCCCTTCCGTTACGGACAGTGGCTCTGGATGCACAACGGCGCGATCCATGACTTCCCGAAGCTCAAACGCGACCTCGCACTCGAGGTCGCCGCCCCCCTCTACCCCTCCATCGAGGGCTCCACCGACTCCGAGCTGATGTTCTATCTGGCGCTGACCTTCGGGCTCCGGGACGACGTACCGGGAGCCGTCGAGCGCATGGCCGGCTTCGTCGAGGCGGTCGCCGCCCGGCACGGCGTCCCCAACGCCCTGCAGATGACAGTCGGCGTCTCCGACGGTAGGCGGCTGTGGGCGTTCCGCTACTCGACCGAACGCGCGTCCCGTTCGCTGTTCTTCAGCACCAGCGTCCACGCGCTACGCGCCCTGCATCCGGACAGCACCGTCCTGGGGCGGGTGTCCGAGGAGACCCGCATCATCGTCTCCGAGCCCATCGGTGACCTGCCGGGCGCCTGGAACCCCGTCCCCGAGTCCTGCTACGGGCTCGTTCAGGAAGGCCACGACTCGATCCACGTGTTCCGGCCGGTCCGGCCCTGATGAGCATCGAGAGCATCGCGGCCCTGCTGACCTCCCTCCTGGTGATCGCCCGCGCCGTCAGCGTCCTGCACTGACACCCGTCCCGGCTCTCCCACCCGGCGAGAACCGGACCACCTCCCGGACCCGGGGGTGGTGCCGGCCGGTCAGGACAGCGTGGTGAACGGCTCGTAGAAGGGCTCCGGGTACCGCACGGCCGCGTCCGGGTGACGGCCACGAGGTCCGACACCGGCTTCGGCAGCACGACCACCAGCGTCGTCGGCAGCCGGACGCCCCCCTGTCGCGACCCCACCCGGCCCCCCGGCCCTGCCTGCCCACCGATCGGACCGCCCGCCCGGACGCCGCGCCGTTTCGTTTCCCGGACTGCCACCGAGCGGAAAGGCTTCGCTCCCCGTGCTGCGCGAACGGCGTCCGACCGGGAGAGTGGGCCGGGGCCGGTACTCGGCCACACTCAGGGAAAGGCATCAGTGGAATCCGGACTTCGCATCGCCAGCCACCAGAGCGCACCCGGTGTGCGGTGGGTCGCACTCGACGGGGTCGCCGACATGGATACGGCTGACGTCCTGCGTGCCGCGCTGGACGACGGACTCGGTGCCCCTCCCCTCCCGCAGGCCCTGGTCGTGGACTGCGACAAGCTGAGCTTCTGTGCGTCGGCCGGGCTCAACGAGTTCCTGCGGGCCCGGATGACCGCCGTCGGCCTGGGCATCGCCTTCCGGGTCGCCGCGCCGCAGGACCAGTTGCGCCGACTGCTGCGCCTGACGGAGACCGACACCCTCCTGGGAGTGCCGCCCGTCCCCGAGTCCGAACCGTCCAGGCCGTTCTGACCCCCGGGCCCGACGGCAGGCGACGACCGGCCGACGACCGGCCCGACGATCACCGCCGTTCGGCGCCGACCCCCTTGAGCGCGAGCGACGGCGCCCGGCCGTACACCGAGCGGTAGAGGGCGGCGAACCGCCCGGGGTGGGCGAACCCCCAGTGCGCGGCGATATGCGTGACGGTCACCCCGGCGTGCGGGTCGGCGGCGGCGAGGTCCGCGTGCGCGCGTTCCAGCCGGACCCGGCGCAGAAACCCCAGCGGCGTGGTCCCCGCGTGGCGACGGAACGCGTACTGCAGTGCGCGCGGGGTCACCCTCACGGCGGTCGCGATGTCGGCGAGCGCGATGTCGCGGTGGGCGTTGTCCTCGATGAACGAGACCGCCCGCCGAAGGGTTCCGCTGTCGGCGTCGCGGGTGTCGACGCGCGCGGGCGCGGTCCTCACGGTGTGGGGCAGCGAGGCCAGCACCACCGCCGCGAGGTGCTGCGCGGCGGTGGAGACGGCCAGCGCGCCCGGGAAGGACGCCGCGTCGTTCAGGACCGCGTCGCGCACGTAGGCGATCGCGGCGCCGAGTCGCTTGTTCCCGGCCTCGGTGACCGCCCGGGAGCCCGTCAGCCTCACCGGTCCCGGCCCGGCTGCTCCGCCGGCGGCGGCCATCCGGTCCAGCAGGGCCGGATCGAACATCGCGATGGTGTAGCGCGCCGACCGTACCTCGCCCTGGTACGGGAGGTCGGGCTGGGCGAGGAGGAACGTCTCCCCCGGGCCGTACACCGTCTCCCGGCTGTCCGTCCGGTCCACCAAGGTCCCGGCGTGCATGCTGACCAGGCAGATCCTGCCCAGGCTGCCGGCGTCGTACCCCATGTCGAAATTGACGGCGAGACGGTCCACGCTCAGCGGGCCCGCCGCTCGACGGGTGACCCGCACCTGTGCGTCACTCACCGATCCACCGATCCGCATCGGGGTGTACGCGGACGACAGGAAGGCCTCCGTCGCGTCCAGGCTGCCACTGCGGAAGTCCACACTCTCCATGCCCCGATCCTGCCAGGGAATCCCGGCGCTCGAAACGAGGTCGCGGGAGCGCGACCCGCAGGCGACTCCCGCCCCTCCCGCGCCGGCGCGGGAGCTGAGGACCGGGCGTACGGGGACAGAGCGCGTTCGTGTGGCGGCGAGGGCGCCGAGCCTGCCAGGCGGCCCCCGGCCGGGGCGCGGCAGCCGCCGAGGGGGCACCGTGCCGAGTGAACTCCGTCTCCCCGACGGGGGTTGCGGCCGGACGGCGGCCCTCGGGTGCCGGCCGGGCACCCCTGGGGCCACTCACTCTCCTCCGGCGGGACCGGCATCGGTCGTACGGCAGAGCGAGAGTTCGCGCTCCCAGACGTCACTGTTCAGGCGTCACCGCAGGGGCGTCACTGTTCAGGCGCTGATCCGGGCGAGCATGGAAGCCAGCCGCCGCACCGCCTCCTCGGCCTGGGTGAACTGCTCCGCGGTGGGGACGACGGTTTTGAACGTCGGGCCGTCCCCCGCCGGCAGGGCCCGCCAGTGCAGGACGGGGGAGAGCGCCGCGCTGCACCCCGCCAGGAACCAGGCCAGGCGGCCGTGGGTGCGGGCCAGGCCGATCGCCAGCACGGCGAGCGCCTCGCGCAGCCGCTCCAGCCGCTGGGGCTCCACCGCATCCGCCCGGCCGCCCTCCGGGCCGACCACCCCGAGGCCGGCGGCCACCTCGCGGGCCAGCGCCCGGTCCCTCGGCGTGAGGTCCCACCCTGCCGTCCCGAGCTGCTGTTCCGCCTCCGTGATCAGCCCCAGGATCTCCACCCGCATGTCCATCCCCGCACGATAGCGGCAGCACCGGCCGCGCCGACACGGCCCGGCCGAGGGCACTTCGGGGAGGGAGTCGGGGGCCCGTCGGCGGGAGTTCCCGGACGATCGGCGCCGGGACCGGCCGGCGCGATTGGTTCGCGTGCACGTGGATAGACGCGCCGGGGCGACGACGTCGCCGACGCCGTCGGCCCGGGACGGGAGGCCGATCATGGCAGTAGCAGGTTCGCAGACCCCGAGGAGCGCGGACCGGGCCGGGCTGCACGCCCGGGCCGAGGCTCTGGGATGGTCGGTGGAGGATCCGCCCCCCGGAACCCGGCGCCCGCTCCGGTGCGAACGCTCCGACCTGACCGTGGAGTCGTTCTTCTCGACCGACGGCGAGTTCCGCGCCGCCCGGATCCACGGCCCCACCGGCCCCGACGAGGAACTCGACTTCCCGTCGACGCTCGACTTCCTGCAGCGCCACGGGACGGACGCCGGCCAGGGCGGAACCGCTGCCGCCGAGGCGGCCGCAGTCCTGGCGCGCAGCGCGGCCCGCCGTTCCCCGGCGGGCCCGGCGCCGCAGGAGACGCCGCCCGCCGAGGAGAGCACCACCGCCGGCATCTCCACCCCGGAGCCTCCCGAGGTGCGCCAGGCCTGGGGCACCTGGCCGATCGTGGTGGTCGCGGTGCTCGTCGTCTGCGTCGTGCTCTTCTTCGTCGCCCGCATCGCGGGCTGGTGAGGCCGGAGCCGCCATCCGGCCGTACGGATGTGGACCGGGTACGACGAAGCGCTCGTCCGGTACGGTCTGGAGGTGTGCCGGGCCTGGACCGCCGAGGGGCGCCGGGACACCTGTGCGGACAGCCTCCGGGACGGCCTGCCGGAGCGCGGGACCGGGCCCCTCGCCGTACGCTCCCAGGCGGAGCCGGCGGGTGCGGGAGAGCTCCCTCCGTGGCTGGGAGCCGCGGAGTTCCACGCCAGCCACCGGTCCGCGCTGCTCCGCAAGGACCCGGCGTTCTACCGGGCCCGCTTCCCGGAGGAACCGGACGACCTGGCCTACGTATGGCCCGCGTCCGACCCCGCGCACCGGGTGTGAGGCGGGAGCAGCCCGCCCCCGGGGGCCGGCCGGGCGTTTCGGGTCACCGCGGAGCGCTGACGCTCCCGCCGGGGAGGCGGGTCCGCCGGCCGGGGCTGCGTCCCGGCCGACAGATCCGCGTGTCCCGCGCGCCCTCCACCCCACTCACCACCCCGTGGCCGGAGGTGTCGGCAGGGCCTGGGTGGGCAGACGCGCGGCATGTGGCTGATGAAACCTCCCGGTGTCTACCGGGCGCAGGAAGACACCGATCTGCTGATCTCCAGTCTGGGCCGCGAGCGTCTGCGGGAGGGGGACGAGGTGCTGGACATCGGGACCGGCACGGGTGCGGTGGCCCTGGCCGCCGCCGGTACGGGCGCCCGCGTCACCGCCATCGACGTC
Organism: Kitasatospora sp. NPDC086009; assembly: GCF_044540385.1. Taxonomy (NCBI): domain Bacteria; kingdom Bacillati; phylum Actinomycetota; class Actinomycetes; order Kitasatosporales; family Streptomycetaceae; genus Kitasatospora; species Kitasatospora sp. NPDC086009. The sequence continues at coordinate 24,528 of NZ_JBITSA010000031.1, forward strand.
TCCCGCCGGGCGCTGGCCACGGCGTGGCTCAACGGCGCGCTGAACGGGCGGCGCATCCGTGTCCGGCACGGCGACCTGGTGGAGCCGGTGCGCGGACGCCGGTTCGACCTGATCGTCTCCAATCCCCCGTACGTACCGGCGGCCGACGACGCGCTGCCCACCCACGGGGCGGCGCGGGCCTGGGACGCCGGGCACGACGGACGCGCGCTCCTCGACCGGATCTGCCGCGACGCCCCCCGGGTGCTGGCACCCGGCGGGATCCTGCTGCTGGTGCACTCCTCGCTCTGCGGGGTCGAGGCGAGCTGCCGGGCCCTGGCCCGGGCCGGACTGCGGACCGGGGTGGTCGCGCGCCGGCGCCTCGCGTTCGGCCCGGTGATGTCCGCGCGGGCCGACTGGTTCGAGGAACAGGGGCTGATCGCCCCCGGCGTGCGGCACGAGGAGCTGGCGGTGATCCGCGGTGTCCGACCTTTCTGACCTGCCCGGCGCGCCTGGGCTGCCCGACCTCCGGGAGACCCGGCGCCTGACCATGCCCGTGGAGAACGGGCCCCTGCTGGTGGAGGGGCCCGTCGAGGCCGTCCTGCCGGACGGCACCGTCCGGGTGAGCGAGCGCCCGGTCGTCGCGCTGTGCGTGTGCCGGCGCAGCAAGCGCTACCCGTTCTGCGACACCAGTCACCGTCGACGCTCCGTGCCGCCCGCGGAGCGCGCCCAGCGAGGCCGGGCGCGCGAGGAGGGCGCGGCCGAGGCCGGTTGACCACGGCCCGACCCTGCCCTCCCGCCCGGGCGGCGGGTTCAGGGCCGCAGGTGGTCGCGCAGCGCCCGCAGGGCCGCCAGGACGGCGGCCCGCTGGACGGCGGTGCGGTCACCGGGGGCGGGCGGGGCGAGCACGACGGTCTCCTTCGGCCCGGCCACCGCGACGTACACCGTCCCGGGTGGCCGGCCGTCCTGCGGCTCGGGGCCCGCCACGCCCGTGGTGGCGATCGCGTACGTGGTGTCCATGAGCCGGCGGACCCCCTCCGCCATCTGCCGCGCGACCTCCGGATCCACCGCCCCGCGTGCGGCGAGGAGGTCGCGGTCGACCCCCAGCACCCGCGCCTTGATCTCGGTGGCGTAGGCGGTGACCGAGCCTTCGAACACGCCGGACGCGCCGGGCGCCTCCGACAGCGCGACCGCCAGCGCGCCTCCGGTCAGCGACTCCGCGACGGACACCGTGCTCTCCGCGGCGCCGAGCGCGGAGTGGAGCTCCCGCGCCAGCCGCTGTCGCTCCTCGTGGCCTTCGGTCATCGCTGCCTTCCTTCGCGCTCGGGTGGTGGGGACCGGGCGAGCGGTCGCGGTGTCGGGACGCACCCCGGCAGCGGCGGCTGCCACCCGCGTGGGGTGGGCCGCGCCCCGGTCCGCCCGTCGAGTGCTGTCCGGTCACCGCCGGTCACCCGAGTCGCCGTGCGGAGATGCGTGAGGGGGCGATGGCCAGCAGGCTCGGGCCCAGGGCCGGAGAAGACCGCCGGCGCCCGTCCGCCCTGACGGCCGGCCGTCAGGGCGGCTACCCGGCGCGCCGGGCGCGACACACGCCCCCGCCACGTCATTCGACCACCTTGCACCCGCGCCCCTCGGGCCGGGCCGGCCTCCGCCGGCACTTCTCCGGCGGGCATCTCTCCAGCACCAGCAGTGAGGAACGCGATGGAAACGCCAGGCCCCCTCAAGAAGGCCGCTGACGCCCTTGTCGACGCCCTGACCGACGGCGACGCCCGCCCCCCGGTGGAAGTACCGGGTGCGCCGGGGGCGAAACCGCCGTCCGTGGCCGAGCCCACCGAGCCCCGGGCGCCCCTGCCGCCGAAGCCCGACCAGCGCGCGCCGGAGCCGCTGTCGGCCACCGGGCGGGGCGGACGGGCCGCCGACGACGTGCGGGCGCAGAACGGCGGGTTCCTGACGACCGCCCAGGGTGCGCGGCTACCGGATTCGGATCACTCGCTGAAGGCGGGTCCGCGGGGGCCGGTGCTGCTGCAGGACCACCACCTGCGGGAGAAGATCACCCATTTCGACCACGAGCGGATCCCGGAGCGGGTGGTGCACGCCCGCGGCGCGGCCGCCCACGGCGTCTTCCGGGGCTACGGCACCGCCGGCGGGGTCACCAGGGCCGCGTTCCTGGCCGAGGGCGTGGAGACGCCGGTGTTCGTCCGGTTCTCCACCGTCCTCGGCTCCCGCGGGTCGGCGGACACGGTGCGTGACACGCGGGGCTTCGCGACGAAGTTCTACACCACCGAGGGCGTCTTCGACCTGGTCGGCAACAACATCCCGGTGTTCTTCATCCAGGACGCCATCAAGTTCCCCGACATCATCCACGCCGGCAAGCCGCACCCCGACCGCGAGATCCCGCAGGCGCAGAGCGCCCACGACACCTTCTGGGACTTCGTCTCCCTGCACACCGAGGCCACCCACCACACCATCTGGAACATGTCCGACCGGGGCATCCCCCGCTCCTACCGGACGATGGAGGGCTTCGGCGTCCACACCTTCCGCCTCGTCGACGCCGACGGCGCCACCACGCTGGTGAAGTTCCACTGGAAGCCCAAGCTCGGCGTCCACTCCCTCGTCTGGGAGGAGGCGCAGCTGATCGCCGGCATGGATCCGGACTTCCACCGACGTGATCTCTACGACGCCATCGAGGCCGGCGCCTTCCCGCAGTGGGAACTCGGCATCCAGACCTTCCCCGACACCCCCGACCAGATGTTCGAGGGCATCGACCTGCTCGACCCCACCAAGATCGTCCCGGAGGAGCTGGCACCCGTCCGGCCGATCGGGCTGATGACGCTCAACGCCAACCCGACGAACTTCTTCGCGGAAGTCGAGCAGGTGGCCTTCCATGTCGGGCACCTCGTCCCCGGTATCGACGTCACCGACGATCCGCTGCTGGCCGGGCGCCTGTTCTCCTACCTCGACACCCAGATCACCCGGCTGGGCGGCCCCAACTTCGCCCAGATCCCGATCAACCGCACCCACGCCCCGGTCAACGACATGCTCCGCGACGGCTTCCACCAGGACGCCGTCCACACCGGCGTCGCGCCGTACAAGCCCAACTCCCTCGACGGGGGCTGCCCGTTCTTCGCCGGCGCCGCCGACCACGCCTACATCGAGCACCCCACCCCGGTACCCGCCGCCACCAAGGTCCGCGAGGCCCCGGCCACCTTCGACGACCACTTCAGCCAGGCCCGGCTCTTCTGGCTCAGCATGAGCCCGCCCGAGCGCGAGCACATCATCGCCGCCTACACCTTCGAACTGAACAAGTGCTACCACCAGGCCGTCAAGGAGCGCACCCTGCTGGTGCTCGCCAACATCGACCGCTACCTGTGCGCCAAGGTCGCCGCCGGCCTGGGCCTGCCGGCTCCGCAGCCCTCCGAGCCGGTCACGGACCCCGCGCCCAGCCCGGCCCTGTCCCAGCTCGGCCAGGAGTGGCCCACCCAGGGCCGGGTCATCGGCATCGTCGCCGATCCCGCCGGGGACCTCGCCGCTCTCGCGGCCGTGCGCCGGGCCGTCCTCGCCGCGGGGATGGTGCCCCTGGTCATCGCTCCGACGGGAGGCGAGCTCACCGCCGACGGCACGGAGCCCCTCGCCGTCCAGCGGACCTTCGCCACCGCCCGCTCGACCGAGTTCGACGCCATCCTGCTCGCCGGCTCGCCCGCGCCCGGGATCGACGCCGACGGCGGGCGCGACGCCAAGGCCGGCGCGCCGCAGGGCCCGGGCGCACCGGTCGACCCCCGCATCACCCTCCTGCTGGCCGAGGCGTGGCGCCACGCCAAGGCCATCGGCGGCTGGGGCACCGCCGAGCAGGCCCTGGCCGCGGCGGCCGTCCCCGCCGCCGGGCCGGGGGTCGTCCTCGGCGACGACGGGGAGAACGTGCTGCGCGAGATCAGCGGCCTGCTCGCCGCCCACCGGGTCTGGGACCGCTTCCCTCCCCCGGCCGAGGCCGCGACGCGCTGACCCGCCGCGGTGACGCAACGCCCCGCCACCGGGACCGGTGGCGGGGCGTTGCGGGCTTGTTCCAGAACGGCGGTCGGACCCTCTTCGGGGCGTATCCGCAGGTACGCCCCGAAGAGCTTGGCCAGGGGAACGTCAGCCCTGGCCGCCCTGTCCCTGGTGGCGGATCTCGTCCGCCGCCTCCTGCCCGGCGGCCTTCAGGTCGTGCGCCGTGCGCTGCCCGGCGTCCTGGGCGGCCCCCTTGCTGGTCTGGGCGGCGTCCTGGGCCGTGGACTTGACCGCCCGCACCGCGTCGCCGGCCGGTTCGCGCAGCTCGTCGCGCACCTCCTGGACGGCTTCGACGGCGGCCTGCTTCGCCGGCTCCAGCAGCTCCGGGTGCTCGCGCAGCTTGGCGCCGCCCTGCTCCTCGACCTTGCTGGTCGGCAGCAGCGCCGCCGCGAGAAGGCCGGCGCCGAACGCCATCAGGCCGGCGGCCAGAGGACTGCCCTGGGTCCGGCGACGCACCTGGGCGGGGGTCTGCTGGACGGCGTCGCCGATCTGGGCGGCGGTCTCCTTGGCGGTTTCGCCGAGATGCTCGACGCCCTCGCCGGTCGCGGCGGCCGCCCGCTGCGCGGACGATCCGGTGTCGTGGACGGTGCCCATCACTCGCTCCCTGATTCCGGTGATCCTGTCCCGTGCGGCCTCGGCCTGGCGGTGCGCCACCCGGCCGGGGGCGACCTTGTCGGCCAGCCGGTCGACGTTGCGTGCGAGGTGCGCGCGGCGCGCCTCCACCTCACTCCTCAGCTCGTCGGGTGTCGCACCCATGCCGCGTCCTCCTTCAGGGTCTCCAGGGTCTGTTCGGGAGTGAGGCGTACGTCCTTCAGGCGCTTGCGCCCGGTGCGGTAGAGCACGGCGCCCACCACCGCCCACAGGGCGGTGACGATCAGCGCGGCCCACGCCAGGTTCATCGCGTTGCCGAGCGCGAAGACCAGGGTCAGGCTGGCGAGCACGAGCACCAGGTGGCCCGCGTACCCGGCCCCGGCGAGCATCCCGGAGGCCTTCCCCGCCTTCACCGCCTCCTGCTTGACCTCCGCCTTCGCGAGGTCGATCTCGTCGCGCACCAGTCTGCTCAGATCGTCGGTGATCTCACTGATCAGATCGCCCAGTGACTGGTTCCCGGTTGCCGGCGGGGCCGCCGTCGCCCCGGTCGGGTACGGCGGCGGGCCCGGGGGCCCGCCGGTGGGAGCGGGGCCCGCCGCCGGAGCCTTGGCGGCCTGTTCGGAATAGGAGATCGCCATCGCTAGACCCCCTGCGCCGGCGGCCGCCGGCCGAAGGCCGGATCCTGGCCGTAGGCGGGTGTGACGTGGGGCGGCTGGGACTGGCCGTAGTCCTCGTACGGGCCCGGCGCGACGCCGCCGCCGGTGGGCAGCGGACTCGCCGGCGGATACCCTGGCGCGGGCGGCGCCGCCGGGCTCGGCGGTGTCACCGGGACGGGCGGCGGGTACTCCCGCCCACCGCGCCCTTCCCCGCCGGGGGCCGACGTGCTCCCGGCCGCCGCGACGCCCTTGCCCGTGCGGCCGAGGGCGAAGCCCGCGAGCGCGGCACCGGCCAGGAACACCCCGGGCCGACGGCGCGCGAAGTCCTGCACGTCCTCCAACAGGCCGTCGGGGCCGCGCCGTTCCAGCCGGTCGGCCACCTGGTGGCCGCCGTCGGCCAGTTGGCCCACCGCGGCGGTGGCCGCGGAGTCCGGCTTCCCGTGGTCGGCCATGTCCCGCAGCTCGTGGGCCAGCCGCCGCACGTTCTCCGCCAGTCGTCCGGTCTGCGCCCGGGCCTGTTCCTGTACCTGATCGCGAGCCTCGGCGAGCAGGTCACGCACCTGCGCACCCGCCTCGCCGACCACCTCCGATGCCTGGTCCTTGGCCGTACCCACGGCCTCGCCCACGTTGTCGGCCACCACCTGTGCACCACCGCCGGCCTTGTCCCGCACGCTGCGGACAGCGGCACCCGCCACTGTGGCGTCCTCTTCCTGGTTCGAACCCACCGGGCCCGTGTACTCGTTCAAGGCTCCTCCTCACGCATCGGTCGGATCGTCCTTGGGCCGCGCCTGCCCGGCATCGGGAGGTGTAACCGCGTTCGTCCGACCCGACCGGGCGGCGCCGGCGCGGGCCGCCCGGACCGGCGTGAACCGCGCACCGGTCGCACCCGGTGATGACCACAGTGGGTGCCCGGGCCGTTCGGCGGCTCCTTCGCCGGGCCGTTCGGCCGCGCCCGGGGTAGCGTGCTGCACGGGGAGAGGGCACCGGCACGAGGAGAGTCATGCCTGACGCCATCGTCATCGGCGCCGGCCCCAACGGGCTGGTGGCCGCCAACATCCTGGCCGACGCCGGCTGGCAGGTGGAAGTCCTGGAGAGCCAGTCGGAACCCGGCGGAGCCGTCCGCAGCGACCGGGGCGTGCATCCCGGCTACGTCCACGACGTGTTCAGCTCCTTCTACCCCCTGGCCGCCGCCTCCCCCGCCATCGGCGCGCTCGACCTGGGCGCCCACGGCCTGCGCTGGAGCCACGCGCCCACCGTGCTGGCCCATCCCCTGCCCGACGGGCGGTGCGCCACCCTGCACCGCGGGGTGACCGCCAACTGCGCCGGGCTGGAGAGCGCCTTCGGCGGAGCCGACGCCGAGGCGTGGCAGCGGCTCTCCCAGCTGTGGGAGGACCTCGACCCGCACCTCGTGAGGTCGCTGTTCACCCCCTTCCCCCCGGTCAGGGCGGGGGTCGCGATGGCCGCCCGGCTGCGGGCCGCGGACGGGCTCCGGACCCTGCGCTTCCTGACCCTCCCGGTACGGCGCCTGGCGCAGGAGGAGTTCACCGAACCCGGCGCCGGTCTCCTCCTCGCCGGCTGCGCCCTGCACGCCGACCTGCTGCCCGAGAGCGTCGGCAGCGCCGCGTTCGGCTGGCTGATGGCGATGCTCGGCCAGCAGGTCGGCTGGCCCGCCCCGGTGGGCGGCGCGGCCGCGCTCACGGCGGCGCTGGTGCGGCGGCTCGAGGCGTCGGGCGGAAGCGTGCACTGCGACGCCCGGGTGGTGGAGGTGGTGGTGCGCGGGGGCCGCGCGCTGGGCGTGCGCACCGCCGACGGCCAGTCCCACCGGGCCCGCCGTGCCGTCCTCGCGGACGTTCCGGCGCCGACCCTGTACGGCGCCCTGGTGGGGTGGGAGCACCTGCCGCCCCGGACGCGCGCGGATCTCCGGCGCTTCCAGTGGGACTTCTCCACGGTCAAGGTCGACTGGGCCCTCGACGGCCCCATCCCCTGGACCGCGCCCGAGGCGGCCGCGGCCGGGACGGTGCACCTGGGCGCCGACCTCGACGAGTTGAGCGACTACGCGCTGCAGTTGAGCACGGGGCGGCTGCCGCGCCGCCCGTTCGCGCTCCTGGGGCAGATGACGACCACCGATCCCGGCAGGTCCCCCGCCGGCACCGAGTCCGCCTGGGCCTACACCCACGTCCCCCAGGTGATCAGGGACGACCTGGGGGACGCCGGCATCACCGGCCGCTGGGACACCCGCGAGACCGAGGCGATGGCGGAGCGGATCGAGGACCAGGTGGAACGGTTCGCCCCGGGCTTCAGGGACCGTATCGTCGCCCGGCGCGTGCTCACCCCGCCCCTCCTGGAGGAGCGCGATCCCAGCCTGGTCGGCGGCGCGATCAACGGCGGCACCACCGCGCCGCACCAGCAGTTGGTCTTCCGCCCGGTACCGGGCACCGGGCGCCCCGAGACGCCCGTGGCAGGGCTCTACCTGGCCTCGTCGTCCGCCCACCCGGGCGGTGGTGTCCACGGGGCCTGCGGGGCCAACGCCGCCCGCGCGGCGCTGCGCTCGCACCGGCTGCTGGCCGGTCGCGTGCTGGCACCTGGTCTGGCCGCGGCCCAGCGGCTGCTGTCGGGCCGCCGCGGACAGCACGAGTGAGGTTCTCCCTGCCGGGTGCTCCGCCCCGCCGGACCGGCGTTGGCGGGGCGCCGGACGCCCGGCATCGCGGGAGCAACGACAGCGCGGAGCCCGGCAGGTCCGGGACGAACGAAGGAGGAGTCGCATGGCACGGCGCCAGCAGTTCATCGAATGCCCACCGGAAGCGGTCTGGAGCGTCCTGTCCGACGGCCGCAACTACGCCGAGTGGGTGGTCGGGACCCGGGACATCGAGCACGCCGACGCCGACTGGCCGGCCGTCGGCACCCTGCTGCACTTCCGGGCCGGTATCGGGCCGCTCACCCTGGACGACCGTTGCGTGGTACGGATCTGCGAACCCGGCACCCGCCTGGAACTCGAGGCGAAGGCCGAACCCTTCGGTGCCGCCCGCATCGCGTTCACCCTCGTCCCGTGGGGCGCCAACACCCTGGTATTCCTCGACGAACACCCCCTCACCGGCCCGGGAAGCCGGCTCCAGGGGCCGCCCAGCGAGCTGCTGCTGCACCTGCGCAACCGCCGGCTGCTGGGCAACCTGGCCCGCGTGGCGGTCCGGGAGCACCAGCAGACCGCCGGGGCGGCGCCGAACCACCACCCGGGGTGAGCACGCGCCGGCCCGGCCGGAACCGGACCGCGACGATCAGGACGGGACACGGTCGACGACACCCGGCGCGGGCTGCCGGATCGCGGCGAGGGCCGGGATGCCGGAGATGCCATCCGTCATACCTGCCAGTGCAGTTCCGCGCCGCGCCGACCGGGCCGCCGCCCACGGGCCGCGCCACCGGCCGGACCGGTCGCACCGCGATCCCCGCTACCGGCGGCAGGGATCACGGGCGCGGGTGACGACCCGTGGAGAGCCGGGCGGGGCCGGCTTCCCGGGGACCGTCGGAGCGGGCGCACCGGCGCCCGGAGCGGCGGCGTACGTGCCGTTCCCGTCGTCGTCGGTACCGGAGACGGTACGGACTGAGGGGTCCGCACCGGACGTCACCCGCGGCCCGGGGGCGCTTCGACACGAAGATCGCGGGTAGTCGACGCGCCGTCGGGCGCGGGTCCGGCCGGTCGCGCGGTCCGTCGAGGGGAGCGGCGGTCGAGAAGAGCGACGAAGGTGGGGGCGCGCCATGATGGGACATTCGCACGCGGTGAGCGGCGGGCTGCTGTTCGCGGCGGCGTCGAGCCATCTCCCCGTCGAACTGGTCGGACCCGGGTTCGGGCCCGCCGACCTCCTGATGGGCACCGTCCTGTGCGCCGGCGCCGCCCTCCTGCCCGACCTGGACCACCACGACAGCACGCTCGCCCACTTCCTCGGGCCGGTGTCCGGGGTGCTCTGCCGCGTGCTGGGCCGGGTCAGCGGGGGCCATCGCCACGCGACCCACTCGCTGCTGTTCGCGGCCCTCGCCGGCGCCGGTACCTGGGCCGGTATCGCCCATCTGGGCCGCGGCTTCGTCCTGGGCCTGACCTTCTGCCTGCTGGCGCTGGCCCTGCGGGCCCTGCACCTGCACCCGCCCGGCAACGGCCCGGCGACCTGGGCACTGCCCACCGGCCTGGCCGCCCTCGGAGCGGCCGGCCTGGACTCCTGGCTGCCGAACGCCCGGTACTGGCTGCCGTGCGCGGTGACCCTGGGCGTCCTGGCACACCTGCTCGGTGACTTCCTGACCAGGCGGGGCGTCCCGCTGTTCTGGCCGTACGGACGGCGTTACGAGATACCGCTGATCAAGCGCACCGGAAACGGCGTCGAGACGAGGTTCCTCGCCCCCCTCATGACGATCGCGACCTTCGTCCTGCTCTGGTGCACGGTCTTCCCCGGAACCCTGCCGATCAGCTGAGCCGGGCGGCACCCCGCCACCCGCCCGGACGACGGCGCGCCCCCGGCGGGGCCGGCGGCGCCGACCGACGCCGCTCAGCCCTGCGGGAGGTCGATCTCGACCCAGACCGCCTTGCCGGGGCGGTCGGCCCGCAGGAGGTGCCCCCACCGGCTGGCCAGCAGCTCGACGGTGTGCAGGCCGTGCCCGCCGATGCGGGTCGGCTCGTGCGGCAGCCGGGGCCGCGGCGGTTCGTCGGAGCCGTCCAGCACCTCGATCCGGAGGGTGCCGGCACTCGCGGACAGGACGAGCTGGTCCGGCCCGCCGGCGTGCTGGCAGGCGTTGGTGGCGAGCTCGGAGACGATGAGGAGGACGTCGTCGGCCCGGGCCTGCTGGTCCGGATCGGTGGTGGGCAGCCATCCCCAGTCCTCCAGCGCGGCCCGTGTCCGGTCGCGACAGCGTCCGACCGCACCTGCCGCACCGTCCAGGGTCAGCCTCCGGACCTGACCGGTGGGAGGCATCCCTGGCATCACCGACCGGCTCGCCGTCCGGTACTCACTGGCACTCATCTGTCCTCACTCCGACGACCGACCGGGACCGGGTGGCAACCGGCCTTTGCTTCCTCGTGTGCCCGCCGGTTCGCAGGAGACACCGGTGACGTGCACCGGGCCCCGCCGCCCCCCGACGGCTGCCGCACGGTCCACGGGCCGCCCTCCGGCGCCCGGGTGTACCCGGCGTCATCGGGCGAGAGCCGAACCGAGGTCCGCGCGGATGTCGAACACGGTCTGCGCCCCGGTGAGCTCGAACACTCGGGCGACCGAGGACTGCAGGCCGGCCAGGACGAGGGTGAGGTGCGCGCGTTCCGCTTCGGCGCGGGTGTTGAGCAGCAGGTTGAGGCCGGTGGAGTCGCAGAACGACAAGCCGTGGCAGTCGACGACGACCCGCTCCCGGGCCTGTCCGATCGCCTCGTGGAGCTGCGCGCGCAGGAGCGCCACGCTGTCGTAGTCCAGCTCGCCGACCGGCGAGACGACCACCGCACCGTCCTCGGTTCGCAGATCGGCCCTGAGGCGCACGGTGTGCGAGTCCTCGCCGGGCTGCTGGGGGGCCGGTTCCGGCTCGGGGACGCCGTGGGGCATCGCTCTCCGTCCTCCTTCTGTCGAGTGGGGCCGTGTCTGCCCGTACGACGGTACGGCGGCATCCGACCGCAAGGTACGCCCTCCGGGCGGGACAGTCGAGCAGCACCACCCGAATGTGCGGGCAATGTGAATATAGTGGGGCCTTTCCGCAAGGAGAGGCCTGATCCGGGTGAGGCTGGGCACGTGAGCCGCGTCGTACCCGATCAAATGACCCCCAGCAGAGGAGAGGGCATGCCGACCGTCGTGTCCCGCCCTTCGACCAGTGCCCGCACCAGCAGTTCTTCGACCGCCGCGACCGCACCGGTGGCCGGCGGCGACGCGGTGACGTCCTCGGCCGACCTCGTCCGGGTGGCCGCGCGGCTGGGGATCGAGGCGGACCGATTGGCCGAGGTGTGCCCCGCCGATGCGCGCGAGCTGTCGAAGGCCCTGTTCGTCCGCCTGCGCGCGGCGGAGGAGGGCAGCGCTGAGTACTCCTACGTACGCGGCACCCTGATCGAACTGAACATGGCGCTGGTGAAGTTCGCGGCGAACCGGTTCACCCACCGCAAGGAGCCGATCGAGGACATCGTCCAGGTCGGCACGATCGGTCTGATCAAGGCCGTCAACCGCTTCGACCCGTCGTTCGAGGTCGAGTTCTCCACGTTCGCGCTGCCGACCATCCGGGGCGAGATCAAGCGCTTCTTCCGCGACACCGGCTGGATGGTGCACGTCCCCCGCCGTCTGCAGGAGCTGCGGCTGACACTGGCCAAGACCAGCGACGCGATGGAGCAGTTGCTGGACCGCGTCCCCGCGCCCGCCGAGCTGGCCGCCGAGCTGGACCTGACCGAGGACGAGGTGCGCGAGGGCCTGATCGCCTCCCAGGCGCAGAGCGCGAGCTCCCTCGACGCCCCGGCCCTCGGGGCGGACGGGGCGGACGGCGGCGACCCGCTGGCGGACCGGGTCGCGCAGGAGGAGGGCGCCTACGAGCTCATGCTCTGCCTGGAGACCCTCAAGCCGGCGATCGCCGCCCTGCCGGAGCGCGACCGCACCATCCTCTCCCTGCGCTTCGGCGCCGAGCTGACCCAGGGCGAGATCGGCCGCCGGCTCGGCATCTCGCAGATGCACGTCTCCCGGCTGCTCAACCGCATCCTGGCCGGCCTGCGCGCCGAACTCCTGGCCGACACCTGAGCGATGCTCCCGAGCCGTCGCGGACGGCATGGGAGGGGCGCCCGACGAGCCGTCGGGCGCCCCTCTCGGGGGTCCCGGGGTGTTCCCGACCGTGCGGCGGCGGGAGCGGGCGGCGTCGGTCGCACCGGCGGCGAAGCGGGTGATCAGGATCACCGGCACCCGCCCCGGTGCTTCCGGAGCGGGCCCGGCGTCGCGGGAGAAGGCGGCGACAGGTCGGCCGGGGCGACGCGCCACCGCGGCGCGGGGTCGCCCTCCGGCCGGCGCCGACGGGCCGCACGGCCTTGCGGGGGTGCCGGGTGCGTCCGCCCTGGCCCGCGGGCCAGGGCGGACGCACCCCGTGGGGGCGTGCGGCCCGACGTGAGCGGGGTCACGGCCCCGGGCCGACGGGGGAGTTCACCCTGGCGGAACAGGTGGAGTACCGTCCCTGACGGTACGGACTGGTGCCTTGCGCGGCCGTGTGGCCCGGCCCTCGGCCGGGTCCGAGGCCGGAGCGGGCGGTGACTGTGGCGGGCCTTCGGCCCGGCACCTGACGAGGAAGCGACGTCCCGATGGCGGGCACGACGAAGTCCCAGGCACAGCGCACGACGAGCGACACCGCGCAGGTCGGCGAACCGGACCTGCGGCGGCTGCTGGCCGGGCTGACCGCCGTACGCGACGGCGACTTCGGCACCCGGCTGCCCGACGATGCCGACGGGCTGCTGGGCGAGATCGCCACCGTGTTCAACGGCATGGTCGACCAGCTCTCCCTGTTCACCTCCGAGGTGACCAGGGTCGCCCGCGAGGTCGGCACCGACGGCCGGCTCGGCGGCCAGGCCAAGGTGCCCGGCGTGTCGGGGACGTGGAAGGACCTGACCGACTCCGTCAACGCGATGGCCGGCAACCTCACCACCCAGGTCCGCGACATCGCCCAGGTGGCCACCGCCGTCGCCAAGGGCGACCTGTCCCAGACCATCACCGTCGACGCCCGCGGCGAGATCCTCGAACTCAAGAACACCGTCAACACGATGGTCGACCAGCTGTCCGCCTTCGCCGGCGAGGTGACCCGGGTGGCCCGCGAGGTCGGCACCGACGGCCGGCTCGGCGGCCAGGCCGACGTCAAGGGTGTCTCCGGCACCTGGCGCGACCTCACCGACTCGGTCAACTTCATGGCCGGCAACCTCACCGCCCAGGTCCGCTCCATCGCCCAGGTGGCCACCGCCGTCGCCAAGGGCGACCTGTCCCAGAAGATCAACGTCGACGCGCGCGGCGAGATCCTGGAGCTGAAGGAGACCATCAACACGATGGTCGACCAGCTGAGCGCCTTCGCCGGCGAGGTGACCCGGGTGGCCCGCGAGGTCGGCACCGAGGGACGCCTGGGCGGCCAGGCCGACGTCCGGGACGTCTCCGGCACCTGGCGGGACCTCACCGAGTCGGTCAACGTCATGGCCGACAACCTCACCGCCCAGGTCCGCTCCATCGCCGAGGTGACCACCGCCGTCGCCCAGGGCGACCTCTCCCAGAAGATCCGGGTGGACGCGCGCGGCGAGATCCTGGAGCTGAAGGAGACCATCAACACGATGGTCGACCAGCTGAGCGCCTTCGCGGACGAGGTGACCCGGGTGGCCCGCGAGGTCGGCACCGAGGGCAACCTCGGCGGCCAGGCCACCGTCCGCGGTGCCTCCGGCACCTGGAAGGACCTCACCGACAACGTCAACGTGATGGCCTCCAACCTCACCGGCCAGGTCCGCTCGATCGCCCAGGTGGCCACCGCCGTCGCCAAGGGCGACCTCTCGCAGAAGATCACCGTCGAGGCCAAGGGCGAGGTCGCCGCGCTGGCCGGCGTCATCAACACCATGGTCGACACGCTCTCCGCGTTCGCGGACGAGGTGACCCGGGTGGCCCGCGAGGTCGGCACCGAGGGCACCCTGGGCGGCCAGGCCCGGGTCCCGAACGTGGCCGGCACCTGGAAGGACCTCACCGACAACGTCAACTTCATGGCGCACAACCTCACCAGCCAGGTCCGCAACATCGCCCAGGTCACCACCGCCGTCGCCAAGGGCGACCTCACCCGCAAGATCGACGTGGACGCGCGGGGCGAGATCCTGGAGCTCAAGACCACCATCAACACCATGGTCGACCAGCTGAGTGCCTTCGCCGCGGAGGTCACCCGGGTGGCCCGCGAGGTCGGCAGCGAGGGCCGGCTCGGCGGTCAGGCCGAGGTCGAGGGCGTCTCCGGGACCTGGAAGCGGCTCACCGAGAACGTCAACGAGCTGGCCGGCAACCTCACCCGCCAGGTCCGCGCGATCGCCGAGGTCACCAGCGCGGTCGCCGAGGGCGACCTGACCCGCTCGATCACCGTGGACGCCTCCGGCGAGGTCGCCGACCTCAAGGACAACATCAACTTCATGGTGGAGTCCCTGCGTGAGACCACCCGGGCCAACGAGGAGCAGGACTGGCTCAAGTCCAACCTCGCCCGGATCTCCGCCCTGATGCAGGGCCGGCGCGACCTGCCCGTCGTCGCCGAGCTGATCATGGACGAGATCACCCCGCTCGTCGCCGCCCAGTACGGCGCCTTCTACCTGGCCGAGGACACCGGCGGCGCCACCTTCCTCAACCTGATCGGGTCCTACGCCTTCCCCGCCGGCGCGAGCCCCACCCGGTTCAGGCTCGGCGAGTCCTTCGTCGGCCAGGCCGCCCGCAGCCGGCGCACGATCGCCGTCGACCGGCTGCCGGCCGGCTACGTGAGCGTCTCCTCGGGCCTGGGCCGGGCCGAGCCGACCTCGCTGATCGTGCTGCCGATCGTCGTCGAGGAGCAGGTGCTCGGCGTCATCGAGCTCGCCGCGCTCCAGGACTTCACCCCGGTGCACCAGGCCTTCCTGGAACAGCTGATGGAGACCATCGGCGTCAACGTGAACACCATCGTCGCCAACGCCAGGACGGACGAGCTGCTCGGCGAGTCCCAGCGCCTCACCTCCGAACTGCAGGTCCGATCCGCGGAGTTGCAGGCCCGCCAGGAGGAGCTGCAGTCCTCCAACGCCGAGCTGGAGGACAAGGCCGCCCTGCTCGCCGCCCAGAACCGGGACATCGAGACCAAGAACCTGGAGATCGAGCAGGCCCGCCAGGAGCTGGAGGACCGCGCACACCAGCTGTCGCTGGCCTCCACCTACAAGTCGGAGTTCCTGGCCAACATGAGCCACGAGCTGCGCACGCCGCTCAACAGCCTGCTGATCCTCGCTCAGCTGCTCGCCCAGAACCCGACCCGCAACCTGACGGCCAAGCAGGTCGAGTACGCCGGGATCATCCACTCCGCCGGCTCCGACCTGCTGCAGCTCATCAACGACATCCTCGACCTCTCGAAGGTCGAGGCCGGGAAGATGGACGTCTCCCCGGAGCGCATCCCGCTGCGCCAGCTGCTCGACTACGTCGAGGCCACGTTCCGGCCGCTGACCAGCCAGAAGAGCCTGGCCTTCCAGGTCACCACCGCCGCCGGAGTACCCGCCGAACTGCTCACCGACGACTACCGGCTGCGGCAGGTCCTGCGCAACCTGCTGTCCAACGCGGTGAAGTTCACCGAGCGGGGCAGCGTCGACCTGCGCATCGAGCTCGCGGACGGCGCGCAGCTGCCCGAGGTCGCCCGCCGCGACGACGGTCCGGTGGTCGCCTTCCACGTCGTGGACACCGGCATCGGGATCGACCCCCAGCACCTGGAGAGCGTCTTCGGCGCGTTCCAGCAGGCCGACGGCACCACCAGCCGCAAGTACGGCGGTACCGGCCTGGGCCTGTCCATCAGCCGGGAGATCGCCTTCCTCCTCGGCGGCGCCATCACCGCGCAGAGCACCCCGGGTCAGGGCAGCACCTTCTCGCTCTACCTGCCCGCGGCCAGGGCGGAGTTCGTCGAACTGAGCGGCCAGGCCCCGCGGGAGGCCCTGGAGCCCGGCCCGGCCGAGTCGGCCCGGCCGGGCCAGGACGAGCAGGCCGGGCAGCCGGGCACGCCGGAGGTCGCCCAGCCCAAGCGGCTGCTGGTCATCGAGGAGCGGCAGCGCGGCCTGCTCTCCCTCGTCGCGGAGAGCGCCGTCGCCGACCTGACCGGGCACGCCGACCTCGGTGGACCGCGCGGGGCGGTCGAGGTCATCACCACGGTAGGGGCCCAGGAGGCGGCGGAGACCCTCGCCGCGACGCCGTGCCACTGCGTGGTCCTCGAACTGGACCTGCCGAACGGCGCGGCGCTGGACTTCCTGGAGGAGATGGCACGGGACGCCGCGCTGCACAGCGTGCCCGTCCTGGCGCACAACAACCGGCGCCTGGGGGCCGAGCAGGAGCGGCTCCTGCAACAGCGCGCCACCGTGCAGCCGCTCGAACTCCTCTCCAGCCTGGACGAGTTGCGCGAGCGCATCGCCCTGCACCTGAGCGCGGAGCAGCCCGGCGACGTGCTGCCGCTGGTCCGTGCCGAGGACCCGGCCACCCCGCTCGCCCAGGACGTCGACGGCTCGCTCGCCGGACGGACCGTCCTGGTGGTCGACGACGACGACCGCAACCTGTACGCGCTGACCGGGATCCTGGAACTGCACGGCATGCGGGTGCTGCAGGCCGAGAACGGCCGCGCCGCGATCGACACCCTCACCCGCAACGCCGGTGTCGACCTGATCCTGATGGACGTCATGATGCCGGAGATGGACGGCTACGCCGCCACCACCGCGATCCGCGCCATGCCCGCGTACACCGATCTGCCGATCATCGCCGTCACCGCGAAGGCGATGATGGGTGACCGGGAGAAGAGTCTCGCCTCCGGTGCCAGCGACTACGTCACCAAGCCGGTCGACGCGCGCGACCTGATCACCTGCATCGAGCGGTGGCTGAGGCCGTAGCGCGACCCCCATCGGACCAGGCCACTCGACCCGACACCGTGCAACCCGAGGAGATACCGATGCGCGACCGCCAACCGCCTCGGGACGCAGACGACCGCCCCAACCCCGCGCCGCACCACGGCGACCTGACGAACCGGATGCCCGCCCAGTCCGTCGTCGCCCAGCGGTCGCCGGTCGGCCGGCCTCCGGACAAGCCGGCCGACTCCGGTGTCATCGGCCGGCTGACCACCACCGTCGAACGCCTGCGCCGCGAACTCACCCTGGCGCGGGCCGAGGCGGACGGCCGGGCCTTGATCGAGCTCGCCAAGGGGATCCTGGTCGAGCGCCTGGGCTACGGCCCCGCGGACGCCCTCCGGCAGCTCGAAGACCTGGCGGGCCAGTCCAACGTGTCCGTCCTGGAGCTGGCGGCCGACCTGGTCAACCAGGCCTCGCACGACCGGATCGCGGACCTCGCCCGCGAGTTCCTGGCCTCCACCGGCGAGCCGTCGGTGGGCGTTCGGCTGCGCAGCGCGGAGACCGGCATGCTCGGGGCCGACGACGTCCAGGCCGTCGCGCAGTCCGCCCTCGAACACGCGCTGCGGCCGCTCGGGGCGCAGGCGGTGGCGATCTGGGCGGCCAACTCCGACCAGTCCCTGACGCTGGCCGGCAGTGCCGGTTTCGCGGAGGAGGAGGCGAGGCGCTGGCGCCATGTCCCGCCCGGGGTGCCCGTCCCCGCGCGCCGCGCGCTGACCGAGCGGGCCACCGCGACCTACCAGTCGCTGGCCGCCACGGGCCTCCCCTCGATCGGGCAGCGGGAGTTCGGCGGCGGACGGCTGGCGGTACCGGCGGGCGCGGGCGGCCGGATCACTGGCGTCCTGGAGGTCTGCTGGAGCGGCGGCCTGCCTCCGCAGTCCCAGTCGCTGCAACGGCAGTTCGAGGCCCTGGCGGAACTGTGCGCCACCGCCCTGGAGTCCCGCCCGGCCGTCGTCGACACCAACGGCGGCGCCGACCCGGAGACCACCGACCTGCTGGAACTGGTCCACGGCCTGAACGACCCCTGCCTGATCATGCACCCGGACGTCGACGCGTCCGGCCGGGCCACCGACTACCTGATCAAGCACCTCAACCCGAGCTTCGAGGACTTCGCCGGGCGGCCGCGCAGCGCCATCCTCGGCGCCCGGCTGCTGGAGGCCTACCCGCTGGCCGCCGAGCCGGGCGGCCTCTTCGAGATGATCGAACACGTCCTCGCGACCGGCGAGTCCTTCCGCTCGCCCGGGATGATCCTGTCCGCGCTGGTGGACGGCGTCCGGCTGACCACCCGGGCCCGGGTGAGCATCAGCCGCCACGGGGCCTACGCGGTCGTCGTGTGGCGGACCGAGGACGGTACCGCCCGGGTCGCCAACCTGCTCCAGCACGCCCAGCGCCTCGGGCGCATCGGCGGCTTCGAGGAGAACCTGCACACCGGCGAGATCGCCTGGAACGAGACCCTGTTCGACCTCCACGGCCTCCCCCCGCACGCCGAACCCGTCCCGCTGGAGCAGTTGCCGACCCATGCGCACCCCGACGACGGGCATGCCATCGGCCGGTTCCTGCGCACCCTGCTACACCACCAGCGGCCCGCCTCGACGGCCTTCCGCCTCCAGCGCGCCGACGGGATCGCCCGGCACATCCGGGTGGTCGCCGAGCCCGTCCTCGACGCCGACGCCCGCATCGTCGCCGTCCGCGGCGCCTACCAGGACGTCTCCGCCCAGCACTGGACCGAGGTCGCCCTCGCCGCCACCCGCGACCAGCTCGCCCACACCGAACAGCAGGCCGCCGAACGCAACCGGCTGGCCCTGCAGCTGCAGCACGCCATCATGCCGCCCAGCCGCGGCCCGTTGGACCTGCACGACCTGCGCGTGGCGGTGCGCTACCGGCCCGCCGAGAAGGACCACCTGGTCGGCGGCGACTGGTACGACGCCCTCGCCCTGCCCACCGGCCAGGTGCTGCTGTGCGTGGGCGACGTCGCCGGACACGGCATCGAAGCGGCGACCGGGATGGTCGCGCTGCGCAACGCCCTGCGCGGGCTGGCCGCCACCGGTGCCGGCCCTGGCCAGCTCCTGGGCTGGCTGAACACCGTGACCCACCACCTCACCGACAACGTCACCGCGACCACCGTCTGCGCCCTCTACGATCCGCGGACCCGGGCCCTTCGGTGGGCCAGGGCGGGTCACCTCCCGCCCATCCTGGTGCGGGACGGCCGCGCGACCGAGCTGCCCACCGTCGCCGGCATCCTGCTCGGTGCGATCGACCAGGCCGACTACGACGAGGGGGAGATCCGGCTGGAGGCCGGGGACACCCTGATGATGTACACCGACGGCCTGATCGAGCGCCGGGACCGCTCCCTGGAGCAGTCGCTCGCCGACCTGCTGAGCACCGCCGGGGACGCGGACGGCGTCGCGGAGCTCGACCGCCGGCTCGACCACCTCCTGCGGTACAGCAGCTCCGACACCGACGACGACACCTGTCTGATCGGGATCTCGGTCCGCTGAGCCGTCGGGCCCCGCGGAGCTTCGCGGAGTCCGCCGGCCGGGTGCCTACGCGACCCCGGCTCCGTGCGGGACAGAGGGAGCGGGGACGCGCCTGGCGCCCCGCTCCCCCGGCGGGGGAAGCGGCGCAGCGAGAGGAGCACGCCATGAGCACCCCGGACGACGAGCAGGTACAGGTACGGGACGGTGAGCAGGTACGGGACCGCTCCGCGGAGGAGAGGTCCGTCACGGCCCCCACCCCGGCGGACGTGCGGGCCAAGGCCGAGAGCTCGGAGGAGGACGACGACGAGCCGGAGGCTCCCGCGGCGGACGTCCGGGCGCCCTGACGCCGGAGCCGCCCGGCGCCGGGTCCTCCCGACGCCGGGCGGCTCGGGCCGGCCGAGCGGGCGGCCAGGCCGTTTCGGGCGGGCGGCTCGGGCCGGCCGAGCGGGCGGCCGGGCCGTTTCGGGCGGTTTCCAGCGGTCGTCGCACCACCTGACCGGTGGTCCAAGGCCGCGAGCAGCGCGCAGAGACGCTCGGCCGGGGTTGTCCCGGCCGAGCGTCCGGCGTGCGTGGGCGGCGGTCGGGCTGGTCGGCGACGGCGCCCCGACCCTCCGGTCCGTCAGGGAGCCGCCCGGTCGGGTCGGGCCGGGCTCAGGCGGGCCCGTCCGGCAGGGGTGAGCGCAGCGAACTGCGGCCGGCCTTCCAGTGCTCCAGCAGGTGGGCGGCGAACCGGTCGTCCACCACCTCGGCCGCCGCGATGCCGAACGCGATGTCGGGCTCCAGCTCCGCCTCGCTCGCGAGCAGCTCTCCGATGACACCGCGCCGCATCAGCTGTTCGTGAACGGCGTCCGCCTCGATGTGCTCGCGGTAGAACAGCGTGCCGTCCGGACCCGCGCCCAGCCGTTCCAGGGCGGCCGCCAGCCGGGCGGAACCCGGCGAGGAGGTGACCTCGACGACGGCGAACAGGCCGACCGCCGCGCCCCGCAGGGACCGGTGCAGGCCGAACAGGGTCATCAGGTTGACCACCGCCAGCGCGGGGGCCGGAACGCGGTCCAGGTAGTGCCCGTAGCCGGGGTCGAGGCCCAGGTCCGCCATCATCCGGGCGAAGAGCAGGGCGTGGGCGCGGTCCGGCCGGCCCGCGCCGTACTCGTCGAACGCGACCGCCATCAGGGCCGCCTGCGCCGGACCGTGCACCCGGGGGATCATCCACAGCTGCGGGTCGGCCTCCTTGAGGTGGTAGACCGAGCGGTGCACCAGGTACTCCCGGGCCTGCCAGCGCTCGCCCTCGGCGAGCAGGTAGTGCGACGGCCCGGAGCCGTCGACGGGCTCGGTCAGCAGCTGTTCCAGGGCGTCGCCGACCCGCTCCGCCGGCTTCGCCTGCTCCCGGACGGCGGCGAGGAACGGCACTTCGAGCTCCCGCCGGAACGCCAGCAGGGCGGGATCCCACTCCCAGTCGGGGTCCACGCCCGCCAGACCGCGGTCGTGCAGGTCGTAGCAGAGGTGGAGGGCGAGCTGGTGGTCCTCCCCCCACGGGTCCGAGGGCGGCCCCGGTGCGACGACCGGCCGGCCGGAGCCCGGCGGGCCGGCCGCGACGGCTTCGAGTACGGCGCCGGAGAGCGGGCCCCGGGCCTCGGGCAGGGCGTTCACCGCCCGCTCCGAAGGCCGTCCGGGGCCCCCGGCCGGGCTGCCCGGCGCTCCTCGGTCCCGGTGAACGCCGTCCGGCCCCGCTGTCGCATCATGCCCGTCTCCTGTCGTCGGACGTCCCTGTCCGTCCGAGCGGCTGCCCGGCATCCGCCCGGACTAACCTGCGGTCCGTCGGAGAGAGCAGCCGGCCCGGCCCCGCCGGACCGGGTCAGCGCATCGGCCGCCGACCGGCTCGCCGGACCCGGAACGCGGCCACCGCGAGTGCCACGAGGAACACCACGACGCCGATGACCAGCAGATACGCCAGACCTTCGGCGACCGCGCCGATCAGTCCGAGCACGATCGCCGCGATCACCAGCAACAGAACCCAGACCATGGTCCGACCGCCTTCCGTCGATTGCCCGAGCACCGCCCGGGGGCCGTCCGGGGTCCACCGCTCCCGACCGCCCGGGCGGCGGCCCGCGCTCGGACGGCACCGTACCGCTGTGACCGGGGCCGGTGTGACTGGCCTCGGTGTGAGCGGCGTCGATGTGAGCGGCGTCGATGTGAGCGGCGTCGATGTTCGCGGGACCGGCACCCTGGCGGCTGCCCAGTCGCGGCCGCTCCCAAGCGGCGCCCGCACGCGCCGTTTCGGCCCGGGCCCGCTCGGGCACACGCCCGAGCGGCCGACTCAGCGGCCCTCGGGGACGGGCGCCGAACCCGGCGCGTCGCCACGACCACAGGGGGCGTCGATGTCACCAGCTCTGCGAACCGCACGGAAGCGCCACTACCTGATGTGCCGGCCGACGTACTTCGCCGTCGACTACGCGATCAACCCCTGGATGGATCCCGCCCGGCCGGTCGACTCGGCCCGGGCGGTCCGTCAGTGGGAACGCCTGGTGAGCCTGTACCGCGAACTGGGGCACAGCGTGAGCCTGGTGGAGCCGCGCCCGGGTCTGCCGGACATGGTCTTCGCGGCGAACGCGGCGAGCGTCGTCGACCAGCGCGTGCTGGTCTCCAGGTTCCGGCACCCGGAGCGCGCGGCGGAGGCGGACGCCTACCGGCAGTGGTTCACCGAGCGGACCTTCCGCCGGGTCGCCACGGCCGGCCACGTCAACGAGGGCCAGGGCGACATCCTGCCGGCCGCGGGCCTGCTCCTGGCCGGGACCGGATTCCGTACGGAACCGGCCGCCCACGCCGAGGTCCAGGCCCTCCTGGGACTCCCCGTGGTGACACTGACCCTGACCGACCCCCGCTTCTACCACCTGGACACCGCGCTGGCCGTACTCGGGGAGACCGAGGCCATGTACTACCCCGGCGCCTTCGACCCGGCGGCCCGCGCCACGCTGGAGGCCCTGTTCCCGGACGCCCTGCTCGCCGAACGCGCCGAGGCGGAGGCCTTCGCCCTCAACGCCGTCTCCGACGGCCGCCACGTCGTCCTGCCCCCGTCCGCCGTCCGGCTGGCCGCGCAGTTGGAGGAGCGGGGGTTCCAGCCGATCGGCGTCGAGATGAGCGAGTTCCTCAAGGCCGGCGGCGCCGCCAAGTGCTGCACGCTCGACCTGCACGGTTGCGCCGAGGGCGAGCCCGTCCGGCTGCGCCGGGACGCCGAGGTGGCCGAGGACACCCGGGAGGCCGCCTGAGGTCTCCCCCGCTGCGGCCGAACACGCCCTGTGAGGCGGCGGCCCCGCGCGGGCCGGACGCGGCCCGGCCGGGGGCTCAGGCCCCCGTGGTCTGGTCGGCGATCATGCGGACCAGACCCTCGCGGCCGGCGCGGCGCAGTTCGCCGAGCTGGCGGACCGCTCCGTTGCCCTCGCGCAGGACCCGCTCCAGCACCGGGGTGATGTGCCTGCCGTCGTCCCCCATCGCGGGGGCGGTGAACTCCACCAGCGCGGCGACCGCGTCGCCGAACGCCCGCAGCCCGCCGTGGAGCGGGTCGAAGACCTCATCGGCGCAGCCGTGGCGGGCGCCGCGCCACAGGGCCGCGTCCAGGGTCTCGGGCCGGAACGCGGCGGCCGGCGGGCCGGGTATCTCCTCGCCGAGCAGCCGGGTGGCGAGGGCACGGACGGTACCGGCGAGCATCACCGCCTCGTCCGGGCGCAGCTGGACGTCCATGGCGCGGATCTCGACGGTCGGGTAGCGCTCCGAGAGCCTGATGTGCCAGTAGATCTGGCCGGTGTCCGGGATCAACCGGTCCTCCACGAGGGCCCGGATCCGCCGGTCGTACTCCTCGGGGCCGTCGATGAACGGCGGCAGACCGCTGACGGGCCAGCGGTTGAAGACCACCGTGCGCCAACTGGCGAAGCCGGTGTCGGTGCCCTGGGACAGCGGCGAGTTCGCGGCCAGCGCGACCAGCAGGGGAAGCCACGGCCGCAGTCGGTTCTGCAGCGCGACGCCGGTGGCCCGGTCGGGGATGCCCAGGTGGATGTGCATGCCGCAGATGAGCTGCTCGTCGGTGAGGCGCCGAGCGTCGCTGTGGATGGCCCGGTAACGGGCGGTGTCGGTCACCGGCACGGGCAGCCGGTCGGTGAACGGCGCACTCGCGCAGGCCGCGAGGAGGCAACCGTCCTGGCGCGCCGCCTCGCCCAGCGCGTGCCGCATCCGGACGAGGTGCCCGCCGATCTCGTCGAGTTCCCGGCAGACGGGCGTCGCTACCTCCAACTGCGCCTGCAGCAGCTCGCGTTGCACCTCGCCGTGGTCCATCGCGGGCTGCAGGTCGGCCGCCCGGCGCACCTGTGCGGCACGTGCGACGGGGGTGCCGGCCGAACGGTCGAGCAGGAGGTACTCCTCCTCCACTCCAAGGGTGATCATGTCTCGCGCATACCCGCCGCTCCGGCGTCCACTCCTGGTGACCGTGGCACCCCCTGCGCCCCGGCTGCTCCCCGCCGGCCGGGCCGGCGGGGCGCAGCCGGCGGGCGGCGGCCGCGGTTCGGATGGGCCCGCAAGGGTAGACGTCGCGGCTGGAGGTGTTCCCCATGACCGGAAGGGCTTCCACGGGAGGACTGCTCGCGGTCTCGTGCTCCGAGGAACGCGACGGCGTGGTCGTGTGCACCGTGAACGGCGCACTGGACATCCAGACCGCCGGGACGCTCCAGGGCGCACTGCGACAACGGCTGGCCGCGACCCCGCCACCCGAGGTACTCGCGGTCGATCTGCGGGGCGTGGGCTTCTGCGACTCCACCGGGCTCAACGCCCTCCTGCTCCTGCGGTCGGAGGCCGAGCGTGCGGGTACGTCACTGCGCCTGGCCGGAGTACGGCCGAGGGTGTGGCGGGTCCTGGACACGACCGGGACGGCGACGGTGTTCGCCGTCCACGCGAGGGCGGCGGACATCCGCCCGGCGCGGACGCGCAGCGGCGCGGGGTGAGCAGCCGGCCCCTCCGGCCGCGGCCCGCGGCGACGGCAGGCACGCCCCCGGCAGGCCGGTGACGGTCGTCCGACCCGCTCGGCCGGTCAGGGCTCTCAGGCCCGGGCGCGGGACCGGCCGGTCCACTCCAGCAGCCGCTCGCGCGGCCAGGTCGTCACCAGCCGGTCCCGCCCCAGGCCGATGCGTGCGGCGCGCGCGTAGCCGGAACTCTGCCAGTGCAACTGCTCCGGCGCGTGGGCGTCGGTGTCCACGGCGAACAGGCAGCCCGCCTCTGCCGCCAGCAGCAGCAGGTCGTCGGGCGGGTCCCGCCGCTCGGGCCGGCAGTTGATCTCCACCGCCGTGCCGGCCTCGGCGCAGGCCCGGAAGACGGCAGCGGCGTCGAAACGCGACTGCGGCCGGCCCCGGCCGGTGACGATCCGACCGGTGCAGTGCCCGAGCACGTCGGTGTAGGGGTTGACCACCGCCGCCACCATCCGGGCGGTCATCGGGCCCGGTTCGGCGCGCAGCTTCGAGTGCACCGACGCCACGACCACGTCGAGGCGGCCGAGCAGTTCCTCCGTCTGGTCCAGCGAGCCGTCGTCCAGGATGTCGCACTCGATCCCGGAGAGCAGCCGCAGCGCCCCCGGGCGGCTGTCGACGGCCGCCACCGCTTCCAGTTGGAGCCGCAGCCGCTCCGGGCCGAGGCCGTGCGCGACGGTGAGCCTGGGCGAGTGGTCGGTGAGCACGGCCCAGCGGTGCCCCAGCGCGCGGGCGGCATCCGCCATCTCCTCGATCGGGCTGCCGCCGTCGGACCAGTCGGAGTGCATGTGGCAGTCCCCGGCGCTCGCGGTCACCAGCTCCCAGCCGGACCGGGCGGCCGGGCCGACGTCCGACTCCAGCCGCGCGAGGTAGGCGGGTGTCCCGCCCGCCGAAGCCTGGGCGATCACCTCCGCGGTCACCGGGCCGACGCCGCGCAACCGGCCCGCCACCGCCGCGTCGACCGGGCCGACGGGCAGTGCTCCGACCGCGTCGGCCGCCGTGTGGAAGGCCCGGACCCGGTAAGGGGAGGCGCCGCGCCATTCGAGCAGGAAGGCGATCCGCCGGAGTGCTTCGGTCGGGTCCATGGCACCACGGGTCCTCTCCTCGGGCCGGCGCCACCCGGCCCGGATCTCGGCGCGCCCCCGGGTGTCCGGGATCCCGCCGCGCCGGGCACGGCCCTCTCCTCGCCGGCGGGAGCACCGCACGGCGCCTACCCGGGACGGGGGCCCCGACACGGTCCCCAGGCCGTGCGGACACCGGACGGCGGACCAGGGCCCCCGGCCACCACCGGGTGCCGACGGGAGACGGGTGCCCGCGGGTGCCGGATGCCCCCGAAGGGGGACGGAATGTGCGCGAAGCGGTGGTCGGGAGGATCCACAGGTGTCCTCCCGGACACCCGTTGGAATGCGTGGCCCATGGACCCCACCCATACGCTGCCGACCGGCAGCGAGATCACCCTGACCGCGAACGGCCGGGCACACACGCTCGTGGTCGACCACCGGGCCACGCTCCTCGACGTGCTCCGCGAGCGGCTCGGACTGACCGGCGCGAAACAGAGCTGCGACCACGGCCAGTGCGGCGCCCGCACCGTGCTGCAGGATGGACGGCGGGTCAACAGCTGCCGGCTGCCGGCCGTCGCCCAGGACGGCGCCGCCGTCACCACCGTGGAGGGTCTGGCCGGTCCGGACGGGCCGCACCCGCTCCAGCGCGCGTTCGTCGACCAGGACGCGTTCCAGTGCGGCTTCTGCACGGCGGGCCAGCTCTGCTCGGCGGCCGGCCTCCTGGCGGAGACCGCCGACGATCCGCTCCCCGTCGACGAGGCGACCGTGCGCGAACAGCTGAGCGGCAACATCTGCCGCTGTGGCGCCTCCCCGGGCATCGTCCGGGCCGTGCTGCGGGCTTAGGCCAAGCTGCGGGCCGAGCCGGCCGTCGACGGGGAGGCGCCGGCATGAAGCCCCTCGGCTACACCCGCCCCCAGGACACCGCCGCCGCCCTGCTGGCCGGGCGACCGGACGCGCGCGCCCTGGCCGGCGGGACCAACCTGGTGGACCTGACGAAGCTCGGGTTCGAGCGGCCGGCGCTGCTGGTGGACATCGCCCGCCTCCCGCTCGACCGGATCGAGGAGACCCCGGACGGGGGTCTGCTGATCGGCGCGACCGTGCGCAACAGCGACCTAGTGCTGTGACCGCATAGGTTCGCCGGGTCGCCCTTGCAGCGGTTGGATGTGTGGCACGTCCATCTGATTGGAGGCAGCCATGCACGAAGCCG
>NZ_JBITSA010000032.1:0-9922 GCF_044540385.1 Kitasatospora sp. NPDC086009
GCCACAGGTTTGGGGGTGTGAGGCCGGGCACATCGTCGACGGTGGGTGACGGGGTGTCGGCGGGGGGTGTGGATCGTGGGGGGTGGGGGTCCGGGCTCGGGTGGCGCGCACCACAGCCCTCACCCGACGCCCGGAGGACTGCTACCCACGGTGACGATGTCGGGCCCCGAAACGGCGGGGCGCCCGGTCCCGCGCCGGTACGCCGGTCAGTTCGCGGTGTCCCGGACGTCGTCCGCCGGCGCCGCCCCCGGGCTCCGGTCGGCCCGCAGCCGCGACCCGGAGCAGCTGGCGGAGCGGCGCCCCGAACGCGGCTGGGGGCGGATCGACGACCGGCGGGCGCCGGCCCACCCCCGTGGGACCGGCACCCGCCGCGTCGTCAGCCCGCCGGCCGGCCGGCGGAGCGCCGGAGGTGTTCGGCGAGGGCGAGGAAGACGAAGAAGTTCGGGATCGTACTCACGGCGGCGTGGGTCAGGGCCCGCCACCGGCCGGCGACCCTGAGCTTGACGAAGCCGTCGAAGACCTTGATCTCCTGGATCTCCTGCCACTGCGCGGACTC
Organism: Kitasatospora sp. NPDC086009; assembly: GCF_044540385.1. Classification (NCBI taxonomy): domain Bacteria; kingdom Bacillati; phylum Actinomycetota; class Actinomycetes; order Kitasatosporales; family Streptomycetaceae; genus Kitasatospora; species Kitasatospora sp. NPDC086009. The sequence goes on from NZ_JBITSA010000032.1 coordinate 557, forward strand.
GCGGGCCGAGCCGACGGCGTCCGCGGTCAGCCAGAGCCGGCCGAACTCCAGCCGCCCGCCCGAGTCCAGGGCGGCGACCGCCCCGGGGAGCTGGGCCCGGGTGACGGCCTGCTGGAGCGCGGGCCCCCACTCCCGCGGGTTGCTGAATCCGCCCTTCTCGGCGACCTCGCCCGACCCGTCCGCCCGGCCGCGCAGCACGACCTTCGCGCCGTCCACGTCGGTGAGCGTGTACTCGTAGGACGTGTAGCCGCCGACGCCGGTGTGCCGGACGGTGTTCTGGAGGACGGACGTGCTCTCGTAGCGGACGGCGTGGACCCGGCCCTTCACCACGGCGGTGAGACCGCGCTCGTGGAGGTCGAGCCGGACGCCCTGGTTCTTCGCCGTCGTGGACCGTTCCTTCCAGATGCCCAGCGGGACCAGCAGCAGCAGTCCGAGCGGGATGACCGCCAGCGCCGCCGCCTCGGTGAGCGAGAGCACCAGCGCCAGCCCCCCGAGGACCACCGCCCCGGTCACCGCGCAGCCGAGCGAACTCGCCTGCGACCGGGTGCCCGGGTAGACCGCCACCCGGTCACCCAGCCGGTTGCGGACCGCCGCCTCGTCGATCAGCGTCAGAAGCTCGCTCCGGCCGTCCGCGAGGCCGTCCTGTCCGGTCATGCGCTGTCCTCTGCCTCGTGTTCGGGGTGTTCGTCGCGTCCGTGGTGTTCGCGGTGACCGGGTGGGCCCGCCCCGGCGGTCCGGGCCCACCGGTCGGCCGGGGCTCAGCCCGCCCGGTCGAAGGCGGCCTGGAGCCGGGGGACGTAGTCGGCGAGCGCCGGCGCCCAGCAGCCGTAGTTGTGGCCGCCGTCGCAGGTGGGCGACAGGGTCGAGCCGTCGCCGTAGTCGACGTAGCGGCTGGCGATGCCGAGCTGGTTCAGCCGGGTCCGGACGGTGTCGGTGGCGATCGCCGTGAAGTGGTCGATGGGCCCCCGGTCGCCGGTGTAGAGGGCGACGTCGGTGGCGGCCAGCTTGGCCAGGTTGGCGCCCGCGGCCGGGTTGACCTCGTTCCAGACGTGGTCGGCGCCGAAGACCGGGTACGGCGAGCCGAAGATCGCGTCGCTGTCGACGTAGGGCCCGTAGCCGACGCACTGGCCGCTGCCGGAGGTGCTCACGGCGCACCACGCACCCGGGAGGTTGAGCTCGGTGGCCAGGACCGTGGCGCGGATCTCGGTCATGCCGAGGTCGATGCCGCCGGACAGCGAGGCGACGTGGCCGAACAGGTCGGGCCGGAACTCGGCGTAGCGCAGCGCGCCGTAGCCGCCCATCGACAGGCCGACGACGGCCCGGTGCGACCGGTCGCCGAGGGTGCGCAGGTTGGCGTCGATGAAGGGGACGACCTGGCTGGTGTGGAAGGTCTGCCAGTTGGCCGCGCCGAGCACGGTGTTCTGCATGACCCAGTCGGCGTACCAGCCCTTGAGGCCGCCGTCCGGGACGACGGTGATCATCGCGTCGGAGTGCAGGGCGGGCGCGGCCGCGACGTCGTCCACGGTGCCGGCCCCGCCGTGCAGGAAGTACGTCACCGGCCAGCGCCGGCCGGGGTCGGCGGCGTAGCCCCGGGGGAGGAGGATCCGGATCTTGTGCGTGCCGGAGAGCTGACCGGTGGTCACGGTCAGCGTGAAGTCGGTGTCCGAGTGCACGTCGGGGGCGCCGACCTGGGTCAGGCCGAACCCGTCGGTGAAGGTCGGCGGGGCCGGGTCGGCCGCGTGCGCGGGCGCACCGACGAGCAGCGCGGACACGGCCATCGCCGCGGCGACGACGGCCGCCCTGGCGTGCCGGCGCCAGGCGGGCGGGAAGGAGGTCATCGAAGGTCCTCTCGGGGTGGGTGCAGGGGGAGCGGGCCCCGCGGCCGGGCGACGGACGGGGGCGGGGCGCGGTGCTACAGCGCGCAGTAGGCGTCGACCGTCGCCTTGCCGGTGTCCTGCTGGCCCTTCGTCCCGGCGAGCAGGTGGAACTCGTTGTTGGCGCGCGCGACCTGCTTGGCGCCGTCGTCGCTGGTGTACCAGTCGCTGAAGTAGCCCAGTACGGCGCCGTTGTGGCTCCAGGCCCACTGGCCGCACGGCAGCTGCACGTGGATGATGCCCAGGCCGTAGCCCACGGTGCCGTCGGCGGTCACCGGGACGGTGGTCTTGAGCTCGGCCTCCTGCGCGGGTGCCAGGAGCCGGCCGGTGACCAGGGCCCGGGAGAAGGCCGTCAGGTCGTCCAGGGTCGACACGATCGCCCCGGCGGGCCCGAAGGTCTGGACGTCGGAGACGGTGACGTCCCTGATGCCGATGCCGATCACCGGGTACTCGTAGCCGTGCAGGTGGTTGCCGGAGATGGTCGGATCGCTGGTCGGGAAGGTCGTGTCGGCGAGGCCGAGCGGTTCGATGATCCGCTGCCGGATCTCGGTGGCGGCGTCGTTGCCGGTGACGGCCTTGATCACCATGCCGGCCAGGACGTAGTTGGTGTTGGAGTAGCTCCACTGCCCGCCCGGAGTGCCGGTGGGCCGGTGCTGGGCGAGGCCGAGGTTCACCAGGGTCTGCGCCGGCCAGGCCTTGGTGGGCTCGGTGTTCAGCGCGTAGGACAGCGCGAACCCGGTGTCCTTGGCGTAGTCGGGCAGGCCGGAGGTGTGGTTCAGCAACTGGCGGATCGTGATCGTGCTGCCGTCGTAGCCGTTCGCGGCGACCGCGCCGGGCAGCCACTTCGCGACGGTGTCGTCGAGGGACAGCCGCTGCTCGCCCTCCAACTGGAGCAGCACGGTGGCGGTGAACGCCTTGGTGTTGCTGCCGATCCGGAACCTGGCCTTCGGATCGGCGGGCACCCTGGTGGACAGGTCGCCGACGCCCGCGTGCACGTACTGGGTGGTGTCACCCTGGCGGACCAGGCCGATCACGCCGGGGTATCCGTCGGCGACCCCCTGCTGGGCGCCGGCCTGGAGGAGGCCGGCGGCGGTCGGGGTGTCGGCGTGCGCCGGCCCGGCACCGGCGAGGGCGGCGAGCGCCAGCGCCGCGCCGGCGGCGGTCAGACGTAGGGGTTTCATCGGACTCCTCGGGCTGCTGCGGGTGGTCATGGCGGCGCGCGGTGCTCGCGACCGGTCCGGTGGGCCCGGACCGTCGGCGCGGCGCCGACCTGGTACCCGTGATCCTGCGGGCCGGCCGCCCCGGCGGACAGGCCATCGCACCGGCCACATGTGACCGGCCCCGCTCCGGCCTGCGGATTCCCGCGCCCCACCCGGGCGGCGCCGGCGGGCCGGGCGCCGGCGGTCACGGCGTACCGGCCGGTGCGGGCGGGAAGGTGGCCGGTGCGTACTTGCCGTGCTGCTGGCGGAAGGTGCGGCCGAGATGGTGCTGGAGCCGCTCGTGCCGGAACTGGTAGACCGCGCCGGTCTGGCGCAGCACGCCGCGCTGGTAGGCGTCGTCCAGGAACGCGACCGGGCGCCAGGGCAGCCGGCCGGTCAGCGGCAGCCAGACCCGGGCCAGCACCAGCCACTGGCCCCAGGCGGTGAAGGCGAGCAGATAGGCGACCGTCCCGCCGATCCCGCCGACCGCCCCGATGAACAGGCCGTCCGCCAGCCCCCAGTTCAGCGGACCCAGGACGCCCTGGAACAGGTCGACGACCAGGCGCCCGCCGCCGGCGATGGTGAGGGTGAGGGTCGGCGCCAGGACGAGGAACTGCCGGGCCACCGTGGCGCGGTTGGCGCTGAGCAGGCTGACCGGGGTGGCCGAGGAGGTGACGTCCACCGGCGCCTCCAGCGCGGCCGAGAGCCCGAAGACCAGGCCGGCCGCCGACCCGAAGGTCAGCCCGAGGCAGAGCATGTTGATCAGGGTGCCTTCGAGGACGTCCGGGTCGGTCAGCGGGGAGCCCGCGTACAGCGCGCGTTCCAGCGCGAGCGCGCAGGCGCAGCCGACGCCCATCAGGGACCCGCCGAGCAGACCGTCCCCGAACCGGGCGAGGAAGGTGCGGACCGGCCGCCGGCCGAGGCTGTCGTGGGTGCCGGGCAGCCGCAGCCGCACCCGGGACGGCTCGAAGACCTCCCCGCCGCCGAAGGTGATCAGGATCGCGTACACCGACCCGAAGGCGAGCCCGGCCACCGGCCCCATCAGGCTGCCCTGCAGCAGCACCTCGCCGGCCCCGGTGCCGAAGCCGATGCCGAGCAGGCTGACGAACAGTCCGACGAACCAGTCGGCGAGGGCGACGCTCAGCGAGGTGGCCACGACCACGGCCAGGACCCGGGTCGAGCGCGGCAGCGTGTCGCCGAGCTGCCACCAGGCGAGGTCCTGCCGGTCGTGGTCGAGCCGGACCAGGTGGTGCGCGAGGTGGCCGAGCCAGTGCTGGGCGCGACCGGTGTCCCAGTCCGTCGGCCGGTCCGGCCGGCCGGCGGCGTCCCGCTCCGGGGCGCGGCGGCGGTACACCGCGGGGACGAAGCCCGCCAGCAGGTGCTCCTCCAGGGACTTCGCGGTGGGGAAGCGGGCGGCGTCGAGCAGTTCGGCGGGGTCGCGGCCGGGTGTCTCGCTGTAGGCGGTGCGCGCCAGGATCACCATGAGCGGCGTGGTCAGCACCGCGGCGAGGGCGGCGCCCGCCCCGCTCTCCCCGGCGCGCAGCTCGTCGAGCACGGTGTCCCACAGCGACCCGTCCGCGCTCCCGTCCTCTCTCCCGGCGGCGGCGTCGCCGCGGCCGACCGACCGGGCCGTCCGGGGCAGGTAGTGGCCGAGGTCGTCGAGGGTGAGGTCGGCGAGCGTGATGCCGGCCGCCCAGAGCAGCGGCGCGTGCGCCTCCTGGACGGCCTCGGCGAACTCGTCGTGCCGACTGGTGAGGACGAGCGGCAGGGTGGTGGCGTTGAGGGCGTCGAGGGCCTCCCGCCGCAGGCCCTCCGCGATCTCGTCGAACCCGTCGAGGACGGGGAGGACGAGGTCGGCGTCGACCAGCGCGGCGGCCAGCGTCGACCCGTGCGGACCCCGGCGGGCCAGGTGCGGGTGGTCGCGCAGCAGCCGCCCGACCAGCCAGTCCCGCAGCGCGGTGGTGGTCGGGTCCCAGGAGCCGAGACTGAAGATGACCGGGACCCGGCCGGCGGCGCCCGGGGCCTCCAACTGGTCCAGGACGAACCTGATCGTGAGGATCGACTTGCCCGAGCCGGCCCGGCCGAGGATCACCAGCCGCCCGGAGGAGATCCGCCGGTAGACCTCCGCCACGCTCCGCAGGTCACCGCTGAGGTCCATCGGGCGGGAGGCGGCCCCCGGGCCGAGCCGCTGGATGTTCTCCGCACGGTCGGTCAGCCCGGCCGGTGCCCGTTGCCACCGGACCGGGAGCGGGAACGGGTCGTGGACCCGGCGCTGAGCCTCCTCGCGGCGCCAGCGGCGTCTGACCTCGCCGGCCAGCTCCTGCGCGGCGTCGGCCAGCGCGCCGGGCACCGGGCGGGGCGCGGGCGGCGCGGGTGGCGCAGGGGTCTCGGGTGGCGCCGACGGGCCGGGGGCCGGGGACTCGGCGGCCGGGCCGCCGGGTGGAGCGGGCGCCGGTTCGAGCGGCGCGGGAGCCGGCCGGGGCACCGCGGGAGCCGACGCGCCGCGCGCCTCGGCGAGCGTGCTCGCCAGCTGCCGGCGGTCCTCCGCGCTGATGTCGAGGGCGTCGGCCAGCAGATTGACCGTACCCAGTCGATGGTCGCTGGACCTGCCGCTCTCCAGCCGGCGGATGGTGCGCACGCTCACGCCGGAGCGCTCCGCCACCTGTTCCTGCGTCAGGCCCGCCTGGCCGCGCAGCCGGCGTAACAGCGTGCCGAGCTGATCCGTCACCGGGGCGCCTCTCTACTCGCCGGTAATCGCCGGTGAGCCTACCGGTGACGACCGGTCAGCGATGTCCGGCCGGTTGGCCTGTCCACCGAACATGACGAACGCCACAATCGCTGCCTTCGTGCAGGCGCTGTGCGGCGAGAAGCGAGGAGTCGACGTGGCCTACCGCTACTGGTGCGGTGAGTGCAGTTCCAGGACGGCCTGGCTCGGCGAGTCCGAGGGGGAGCGGCAGCAGGTCGAGCACTACGCGAAACGGCATCCCGGCATCCCGCCCGGCGGCCAGGTCGAGGTCGGCAGAAGACTCGACGCCGGTCGCGGCTGGCTCGCGCCGGCCGCGGCCGCGCTCGTCCTGCTGATCGTCGTGGTGGCCGTGGTGGCCGTGGTGGCCCGGTACCGGTAGGCCGCGCCGGCACCGGCCGCCTTTGGCCGGTCCGTGGCCTGTCCCGGCCGGTCGGCCGGAGCCCAGCATGGGCGCCGGGGCCGCACGTTCCCGGGGGGCCGGTGTCCGGTGCCCCGCCCGGCGGCACCCCACCCCTCCCAGCAACCGAAGGAGATCCATGTCCACTTCACCGCAGCCGGGGCAGGCCCTCACCCGGCGCTCGCTCCTGCGGACCGGGACGGGGCTCGCCCTGGGCACCGGCCTCGCCGTGGGCGCCGGGGCCGCCGCCGCCGGGCCCGCCGCCGCGACCAACGGCGTCGGCCAGACCGGCGCGCCCCTGTGCCAGCTGCCCGGTGACTCGGCGAGCCGGTACGGGCTGGGCAGCGGCGACCTGGGCATCCCGTACTACCGGGAGCACGACAACACCTGGGGCTACGTGTTCGGCGACTCCTTCGACACCGGCAACGGCTACCTCGGCTCCCCGGTGATGCTGAACCAGGCGACCTTCGACCGCTCCGGGGCGACCCCGATCTCGTTCAGCTACGCCATGCCCGACGGTTCCGCGGCCCAGCTCCTCGACTACGGCCACGGAACCGACAACGGCCACGGGGTGGAGAGCACCCGGATCCCGAACGACTGCATCGAGTTCGGCGGCCGCACCTACCTCCAGTACACCTCGGTGGCGCGCGGCATCGGCCCGGACCCGCTGCCCGCCGGCGAGGACGGCTCACTGATGTCGGGCGTCGCCCACTCCGACGACTTCGGCCGGACCTGGACCGACTACCCGTACCACTGGCCCGGCCAGGACCAGGGCGTCAACCAGTCGATGTACGGGATGTGGTCCTTCGCCGGCATCGACCCGGACGGCTGGCTCTACATCTACTCCAAGCGCTGGAACGGCACCCACAAGAACACCGCGGACCAGGGCGCGATCCAGCTGTTCCGGATCGACCCGGACGCGTTCCGGGCCGGCGACTTCGGGGCCCAGCAGAACTGGGCGTACGACGGCGGCTGGCACTGGGCCACCGACGGCACCCCGCCGACCCCGCTGTTCGGCCCCGGGAACAACATCGGTGAGTTCTCCGTGAAGCGGATCGACGGCCGCTACTGCATGAGCTACCTCGACCTGACGGACGGTTCGATCTGCACGCGCACCGCGCCCCGGCCCGACGCCGCGTGGTCGGCGCCGGTCCCGCAGATCGTGGTGAGCAACCTCTGGCCGCCGAACCACTGGGGCCGGCCGCAGGTCGAGAGCCTCTACGGCGGCTACATCCACCCCGGCAGCGCCGGTGCGAACTCGCTGACGCTGATCGTCTCCCAGTGGACCGCGCAGGGTGCCTACCGGGTCCTGCAGTTCGACGGGATCCGGCCGTAGTGCGCGCCCCGCAGCGGCCGTCACGGCCGCCCCTCGACACCCCGCGACCCCCGCACCGGAAGGAGTCCCCGTGAGACTCGCCGTCCTGACCAGAGCGCTAATGGGCGCGCTGCTCCTCTCCTCCGCCGTCCTCGCCACCACCGGCCCGGCCGCCGCGGCCACCGACGGCGCCAAGGACGTGACCTACCGGGGCACCACGCTGCGCGTCCCCGGCACCTGGCCGGTGATCGACCTGGACGCGGCGCCGGACACCTGCGTGCGGTTCGACCGGCACGCCGTCTACCTCGGCCGCCCCGGCGAGAACCAGGACTGCCCGTCCCACCTGCGGGGACGCAGCGAGGCGATCCTGGTGCAGCCGGCCCTACCCGGCGCGGAGCGCGGGGCACGGGAGAACACCGCCTCCCGCGAGATCACGGCGACCACCGGCGCGGTCACCGTCACCGCGGCCTACGGCACCGACCGGGCGGCGGTGGCGACCGTCCTCGACCGGGCCGGTCTGCCGCAGCCGCGCCGGACGGCGCAGGCACCGCGGAGCGCGGCCGACCCGGCCGGCGCCGGCGGCATCACGGCCGGCTCCGGCGCGGCGCTGACCGCCGCGGTGGACGGCGGCGCCACCAACTACACGGGCCAGGGCTTCGACCCGTGCGCGGCCCCGAGCTCGTCCACCATGCGCACCTGGATGGACGCCTCGCCCTACGGCGCGATCGGCATCTACATCGGCGGCGTCAACCGCACCTGCGAACAGCCGAACCTGACCGCCGACTGGGTCGCCCGGCAGGCCTCGATCGGCTGGCACTTCTTCCCGCTGTACGTCGGCCACCAGGCGCCGGGCGCCTGCCCCGGCTGCGCCACGATCCCCTCCGCGGCCCAGGGCGCGGCCGACGCCGACGACGCGATCGCGCAGATGTCGGCCCTCGGCTTCCCCCCGGGCACCCCGGTCTACATGGACAACGAGCACTACGCCCCGTCGTACTCGGGCCTGGTCCTGGGCTACCTGTCCGCCTGGACCACGCAGTTGCACGCCCGGGGCTACCTGTCGGGCGTGTACGGCAGTGCCGGCAGCACGATCTCCGACCTGGTCGCCCACTACTCCTCCTACGCGATGCCGGACGTCATCGACTTCGCGGCGTGGCCGGGCAACGGCAGCACCAGCACCTCGGACCCGGCGATCCCGGACCACCTGTGGGCAAACCACCAGCGGATCCACCAGTACACCGGTGGCCAGAACGAGACCTACGGCGGCATCACCATCAACATCGACGCCGACTACCTGGACGTCCGACTGGCGCCCACCGCCAGGGGGTGGGACGACTTCGGCGACGGCCGGCAGAACCCGGCGATCGGCCGGCAGGCCAACGGGGCGATGGTCGCGTTCGCGGTCTCGCCGGACCAGCAGGGGCTGTTCTTCCGCGAGCAGACGACACCGAACGGCGGCTGGGGAACGTGGCAGCGGCTCGGCGGTCCGGTCGGCGGCCTGCCGGTGGTCGGCCGCGACCCCGACGGGCGGCTGGAGCTGTTCGTCCTCGGCCCCGGCCGGAGCAGCGTCCAGCACAGCTGGCAGACCACGCCGAACGGCGGCTGGAGCACGTGGGACACCTCCTTCGGCCCCGCGGCCTCGGGCCTGAGTGTCGGTCAGAACGCCGACGGGCGGCTGGAGGTGTTCGCGGTGGCGCCGGACCGCAGTTCGATCTCGCACATCTGGCAGACGGAGCCCAACGGCGGGTGGAGTGGCTGGAACGGTGACGGCGCCGGGCCGTTCGGGGGCCCGGCCGGTGGTACGCCGGTGGTCGGTCACCAGGCCGACGGGCGGATGG
>NZ_JBITSA010000032.1:10019-49144 GCF_044540385.1 Kitasatospora sp. NPDC086009
TGGCGGTCTTCGTGCTGGGACCGAACGGCAGCGGGGTGGCGATCCGCGAACAGGTGGCCCCGTCCGCCGGCTGGGGCGCCTGGAACGGCTCCTTCGGGCCCGCGGCATCCGATCTGAGTGTCGGTCAGAACACGGACGGGCGGCTGGAGGTGTTCGCGGTGGCGCCGGACCGCAGTTCGACCTCGCACATCTGGCAGACGGAGCCCAACGGCGGGTGGAGTGGCTGGAACGGTGACGGCGGCGCGCCGTTCGGGGGCCCGGCCGGCGGTGCGCCGGTGGTCGGTCACCAGGCCGACGGGCGGATGGCGGTCTTCGTGCTGGGACCGAACGGCAGCGGGGTGGCGATCCGCGAACAGGTGGCCCCGTCCGCCGGCTGGGGCGCCTGGAACGGCTCCTTCGGCGGCGCCGCCGCGACCGTGAACGTCAGCCGCAACGCGGACGGCCGGCTGGAGGTGTTCGCCCTCGCCCCCGGCGGAGCCAACATCTCGCACATCTGGCAGAACGCGCCCAACGGCGGCTGGAGTGCCTGGAACGCCGACGGCACCTTCGGCGGCGCCGCCTGGGTGGGCGTATGAACACGTCGAGAGGAACGGTCGAGACCGCGATGCCACCGCGCACCCGCCCCGCCCGCCACGCGTCGCACGCCTCCAGGGCGACGGCCCCCGGTGGCCGGCGCCGGCCGGATCAGCGCGCGAGGAGGCGCCGGAGCCAGCGGGTACGGGCGTCGCGGGCGTCCCGGGCCAGCGCCGAGTGCGGCGCGAGGGTGTCGAAGCCGTGGCAGGCACCGGGCCACACGTGCAGTTCGGCCCGGCCGCCGGCCTGCCAGAGCGCCTGGGCGTAGGCGACGTCCTCGTCCCGGAGGGTCTCGGCCGATCCGACGTCGATGTAGGCCGGGGGCAGCCCGGACAGGTCGGTGGCGCGGGCGGGGGCCGCGTAGGGCGGGAGGTCCGTGGCACCGTACCGGTCACCCAGCAGGGCCTGCCACGCGGTGGCGTTGGAGGAGCGGTCCCAGGTGTCGGTGCCCGCCAACTGGTGGCTGGAGAAGGAGCGGTCGCGGTCGTCCAGCATCGGGCTGAGCAGCAGTTGCCCGAGCGGGACGGGCCCGCCCCGGTCCCGGGTGAGCAGGGCGAGCGCGGCGGCGAGCCCGCCGCCGGCGCTCTTGCCGCCGAGCACGATGCGCGCCGGGTCGATTCCCAGCCGGTCGGCGTGCGCGGCCGCCCAGGTGAGGCCGGCGTAGCAGTCCTCCACCGGTCCGGGGTACCGCGTCCGCGGCGCCAGCCGGTACTCGACGGAGATGACGGCCAGCTCCAGCGGGAGCGCCCACTCCCGCAGCACCCGGGGGAGGACGGACCAGGCGTTGCCCATGACCATGCCGCCGCCGTGCAGGTAGTACAGCAGCGGCAGCGGCCGGGAGATCCCGGCGGGCCGGGCGCTCAGCAGGGTGACCTCCGGCCCGTCCGGCGGTCCCGGTACCCGGAGTTCGGCCACCTCGAAACGGCCGCCGTCGGTCAGCTCGTGGACGGCGGGCCGGGGCCGGGTCGCGGTGTCCCGGGCCTGGCGGGCCGCCAGGTTCGCCGGGGTGAGCGGCTCCCCGGCCGCGTCGCCCAGAGCCGCCAGCGCGGCGGCCAGCTCGGGGTCGAACGGGGGCGCGGTCCGGGCCTTCGGGGCGGGGCCGGGTGCGGCCGGCGGGTCGGCGACGCTCATGCCGGGCCGTCCGGTCGAGCCCCGGGGCGCCGGCCGGACGGGACCGGGGGGAGGCAGCACGTCGAAGGAACGAGGTCCATAGGGCCAGTCAATCACCCGTCCGGCCGGGCCGCGGCCGGTCCGTCGCTCCGGTGGGCGGCCGGTTCCGGCCCACCCGGGGCGGCCCGGTCGGACGGGGGCCGGGAGAATGGCGGCCATGACCACCACCCTGGATCACCCCGCCGCTGTCGCCGCGGAGACCGCCCGCTTCGTCGCCGTCGTCCGTGCCGCCGACCCGTCTACTGCGGTGCCCACCTGCCCCGGCTGGACGCTGGCCGACCTGGTGCGTCACGCCGGGAGCGTGCAACGCTGGTTCACCGTGCTGCTGCGGCAGCGGATCCAGGAGCCGCCGCGCAGCCGGGAGGTCGACCTGCGGCTGCCGGAGGGGCCGGACGGCTACCCCGACTGGCTGGCCGAGGCCGCGGTCGAGGCCGGTGCGGAGTTCGCCGCGGCCGACCTCGACGCGCCGATGTGGGCCTGGGGCGCCGACCAGCACGCCCGGTTCTGGGTGCGCCGGATGCTCTTCGAGACCCTGGTGCACCGCGTGGACGCGGAGCTCGCCCTGGGCCTGCACCCCGGGATCGACCCGGCGCTGGCGGCCGACGGCGTCGCGGAGTTCCTGGTCAACCTGCCCTTCGCGGCCGGCTTCGCGCCCGGGACGACCCTCCTGCGGGCGGAGAACCGGACCGTCCGCTTCACCCGCACCGACGGGGCCGGGGACTGGCTGGTCCGGCTGCGGCCCGACGGTTTCGGACTCGACCCGCAGGGTGGCGGGACGGCCGCCGACGTGACCGTGCGCGGCACCGCCGCGGACCTGCTGCTGTTCCTCTACGGCCGGCTGGACCGGGCCGCCGGCCGCTTCGAGGTGACGGGGGACGAGGGCCTGCTGGCGCACTGGGTGGCCAACTCCGCGTTCTGACTCCGCGTTGACCGGTGGGGCCGGCCGTCGCGAACGCGGCGGGCCGGGTGCGGCCGGGGCGGTGCCCCTCGCCACACCCGGCCCCGGAGGCCGGCCCGGTCGGCCCGGTCGGCCAGGTCAGACCCGGTCGGCCGCGATCAGGACGTACTGGAAGGAGCCGTCCTTGTACGAGGAGATGAACGCCTCCTCGATGCCCGTGACGAGCGAGGAGGTCGCGCGCAGCTCCCAGTACGGCAGGGTCGCCGGGGTGAGGTCGATGACGGCCTGCGGCACGAGCCGGTTGTCCGCCATGGCACGCAGGTACTCCCGGCGGGAGTGGATGTTGCACTCGAAGTGCGCGTTGATCTGCGACACCCACTTCGACGGCTGCCCGTAGGCGGGGTTCCAGCAGCCCGTGATGGTGACGTACCGGCCGCCGACCGCCAGCATCCGGGAGTGCTCGGCGAAGAGGTCGTGCAGGTCGACGTACATGCTGGACTCGTTGTTCCACGAGCCCGCCACCTGGCCGGTCTCGAAGGGCATGTCGAGCATGTTGCAGACCCGGGACCGGACCGAGCCGTCGATGCCGAGCTCCCGAGCGCGCCGGTTGCCGAACTCGGCCTGCTTGGCGGAGAGGGTGACGCCCTCGACCTTGCACCCGAAGCGCTGGTGGGCCATCACCATGGAGCCGCCGCGGCCGCAGCCGGCGTCCACCAGGGTGGCGTCGGGGGCGATCGGGCCCAGGTGGTCCAGCAGCACCTCCGCCTGGGCGGACTCCAGCCGGTGCAGCTCGGCGATCACCTTCTTCTCGCGCTCGCTGTCGTCCGGGTCACCCAGCGAGGCGTGGTCGATGTCGCCGATGCCGTAGTGGTGGTGGTAGAGGCCGTCGACGTCACCGAGGCGCAGATTGACGGGTCGGGCCTCGTGGTCCCAGTAGCGGGCGATGTCGCCCTGGTAGGGCGTGGCGGGACCGGGAACGAGGCTGGTGGGCGTGGTGGGGATATCGGTCGTGGTCATGGGTCAGCTCCTTGGTTACCAGAAGTCGGGCAGGCTGTAGCGGTAGGTGTTGGTCCGGTGCCAGTAGTGGTTGCCGTCGATCCACACGGCCACGCCGCGCAGGAAGCGCAGCAGGGGCGGCGCGGGGCAGGCGGCGGCCAGGGCGGCCGCCTCGGCCTCGAAGGCGTGCATGAGGTCGTTGTGGACCTCGACCGCCTTCAGGTAGCCGTCGCGGTCGGTGCCGCCCTCCTGCTCGGCGAGCACCACCGGGAGGTTCAGGTGCCGGCCGGGGCCGGCGAGTTCCTTGGTGTAGGAGTAGAGGTCGTTGACGATCGTGGTGGCGTTGGAACCGAGCGCGATGACCCGTTGCAGGGCGGGCAGCGTGTGCAGGTCGGCGGGCAGCTCGTAGCCGCCGACGGTGTCCGTGATGGTCGGGCACGGGCGGAAGTTGTTGAACTGGCGCATCGCCAGGTACTCCCAGACCGTGGGGACGTGCTCGGTCTCGGCCCAGGCCGCCTCGGCGAGGTACCCCAGGTGCAGGCGCGCCATGTCGTGCCGGAACCGGTCCGCCTGGGACGGGCTCGCGGCGCGGTGGAAGTAGTCCATGGCGGAGCGGTAGGCGCGCCGCGGGGCGTCCTGCTGGAGCGACTCCTCCCAGGCCGGCTGGTACTCCGCCGTGGTGTGCAGGGGGTCGAGCGCGGTGTGCGCGAGGAGCAGCCGCCCGCCGAGACCGACCGGCGAGCCGCCGTGGTCCTCGCAGTAGCAGTCGTCCACCACGTTCTCGGCGACCATCAGCCGGGCGGCGACCATCAGGTGGTCGGTGTCGGGGGCGTCGGGGTGGCAGGCGACCATGTACCGGCCGATCGAGAACCCGTCGAACTGGTCCTCCCACTCCGGCGGGTACAGCTGGACCTCGTCCACCGCCCAGGCCTTGATCCGGTTGCCGACCTCGTCGACGCGCCCGGGGTCGGGCTCCGGTACCGGGTGGTAGTAGAGGCCCGGAACGGCGCCGCCGGCCTCGGGCGGTGGCGTACGGCGGCCCGGGTGCAGGCCGCCCGTGCCGAGGCCGCTGGGGCCGCTGAGGATCCGCTCCAGGGCGGTACGGCTCATGACCGTACCGCCGAGGTGTCCCCGGTGATCTCCGGTCCGGTGTTCATGGGCATGGACGGGCCTCCCTCCGCGCAGGACCGCGCCGGATGACGGGTCGTCATCCGGCGCGACAGAAGGGGGGATCCCGCAGGTGGTACCCCCCTTGCCGTTCGCTGATCAACGGTAGGCGGGGTGGTCTCGGCCGGAGGCCTCCGGAGCGGTTGATCTACTCGATAGGGTGAATGTTCGGGAAGATCGGGTTTCAAGCGCGCGGTGGGCGCGTGTTGGGGGCGGCCGGGTCGGGTGATGCGGGGCCGGAGGTGCGGATCGAGGGGGCGGGGTGCGGCGGGCGGTCCCCGCTGGGGACCGGGGACCACCGGCCCGTCGGGTCAGCCCTCGGTGTTCCGCTCGGCGTCCTCCGCCGCGGCGGCGTCCCGCCGGTCCAGGGCTTCGGCGGTCGCGGGGTACTTGGACCGCAGGCGGTCCCGGAGCGAGAGCGAGGGGCCGCCTGCCCCCTCGGAGGCCGCCGGGTCGGCGGCCGGGGCGGGGGTCGGACCGGTCACCGGGGTAGCGGCGTCATGGGCCGGGGTCGCGGAATCGGGCGCGGAGTCGGGCGCCGGGCCCGCGGGGGCGCGCAGCCGCGCCAGCTCGGCCTCCAGCTCGGCGACCCGGGACCGCAGCTGCTGCGCCTCCTGGGCGGCGTCCCGGTAGAGCTGCTTGTTGCGCTTGCCGACCTCGGAGAGGGTGTCCACCCGGTCCGCGAAGGCGTCGCGCTCACTGGCGATCGGCTGGACGATGTGGCCGGCGACCACCGCCGCGATCCAGTCGACCCACTCGTTGATCCGGGTGGTGCCCAGCGGGCCGATCAGCTCGGCGTCCTGCAGGCCGGTGAGCATGGGACGGCGGATCATGTCGGCGATGCTCCGCTGCGGGCCGCTCTGTTCGGTCACGACTGCTCCTCGATGCTTGCCCCGCGGTGGGGCGGTGGATGCCGCCGGCGTCACGGTCCGCAGGGCAGGTGCCGGTCTCCTCGGCGATCTCCAGCCTAGCCACCTGCGATTCGGCCGTCGCCGGGTGGCCGGGCCGGGGCCCCGGCGGGGGTGTTCCGGGCCGCCCGGCACCCGGTGGGGAGCGCCGGGCCTCAGTGGCCGGATCCGGTCGTCCGTGAACGTCGGACACCCCGGGTAGTTCGTGCCGCCAGGGATTTTACCGGGGGTTAACAATCGGCCACCGGGCCGACGGGTCGTGTCCGGACGGGCAAGGCGGCGGGGCCGTTCGGGCAATTGCCGTGGTGAAGCGCCCTCGTGGCCGTGATGCCTTGTGGGTACGGCCGGTTGGGCGCCGCCGACAGGCCTCTGACCTCCGGCGCTGAAGCTTGATGTCGTGTACAGAGCGACCCTTGACGCGTTCTGCTGATGCTGGTTCAGTTGCGCTGTGGCCTCACGGGAAGCACACGTATCTTACGAATCTCTCATGTATTCCACTCACAGTGATGCGATAGCCGTTGTCGGCCTGTCGTGTCGGTTACCCGGAGCTTCGACTCCCGATGAGCTGTGGCGACTTCTCCGGCACGGTGAAACCTCTGTCACGGAGGTCCCGGAAGGCCGGTGGGGTGAATTGCCGACGGATGGCGGACAAACAGTCGAAACCGGCGGATCGATACCCCGATGGGGCGGTTTCCTCGATCAGGTCGACCGATTCGACCCCGGCTTCTTCGGCCTTTCCCCGCGCGAGGCGGTCGCGACGGACCCGCAGCAGCGGCTGATGCTGGAACTCGCGTGGGAGGCCCTGGAGTACGCCGGGATCGTCCCGGCGACGCTCGACGGACGATCGGCCGGTGTCTTCTTCGGCGCGATATGGGACGACTACGCGACCCTGTTGCACCAGCGCGGTCCGCGGGCCGTCACCCAGCACAGCGTGACCGGGCTGCAGCGCAGCATGATCGCCAACCGGGTCTCCTACACCCTCGGCCTGCGCGGGCCCAGCCTGGTGACCGACACCGGTCAGTCGTCCTCCCTGGTCGCCGTCCACCAGGCCTGTGAGAGCCTGCGCGCCGGCGAGACCGACCTCGCGCTCGCGGGGGGAGTGAACCTCAACCTCGCCCCGCAGAGCAGCATCGCCGTCGCCCGGTTCGGCGGCCTCTCGCCGACCGGCCGGTGCCACACCTTCGACGCCCGCGCGGACGGCTACGTCCGGGGCGAGGGCGGCGCGGTGGTCGTCCTGAAGCGCCTCGCGGACGCGCTCGCCGATGGCGACGGGGTGCACTGCCTGATCCTCGGCGGCGCGGTGAACAACGACGGCGGCGGTGAGGGGCTCACCGCACCCAGCCCGGCGGCCCAGGAGGAGGTCGTCCGGCGCGCCTACCGCCGGGCCGGGGTGGACCCGGCGGACGTCCAGTACGTGGAACTCCACGGCACGGGCACCAAGGTCGGCGATCCGGTGGAGGCCGCGGCCCTCGGCGCCGCCCTCGGGCGGCTACGGGAGCCCGGGCGGCCGCTGGCGGTCGGCTCGGCGAAGACCAACGTGGGGCACCTCGAAGGCGCCGCCGGGATCGTCGGGCTGCTGAAGGTCGCCCTGAGTCTGCGGCACCGGGAGCTGCCGCCCAGTCTCCACTACGAGCGCCCCCATCCGCTGATTCCGCTGGACTCGCTCCACCTGCGCGTGCAGCGGGAGCTGGGGCCGTGGCCGGAGCCGGACCGGCCGCTGCTGGCGGGCGTGAGTTCGTTCGGCCTCGGCGGGACCAACTGCCATGTGGTGCTGGCCGCCGGGCCCCTGCCGACCGCCTCGGAGCCGGGGCTCTCGGAGGGCGGGCGGACGGAGGGCGGGTCCTCGGAGGTCGGCCCCTCGGAGGTCGAGGTTGCGGCGGCCGGGGGCTCGGCGGCCGGGCCCCCGGGCGGCGGGGCGGGGGCGGCCCGGACGGTGCCGTGGCTGCTGTCCGGCCGCTCGCCGGCGGCGCTGCGGGCCCAGGCGGCCGCGCTGCTGGCGCGGCTCGACGAGCGGCCCGGGCTCCGCGCGGCGGACGTCGGGTACTCGCTGGCCGTGACGCGCTCGGCCTTCGAGCAGCGCGCCGCGGTGACCGGTCGGGACGATGCCGGGCTCCGGCGGGGCCTGACGGCGCTGGCCGAGGGCGGGCGCGCCGCCGAGGTGCTGTCGGGGCAGGCGTACGGGCGCGCCCGGCTCGCCTTCCTGTTCGCCGGTCAGGGCAGCCAGCGGCCGGGAGCGGGGCGTGTGCTCTACGAGGAACACCCGGTGTTCGCAGCGGCGTTGGACGCGGTCTGCGAGCACGTCGACGCGGCCGCGGCCGCGTCGGGAGCGGGCCCGGACCGGCCGCTGCGGGACGTGCTCTTCGCGGCACCGGGCTCCGCCGCCGCGGATCTGCTGGACGGCACCGGTGTCGCGCAGCCCGCCCTGTTCGCGATCGAGGTCGCCCTGTTCCGGCTGCTGGAGAGCCGGGGCGTCCGGCCGGACCTCCTGCTCGGCCACTCCGTCGGCGAACTGGCCGCCGCCCACGTCGCCGGGGTGTTCCCGCTCGCGGACGCCTGCACGCTGGTGACCGCCCGCGGCCGGCTCATGCAGGCGCTCCCGCCCGGCGGCGCCATGGCGGCGCTGCAGGCCGGTGAGCAGGAGGTGCTCCCGCTGCTGGCCGGCCGGGAGCACCTGGTCGGCCTCGCCGCCGTCAACGGCCCGGAGGCGACCGTGGTCGCCGGGGACGCCGAGGAGGTCGAGCGGATCGCGGCCCACTGGCGGACCGCCGGCCGCCGGACCAGAAGGCTCCGGGTGAGCCACGCGTTCCACTCCCCGCACATGGACGCCGTGCTGGACGACTTCCGCGGCGTCGTGGCGGCCCTGGACCTCCGGCCGCCGGAGCTGCCGGTCGTGTCCACGGTCACCGGCGATCTCGTCACGGCCGAGGAGTTCGGCTCGGCCGAGTACTGGGTGCGGCACGTGCGCAGGCCGGTGCGGTTCCTCGACGGCATGCGCCGGCTGGAGCGCGAGGGCGTCACCGCCTACCTGGAGCTCGGGCCGGACGGCACGCTCGCCACGATGGGCCGGGACTGTCTGACCGAGCCCGCGCGGCCGGGCGCCGGTCCCGTCCTCGTGCCCACGCTCCGCAAGGACCGGCCCGAGGCCGACGCGCTGGTCACCGCACTCGCCCGGCTGCACGTCCACGGCGTCGAGGTGGACTGGGCGGCGGAGTTCGCCGGGCACGGCGCCCGGCGGGTCGAGCTGCCCACCTACGCGTTCCAGCGGGAGCGGTACTGGCTCGGGGGCGGCGTGCTCCCCCCGGCCCCGGTGGCCGGGACGGCGACCGCGCCTGCCGCGCCTGCAGCGCCTTCCGGGGCCGACGCGGTCGACCGGCCGGAGCGGGCGCCGGTCGGCGACCGGGGCCCGGGCGCGCTGCTCGACCTGGTGCGCTCCGAGGCGGCCGCCGTGCTCGGCCACCACGACGCCGGGCCGGTCGACCCCGGGCTCTCCTTCAAGGAGCTGGGCTTCGACTCGCTGACCGCGGTGGAGCTGCGGGACCGGCTCGGCGCGGCCACCGGGCTGCGGCTGCCGACCGGTCTGCTGTTCGACCATCCGACGCCTCTCGTCCTGGCCGAGCGGCTGGGCGCCCTGCTCCAGCCGGCGGACCGCGCGGCGGGCTCCGGGGCCCTGGCGGAGCTGGACCGGCTGGAGCGGTCGCTGGCCGCGCTCGGCCCGGACAGCGCCGCCTGGGAGCGGGTCGAGGCCCGGCTGCGGTCCCTGCTGGCCGCCAGGCCGCGAACCGACGGCGACGACCCGAAGCCGAACAGGCTGCGGACGGCGACGGTCGACGAGCTCTTCGCCTTCATCGACCAGGAGTTCCGCACCTCCTGACGCGCCCCGACGCGCGATGTCCGAACCTTCCGCACGGCCGCACCGACACGGAGTGAGAGCAGTGGCGAACGAGGAGAAGCTGGTCGAGTACCTCAGGTGGGTGACCACCGACCTGTACCGGACCAGGGAGCGGCTGCGCGCGGCGGAGTCCGCGTCGGGCGAGCCGGTGGCCGTGGTGGGCATGGGCTGCCGGTTCGCGGGGGGCGTGCGGTCCCCGGAGGACCTGTGGCGGCTGGTGGTGGACGGGGGGGACGCCGTCGGGCCGCTGCCGACCGACCGGGGCTGGGACCTGGCGGAGCTGTTCGACCCGGAGGCCGGGCGGCCGGGGTCCAGCTATGTGCGGGCCGGTGGGTTCCTGGACGCGGTGGCCGACTTCGACGCGGGGTTCTTCGGGATCTCGCCGCGTGAGGCGCTGGCGATGGACCCCCAGCAGCGGTTGCTGCTGGAGACCTCGTGGGAGGCGGTGGAGCGGGCGGGGATCGACCCGCTGTCGCTGCGGGGGAGCCGGACGGGCGTCTTCGCCGGGGCGACCTTCCAGGAGTACGGCCCCCGGCTGCACGAGGGCTCGGAGGACCAGGGCGGCTATCTGCTGACCGGCGTCACCCCCAGCGTGATCTCGGGGCGGGTCGCCTACGCGCTGGGCCTGGAGGGGCCGGCGCTGACGGTGGACACGGCGTGTTCCTCGTCGCTGGTGGCGCTGCACCTCGCGGTGCGGTCCCTGCGGTCGGGCGAGTGCGACCTGGCGCTGGCCGGCGGGGTCACGGTGATGCCGACCCCGGGCATGTTCGTCGAGTTCAGCCGGCAGCAGGGCCTGGCCCCGGACGGACGGTGCAAGCCGTTCGCCGCCGCCGCGGACGGCACGGGCTGGAGCGAGGGCGTCGGTGTCCTGTTGGTGGAGCGGCTGTCGGACGCGCGGCGGTTGGGGCATCCGGTGCTGGCGGTGGTGCGGGGCAGTGCGGTGAACCAGGACGGTGCGTCGAACGGTCTGACGGCGCCGAACGGTCCTTCGCAGCAGCGGGTGATCCGGCAGGCGCTGGCGGACGCGGGGCTCTCGGCGCGGGACGTGGACGCCGTGGAGGCCCATGGCACGGGCACCCGCCTCGGCGACCCGATCGAGGCCGAGGCACTGCTGGCCACGTACGGTCAGGGCCGGTCCGAGGGGGCGCCGCCGCTCCGGTTGGGCTCGGTGAAGTCGAACATCGGGCACACCCAGGCGGCCGCCGGGGTGGCCGGCGTGATCAAGATGGTGTCGGCGATGCGGGCGGGCGTGCTGCCCAGGACGCTGCACGTGGACGAGCCGTCCCCGCACGTGGACTGGAGCTCGGGGGCGGTCGAGCTGCTGACCGAGGCCCGGGAGTGGCTCCCGGGCGCGCGGCCGCGCCGCGCGGCCGTCTCCTCCTTCGGGATCAGCGGGACCAACGCGCACGTGGTGCTGGAGCAGGCGCCGGCCGAGGAGCCCGGCGAGGAGCCGGCCGGGCTGGAGAGCGGTCCGGAGAGCGGGCCGGAGAGCGGGCCGGCGGTGGTGCCGTGGCTGCTCTCGGGGCGCTCGCCGGAGGCGCTGGCCGCGCAGGCCCGGAGTCTGTTGGCGCACCTGGACGCCCGGGGTGCCCTGGATGCCCGGGGCGGCGAACGGCCGGTGGACACCGGCCTCGCGACGGTGGTCACCCGGTCGGTCTTCGAGCACCGCGCCGTGCTGTTGGCCGACCGTGCGGACCGGGAGGCGTTCGGGGCCGGGCTGGCGGCACTGGCCGAGGGCCGGTCCGTCCCGCAGGTGATCGTGGGCGACGCGGCCGTCCGGCCCGGCCGGGTGGTGTTCGTGTTCCCGGGTCAGGGGGCGCAGTGGGCGGGGATGGGTGGGGAGTTGGTGGATTCCTCGCCGGTGTTCGCGGGGCGGTTGGCGGAGTGTGCGGAGGCGTTGCGGCCGTTCGTCGGTTGGGACGTGCTCGATGTGGTGCGTGGTGTGCCCGGTGCTCCGTCGTTGGAGCGGGTGGATGTGGTGCAGCCGGTGTCGTTCGCGGTGATGGTGTCGTTGGCGGAGTTGTGGCGGTCGTACGGTGTGGAGCCGTCGGCGGTGGTGGGGCATTCGCAGGGGGAGATCGCGGCGGCGTGTGTGGCGGGTGCGTTGTCGCTGTCGGAGGCGGCGCGGATCGTGGCGTTGCGCAGCCGGGTGATCGCGGAGCGGTTGGCGGGGCTGGGCGGGATGGTGTCGCTGGCGCTGAGCCCGGTCGAGGCAGGGGAGTTGGTGGCTGCCGCGGAGGGCCGGTTGTCGGTGGCGGCGGTGAACGGGCCCGGCTCGGTGGTGGTGTCGGGGGAGCCGACGGCGTTGGAGGGGCTGCTGGCGGACTGTGAGGCGCGGGGCGTGCGGGCGCGCCGGATCCCGGTCGACTACGCCTCGCACTCCGCGCAGGTCGAGACCGTGCGGGACCATCTGCTCGACGCGCTCGGCCCGGGCCGGGCGGCGGCCTCGGAGGTGGCGTTCTACTCCACCGTCACCGGGGACCTCCTGGACACCGAGGGGATCGACGCCGACTACTGGTACCGCAACCTGCGCGAGACCGTGCGCTTCGACCAGGCCGTCCAACGGCTCTCCGCACAGGGCCACGGCGTCTTCATCGAGGTCAGCCCCCACCCGGTACTGCGCCCGGGCATCGAGGAGACGGTCGAGGAACTCGGCCGTGACGCCGTCGTGGTGGGAACGCTGCGCCGGAACGAGGGCGGACTCGAACGCTTCCTCACCTCGGCCGCCGAGGCCTTCGTCCGGGGCGGCCCGGTGGACTGGACGGCCGCGTTCGCGGGCACCGGTGCCACCCCGGCGAGCCTGCCGACCTACGCGTTCCAGCGGCAGTCCTACTGGTGGCGGCCGGCCCCGGGAGCGTCGGGTGACGCGAGCACCCTGGGACTCGCCCCGGTCGACCACCCCTTCCTGGGCGCGGCACTCGCGCTGCCCGACTCCGACGGCGTCCTCGTCACCGGTCGGCTCTCGCTGGCCGAGCACCCGTGGCTGGCGGACCACACCGTCCTCGGGACGACGGTGGTCCCGGGCACGGCCCTGCTGGAGCTGGCCTTCCAGGCCGCCGACCGGGCCGGCTGCGGCCGGGTCGAGGAGCTCACGCTGCACGCCCCGCTCGTCCTGCCGGACCAGGGCGCGGTGTCGCTCCAGGTGGTGGTCGGCGCGCCCGACGAGGCCGGTCGGCGACCGGTGAGCCTGCACTCCCAGCCGGCGGGGGCGCCGGCCGAGCAGCCGTGGACCAGGCACGCCACCGGCCTGGCGGGGCCCGCCGGACCGGTAGGAGGGGCCGGAGCGGCCGGGGAACGCGACGCCGGCCCGGCGGCCTGGCCCCCGCCGGGAGCCGGACCCGTCCGGATCGACGGGCTGTACGCGGGCCTGGCCGAGACCGGTCTGCCCTACGGCCCGGCCTTCCGGGGCGTCAGGGCGGCCTGGCGGCGGGGTGACGAGGTGTTCGCCGAGGTCGCGCTGCCCGAGGAGGCCGCCGACGGCGCCGACCGCTTCGCCGTGCACCCGGCGCTGCTGGACGCCGCGCTGCACGTCATCGGTCTGGCCCGGCCGGCCGCCGAAACGGCGGACGGCCTGCCGCGGCTGCCCTTCGCCTGGGAGGGCCTGACGCTGCACGCCGTCGGTGCGACCGCGCTGCGGGTCACGGTCACCCCGCTGGGGACCGGCAAGGTGGCGCTGAGCGTCGCCGACACCACGGGCCGGCCGGTCGCCGGGATCGAGTCCCTGGCGCTGCGGCCGGTCACCCGGGAGCAGCTGGACGAGGTCGGCCGGGCCCACGGCGAGGCGCTCTTCCAGGTCGACTGGGTGGCCGTCGGCGCGCCCGCGGCCACCACGTCGGGCTCCGGAGGCGACTGGGCCGTGGTGGGCCCCGGGGGCGCCGGCTTCGCGGGCCAGAGGCCCGGGGGCGCCGGCTCCGACGGCCCGGTCGGCGGGACGTTCGCCGATCTGCGCTCGCTGGCGGAGGCGGCGACGCGGACGAACGGTGCCGTGCCGGAGGTGGTCCTCCTGCCCTGCGCCGCCCCGGCCGCGACCCCCGGCGCGGCCGACCTCGGGGCGGCGGCCCGCGCGCTGGCCGCCGACGTCCTCGACGCGCTGCGGACCTGGCTGGCCGACGACCGGTTCGCCGCCTCCCGCCTGGTGGTGGTGACCAGGGGCGCCGTGACCGTCCGCCCCGGCGAGGCAGCGGCCGCGCCGGTGCAGGCCCCGGTGTGGGGCCTGGTGCGGGCCGCGCAGGCCGAGAACCCCGGCCGCTTCGTCCTGCTGGACCTGGACGAGGGCGACGCCCCACCGGCGCTGCTGGCCGCGGCCGTTCACTCCGGTGAGCCCCAACTCGCCCTTCGCGACGGCACGCTGAGTGTCCCCCGGCTCGCCGGGGCGGCAGCGGCGCTGACGCCGCCGGTCGGCGCGGCCGCCTGGCGGCTGGACATCGAGGGCAAGGGCACCCTGGAGAACCTGGCGCTGCTGCCGGGCCCGGACGACTCCGCCACCGGCCCGCTGGCCGAGGGCCGGGTCCGGATCGCGGTCCGCGCCGCCGGACTCAACTTCCGTGACGTCGTGGTCGCGCTGGGCCTGGTCCCGAGGCTCGACGGGCTCGGCATCGAGGGCGCCGGCGTGGTCACCGGGATCGGTCCGGGGGTGACCGGGCTCGCCGTCGGCGACCGGGTGATGGGCCTGTTCTCCGGCGCGTTCGGACCGGTCGCGGTGGCCGACCACCGGGCCGTCGTCCCGATGCCCGACGGCTGGTCGTTCGCCGAGGCGGCCGCCGTCCCGGTGGTCTTCCTGACCGCCTACCACGGCCTGCGGGACCTGGCGGACCTGCGGCGCGGCGAGAGCGTCCTGGTGCACTCGGCGGCCGGCGGGGTCGGCATGGCCGCGGTGCAGCTGGCCCGGCACTGGGGGGCCGAGGTCTACGGCACGGCCGGCCCGGGCAAGTGGGGCACCCTGCGCGCGTCGGGTCTGGACGAGGCGCACATCGCCTCCTCCCGGGACCTCGGCTTCGAGCAGCGGATCCTGGCGGCGACCGGCGGGCGCGGGGTCTCGGTCGTGCTCAACTCGCTGGCCGGCGAGTTCGTCGACGCCTCCCTGCGGCTGCTGACACGGGGCGGGCGCTTCCTGGAGATGGGGAAGACCGACCACCGGGACGGGGCCGAGGTGGCCGCCGCGCACCCCGGCGTCGACTACCGGATCTTCGACCTGATGGAGGTCGACCCCGGGCGGATCGGCGCGATGCTCCGGGAGGTCCTGGCCCTGTTCGCGGCCGGGGCCCTGCACCGGACACCGCTGACCGTCTGGGACGTCCGGCGGGCCCCCGAGGCGTTCCGCCACCTCCGCCAGGCCCGGCACATCGGGAAGATCGTCCTGACCGTGCCCGCCGCGCCGGACCCGGACGGCACCGCGCTGATCACCGGCGCCCCGGGGACGCTGGGCGCGCTGACCGCCCGGCACCTGGTGACCCACCACGGCGTACGGCACCTGCTCCTGGCCTCGCGCCGGGGCGCGAAGGCCGACGGAGCCGCCGCCCTCGCCGCCGAGCTGACCGCCCTCGGCGCCACCGTGACCGTCGCCACGTGCGACGTCACGGACGGCGGGGCGGTCGCCCGTCTGCTGGCCGGGATCCCGGCCGAGCACCCGCTGACGGCGGTGGTCCACACGGCGGGCGTGCTGGACGACGGAGTCGTCACCTCTCTGGACCGGGCGCGGCTGGACGGCGTCATGGCGCCGAAGGTGGACGCCGCCTGGCACCTGCACCGGCAGACCGAGCACCTGGACCTCGCGGTGTTCGCCCTGTTCTCCTCCGCCACCGCCCTGGTGGGCGCCGCCGGGCAGGGCAACTACGCGGCGGCCAACGCCTTCCTGGACGCCCTGGCCGCGCACCGGCGCTCGCGCGGCCTCCCGGCCCTCGCACTCGCCTGGGGGCTGTGGGCCGAACGCAGCGCCATGACGGGGCACCTCGACGGCGCCGACCTCGACCGGATGCGGCGGGTCGGCATGGGCGCGCTGTCCACCGAGGAGGGGCTGGCACTCTTCGACGCCGCCCACCGCGCGGCCGCGCCGGTCCTGGTGCCGATGCGTCTGGACACCGTCTCCCTGCGGGCACGGGCGGCCTCCGGCGCCGGGCAGGCCGCCGTACCGCCGCTGCTGCGCGGGCTGGTCCGGGTGACCGGCCGCCGGACGGCCGCCGCGGCCTCGCCCACCGGGGGGACGGCGCTGGCCCAGCGGCTCGCCGGACTCCGCGGGCCCGAGCGCGAGCGGCTGGTCCTGGACCTGGTGCTCGACGAGACGGCCGTGGTGCTGGGGCACGGTCTCGCCGGCGCGGTCGACGCCCGCCGGGCGTTCCGGGACCTCGGCTTCGACTCGCTGGCCGCCACCGAGCTGCGGAACCGGCTGAACGCCGCGACCGGACTGCGGTTGCCGACCACCACCGTGTTCGACCACCCGACGCCCGCCGAACTCGCGGCCCTGCTGCGGGCCCGGCTCGTCGGTGAGGCCGAGGCCACCGGGGCGCCGGCACCGGACGCCCGCGCCGGGGCGGCCGTCTACCAGGAACTCGACCGGCTGGAGGGCGCGCTCGGCGCGGTGGCGCAGGACGACGAGGCAGTCGCCGGCATCACCGAGCGCCTCGAAGCCCTCCTCGGGAAGTGGAAGGAGGCCCGCGCCTTCGAGACGGGGGCCACCGAGGACCGGCGGGACTACGAGTCCGCCACCGTCGACGACATCTTCTCGCTCATCGACGAGGAATTCGGCCTGTCCTGATCCGCCCCCGCTCCGCCCGGTCCCGTGCTGCCCCGCCCCGCTCCGTGCTGCCCCGCTGCTCCCCTGTCCCGACCGCCCGGCCTGACCTCGAACGGCGCTCCCGGCCTCTACCCGTTGGACGGATTCCCGATGGATAACGAAGAGAAGCTCCTCGACTACCTGAAGCGTGTGTCGGCCGACCTGCGGCAGACCAGGGAGCGCCTGCGGGCGGTGGAGGCCGCGTCGGGCGAGCCGGTGGCCGTGGTGGGCATCGGCTGCCGGTTCCCCGGCGGGGTTCGGTCCCCGGAGGACCTGTGGCGGCTGGTGGTGGACGGCGGGGACGCCGTGGGGCCGCTGCCGACCGACCGGGGCTGGGACCTGGCGGAGCTGTTCGACCCGGAGGCCGGGCGGCCGGGGTCCAGCTATGTGCGGGCCGGTGGGTTCCTGGACGCGGTGGCCGAGTTCGATGCGGGGTTCTTCGGGATCTCGCCGCGTGAGGCGCTGGCGATGGACCCGCAGCAGCGGTTGCTGCTGGAGACCTCGTGGGAGGCGGTGGAGCGGGCGGGGATCGACCCGGACTCGCTACGGGGGAGCCGGACGGGCGTCTTCGCCGGCGCGCTCTCCCAGGAGTACGGCCCCCGGCTGCACGAGGGCTCGGACGACCTCGCCGGCTACCTGCTGACGGGCAACACGCTCAGCGTGCTGTCCGGCCGGGTTTCGTACGCGTTGGGGTTGGAGGGGCCGGCGGTGACGGTGGACACGGCGTGTTCGTCGTCGTTGGTGGCGTTGCACCTGGCGGTGCAGTCGTTGCGGTCGGGTGAGTGCGACCTGGCGTTGGCGGGTGGGGTGACGGTGATGTCGACTCCGGGGATGTTCGTGGAGTTCTCGCGGCAGCGGGGGTTGTCGAGGGACGGTCGGTGCCGTTCCTTCTCGGTGGATGCCGAGGGGTTCGGTATGGCCGAGGGCGTCGGTGTCCTGTTGGTGGAGCGGCTTTCGGACGCGCGGCGGTTGGGGCATCCGGTGCTGGCGGTGGTGCGGGGCAGTGCGGTGAACCAGGACGGTGCGTCGAACGGTCTGACGGCGCCGAACGGTCCGTCGCAGCAGCGGGTGATCCGGCAGGCGCTGGCGAACGCCGGACTGTCCGCGCCGGACGTGGACGTGGTGGAGGCCCATGGCACGGGGACCCGCCTCGGCGACCCGATCGAGGCCCACGCGCTGCTCGCCACCTACGGCCAGGACCGCCCGGCGGAACGGCCGTTGTACCTCGGGTCGGTCAAGTCCAACATCGGGCATCCGCAGGCGGCGGCGGGCGTGGCGGGTGTGATCAAGATGGTGTCGGCAATGCGGGCGGGTGTGCTGCCGAGGACGCTGCACGCCGATCAGCCCTCGCCGGAAGTGGACTGGGACGCGGGGTCGGTGGAGTTGCTGTCGGAGGCCCGGGAGTGGGGTTCTTCGGTGGGGCGGCCGCGTCGGGCGGCTGTCTCCTCCTTCGGGATCAGCGGGACCAATGCGCATGTGGTGCTGGAGCAGGCGCCGGTGGAGGAGCCGTCGGCCGCGTCGTCGGGGCCGGGGGTGGCGCCGCTGGTCGTCTCCGCGCGGGGTGGGTCGGCGTTGCGGGCGCAGGGCGCGCGGTTGGCCGACTGGTGGGAGGCGCGGGACGACCTGGGTGTGCCGGATGTGGCCTATTCGCTGGCCTCGGGGCGCGCGCGGCTGGAGCGCCGGGCCGTGATCGTGGCGGGGGACCGGGCCCAGGCGCTGGCGGGCGTCCGTGCGCTGGCCTCGGGCGAGCCGTCGCCCGCGCTGGTGGAGGGTACGGCCGATCCGCTGGACGCCTCCGGCGTGGTGTTCGTGTTCCCGGGTCAGGGGGCGCAGTGGGTAGGCATGGGCCGGGAGTTGGTGGATTCCTCGCCGGTGTTCGCGGCGCGGTTGGCGGAGTGTGCGGAGGCGTTGCGGCCGTTCGTCGGTTGGGACGTGCTCGATGTGGTGCGTGGTGTGCCCGGTGCTCCGTCGTTGGAGCGGGTGGATGTGGTGCAGCCGGTGTCGTTCGCGGTGATGGTGTCGCTGGCGGCGTTGTGGCGTTCCTACGGTGTGGAGCCGTCGGCGGTGGTGGGGCATTCGCAGGGGGAGATCGCGGCGGCGTGTGTGGCGGGTGCGTTGTCGCTGTCGGAGGGGGCGCGGATCGTGGCGTTGCGCAGCCGGGTGATCGCGGAGCGGTTGGCGGGGCTGGGCGGGATGGTGTCGCTGGCGCTGAGCCCGGTCGAGGCGGGGGAGTTGGTGGCTGCCGCGGAGGGCCGGTTGTCGGTGGCGGCGGTGAACGGGCCCGGCTCGGTGGTGGTGTCGGGGGAGCCGACGGCGTTGGAGGGGCTGCTGGCGGACTGTGAGGCGCGGGGCGTGCGGGCGCGCCGGATCCCGGTCGACTACGCCTCGCACTCCGCGCAGGTCGAGACCGTGCGGGACCATCTGCTCGACGCGCTCGGCCCGGACCGGGCGGCGGCCTCGGAGGTGGCGTTCTACTCCACCGTCACCGGGGACCTCCTGGACACCGAGGGGATCGACGCCGACTACTGGTACCGCAACCTGCGCGAGACCGTGCGCTTCGACCAGGCCGTCCAACGGCTCTCCGCACAGGGCCACGGCGTCTTCATCGAGGTCAGCCCCCACCCGGTACTGCGCCCGGGCATCGAGGAGACGGTCGACGCCGTGGTGGTCGGGTCGTTGCGGCGGAACGAGGGTGGGCTTGAGCGTTTCCTCGCGTCGGTGGCCGAGGTGTGGGTGCGTGGTGTGCCGGTGGACTGGGGCGTGGTCACGGGGGGTGGGCGTCGGGTGGAGTTGCCGACGTATGCGTTCCAGGGTGAGCGGTTCTGGTTGGAGCCGTCGGTGGTGGGTTCGGGTGTTTCGCCGTTGAGTGCGGTGGATGCGTTGCGGTATCGCGTGGTGTGGCGGCCGTTGGATGTGGTTCCGGCGGTGGGGTCGGGGGGTGCGTGGCTGCTGGTGGTGCCGGAGGGTGGTGCCGACGGTGGCTGGGGGTCGGCGCTGGTGTCGGCGTTCGCCGAACGCGGTGTGGATGCGGGTGTGTTGGTGGTGGAGGGTGCGGTTGGGCGTGACTCGTTGGCGGCGTTGTTGAAGGGGCGTGAGCCGGCGGGGGTGGTGTCGCTGCTGGGCAGTGGGTCGGGTGCGGTGGCCGGTGGTGGGTCGGTGCCGTGGGGTCTGGCGGCGTCGGTGGCGTTGGTGCAGGCGTTGGAGGACGTGGGTGTGGCGGCGCCGTTGTGGTGTGTGACACGGGGCGCGGTGGCGGTGGGTGGTGGTGAGCGGGTGTCCGGTCCGGAGCAGGCGATGCTCTGGGGTCTGGGCCGGGTGGTCGCGGCGGAGCTGCCGGACCGGTGGGGTGGTGTGGTGGATGTGCCGGAGTCGCCCGGGGTCGATCTGGCGCGGGCCACGGTCACCGCGCTGATCGGTGGGCACGGTGAGGACGAACTGGCGGTCCGGTCTGCGGGGTTGTCCGTGCGGCGGTTGGAGCGGGCGCCGCTGGCGGGCCGTCCGGCGGTGCGTGACTGGAGGCCCGGCGGCACTGTGCTGATCACGGGTGCCACCGGCGCGCTCGGCCGTCACGTCGCCCGGCGCCTGGCCGCCGACGGCGCCGAACACCTGCTGCTGCTGAGCCGGAGCGGTCGTGCCGCACCCGGCGCCGAGGCATTCGAAGCGGAGCTCACGGGGCTCGGCGCGAAGGTCACCGTGGCCGCGTGCGACGTGTCCGACCGGGATGCGGTCGCCGAGGTGCTGGCCGCGCTGCCGGCGGAGCACCCGCTCACCGCCGTGTTCCACACGGCCGCCCTGCTCGACGACGCCCTGATCGGTGACTTGACAGCCCATCAGATGGAGCATGTGCTCCGGGTCAAGGTCGGCGGCGCCCGGGTGCTGCACGAGCTGACCGAGGGCCTGGACCTCTCCGCCTTCGTCCTGTTCTCCTCGATCGCCGGGACATGCGGCCTGGCCGGTCACGCCAACTACGCACCGGGCAACGCCTATCTGGACGCACTGGCCCACCAGCGGCGGGCGGACGGCCTGCCCGCCACCGCGATCGCCTGGGGCCACTGGGACGGCGGCGGCATCGCCGCACCCGCCATCGAGGAGCAGATACGGCGACGCGGTGTGCTGACCTTCCGGCCGGAGCTGGCGCTGGACGCGCTCGCGGGGATCCTCGACCACGACGAGACCGCGGTCGCCGTCTTCAGTACCCGCTGGGACGGTACCGGGCTCGGCGCGGGCGCCAGGCCGGTCCCGCTACTGAGCGACCTGCTCGCCGCCGATCGCCCGGTGGCCGGTCCGGAGCGGACGCCCGCGACCTCCGCCGAGGAGTCCCCGGACCTGGCCCGCCGGCTGGCCGGACGCTCCGCCGAGGAGCAGCGGAAGGCCCTGCTGGACACCGTCCGCCAGGTGGTCGCCTCCGTCCTGCGGCACTCCTCCGACGACACCGTCCTGCCGAGCCGCGCCTTCAAGGAGCTCGGCTTCGACTCGCTCACCGCCGTCGAACTGCGCAACCGCCTGCGGATCGCGACCGGCCTGCGGCTGACCGCCACCCTGATCTACGACCATCCGACGCCCGTCGCCCTGGCCGACCACCTGCACGCGGAACTCTTCGGGCACCAGCCGGCCTTCCCGGCCGCCCGTCCGGTGACGGCCGGATCCGACGAGCCCGTCGTGATCGTCGGGATGAGCTGCCGGTACCCCGGTGGCGTGCGCTCGCCGGAGGACCTGTGGCGGCTGCTCGACGCGGGGGCGGACGCGATCTCCGCGCTGCCCGCGGACCGCGGCTGGGACGTCGACGGCCTGTACGACGCCGACCCCGACGCGTCCGGGCGGTCCTACGTCCGGGCCGGCGGATTCCTGGATGCCGCCACCGAGTTCGACGCGGGGTTCTTCGGGATCTCGCCGCGGGAGGCGCTGGCGATGGACCCGCAGCAGCGGTTGCTGCTGGAGACCTCGTGGGAGGCCTTCGAACGGGCGGGGATCGACCCCGAATCGGCCCGGGGCAGCAGGACCGGCGTTTTCGCGGGCCTCAGCATGCAGGACTACACGACCCTGCTGCGCGAGGCGTCGACCGAGGTCGAGGGCTACGCGGTGACGGGTAGCGCGGGCAGCGTGCTCTCGGGCCGGGTTTCGTACGCGTTGGGGTTGGAGGGGCCGGCGGTGACGGTGGACACGGCGTGTTCGTCGTCGTTGGTGGCGTTGCACCTGGCGGTGCAGTCGTTGCGGTCGGGTGAGTGCGATCTGGCGTTGGCGGGTGGGGTGACGGTGATGTCGACTCCGGGGATGTTCGTGGAGTTCTCGCGGCAGCGGGGGTTGTCGAGGGACGGTCGGTGCCGTTCCTTCTCGGTGGATGCCGAGGGGTTCGGTATGGCCGAGGGTGTCGGTGTCCTGTTGGTGGAGCGGCTGTCGGACGCGGTGCGCAACGGGCATCCGGTGCTGGCCGTGGTGCGGGGCAGTGCGGTGAACCAGGACGGTGCGTCGAACGGTCTGACGGCGCCGAACGGTCCGTCGCAGCAGCGGGTGATCCGGCAGGCGCTGGCGAACGCCGGACTGTCCGCGCGGGATGTGGACGCCGTCGAGGCCCACGGTACGGGCACCACCCTGGGCGACCCGATCGAGGCGCAGGCCCTGCTGGCCACCTACGGTCAGGACCGCGCCGGGGGAGCCCCGCTCTGGCTGGGCTCGGTGAAGTCGAACATCGGGCACACCCAGGCGGCGGCGGGTGTGGCGGGTGTGATCAAGATGGTGTCGGCGATGCGGGCGGGTGTGCTGCCCAGGACGCTGCACGCCGACCAGCCGTCACCGCACATCGACTGGTCCTCGGGCGCGGTGGAGTTGCTGACGGAGGCCCGGGAGTGGGGTTCTTCGGTGGAGCGGCCGCGTCGGGCGGCTGTCTCCTCCTTCGGGATCAGCGGGACCAACGCGCATGTGGTGCTGGAGCAGGCGCCGGTGGAGGAGCCGTCGGCCGCGTCGTCGGGGCCGGGGGTGGCGCCGCTGGTCGTCTCCGCGCGGGGCGGGTCGGCGTTGCGCGCGCAGGGCGCGCGGTTGGCCGACTGGTGGGAGGCGCGGGACGACCTGGGTGTGCCGGATGTGGCCTATTCGCTGGCCTCGGGGCGTGCGCGGCTGGAGCGCCGGGCCGTCGTCGTCGCGGAGGACCGGGCCAAGGCGCTGCTCGGTCTGCGCGCCGTGGGCGGGGCCGCGCCGGTAGCGGGGGTCGTCGAGGGCACGGCCGACCTGCCGAATGACGCGGGGGTGGTGTTCGTCTTCCCGGGTCAGGGAGCGCAGTGGGTAGGCATGGGCCGGGAGTTGGTGGATTCCTCGCCGGTGTTCGCGGCGCGGTTGGCGGAGTGCGCGCAGGCGTTGCGGCCGTTCATCGACTGGGACGTGCTCGATGTGCTGCGGGGCGTGCCCGGCGCGCCTTCGCTGGAGCGGGTGGATGTGGTCCAGCCGGTCTCCTTCGCGGTGATGGTCGCACTGGCCGAGCTGTGGCGTTCCTACGGTGTCGAGCCGTCGGCGGTCGTCGGCCATTCACAGGGGGAGATCGCGGCCGCCTATGTGGCGGGTGCGCTCTCCTTGGTGGACGCGGCGCGGATCGTGGCCTTGCGCAGCCAGGTGATCGCGGACGCACTCGCGGGGCTGGGCGGGATGGTGTCGCTGGCGCTGAGCCCGGCGCGGGCAGGGGAGTTGGTGGCTGCCGCGGAGGGCCGGTTGTCGGTGGCGGCGGTGAACGGGCCCGGCTCGGTGGTGGTGTCGGGGGAGCCGACGGCGCTGGAGGGGCTGCTGGCGGACTGTGAGGCGCGGGGCGTGCGGGCCCGCCGGATCCCGGTCGACTACGCCTCGCACTCCGCGCAGGTCGAGACCGTCCGGGACCGACTGCTCGACGTCCTGGGCGAGGTCACCGCCCGGTCGGCGAAGGTCCCGTTCTACTCGTCCGTGACCGGCGGCCGGGTGGACACGACGATGCTGGACGCGGAGTACTGGTACCGGAACCTGCGGGAACCGGTGGCGTTCGCGGCGGCCGTGCGGGCCTGTGCGGCCGACGAGTTCCGGGCGTTCGTCGAGAGCAGCGCGCACCCGGTGCTGAGCCTGGCCGTCGAGGAGACGTTGGAGGAGCACGGCGGAGAAGCCGTGGTGGTCGGGTCGTTGCGGCGGAACGAGGGTGGGCTTGAGCGTTTCCTCGCGTCGGTGGCCGAGGTGTGGGTGCGTGGTGTGCCGGTGGACTGGGGTGTGGCCACGGGGGGTGGGCGTCGGGTGGAGTTGCCGACGTATGCGTTCCAGGGTGAGCGGTTCTGGCTGGAGCCGTCGGTGGTGGGTTCGGGTGTTTCGCCGTTGAGTGCGGTGGATGCGTTGCGGTATCGCGTGGTGTGGCGGCCGTTGGATGTGGTTCCGGCGGTGGGGTCGGGGGGTGCGTGGCTGCTGGTGGTGCCGGAGGGTGGTGCTGACGGTGGCTGGGGGTCGGCGCTGGTGTCGGCGTTCGCCGAGCTCGGTGTGGATGCCGCTGTGTTGGTGGTGGATGGTGCGGTTGGGCGTGACTCGTTGGCGGCGTTGTTGAAGGGGCGTGAGCCGGCGGGGGTGGTGTCGCTGCTGGGCAGCGGGTCGGGTGCGGTGGCCGGTGGTGGGTCGGTGCCGTGGGGTCTGGCGGCGTCGGTGGCGTTGGTGCAGGCGTTGGAGGACGTGGGTGTGGCGGCGCCGTTGTGGTGTGTGACGCGGGGCGCGGTGGCGGTGGGTGGTGGTGAGCGGGTGTCCGGTCCGGAGCAGGCGATGCTCTGGGGTCTGGGCCGGGTGGTCGCGGCGGAGCTGCCGGACCGCTGGGGTGGTGTGGTGGATGTGCCGGAGTCGCCCGGGGTCGATCTGGCGCGGGCCACGGTCACCGCGCTGATCGGTGGGCACGGTGAGGACGAACTGGCGGTCCGGTCTGCGGGGTTGTCCGTGCGGCGGTTGGAGCGGGCGCCGCTGGCGGGCCGTCCGGCGGTGCGTGACTGGAGGCCTGGCGGCACGGTGCTGATCACGGGTGCCACCGGCGCGCTCGGCCGTCACGTCGCCCGGCGCCTGGCCGCCGACGGCGCCGAACACCTGCTGCTGCTGAGCGAGGACGCCTTCGAGGACGCCGAGTTCCTCGCCGAGCTGACCGCCTCCGGCGCCCAGGTGAGCGCCCACCGGTGCGAGATGTCCGACCGGGCCGCGGTGGGCGAGCTGCTGGCCGGGCTGCCCGGGGAGCACCCGCTCACGGCCGTGTTCCACGCCCCCACGCTGCTCGACGACGCCCTGGTCGATACCTTGACGGCCAATCAGATGGAGCACGTGCTGCGGGTCAAGGTGGGCGGTGCCCGGGTGCTGCACGAGCTGACCGTGGGCCTGGACCTCTCCGCCTTCGTCCTGTTCTCCTCCTTCGCCGGCGTCTGCGGCCTGGCCGGTCACGCCAACTACGCACCGGGCAACGCCTATCTGGACGCGCTGGCGCACCAGCGGCGGGCGGACGGCCTGCCCGCCACCGCGATCGCCTGGGGCCACTGGGACGGTGCCGTCACGGCCGCCCCCGGTACCGAGGACCGGATCCGCCGGCACGGCGCCCGGGACCTCGACCCGGAGCTGGCCCTGGACGCCCTCGGGGGGATCCTGGACCACGACGAGACCTCCGTCGCCGTCCTGCACTGCGCCTGGGACGACCCTGCCTGGCGCCTGCCCCTGCTGGGCGGCCTCCGCGCCGAACGGCCCGGGCCGGCCCCGTCCGGCCCGGCGGTCGCCGACCCGTCGGACGACCCGGCGGCCGCGCTGGCCCGCCGCCTGGCGGAGCTGCCGGAGGCCGAGCGCCCCGGCGCCCTGCTGGCGCTGGTCCGGCCGGTGATCGCGACCGTCCTGCGGCACTCCTCGCCGGACGCGATCGAGCCCGACCAGCCGTTCAAGGACCTCGGCTTCGACTCGCTCACCGCCGTCGAACTGCGCAACCGCCTGCGGACGGCGACCGGCCTGCGGCTGACCTCCACCCTGATCTACGACCATCCGACCCCGGCGGCGCTCGCCGACCACCTGCACGCCGAACTGGCCCCGCGCCCCGACACCACCGTGGTGCCGGTCCTGGCCGAACTGGACCGCCTGGCGGCGGTCCTGTCCGCCGCCTCGCTCGCGGTGGCCGAACGCCAGGCGGTCGGCGACCGCCTCCAGGACCTGCTGGCCGGCTGGCGCGCCACCGCGTCGCGCGCCGACGGTCCCGCCGACACCGTCACCGAACTCGAAGCCGTGACCGACGACGAGCTGATCGGGCTCCTCGGCGACGAGTTCGGCATCTACCAGCCCGATCACTCCGCAGAGGGAAACGCTCATGAATGACGACCGGATGCGCTACTTCCTCAACCGGGTGACCGCCGAGCTGCGCGAGACCCGCGACCGCCTGCGGGAGGTGGAGGACAGCCGGCAGGAGCCGATCGCGATCGTCGGCATGGCCTGCCGGCTGCCCGGTGGCGTCACCTCGCCCGAGGGCCTGTGGGACCTGGTGGCGGCGGGCTCCGACGTGATCTCGGGGCTGCCCGTCAACCGCGGTTGGGACCTCACCGACTTCTACGACCCGGACCCCGACGTGCCGGGCCGCTCCTACGTCCGGGCCGGCGGGTTCCTGCACGAGGCCGCCGAGTTCGACGCCGCGTTCTTCGGGATCTCGCCGCGCGAGGCGCTGGCGATGGACCCGCAGCAGCGGCTGCTGCTGGAGGCCTCCTGGGAGGCCTTCGAGCACGCGGGCATCGATCCGGTGTCGGTGCGCGGGACCGACACCGGGGTGTTCGCCGGCGTGGTCTACGGCGACTACGCGCGGCGCGGTGCGCGGATCCCGGCCGATCTGGAGGGGCACGTCGGCACCGGCAGCGCCGCCAGTGTCGCCTCTGGCCGGATCTCCTACACCCTGGGCCTGGAAGGCCCCGCGGTGACGGTCGACACCGCCTGCTCCTCCTCCCTGGTCGCCCTGCACCTGGCCGTCCAGTCGCTGCGGTCGGGCGAGTGCTCGCTGGCGCTGGCCGGCGGGGTGACGGTGATGCTCACCCCCGAGGAGTTCGTCCGCTTCTCCCGGCTGCGCGGTCTGTCCACCGACGGGCGCTGCCGGGCCTTCGGGGCCGGCGCGGACGGCTTCGGGATGGCCGAGGGCGTCGGGCTGCTGCTGGTCGAGCGGCTGTCGGACGCGCGCCGCAACGGGCATCACGTCCTGGCGGTGGTGCGCGGGTCGGCGGTCAACCAGGACGGCCGGTCCAACGGGTTGTCCGCGCCGAACGGCCCCGCCCAGCAGCGGGTGATCCGGCGGGCCCTGGCCGACGCCCGGCTGTCCGCCGCCGAGGTGGACGTGGTCGAGGCGCACGGCACGGGGACGAAGCTCGGCGACCCGATCGAGGCCCAGGCCCTGCTCGCCACCTACGGCCGGGACCGGCCGGCGGAGCAGCCGCTCTGGCTGGGCTCGCTGAAGTCCAACGTCGGCCACGCCCAGGGGGCGGCCGGCGTCTCCGGGGTGATCAAGATGGTGATGGCGATGCGGAAGGAGGTCCTGCCGAGGACGCTGCACGCCGAGGAGCCGTCCCCGCACATCGACTGGTCCTCGGGCGCGCTCCGGCTGCTCACCGAGGCCCGGCCGTGGCCGGCGGGGGAGCACCCGCGCCGGGCCGGCGTCTCGTCGTTCGGCATGAGCGGGACCAACGCGCACGTCGTCCTCGAACAGGCCCCGGCCCCGGTGGACGCGGAGCCGGGGGAGGCGCCGGCCGCGGTCGCGCCGGTGCCGGGGCCCGCCGTGGTGCCGTGGCTGCTGTCAGCGCGCAGCGCGCCCGCGCTCCGCGAGCAGGCCGCGCGCCTGCGTTCGGCCCTCGGGGCGGGCCGGGCCGAGGATCCGGCGGCGGTCGGCCATGCGCTGGCGACCACCCGGGCCGTTCTGGAGCACCGTGCGGTGGTGCTCGGGACCGACACGGACAGCCTGCTGCGCGGCCTCGACGCCCTGGCCGGGGACTTCCCGGCGCCGGGTGTGGTCCGCGGCGTGGCGGCGGGCCCCGGCCCGGGCCGGGTGGTGTTCGTCTTTCCGGGGCAGGGTTCGCAGTGGGTCGGGATGGGTGTGGAGCTGTTGGCGGAGTCGCCGGTGTTCGCGGGGCGGTTGGCGGAGTGTGCGGAGGCGTTGGGGCCGTTCGTCGACTGGGATCTGCTCGATGTGTTGCGTGGTGTGCCCGGTGCTCCGTCGTTGGAGCGGGTGGATGTGGTGCAGCCGGTGCTGTTCGCGGTGATGGTGTCGTTGGCGGAGTTGTGGCGGTCGTACGGTGTGGAGCCGTCGGCGGTGGTGGGGCATTCGCAGGGGGAGATCGCGGCGGCGTGTGTGGCGGGTGTGTTGTCGCTGTCGGATGCGGCGCGGATCGTGGCGTTGCGCAGTCGGGCGTTGACCGGGTTGGCCGGGCGCGGGGGGATGGTGTCCGTTCCGCTGCCCGCCGGTGAGGTCGGTGGGTTGATCGTCCGCTGGCGGGACCGGATCCAGGTGGCGGCGCTGAACGGCCCGGCGGGGACGGTGGTGGCCGGTGAACCGGCGGCGTTGGACGAGCTTCTGACGCATTGCCAGGAGCGCGGGGTGCGGGCCCGGCGGATTCCGGTGGACTACGCCTCGCACACCTCGCAGGTGGAGCGGTTGCGCGAGGAACTGCTGGCGGTGCTCGCGCCGGTCGAGCCGGGACCGGCCGAGGTGCCGTTCTACTCGACGGTCGAGGAGCGCTGGCTGACCGGCGCCGAGCTCGACGCCGACTACTGGTACCGCAACCTGCGTCGGACCGTCGCCTTCGAGCCCGCGACCCGGGCGCTGGCGGAGCAGGGCCACGGCGTCTTCGTCGAGGTCAGTCCGCACCCGGTGCTGACGGCGAGCCTCCAGGAGACCCTGGAGGCGGCCGGGATCCAGGGCATCGTGACCGGCTCGCTCCGCCGCGACGACGGCGGGCCCGCCCGGTTCCTCGGCTCGCTCGCCGAGGTGCACGTCCAGGGCCGCCCGGTGGACTGGGCGGCGGCCTTCGGCGGCCCGCCCGCACGGCGGGTGGAGCTGCCGACCTATCCGTTCCAGCGGCAGCGCTACTGGCTGAACGCCTCCGGGCTCACGGGCGGCGGACTGACCGGCGCGGGGCTCGGCACGGCGGACCATCCGCTGCTCGGCGCGGTGATCGAACCGGCCGACAGCGACGAAGTCCTGTTCACCAACCGGCTCTCGCTGGACACCCACCCCTGGCTGGCCGACCACGCCGTGGCGGGCACCGCCATCCTGCCGGGCACCGCTTTCGTCGAACTGGCCGTCCGGGCCGGTGACCAGGTGGGGTGCGAGCTGCTCGACGAGCTGGTCATCGAACGGCCGCTGGTGCTGCCCGACCAGGGCGGTCTCCAGTTGCAGGTGCGGGTGGGCGCCGCCCAGCCGTCCGGGGTGCGGCAGGTCGGGGTCCACACCCGCCCGGACCAGGGCGGCGAGGAGCCGTGGACCCGCCATGCCACCGCCGTGCTGGCGGCCGCCGGCTCGGCCGGGGACCGGTCCCCGGAGGCCTTCGACGCCGAAGTGTGGCCGCCGCCCGGCGCGGTGGCCCTGGAGACCGCCGGGCTGTACGAGCGGCTGGTGGCGGCGGGCTACCACTACGGGCCCGCCTTCCGGGGGCTGCGCACCGCCTGGCGCCGTGGCGACGAGGTGTTCGCCGAGGTCGGCCTGGACGAGGAGCAGTCGGCCGAGGCGGGCCGGTACGGGCTCCACCCGGCGCTGCTGGACGCGGCCCTGCACGCCACCTTCCTGACCGGCGCCGGCGCGGACGCCGACGCCGGCGCAGGCTCGGCCTCAGGCGCCGGGACCGACGCGGTAGCCGGTCCCGCGGCCCCGACCGCCACCCGACTGCCGTTCGCCTGGAACGAGGTGCGCGTCCACGCGGTGGGCGCTTCGGCCCTGCGCGTCCGGCTGCGGCCGGACGGACCGGACCGGATGGCCCTGTCCGTCGCCGACCCCGCCGGGCAGCCGGTGGCGACCGCCCGGTCGCTGGCCCTGCGTCCGGTCTCCGCCGAGGAGTTCGGCGCGGCGGGCGCCGCCGTCGGGGACTCCCTCTACCGGATCGCATGGGCGCCGGCGCCCGGTGCGCCGGAGGCGGCGGCCCCGGCCCCGGCCCCGGCCGTGGTCGTCGAGCACTTCCCCGCGCCCGGGGAGGAGGGGGCGGCGGCCGTGCACCTGCTGGCCCGGCGGGCGCTCGACACCCTGCGGTCCTGGCTGGCCGACGAACGGTCGGCGGACCACCGGCTGGTGGTGGTGACGCGCGCCGCGACCGCCGTCCGGCCGGGCGAGGCCGCGGACCCGGCCGGTGCGGCCGTCTGGGGGCTGGTGCGCTCCGCGCAGGCCGAACACCCGGGGCGCCTGGTCCTGGTGGACGTCGACGACCCCGCCGCAGTGCCGCTCCTGCCGCCCGCCGTCCTCGCCTCCGAGGAGCCCCAACTGGCCGTCCGGGCGGGCGAGGTGCTGATGCCCCGGCTGGTCCGGGCGATCCCGTCCGGGGACGGCGCACCGGCCCCGCGGTTCGATCCCGAGGGCACGGTGCTGGTCACCGGTGGTACCGGCACGCTGGGGTCGCTGCTGGCCCGGCACCTGGTGACGGCGTACGGGGTGCGGCATCTGCTGCTGGTGGGCCGCAGTGGCCCGGCGGCCGAGGGTGCCGGTGAACTGGAGGCCTCGCTGCGCGAACGGGGCGCCGAGGTGACCATCGCGGCCTGCGACACCACGGACCGCGACGCGCTGCGGGAGCTGCTCGCCGGCCTCCGGCGCCCGCTGACCGGTGTGCTGCACGCCGCCGGGGTACTGGACGACGGCCTGGTGGCCGGGCTGACGCCGGAGCGGCTGGCGGCCGTCCTGCGGCCCAAGATCGATGCCGCGCTCGCGCTGCACGAGCTCACCGCCGGCGAGGACCTCGCCGCGTTCGTCCTCTTCTCCTCCGCCGCGGGCGTGCTCGGCGGCGCCGGCCAGGCCTCCTACGCGGCGGCCAACGCCGCCCTGGACGCGCTCGCCGGGGCGCGCCGGGCGCGGGGGCTGCCCGCCGTGTCGCTGGCCTGGGGCCTGTGGGCCGAGGCCAGCGGGATGACCGGTCACCTGGACCGGGCCGACCACCGCCGGATCGCCCGGAGCGGCGTGCGGCCGTTCTCCTCGGAGCAGGGTCTCGCGCTGTTCGACGCCGCGCTCGCGGCCGACGAGGCGGTCCTGGTGCCGATGGCGCTCGACCTGGCCGGGCTGCGGTCCGCGGACGCGACCGTCCCCGCCCTGCTGCGCGGCCTGGTCCGGCCGGGGCGGCGGGTGGCCCGGGCCGCCGCCGAGGGCCGGGCGGCCGGCACCCTGACGGAGCGGCTCGCCGGCCGGCCGGCGGGTGAGCGCGGTCGGGCCCTGCTGGAGCTGGTGCGCGCGCACGCCGCGACGGTGCTCGGTCACAGCACCGGCTCCGGGATCGAACCCGCGCTCGCCTTCCGCGAGTTGGGCTTCGACTCGCTGACCGCGGTGGAGCTGCGCAATCGGCTCGCCACGGCCACCGGGCTCCGGCTGCCGGCCACCCTGGTGTTCGACCATCCGACGCCGGCCGTGCTGGCGCGGCGGCTGGAGGCCGAGCTGTTCGGCGAGGCCGAGGGCGCCCGCCCGGCCGCACTCGCCGCCGAGGCGCAGGACGAGCCCATCGCGATCGTCGGCATGTCCTGCCGCTTCCCGGGCGGCATCGACTCGCCGCAGGACCTCTGGGAGACGGTCGCGGCGGGCCGGGACGTGGTCGGGAGCTTCCCCGAGAACCGGGGCTGGGACCTCGACACGCTGTTCGACCCGGACCCGGACCGTCCGGGCAAGAGCTACGTCGACGCGGGCGCGTTCCTCGCCGACCCCGGGGAGTTCGACGCGGAGTTCTTCGGCATCTCGCCGCGCGAGGCGCTGGCGATGGACCCCCAGCAGCGGCTGCTGCTGGAGGCCTCCTGGGAGGCGTTCGAGCACGCGGGCATCGACCCGGCGGCGCTGCGGGGCAGCGACACCGGGGTGTTCGCGGGGCTGCTCTACCACGAGTACGGCGCGCTGCTCGACCGGGCCGAGGGGGCGTCCGAGCTGGAGGCCTACGCGGGTACGGGCGGTGCGGGCAGCGTCGCATCGGGCCGGATCTCCTACACGCTCGGGTTGGAGGGCCCGGCGATCACCGTCGACACCGCCTGCTCGTCCGCCCTGGTGGCGGTGCACCTGGCGAGCCGTTCGCTGCGCTCGGGTGAGTGCTCGCTGGCGCTGGCCGGCGGCGTGACCGTGATGACCACGCCGGCCGCGTTCACCGGTTTCTCCCGGCAGCGCGGGCTGGCGGCGGACGGGCGGTGCAAGCCGTTCTCCGCGACGGCCGACGGCACCGGCTGGTCCGAGGGGGTCGGCCTGCTGGTCCTGGAGCGGCTCTCGGACGCGCGCCGCCACGGACACCGGGTGCTCGCGGTGGTCCGGGGCAGCGCGGTCAACCAGGACGGGGCGAGCAACGGGCTGTCGGCGCCGAACGGACCGGCGCAGCAGCGGGTGATCCGGCAGGCGCTGGCCAACGCCGGGGTCGCCGCCGACGGCGTGGACGCCGTCGAGGCGCACGGCACCGGAACGGTGCTGGGCGATCCGATCGAGGCGCAGGCGCTGCTGGCGACGTACGGCCAGGACCGCGCCGAGGCGGAACCGCTCTGGCTGGGCTCGGTGAAGTCGAACCTCGGCCACACCCAGGGCGCCGCCGGCGCCGCCGGAATGATCAAGATGATCCAGGCGATGCGGCACGGGGTGCTGCCGAAGACGCTGCACGTGGCGGAGCCGACGGGGCAGGTGGACTGGTCGTCGGGTGCGGTGGAGCTGTTGACGCGGGCGCGGCCGTGGCCGGAGACGGGGCGGCCGAGGCGTTCGGCGGTGTCCTCGTTCGGGATCAGCGGGACCAACGCGCATGTGGTGCTGGAGCAGGCACCCCCGGAGTCGGCGGAGTCGGCGGAGGCGAGCGGGGACGGTGTGGTGCCGTGGCTGCTGTCGGGTGCTGACGAGGGCGCCCTGCGGGCCCAGGCCGGCCGGCTGGCGGCGCATCTGCGGGAGCGGCCGGAGCTGGGCGTGCGGGACGTCGGCCATGCGCTGGCGGTCACCCGGGCGGCGCTGCCGGAGCGGGCCGCGGTCCTGGGCGCGGACCGGGCGGCGCTGCTGCACGGCCTGGACGCGCTGGCCGAGGGCCGGCCCGCCGCCGCGACGGTGCGGGCCCGGGCGACGGTCGACGACCGGACGGTGTTCGTCTTTCCGGGGCAGGGTTCGCAGTGGGTCGGGATGGGTGTGGAGCTGTTGGCGGAGTCGCCGGTGTTCGCGGCGCGGTTGGCGGAGTGTGCGGAGGCGTTGGGGCCGTTCGTCGACTGGGATCTGCTCGATGTGCTGCGAGGTGTGCCCGGTGCTCCGTCGTTGGAGCGGGTGGATGTGGTGCAGCCGGTGCTGTTCGCGGTGATGGTGTCGTTGGCGGAGTTGTGGCGGTCGTACGGTGTGGAGCCGTCGGCGGTGGTGGGGCATTCGCAGGGGGAGATCGCGGCGGCGTGTGTGGCGGGTGTGTTGTCGCTGTCGGACGCGGCGCGGATCGTGGCGTTGCGCAGTCGGGCGTTGACCGGGTTGGCCGGGCGCGGTGGGATGGTGTCCGTTCCGCTGCCCGCCGGTGAGGTCGGTGGGTTGATCGTCCGCTGGCGGGACCGGATCCAGGTGGCGGCGCTGAACGGCCCGGCGGGGACGGTGGTGGCCGGTGAACCGGCGGCGCTGGACGAGCTTCTGACGCGTTGCCAGGAGCACGGGGTGCGGGCCCGGCGGATTCCGGTGGACTACGCCTCGCACACCTCGCAGGTGGAGCGGTTGCGCGAGGAACTGCTGGCGGTGCTCGCGCCGGTCGAGCCGGGACCGGCCGAGGTGCCGTTCTACTCCTCGACGACCGGGAGGACGATGGAGGGGCGGGAGCTCGACGCCGCCTACTGGTACGCCAATCTGCGCCAACCGGTGGAGTTCGAGGCCGCCACCCGGGCGCTGCTCGACGACGGCCACCGGATCTTCGTCGAGGTCAGCCCCCACCCGGTGCTGACCACCAGCATCCAGGACACCGTCGAGAGCGCGGAGGCCACGGCCACCGTGACGGGCACGCTGCGCCGCGACGAGGGCGGGCCGGAGCGCTTGCTGGCCTCGGTGGCCGGGCTCTGGGCCGCCGGTGTCCCGGTCGACTGGAGCGCCGCCACCGCCGGCGGCCGCCCGGTCGAACTGCCCACCTACGCCTTCCAGCGCCGCCGCTACTGGGTGCGGACCGCGGCGGACGAGCAGGGCGGCTCGGCCGTCGGCCTCGGGCTGGGGGACGCCGGCCATCCGCTGCTCGGCGCCGTGGTCGCCCCGGCGGGCGGTGACGGCCTGCTGCTCACCGGCCG
The DNA here is from genome assembly GCF_044540385.1 of Kitasatospora sp. NPDC086009. Classification (NCBI taxonomy): domain Bacteria; kingdom Bacillati; phylum Actinomycetota; class Actinomycetes; order Kitasatosporales; family Streptomycetaceae; genus Kitasatospora; species Kitasatospora sp. NPDC086009. Next base: position 43,793 of record NZ_JBITSA010000032.1, read on the forward strand.
GCTGTCGCGGCGCGGCCACCCGTGGCTCGCCGACCACGCCGTGCGGGAGACGGTGCTGCTGCCGGGGACGGCCTTCGTCGAGCTGGCCGTCCGGGCCGGTGACGAGGCCGGCTGCCCGGTCGTCGAGGAACTGGTCATCGAGGCGCCGCTGGCGCTGCCCGAGCGGGCGGCGGTCGGCGTCCAGGTCGCGGTCGGGGACGCCGACGACACCGGACGGCGCACGGTGACCGTCCACGCCCGCCCGGGCGAGGGGCGGCCGTGGACCAGGCACGCCTCCGGGACCCTCGCCCCGGCCGACCCCGTGGAGGAGTCGGCCGACCTGGCCGTCTGGCCCCCCGCCGGTGCGGTCGCGGTGGACACCGCGGGCTTCTACGAGAGCCTCGACGAGGCCGGGTACCGCTACGGACCGGCGTTCCGCGGCCTGCGGACCCTCTGGCGGCGCGGTCCGGAGCTCTTCGCCGAGGTCGGCCTCCCGGAGTCCGAGCGCGCCGGGGCCGGGCGCTACGGACTGCACCCCGCCCTGCTGGACAGCGCCCTGCACGCCTGGGCGCTCCAGGGCGTCGGCGGCGCCGCCCGGCTCCCCTTCTCGTGGAGCGGGTTCCGCCTGCACGCCTCGGGCGCCACGGCGCTGCGGGTCCGGCTCGTGCCGACCGGTGAGGACAGCGTGTCGCTGCTGGTCGCCGACGAGGACGGCCGTCCGGTGGCCTCGGCGGCCTCGCTGCTGGTCCGGGAGATCCCGGGCGGCGCGCTCGCGCAGCGCGAGGCGGTGGCCCCCGACGCGCTCTTCGACGTGGCCTGGCAGCCGCTGCCGCTCCCGGCCGGACCGGTCGCGCGGACGGCGCGGATCCTGGTCACCGTGGCGGGCGACGCCGACCCGGCCCGGGCCGTCCGGGACGCCGTCCGGCACGCACTGACGGAGGTCCGGGCCAGGCTGGCCGAAACCCCCGCCGACGCGGGCCCGCTGGCCGTGGTGACCCGCGGTGCGGTGGCCGCCCGGGCGACGGACGGCGCGCCGGACCCGGTGGGCGCCGCCGTGCTGGGGCTGCTCCGCTCCGCCCAGGCCGAGCACCCCGGCCGGTTCGTCCTCGTCGACCTCGACGACGATCCCGCCGCCCCCGGGCTGCTGGACGCCGCCGTCGCCACCGGCGAGCCCCAACTCGCGGTCCGCGACGGCGTACTGCACGCCCCCCGACTGGCCCGGGCGGTGGCGGCCCGGGGTGAACTGGCACTGCCCGACCCGATTGAGCTGCCCGACCCGACTGAGCTGCCCGACCCGCCTGAGCGGCCCGACCCGCCTGAGCGGCCCGCCACGCCCGCCTGGCACCTGACCGCCGACGCGTCGGGCACCCTGGAGGGCCTGGCGTTCGCCCCGCACCCCGAGGCGCTCGCGCCGCTGGCCGCCGGCGAGCTGCGGATCGCGGTCCGCGCGGCCGGACTGAACTTCCGCGACACCCTGGTCGCGCTGGGGATGTACCCGGACCCGGGGGCGTACCTCGGCGGCGAGGGCGCCGGGGTGGTGCTGGAGACCGGCCCGGGGGTGACCGGCTTCGCCCCCGGGGACCGCGTCCTCGGCATGCTGCCCAAGTCCTTCGGACCGGTCGCGGTGGCCGATGCCCGGCTGGTGGCCCGGATTCCCGAGGGCTGGTCGTTCGCCGAGGCGGCGGCCATGCCGGTCGCCTTCCTGACGGCCTACTACGCCCTGTACGACCTGGCCGGCCTGCGCCCCGGCGAGTCGGTGCTGATCCACGCCGCCGCCGGCGGCGTCGGAACGGCCGCCGTGCAACTGGCCCGGCACCGGGGCGCCGAGGTCTACGGCACGGCCGGCCGGGGCAAGTGGCCGGCGCTGCGCTCGCTCGGCCTCGACGACGACCACATCGCCGACTCGCGGACCACCGGCTTCGAGCAGGCGTTCCTGGCGGCCAGCGGCGGGCGCGGGATGGACGTCGTCCTGGACTGCCTCGCGGGGGAGTTCGTCGACGCCTCGCTGCGCCTGCTGCCCCGCGGCGGGAGGTTCGTCGAGCTGGGCAAGACCGACGTCCGCGCCGCCGGGGAGGTGGCCGCCGCGCACCCGGGCGTGACCTACCGGGCGTTCGACCTGGTGGCGGCCGCCGGACCGGACCGGATCCAGCAGATGCTGGCCGAACTGGTGGACCTCTTCGAGCAGGGCGTGCTGTCGCCGCTGCCGACGACCTGCTGGGACGTCCGGCGGGCACCCGAGGCCTTCCGGCAGCTGAGCCAGGCCAAGCTGGTCGGCAAGGTCGTGCTGACCGTCCCCCGGCAGCTGGGCCCCGAGGGCACGGTGCTGGTCACCGGTGGTACCGGCACGCTGGGGTCGCTGCTGGCCCGGCACCTGGTGACGGCGTACGGGGTGCGGCATCTGCTGCTGGTGGGCCGCAGTGGCCCGGCGGCCGAGGGTGCCGGTGAACTGGAGGCCTCGCTGCGCGAACTGGGCGCCGAGGTGACCATCGCGGCCTGCGACACCGCGGACCGCGACGCGCTGCGGGAGCTGCTCGCCGGGGTCCGACCGCCACTGAGCGGCGTCGTGCACACCGCGGGCGTGCTCGACGACGGCGTGGTGGAGTCCCTGACCGCCGAGCAACTGGACGCGGTGCTGCGGCCCAAGGCCGACGCGGCACTCGCGCTGCACGAGCTCACCGCCGGTGAGGACCTCGCCGCCTTCGTCCTCTACTCCTCGGCCGCCGGTGTCTTCGGCAGCCCCGGGCAGGCCAACTACGCGGCGGCCAACGCCTTCCTGGACGCGCTCGCCGCCCGGCGACGGGAGGCCGGCCGGCCGGCGCTCTCGCTCGCCTGGGGGCTCTGGGAGCCCCGCAGCGGGATGACCGGACACCTCGGCGCGAGCGACCACGGCCGGCTGGCCAGGAGCGGCGCCCTCGGGATGACCCCGGAGCAGGGCCTCGCCCTGTTCGACGCCGCGGTCCGGCTGGACCGGTCGACGCTGGTGGCCGCGCCGCTCGACCTGGCCGGCCTGCGCGAGCGCGGCGGGGACGTTCCCCCGCTGCTGCGCGAGCTGGTCGCCCCGGCGCGCCGGACGGCCGGCACCGGCCGGCCGGAGGACGGTTCGCTCGTCCTGCGGCTGACCAGGCTGCCCGCGGCCGAACGCACCCGCGTCCTGCTGCGGGCGGTCCGGGGCCACGCCGCCACCGTGCTCGGCCACGACGGGCCGGACCTGGTGGGGGCGGACCGCCCCTTCAAGGACCTCGGCTTCGACTCGCTGACCGCCGTCGAGTTGCGCAACCGGCTGAACACGGCGACCGGGCTGCGGCTGCCCGCCACCGTGGTCTTCGAGAGCCCGAGCGCGCGCGAACTCGCCGAGCGGCTGCGGCGGGAGCTCTTCCCCGACGGGGAGGCGCCCGGGGCCCTCGCCGCCGCGGTGCCCGGTACCGGCGCCGACGAGGACGGGATCCGCCGGACCCTCGCCGCGCTGCCGCTCGACCGGCTGCGGGAACTCGGCCTGCTCGACGTGCTGTTGGGCCTCGCCGAGGAGACCCCGGCCCCCGCAGCGGCCCCCGGGCCGTCCCCCGAGCCGTCCCCTGTCTCGGCACCCGACCCGACGTCCGACCCGACGTCCGACCCGGCGCCCGTCGCGGAGGACGAGCTCGACCGGCTCGACGGCATGGACGCCGAAGACCTGATCGCCCGCGCGTTCGGCAGCGCGACATGACGCCGCGCCCCGACCGCCCGGCCGGTCCGCCCGCCCGGGCCCCGCATGCCGACCGACCCGGAACCGCCAGTGGAGGAAAGATGGCTGAGACCCAGGACCGCCTCGTCGAAGCCCTGCGGCTCTCGCTGAAGGAGAACGAGCTGCTGCGCCGGCAGAACGCCGAGCTCGCCGACCCCGCGCCCGAACCGATCGCGATCGTGGGCATGGCCTGCCGCCTCCCGGGCGGGGTGCGCACCCCGCAGGACCTCTGGACGCTGCTGACCGACGGCGCGGACGTGATCGCCGACCTGCCCCGGGACCGCGGCTGGGACATCGACGGCCGGTACGACCCCGACCCGGACGTGCCCGGCACGTTCTACGTCCGGCAGGGCGGCTTCCTGACGGACGTCGCGGAGTTCGACGCGGAGTTCTTCGGCATCTCGCCGCGCGAGGCGCTCGGGATGGACCCGCAGCAGCGGCTGCTGCTGGAGACCTCCTGGGAGGCCGTCGAGGCGGCGGGCATCGACCCGCACTCCCTGCGCGGCAGCCGGACCGGCGTCTTCGCGGGCCTCGGCTACCACGACTACGGCACCCGGCTGGGCCGGGTGCCGGACGGGCTGGAGGGCTACCTGGGCAACGGCCGCTCGGGCAGCGTCGCCTCCGGTCGGGTCTCCTACACGCTCGGGCTGGAGGGGCCGGCCGTCACGGTGGACACGGCCTGCTCGTCCTCGCTGGTCGCGCTGCACCTCGCGGCCCGCTCGCTGCGCCAGGGCGAGTGCGACCTCGCCCTGGCCGGCGGGGTGACGGTGATGTCCACCCTGGACGGCATCCTGGAGCTGGCCCGCCAGCGGGCCCTGGCCCGTGACGGCCGCTCCAAGGCGTTCGGCGCCGGCGCCGACGGCATGAGCATGGCCGAGGGGGTCGGCCTGCTGCTGGTGGAGCGGCTCTCCGACGCCCGCCGCCTCGGCCACCCGGTGCTCGCGGTGCTCCGGGGCAGCGCGATCAACCAGGACGGCAGGTCGAACGGCCTGACCGCGCCGAACGGCGCCGCGCAGCGCCGGGTGATCCGGCAGGCCCTCGCCGAGGCGCGGCTGACGCCGGACCAGGTCGACCTGCTGGAGGCGCACGGCACCGGCACCGCGCTGGGCGACCCGATCGAGGCCGTCGAGCTGCTGGCCACCTACGGCCAGGGCCGGCCGCAGGAGCACCCGGCCTGGCTGGGCTCGGTGAAGTCGAACCTCGGCCACACCCAGTTCGCCGCCGGTGTCACCGGGGTCATCAAGGCCGTCCTCGCGATGCGGCACGGGGTGCTGCCGAAGACCCTGCACGCGGACGAGCGGACCGGGCAGGTGGACTGGTCGTCGGGTGCGGTGGAGCTGTTGACGCGGGCGCGGCCGTGGCCGGAGACGGGGCGGCCGAGGCGTTCGGCGGTGTCCTCGTTCGGGATCAGCGGGACCAACGCGCATGTGGTGCTGGAGCAGGCACCGCCGGAGCAGCCGGAGCCGTCGGAGTCGGCGGAGGCGAGCGGGGACGGTGTGGTGCCGTGGCTGCTGTCGGGTGGTGACGAGGGCGCCCTGCGGGCCCAGGCCGGCCGGTTGGCGGCGCATCTGCGGGAGCGGCCGGAGCTGGGCGTGCGGGACGTCGGCCATGCGCTGGCGGTCACCCGGGCGGCGCTGCCGGAGCGGGCCGCG
>NZ_JBITSA010000033.1:0-24538 GCF_044540385.1 Kitasatospora sp. NPDC086009
CCAGCGGGCCCTCCGGGCGCTTCGTTCTTTCGTGTTTCCAGCTTACCAGATGTTTTCCGCTCCGTTTCCGGCGCTTCGTTCATCCAACTCGCTGGCGTCTTCCCGGGCTTGACGCCCTGTCCGACGTTTCAAACTCTAGCCGATCCCCGCCCCGAAAGGCGAATCCGGCCGCAATCCATATAAACAGGCACACCGAATAAGGCATGAGCCGTGCCTGTCGTCAAAATGACAAAGCACAACCCAGCCCGAACCGGGAAGTGATGTTTCAAGGGATTGGCCGCTCCGGGACCGTCCGCGTAGACACGTGTCCGGTGCTCCCAGCCGAGCGACTAGAGAACACTACGCCCGTCCGGAGCCTGAGGCAACCCGGTGCCGGGCACCGTCCGCGTGCAGAGCGAGCGGCCGGCCTTCACGTACTCGCCGTTCGGGTGGTCGTTGCCGGTGACCCACTGCCGGGCCGTGGCCTCGTCGCGGCCACCGGCCCGGTGGCGCTCGACCAGGCGCTCCTCGCGGAGGCTGTCGTCGGCGTCGACGTACCAGAGCTCGCGCATGAGTCGGCGGGCGTCCGGCCAGGGGTGTTCGGCGGCGGCGAGGTAGTTGCCCTCGGTGACGACGAGGCGGGCCTGCGGCAGCACGACATGGCGGGCGGCAACGGGTTCGTCGAGGCGGCGGTCGAAGTCGGGGACGTAGATGGGCTGGAACCGGTCCGCCGCGACCCGGCGCAGCAGTGCGACGTAGCCGTGCGCGTCGAAGGTGGCCGGCGCGCCCTTGCGGTGGGCCAGGCCGAGCCGGTCCAGCTGGGCGGCGGAGAGGTGGAAGCCGTCGAGCGGGAGGTAGGCGGCGCTCCCGGGTCCCTCCCGGCGCTCGACCTCGGCGACCAGGTACCGGGCCAGGGTGGACTTGCCGGCGCCGGGCGGGCCGGCAAGTCCGAGGATGGCGCGGGCATTGCTGCCCGGCCCCCGGAGGAGGCCGAGCGCGAGGGTGATGAGGGTGTCCTCGTTCATGGCCGCACCCTACTGATCCCGGCGCGGCCGGCCTCAGCGGGCGGCGAGTGCGGGTGTCTCCAGGGTGAGGGTCCCGGCGTCGGCGTCGAGCAGGGCGGGCAGGCCCAGCGGGACGGTGAGGGTGGAGGGGCAGTGGCCGAAGCCCAGCTCCCACAGGACGGGGACGCCCAGCGGCCCGAGCCGGTCGAGCATGAGCTCCCGGACCCGCTCGGGGCGGCCGCAGCCCTCCCAGGAGCCGAGGGCGATCCCCGCGACCCCCTCGAAGGCGCCGGAGCGCAGCAGCTGGGTGAAGAGGCGGTCGAGCTGGTACGGATGCTCGTTGACGTCCTCCAGGATCAGGATGCTGCCGGCGTAGGACGGCCGGCCCGCAGGCGTGCCGCGCTCGGCGGTGAGGACGTGTACGCAGCCCCCGGCGGTGATGCCGCGGGCCCGGCCGGGGACGAGGGCCGAGGCGGTGGCCGAGGTGAGGACCGTCGTGGCCGAGGGGTCGAAGAGGGTGCGCCGCAGGTGCTCGGCCGTCGGTCCGTCGGAGATGAAGGAGGCGCCGGAGCTCATCGGCCCGTACAGCGTGGCCACGCCGAGGCGCTGGGCGAAGGCCTCGTGCAGGGAGGAGACGTCGCTGAAGCCGACCAGGACCTTGGGCGAGGCGGCGCGCATCGCGTCCCAGTCGAGCAGGTCGACCATGCGGTGGACGCCGTAGCCGCCGCGGGCGCAGATGACGGCGTCGACGGTGGGGTCGAGCCAGGCGGACTGGAGGTCCGCCGCCCGGTCCGCGTCGGTGCCGGCCAGGTGGCCGAGGGTGGGGTGGGTGTCGAGGACGTGCGGGGCGACCGTGACCCGCAGCCCCCAGGAGCGCAGGATCGCGCACCCGGCGGTGAGCCGCTCGGGGTCGATCGGGCTGCTGGGGGCGACCACGACGACGTGGTCCCCCGGACGGAGCTGCGGCGGGCGGGTCAGCCCGCGGCCGGGCGTGGTCGGGTACTGGTCCATGGCCGGGATCCTTCCAGGGGTGCGGGTGGCGCTGTGGGGAGGGGTGACGCGCGCTCAGACCGGCCGGAGCCGCCCGGAGGTGGTATGCCCCGTTCGGTTCAGACCGATCCCATCACCGCCCTGACCTCGGCGAGGGTGGCGTCGGCGACGGCGTTGGCCCGTTCGGCACCGTCCCGCAGGACCTGTCGGACGTATCCGCGGTCGGCGGCGAGTTCCTCGCGGCGGGCGCGCATCGGGCCGAAGCGTTCGTTGACGGCCTCGGTCACCGTGCGCTTCAGCGCGGCGGCGCCGCCGTCACCGATCTCCTCGGCGACCAGTTCCGGTGCGCGGTCCTGGCAGAGCGCCGCGAGCAGGACCAGGCTGGAGACCTCGGGCCGGGCGGCCGGGTCATAGGTGATCCGGCGGTCGGTGTCGGTCCTGGCGCCGCGGATCAGCCGGGCGGTGGCGTCGGCGGTGGCGGAGAGCGCGACGGCGTTGCCGCGGCTCTTGCTCATCTTTGCGCCGTCGGTGCCGAGCAGCATGGGGGCGGCGGACAGCAGGGCGTCCGGGCGGGGGAAGACACCGGTGCCGTCCGGGTGCGGGTAGCGCTCGTTGAAGCGGCGGGCGACGGTGCGGGCCACTTCGAGGTGGGGCAACTGGTCCTGGCCGACCGGGACGACGTTCGCCTTGCAGAAGAGGATGTCGGCGGCCTGGTGGACGGGGTAGGTGAACATCAGCCCGTTCACCACGGACTGGCCGGAGTGGGCGATCTCGTCCTTGACGGTGGGGTTGCGGCCCAGTTCCGCCACGCTGACCAGGCTGAGGAAGGGGAGCAGGAGCTGGTTGAGGGCGGGGACGGCGCTGTGGGCGAAGATCGTGGCGCGGTCCGGGTCGAGCCCGGCGGCCAGGTAGTCGAGGACGAGGTTCTCGGTGTGCTCGGCGAGGCGGTCGGCGACGTCCCGGTCGGTGATGACCTGGTAGTCGGCGACCACGACGAACATCTCGGTGCCGAGGCGCTGGAGGCGGACCCGGTTCTGCAGGGTGCCGAAGTAGTGGCCGAGGTGGAGCGGGCCGGTGGGGCGGTCGCCTGTCAGGACACGGTGGGCGCCAGGGTCCCGGCGGATCAGCTCGTCCAGATCGGCGCCGGGCCGGTCGGCGCCGGGCCGGTCGACGGTCGGATGGTCGACGGCGGGATGGGTGGAGGTGGTGGCGGGGACGGTGGTGGTCATCGGATCTCTCCTCGGAACGGCGGTGGTGGTGGCCGTCCGGGGTTCCGGGCCCGTCCCGTCGGAGAACGCGACAGGGCCGTCCATCCGGACGGCCCTGGTCAGGCGTGACTGGTGGCCGTCCTAGGACGGCCACCAGTCGAGACCTGCGAAGCGCTTCATGCGTTCGAGGATAGCGTCAGTCCTCCACGACCAGCGCGGGCGTTCCCGCGTGCAGGGTCTCGCCGCGGAAGAACTCGGGCCGGAACGCGGCGTAGCAGGTCATCAGCACCGCCCCGAGCAGCAGGATGCCGACGCCGATGACGAACACCGAGCCGATGCCGAGGACGGCGCCGCTGCCGTACGCCGGGTCCCAGGCGTCGGTGAGGGTCTGCAGGAAGACGCCCGCGAGCAGCACCCCGCCGAGCAGGGGTGCGAGGCCGCGCAGCACGAGGTTCCGCGGGCTGGTGCGCAGCGAGGCGCGGAAGTGCCAGACGCAGGCGAAGGCGGTCAGGGCGTAGTAGAAGCAGATCATCAGCCCGAGCGCCAGGATGGTGTCCTGGACGACGTTCTCGCTGATCAGGCTCATTCCGACGTAGAACACCGCGGTGGCGGCGCCGGCGGCGACCGTCGCGTAGCCGGGGGTGCGGAAGCGCGGGTGCACGGTGCCGAAGCGCGGCGGCACGGCCCGGTAGGAGCTCATCGCGAGCAGGGTGCGGGCCACCGGGATGAAGGTGGTCTGCAGGCTGGCGGCGGCGCTGGCGACGACGGCCAGGAAGAGCAGGATGCTCCACGGCGAGCCGAGCACCGGCCGGGCCAGCGCGGAGAAGACGTTGTCGGCGGTATCCGGGTTGCCGAGGCCGGTACCGGTGGCGCCGACGCCGGCGAACATCTGGGCGGCGATCGCGACCAGCAGGTACGAGCCCACCAGGGTGACCATGGAGATCATCGCGGCCCGGCCCGGGGTCTTGGCGCTGCCGAGGGTCTCCTCGTTCATGGTGAGGCAGGTGTCCCAGCCCCAGTACATGAAGATCGAGAGTGACAGCCCGGCGGTGAACGCGCTGAACGAGCTCACCTGGAGCGGGTCGAGCCAGGAGGCGGAGAAGCCGATCGAGTGCGGCAGGTCGCCGGCGGCGGCCTTGCCGATGGCGATGACCGAGAAGAGCACCAGGACGGCCAGCTGGAGGCCGACCAGGCTGTACTGGAACCACTTGGTGGCCGTCATCCCCCGGTAGCTCATCGCGGTGGCGGCGGCGATCAGCACGACCACGGTGAGCAGGTGAACGGCCTTGTTGTCGTTCAGTTCGGCGATCCCGCCGCTGCCGGTCATCTCACCGAGCATCAGGTAGAGGAAGTCGGTCGCCACCCCGGCCAGGTTGGAGAGCACGATGATGGTCGCGACCGTCAGGCCCCAGCCCGCCATCCAGCCGACCCGGGGGCCGAAGGCCCGGACCGTCCAGCTGAAGGACGTTCCGCAGTCCGGGAAGTCCTTGTTCAGCTCCTTGTAGGCGAACGCGACGAGCAGCATCGGCAGGAAGCCGGCCAGGAACACCGCGGGCATCTGCACGCCGACGGCCGTGACCGTCGGGCCCAGCGTCGCGGTCAGGCAGTAGACCGGGGCGACCGTGGAGAGGCCCAGGACCACGCTGCCCAACAGGCCTACCGAGTTCCCCCGTAGGCCCTTGTCCCCCGCTGCCCCCGCCGCCCCCCGGTCGGGGACTCCACCACTGGCGCCACTGTCCGGGGCGCCCTGCGGAGCGGCGGGCGCCGTTGCCCGTCCGCTGCTTCCGTGCTCTGAGAGCTGCTGATCAAACACCTGCGCACCCTAGGTGGAGGCGTCGAAGGTTGTGTAGGCCAACCCTTGGTGATCTGAGCCACTCGCTTCGATTCCTTCGTCGTAAATGGAGACGGAGCGGTGGATTCATGGCAGTTGGACTCATGTACCTTGGTTTCCAAGGAGTGAGGGGGATTTGATTTATCCCTTATGTCATGGGTTGAGACGATTTCTCCCCGCATTCCGAACCCTCGATCGATCCGGTCCGAACCGTCGGATAGGTTTGCCTCACCTAACATCGATCGATCGAGAAGGAGCGTCGCGTGGCCCCCCACCCCGCCGACCGGACCCTCGTCAGCCGCACCCCGTCCCGCCGGCGGTTCCTCGCCGCCGGGCTCACCGGTGGTGCCGTCCTCGGCCTCGGCGGGCTGCTCACCGCCTGTGGCAGCTCCGGCGGAGCCGCGAGCGGGTCGTCGCAGGCCTCGTCCGGCTCCTCGCCGAACCAGAAGTCGGTCAAGCAGGGCGGCGACGACTACGCCGCCGTGATCGAGAAGATGAAGGACTTCGGCACCGACGCCGCCCCCGGCGTCTACCCGCGCACCGTCAAGCACGCCATGGGCGAGACCGTCATCCCGGCCAAGCCGGTCCGGGTCGTGGTGCTGGACACCGGCGAGCTCGACAACGTCGTCGCCCTGGGCATCCAGCCGGTCGGCGTCGTCTACACCGACGGTTCCAAGAGCATGCCGGCCTACCTCAAGGACGCGGTCGGCAGCCCGGCCGCCGTCGGCACCATCAACAGCCTCAACCTGGAGGCCATCGCCGCGCTCAAGCCCGACCTGATCCTCGGCAGCCAGCTGCGCGCGCAGGACCAGTACGCGCAGCTCTCCAAGATCGCGCCGACCGTCTTCTCGCTGCGCCCGGGCTACCCCTGGAAGCAGAACTTCAAGCTCAACGCCGCGCCGTTCGGCCTGGAGGCGCAGGCCCAGGCCCAGCTCGACGCGTACCAGGCCGCGGCCACCGCGATCGGCGCCGGGCTGGGCGGCAAGCGGCCCACCATCACGCCGCTGCGCTTCATGCCCGGCAAGACCCGGCTCTACGCGGAGCTCTCCTTCATCGGCACCATCCTCACCGACGTGCCGCTGCCGCAGCCCAAGATCGAGCAGGTCAAGGAACTCGCGGTCGAGATCAGCCCCGAGCAGATCGACAAGGCCGACGCCGACTGGATCTTCTACGGCGTGTACGGCAGCCCCAGCTCCACCAACCAGGACGCGGTACTCGGCGGCGCGCTCTGGAAGACCCTCACGGCGACCAAGTCCGGCCAGGCGCGGCCGGTTTCGGACGAGACCTGGTTCCTCGGGCTCGGCGTCCTGGCGGCCAATGCCGTGCTGGCCGACCTCAAGGGGTTCGTCGCACCGGGCACCTGAGCCCGGGCCGCACGGCGGGCGGCACAGCGGGAGCGGAGCTGACCAGGGCGGTGTCCTCGCACACACCCGCCGGTAAGGCGCTTGGAGCTGGTCCCGGGGTGCGGGAGGATCATCGGGACCGTACCCCGAAGGGCACCTGCCGATGACCACGCTCCATCAGAACGCCGCCGACCTGCCCCCGTCCGGCCCACCCACCGCCGGCGCGTCCTCCGTCGGCGCGCTCGCGGTCGGCGTGCCCGGGGGCGGTGCGTCCGGGGGCGGTGCGTCCGACGGAATCGTGTCCTGCGCATCCCACGGGTCCCACCGGGCGCCTGCCACCGAGGACATACCGGGAACCGGGGCGAGCACCGCAGCCGTGGACTCGCGCTGCACGATGGCGGCCCCGGCCGGCGACCGCGGTACCGGCGGGGCCTCCTCCGACGGGTCCGTGCCGCGGCCCCGGGGCGGTGGGACCGACGGGGAGGACGTCCGGGACTCCGGCACCGGCGCTGCTGAAGGCCCTGGTGAAGGCGCCGGTAGACGCGGTGTCGGCGGCGATGGCCCGGGTGGCGCCGAGCGTGCCGTCGACGCGAACGGACAGGCGGCCGCCCGGCTTCGTGCGGGGCTGGCCGACCGGCTGCGCACCGCCCACGGCCAGGGCCGCTCGCTCGCCGAGCTGGCCGCCGCCTGTCGTCGGCCGGTCGCCGAGGTCCGCGCGCTGCTCGCCGAAGCCCTCGGAGGCACCGAAGCGGGAACGACGGACGAGCCCCGGACCGCGTCCACCACCGGCCCGGAGGCGTTCGTACGGCTCCGGGCGCCGGAGCCGACGGAGGAACGCAGCGTCCCCGTGCTCCGAGCCGCTCAGGCGGAGCTGCGGACCGTCCTGTCCAAGCGGCCCTCCCCCTCCCGGCGGCTACGCCGGATGCACCCGGAGGCCCCCGGACCGGACCGGCCGCTGGAGGCTTCCGGCGCCGGGGCCGCCGCTCCTGCGCTCCTCCTGCCGCCGACGACCCCCGACCCGCTCGTCGGGGCGGCGGGGCCGGTGGCCGGCGCCGGTGAGGAGGCGGACGGTAACGACGGCAACGCCACCGGCGGGGGCGCTCCCGGCGGGAGCGCCGAGACGCCGCTGGGCATCCTGATCGGCGGCACCGCCCAACTCCCCGAGGCCGTCGGCCGCCCCGAAGAACGGCGGCCGGTCCGGGTGGCGGCCGAGCCCGTGCGCATCGGCCGCGGCACCAGTCTGGTGATCCTGCCGGGCTGGCGACCCGCCATCGCCGTCTCGGTGTCGACCGACCAACTGCTGTCCGCCACCGGCCTCGCCCTCGACCAGCTGGCTTCCGCGCAGCTCTCGGTGCTGATCAACCCCGGCGCGCTGCACGACCGGGAGCTCGACCTGCACGGCTGGCAGGTCGGCCCGGCCGGGCGGGCGGGCCGACCCGGCGGGCAGAAGCAGCCCTCGTAGCTGCGGGGGACGGGCCGTCGGGAGCCGCCGGGCCGGCCACCAGGGGCGCCGCCTCGTCCATGACGCCGAGGCGTCGGGCGCGTCAGACCCTCGGCGCGTTCGGGACGTAGCCGAACTCGACGGGCACCGGCTCGCGGCGGTCGGCCAGCCAGCCCTCCCGGGCCTCGGCCAGCAGCTCCGCGAGCCGAGGGGGCCAGACCGCGTCGGCGTCTCCGTCGGTGAGGTCGTCGGCCGTCCACCAGCGCCAGTCGAGGATCCGGTCGGCGGCGTGCATCGCGCTGAGGTCGCCCACCGGCTCCCGGTGCGGCCCGCTGGTCAGGTAGATGTGCTCGTGCTGGCGGACGGGTATGCCGTGCCAGGTGAAGTCGTGTTCCCAGGTGCAGAGCAACGGACCGGGTTCGAGATCGGTCCAGCCGGTCTCCTCCCAGAGCTCACGACGGGCGCCGGTCCACGGCGTCTCGTCCTTCTCGATGCCGCCGCCGGGCATGGTCCAGTGGACGCCGACCTCGCTGTTGTCCGAGCGGAGGAGAAAGACCGACCCGTTCTCGTCGAGTACCACCGTCCGGGCGGCCTGCCTCGGGGTTCGCTTCGCGCGTTGCCACAGGTTTCGCATCGGGTCACCTTCCCAGTTCGGGCCCGGCTGCGTCGAACGGATCGCGGGCGGGTCGATGGGCGGGCGGCGTCGAGCGGACTGTGGGCGGTGCGGCGTCGAGCGGACCGTGGGCCGCGGGAACGGCATCGCCCCGGCGGAGAAGGGGTGTTGGCGCCGCCGGAAACGGCCGGTGGACGTAGCCTGACGCCCATGCCCGCACCCGCGCTCCTCTTCCCGGCCGACCCGCTCAACCCGCACCGGCCCGACCCGCACTTCGCCTGGGAGGCCCGTGTCCTGCGGGGCCTGGGTGGTGAGCTGTACCTCGTCGACCACGACGCACTGCTCGCGGGGAACGCGGAGGAGGCGGTCCGTCAGGTACCGCGGGACTGCGGCCCGCTCTGGTACCGGGGTTGGATGGTTCCGTCGGCCGACTACGCGGCCTTCGCCCGGGCGCTGGCCGGGCGCGGCGCCCATCTGCTGACCAGCGCGGCCGGATATGCCTCGGCGCACGAACTGCCCGGCTGGTACGGCGTGTTCGAGGGGGCGACGCCGCCGAGCGTCTGGATTCCGGTGCGGACGGCGGCCCGGCCGGAGCCGGCGGAACTCGCCGCCGCCGTCGAGCGGCTCGGCGGGCGCGGTCCGGCGATCGTCAAGGACTACGTGAAGTCCCGGAAGCACGAGTGGCACGAGGCCTGCTACGTCCCCGACATGGCCGACCTGGCCGCCGTCGGGCGGGTGGTGGCGCGCTTTGTCGAGTTGCAGGGCGAGTACCTCACCGGCGGCGTGGTGCTGCGCCGGTACGAGGAGTTCCGACGGGCCGGGGGCGCCGGGAGCGGGCGGAACGGGAGCGGGCGGAACGGGAGCGGCGGGAACGGGGACGGCGGGAACGGGGACGGACCGGACGAACCGGGGGAAGGCGCGAGCGACGGTGCCTCCGGGGCCCGCCGGGGCGGGGACGAGCGGGCGGTGGAGGCCCGGGTCTGGTGGCTGGACGGCGAACCCGTGCTGGTCGGGCCCCATCCGGACACGCCCGGCCAGTCGGCCGAACCGGACCTCACCGACGTCCGGCCGCTGGTTCGTGCCCTCGGCTGCCGCTTCGTCACCACCGACCTCGCCAGCCGGGCCGACGGCTCCGGCTGGCGGGTGGTGGAGGTGGGTGACGGTCAGGTCAGCGACCTGCCGCGCGGGATCGACGCCTCCGCGCTGCTCACCTCGCTGATCGCGGCCTGACGCCGGTTCGGCGCGAGGGCCGGGCGGCGGACTGCGGGACCGGAAGGCTCAGCGGCCGAGGACCTGGCCCGCCGCCTCGTCGGGCACCGGGTGGTGCTTGTCGGCGATGAACGCCTGCCAGAGCCGCGTGTACACGCCTCCCCGCGCGAGCAGTTCGGTGTGCGTGCCGTCCTCGACCACCCTGCCGTGGTCCAGGACGACGACCCGGTCGGCGCGTTCCGCGGTGGTGAGGCGGTGGGCGATGACCAGCGTGGTGCGGCCGCCGCTGAGCCGGTCCGCCGCGTGGTTGACCGCCGCCTCGGTGGCCAGGTCGAGCGCGGCGGTGGCCTCGTCCAGGAGCAGGATGTCCGGGTCGACCAGTTCGGCCCGGGCCAGCGCGATCAGCTGGCGCTGCCCCGCCGAGAGGTTCCGCCCACGGCCGGTGACCTCGTGGTCGTACCCGTCGGACAGGTGGCGGATCATGTCGTGCGCACCGACCGCCCGGGCCGCCGCCTCCACCTCGGCCGCCGTGGCCGAGGGCCGGCCGTACGCGATCGCCTCGCGCACCGTGCCCGCGAACAGGTACGCCTCCTGCGGCACGACGCCGAGCCGGTGGCGGTACTGCGCGAGGTCGTACCTGGTCAGGTCGACGCCGTCCACCCGGACGGTGCCGGAGGTCGCGTCGTAGAACCGGGCGACCAGCTTGACCAGGGTCGACTTGCCGGCGCCCGTCTCACCGACCAGCGCCACCGTCTGGCCGGCGGGTATCCGGAGATCCACTCCGGTGAGCACCTCCCGGGCCCCGTCGGCGCCGCCGTTGTAGGCGAAGCCGACACCCACGAACTCGATCTCGCCGCGCAGCGCCGCCGTCACCGGCACCGGATCGGCGGCCTCGGCGGTGGTGGTCGGGGTCCGCAGCAGCTCACGCGTGCGGCCCAGGCCGACGGCGGCCTGCTGGTAGCCGTCGAACACCTGCGAGAGCTGGTTGACCGGTGCGAAGAAGAGGTCGATGTAGAGCAGGTACGCCACCAGGGCGCCGACCGTCAGCGTCCCGGCGTCGACCCGCGAGGCCCCCACGATCAGTACCAGTGCGGCGGCGACGCTGGAGAGGAACTGCACGAACGGGAAGTACAGCGAGATGTAGAGCTGCGCCCGAACCCGGGCCTCGCGGTAGGCCATCCCCCGGGCGACGAAGCGGTCGGTGTTGGCGTCCAGCCGACGGAAGGCCTGGACGATCCGCATGCCCGCGACGTTCTCCTGGAGGTCGGCGTTGACCGTGCTGATCAGGTCGCGGGAGATCTCGTACTGCGTCTTGGACTTCTTGCGGAACACCAGCGTCGCCACCACCAGCAGCGGCAGCACGGCGAAGACCACCAGGGCCAGGCCCGCGTCGATGATCAGCAGGGCGGCGAAGATGCCGAGGAAGGTCAGCAGGCTGACCACCGCCGTGACCACCCCGGTCTGCAGGAAGGAGGTCAGCGAGTCCAGGTCGGTGGTCATCCGGGTCATGATCCGGCCGGACAGCTCGCGCTCGTAGTAGTCCAGGCCGAGCCGGTTGAGGTGCGCGAAGATCTTGAGCCGGAGGGTGTAGAGCACCCGCTCGCCGGTGCGGCCGCTGACCCGGCTCTCGGCGCTCTGCACCAGCCAGTCCAACAGCACGATCACCAGCGCCACCAGCGAGGCGGCGGCGACGCCCGACATCAGGCCCTTGCTCACGCCGTCGTCGATGCCGTGCCGGATCAGGATCGGCAGCACCAGCCCGGCGCCCGCGTCCAGGGTGACCAGGAGCAGCGCGAGGGCGAGCGGGCGGCGGAACGGGCGCAGCAGGCGGCGGAGGCTGAAGTCCGGGTCGCCGGCCTCGGCCTCGGCCCGGGCGACCGCCGGGGTGTCGGTGGCCGGCGGGAGGGCAGCGACCTTGTCGAGGAGGGCGGGGTCCGCGGTGCGGGCCGCCTTGGCCAGCGCGGGCGTCGCCAGGGCGGGCGTCGGCGGGGCGACGGCGGGCGGCTGTGCGGGGGCGCCCGTCCGGGGCTCGGACTCGGTCTCGGCCTCGGTGTCGGTCTCGGTGTCGGTCTCGGTGTCGGTCTCGGCGGTGACGGCCCCGGTGGCGGTGGCGGTGGCGGTCTCGGCGGTGACGGCCCCGGTGGTGGTGGCGGTGGCAGTGGCGGTCGGGGGCTTGGTCCGGCCGGCCTCGGGGTCGGAGATCAGGACGCGGTACTGGGGACATCGGGCGTCGAGTTCCTCGTGCGTACCGATGTCCAGCAGGCGACCGTGGTCCAGGACCGCGATCCGGTCGGCCAGCTGGAGGGTTGACCGGCGGTGCGCGATCAGCAGTGTGGTGCGGCCGGCCATCACCGACCGCAGGGCGTCGTGGATCTCCGCCTCGATCTGCGGGTCGACCGCCGAGGTGGCGTCGTCGAGCAGCAGGATCCGCGGGTCGGTGAGGATCGCCCGGGCCAGGGCTATGCGCTGGCGCTGGCCGCCGGAGAGGGTCAGGCCCTGCTCACCGACCTTGGTCGCGTACCCGTCGGGCAGCTCCCGGACGAACTCGTCCGCCTGCGCGGCCCGGGCGGCCGCCACGACCTGCTCGTTGGTGGCGTCCGGCCGCCCGTACGCGATGTTGGTGCGGACCGTCTCGGAGAACAGGAAGCTCTCCTCGGGAACGATGCCGACGGCCGACCGCACCGAGTCGAGGGTGAGGTCGCGCAGGTCGTGGCCGTAGAGCCGGACCGCGCCGCCCGCCGGGTCGTAGAACCGGGGAACCAGCTGCGCCACCGTCGACTTGCCCGAGCCGGACGCGCCGACCAGGGCCAGCGTCTCGCCGGGGGCGAGCTTCAGGGTGAGCCCGTGCAGGACGGGGGCGGGGTGCTCGGGGTCGTAGCGGAACTCGACCTGGTCGAACTCCAGCGCCACCTCGGCGGTCCGGGGGCCGACGGGCCGCCCGAAGCGGTCGTCGGCGGCGGCCGGCGTCGGTCCGGCGCCGTCGTGGGCCGGGTGGAGGCCGTCGGCGCGGGTGAAGTCGAGGGTGACGGCGTCCGGGCGCTCCTGCACCAGCGGCCGCTCGTCGATCAGCTGCAGCACCCGCTCCACACCGGCCCGGGCCTGCTGGCCGACGGTGATGACCATGGTCAGCATCCGGACCGGACCGGTCATCTGCGCGACGTAGGTGGAGAAGGCGACGAAGGTGCCGAGGGTGACCTGGCCCTCGACCGCCAGCCAGCCGCCGAAGGCCAGCACCGCGACCTGGGCGAGCGCCGGGATCGCCTGCATCGCCGGGTTGTAGCGGCTGTTGAGCCGGATCGACCGGAGCCGGGCCGCGAACAGGTTGTGCGAGGCCGCCGCCAGCTTGTCCAGCTCCTGGGACTCCTGGCCGAAGCCCTTGACCACCCGGACGCCGCCGACCGACTCGTCGACCACACCCGCGACGGCGGCCGCCTCCTGCTGGGCCGCCCAGGTGGCGGGGAACAGCCGCTTGCGGCTCAGGACCGAGACCCACCACAGCGCCGGGCCCATGACCAGCGCGATCAGGGTGAGCGGCGGCGACAGCCAGAGCATCACGGCCAGCGACATGACGAACATCAGCAGGTAGCCGGTCATCATCGGCAGCATCGAGAGCAGGCCGTTGATCAGCTGGAGGTCGGAGGTGGCCCGGCCGACCACCTGGCCGGTGTCGAGGCGGTCCTGCCGGTGGCCGTCGAGCCGGCCGAGCGAACGGAAGAGGTCGCTGCGCAGGTCGTGCTGGACGTCGAGGGCGAGCTGGCCCCCGTAGTAGCGGCGGACCTGGGTGCAGGCGAACACCAGGGCGGCCGCCGCCAGCAGCACCACGGCCCACGGCGCCAGCGAGCGGGTGTGCGCGGTGATGACGTCGTCGATGATCAACTTGGTGACCAGCGGCACCAGCGCCGTGACGGCCATCCCGACGATCGAGGCGCCGAAGGCGAGCAGCACGCTGCGCCGCGAGCGCCAGCAGTAGCCGATCAGCCGGCGCAGCCAGCCCGTACCGGTCCCGCCGTCGGCCGAACCCTCGCCCGGGCTCCCGCCGCCGTCGGCCGGGGGCCCGGCGCCGTCCGGCCGGGCACCGCCCGCGGCCTGCCCGCCGTGCTTGCCGCCGGGCAGACCGGTTCCGCCCCGCCGCCCCTTCGTGCCTCGCGGGCCGGTCCGGGTGCCGCTCGGGGAAAGCTCCACCGTAGATCCATGAGTCTCAGGCATATTTAGGGATGCTAACCATTTCGTCCGGTGGCCGCCATGGACTTTCAGGCCAGGGCAGGCCGGGTGAACCGGCCCGGCTGAGGAACCAACAGCCTGCGGCCTGCGGTGATTCCCGGCCGGGGCGCGCGCCTCGGCCGTCACCCTCCAGGGTGAACGAGATCGCGCCGAACGCCCACCGGCCACCGACGCAGCCCGGCGCTGTCCTTTGGGCCTAGGCCGGACGCCCGACCCCGGTCGTCCGGCGGGTGGTCAGCCGGACCCGGCCCCGGCCCCGTCGAGCGCTTGCCGTCGACCGCTCGCCGTCGGACCGTTCGGTGCGACGGCGCACGACCGGGCGGCCCTCCCGGCCGCCCCCGGCCGGCCCGGCCGCCCGCGCCGCTCGCTTCAGCTGCGCGCGGCCGTGCCGGCGGCTGCCGAGAAGGCGCCGTGCGCCAGGCTGTGCAGCAGGGCGGCCATGCTGTCGCGCTGGAGGGCGACGCGGTCCTCCTGCGCGCCGCGGTCCTCCTGGGCGGGACTCGGGCCGAGGCTGTGCGGAGTCGAGTTGATCAGCCCGAAGACGGCGTGCACCGCGGCCCGCGCCACCGGCTCGGCATCGGGCACGGCCAGCGACGGATGGGCCCGGCGGACCACGTCCACCCACAGTTCGACGTAGCCGCGCTGGAGCCGGCGGACCGTCCGGCGGTCCTCGTCCTTAAGGTTCAGCAGCTCGCGGTCGTGCAGGGTGATCAGGTCGCGGTCGTCCAGCGCGAAGTCGACATGCCCCCTGATCAGGGCGTCCAGCGCTTCGGCGCCGCCGTCGCCGCCACCCGCCCGGCGGCGGCCCTCCTCCAGGAGGCGCTCACTGATGCCGATCAGGAGATCGGCGAGCATCGCGTCCTTGCCGGCGAAGTGCCGGTAGAGCCCCGGCCCGCTGATGCCGACGGCTTTGCCGATCTCGTCGACACCCACGCCCAGGAAGCCCCGGGCGGCGAACAGCCGCGCGGCCTCCCTGCGGATCTGGTCACGGCGTGGGAGCGCGGAGGCGCCTGGGACGTTCGGCATGCTGCCCATCGTAGACAGTCGGGTTATCGCCCGTTAACCTGGGCGGCACGAGTTAACGCTCATTAACGTGGGGGTCGCAGGCGCACCCGGGCTCTGCTGCCCACCTGGTGCCGAGAGCAAGGGAGCTCTTGGAATGGTCATCTCCACCGCCGGTGCACCCACCGGCGTTCACGGCGGCGCAGCGGCCGGAACCACGGCGGGCGGCGCGACGAACGGCGCGGCCGCCGGAGCCGTTCCACCGGGCGCCGCCGCGCCCGCCCCCCGGCTCGGCACCGCCGCCGACCCGGGCTCGGAGGCCTACCGGGCCAACACCGAGGCCCATCGTGCGCTGGTCGGCGAGCTGCGCGAGAAGCTCGCCGCGGCCGCACTCGGCGGCGGGGCCAAGGCCCGGGCGCGCCACACCGCCCGCGGCAAACTGCTCCCCCGCGACCGGGTGGACACGCTGCTCGACCCGGCCTCGCCGTTCCTCGAACTGGCGCCGCTGGCGGCCGACGGGATGTACGACGGAGCCGCTCCGGCGGCCGGCGTGATCGCGGGCATCGGCCGGGTCGCCGGGCGCGAGGTGGTCGTCGTCGCCAACGACGCCACCGTCAAGGGCGGCACCTACTACCCGATGACGGTGAAGAAGCACCTGCGCGCCCAGGAGGTCGCGCTGGAGAACCGGCTCCCCTGCGTCTACCTGGTGGACTCCGGCGGCGCCTTCCTGCCGATGCAGGACGAAGTCTTCCCGGACCGCGACCACTTCGGCCGGATCTTCTACAACCAGGCCCGCCTCTCCGCCGCCGGGATCCCGCAGATCGCCGCCGTGCTCGGCTCCTGCACGGCGGGCGGCGCGTACGTGCCGGCGATGAGCGATCAGGCCGTCATCGTCCGCAACCAGGGCACCATCTTCCTCGGCGGACCGCCGCTGGTGAAGGCTGCCACCGGCGAGGTGGTGACCGCCGAGGAGCTCGGCGGCGGCGACCTCCACTCCCGCACCTCCGGCGTGACGGACCACCTGGCCGAGGACGACGCCCACGCCCTCTCCATCGTGCGCACCATCGTCGCCGGGCTGGGCCCGCGTGCGGCCAGGCCGTGGCCGCTGGCCCCGGCCGAGCCGCCCACCGTCGACCCGGCGGGTCTGTACGGAGCCGTCCCGGTCGACCCCCGGACGCCGTACGACGTCCGCGAGGTGATCGCGCGGCTGGTCGACGGCAGCCGGTTCGCCGAGTTCAAGGCCGAGTACGGCGCGACCCTGGTGACGGGGTTCGCCCGGATCCACGGCCACCCCGTCGGCATCGTCGCCAACAACGGTGTGCTCTTCGCGGAGTCCGCCCTCAAGGGTGCCCACTTCATCGAGTTGTGCGACCAGCGGGGCATCCCCCTCCTCTTCCTCCAGAACATCACCGGTTTCATGGTCGGGCGGCAGTACGAGGCGGGCGGCATCGCCAAGCACGGCGCCAAGATGGTGAACGCCGTCGCCTCCACCCGCGTCCCGAAGCTGACGGTGGTGATCGGCGGCTCGTACGGGGCCGGCAACTACTCGATGTGCGGCCGGGCCTACTCGCCCCGCTTCCTGTGGATGTGGCCGGGCGCGAAGATCTCCGTGATGGGCGGCGAGCAGGCCGCCTCGGTGCTGGCCACCGTCCGGCGAGACCAGCTCGAAGCCCACGGCGAGTCCTGGCCCACCGAGGCGGAGGAGGAGTTCAAGCGCCCCGTCCGGGAGCAGTACGACCGCCAGGGGAACGCCTACTACGCCACCGCACGGCTCTGGGACGACGGAGTGATCGACCCGATGGACACCCGCACCGTCCTCGGACTCGCCCTCACCGCCTGCGCCAATGCCCCGCTCCCGCCGCCCGGCCCGTACGGCGTCTTCCGGATGTGACGGCCGCCCGGGCAGGGCCGCGCGTCACCACGGAGCCTCCTCCGGACGAGCGGCCCTCCCGGGCCCGGCACACCCGCCAGACTCGAGCCGCCGGACCGCTCGACCCGCTCGTCGGCCTGTTCGTCGGCCCGCTCGTCGGCCCGCGTGCCGCACCGGGCGTGCCGACCCGGGCCGGGCCCGGCCCGACGGCGGCCCGACGGCGGCCCGCCCGGCCGCGCACGACGCGTCGCTGCTGCTGCCGCCTCCCACCACCTCCTTCGCACGGCTCCCCTCGACCCGGAGGATCGCCTCCCATGTTCGACACAGTTCTGGTCGCCAACCGTGGCGAGATCGCCGTCCGGGTGATCCGCACCCTGCGGCGGCTCGGCGTGCGCTCCGTCGCCGTCTTCAGCGACGCGGACGCCGACGCACCGCACGTCCGCGAGGCCGATGTCGCGGTACGGCTCGGACCGGCCGACCGCAGTGACAGCTCGGCCACCGAGACGTACCTGCGGACCGACCAGATCCTCGCCGCGGCCCGCCGCACCGGTGCCCAGGCCGTTCACCCCGGCTACGGCTTCCTCGCCGAGAACTCCTCCTTCGCGCGCGCCTGCGCCGACGCGGACCTGGTCTTCATCGGTCCTCCTCCCGCTGCGGTCGAGCTGATGGGTGACAAGATCAACGCCAAGGAGGCCGTACGGGCCGCCGGCGTACCGGTGGTCCCGGGCAGCGAGGCCACCGCGCCCACCGACGGGGAACTCGTCGCGGCCGCCGACGAGATCGGCTTCCCCGTGCTGCTCAAGCCGTCCGCCGGGGGCGGCGGCAAGGGCATGCGCCTGGTGCGGGACCGGGCCGAGCTGCCGACCGAGATCGCCGCCGCCCGGCGGGTCGCCCGCACCGCCTTCGGCGACGACACCCTGCTGCTGGAGCGGTGGGTCGACCGGCCGCGCCACATCGAGGTCCAGGTGCTCGCCGACGCCCACGGCACCACCGTCCACCTCGGCGAGCGCGAGTGCAGCCTGCAGCGCCGCCACCAGAAGTTGATCGAAGAAGCACCCTCCGTTCTGCTCAATGCCGAGACCCGCGCCGCGATGGGCGCAGCCGCCGTCCGCGCCGCGGAGTCCTGCGGCTACACCGGGGCCGGCACCGTGGAGTTCATCGTCCCCGGCCTCGACCCGGACTCCCCCGTCCCCACCGAGGGGGTACGGGACTTCTTCTTCATGGAGATGAACACCCGCCTCCAGGTCGAACACCCCGTCACCGAACTCGCCGTGGCCGTCGGCGGCACCACCGACGGCTCCGCCGGGACGGGCGGCACCCAGCAGCGGCGACTGGACCTGGTCGAGTGGCAGCTGCGGATCGCCTCGGGCGAGCGCCTCACCTTCACCCAGCCGGACATCTCCTTCCTGGGCCACGCCATCGAGGCCCGGATCTGTGCGGAGGACCCGGAGCGGGACTTCCTCCCCACCGGTGGACGCATCCTCGTCCTCGACGAGCCGCAGGGCGAAGGCATCAGGGTGGACTCGGGTGTCGCCCCGGGCACCGAGATCACCAGCTCCTACGACCCCATGCTCGCCAAGGTCATCGCGTACGGGCCCGACCGCCCGACCGCGCTTCGCCGGCTCCGCGCCGCGCTGGCCGACACCCGGATCCTGGGCGTGACCACCAACACGGGCTTCCTGCGGCGACTGCTCGCCCACCCCGATGTCGTCGCCGGCCGCCTCGACACCGGGCTGGTGGAGCAGACGGCGCAGCAGCAGCCCGCACTGCTCGCCTCGCCCTACGCTCCTGCCAACGCGGCCTCCACCGCTCCGACCGCCGACACCGGCACCGCCGACGCAGACCCCTGCCACTCCGACGAAGCCGCCGGGGGCACCGACCTCCGGCCCACCGAGGCTCCGACGCCCGCCCACCTCCTCTACTACGCGGCCGCGCTCGCGCGGCACCTGAGCCTCACTCCCACCGCCGACGGCGACGGCTGGACCGACCCCTTCTCCCTTCCCTCCGGCTGGCGCATCGGCGGCCAAGCGGCCTGGACCACCCATCGACTCCGTACCCCCGGCCAGGACCCGGTGTCGGTGAGCATCCGTCCGATCACTGTCGGCAACGTAGCCGAGGTCACTGACATTCCCCCGGGCGTCACCCGTGAGGTGGACATCCGGCTCGGCTCCGGACCGGTCCACCGGGCCCGGGCCGTCCGGTCGGGCGACCGGCTGCACCTCACCGCCGACGGGCTCCAGACGACGTTCGCCCTGGCCGCCGACGGCGCCCCCGGCACGGCCACCGGCCCGGTGACCTGGCTCGGGATCGACGGCGACGCCTGGCCGGTGCACGGCTACGACCCGGTCGGCGAGAGCACCACCGCCGGCGCGGCCCACCACGGCGCCCTCACCGCCCCGATGCCCGGCACGGTCACCGTCGTGAAGACCACGGCCGGCGAGCTGGTCCGCAAGGGCCAACCGCTGCTTGTCCTGGAGGCCATGAAGATGGAACACGTGATCGCCGCCCCGCACGACGGCACCGTGAGCGAGCTGCGGGCCACCGCGGGAGCCACGGTGGCGATGGAGGAGCTGCTGGTCGTGGTCACCCCGGCCGAGGACGGACCGGGCGGGGAGGAACCGGGGAAGGGCGGACCGGCCTCCGCCGGATCGCCCGCGGACGGCCCGGCGCTCGGTGCGGTCGCCGCCGAGGTGCGGTCATGACCGCCGCCGCGCCCGAGCCCGACGCGCTCGACCTGGGCCTGCCCGCCGAGGTCCGCGACGCGGGCCTGCCCGAGGAGGTCCGGATCCACGAGGTCGGGCCGCGCGACGGCCTGCAGAACGAGAGCGCCCTCGTCCCCGTGGAGGTCAAGGCCGAGTTCATCGCCCGGCTCGCCGGCGCGGGCCTGCGCACGGTGGAGGCCACCAGCTTCGTCCACCCGAAGTGGGTGCCCCAGCTCGCCGACGCCGAGGAACTGGCACCCCGGCTGGCCGGGTTGCCCGCCCGCCACCCCGGGCTGCGGCTGCCGGTCCTGGTGCCCAACGAGCGCGGGCTGGACCGCGCGCTCGCCCACCACGCCACCGACATCGCGGTGTTCGCCAGCGCCACCGAGACCTTCGCCCGCCGCAACCTCAACCGCTCGGCGGACGAGGCGATGGCGATGTTCCGCCCGGTGGTGGAACGCGCCACCGGCGCCGGCGTGCGCGTGCGCGGCTACCTCTCGATGTGCTTCGGCGACCCGTGGGAGGGCCCGGTCCCGGCCGAGCAGGTGATCCGCTTCGGTGTGCGGCTGCTGGAGATGGGCTGCACCGAACTGAGCCTCGGCGACACCATCGGCGTCGCCACCCCGGGCCAGGTCACCGCGCTGCTGGACGGCTTCGGCCGGGCCGGAGTCCCGGTCGACAGGCTCGCGGTGCACTTCCACGACACCTACGGCCAGGCGCTCAGCAACACCCTGGCCGCCCTGCGCGGTGGCGTGACCACGGTCGACGCCTCGGCCGGCGGCCTGGGCGGCTGCCCGTACGCCAAGAGCGCCACCGGCAACCTGGCCACCGAGGACCTGGTCTGGATGCTGCACGGCCTCGGCATCCGGACCGGCGTCGACCTCCGCGCCCTCGTCTCCACCAGTGGCTGGATGGCGCGGCAACTCGGCCGGCCGAGCCCGTCGCGCACCGTCCAGGCGCTGCTCGGCGACGGCCGGGACTGACCGCCCCGCACGCTTCGAGACTCCCCGAGGACCCGCGTCGGCCGCGACCCGGTCCGGCCGGATTTCTCCGTACCACCCGACCCGCTCGACAGCCCGCATGTCCGTCACATCATCGGACCGACATGCGGTCATCCCGATCACGCCCGCGGCCACCCCGGCCGGGCCCCAGGAGGATCACCATGCTCGATCACCGGCTGAACAGCGAGTACGAGGAGCTGCGGCGCACCGTCGCCGAGTTCGCCCAGGACGTGGTCGCGCCGAAGATCGGCGAGTTCTACGAGCAGGGCGAGTTCCCCTACGAGATCGTCCGTGAGATGGGGCGGATGGGCCTCTTCGGCCTGCCGTTCTCCGAGGAGTACGGGGGCATGGGCGGCGACTACTTCGCGCTCTGCCTGGTCCTGGAGGAGCTCGCCCGGGTCGACTCCTCGGTGGCGATCACCCTGGAGGCCGCGGTCTCGCTCGGCGCGATGCCGATCTACCGCTTCGGGACGGAGGAGCAGAAGCGCGAGTGGCTGCCGCGGCTGACCTCCGGCGAGCTGCTCGGGGCGTTCGGCCTGACCGAGCCCGAGGGCGGCTCCGACGCCGGCGCGACCCGCACCACGGCGCGCTACGACGAGGCCACCGACGAGTGGGTCATCAACGGCACCAAGTGCTTCATCACCAACTCCGGTACCGAGATCACCGGCCTGGTCACCGTCACCGCGCTCACCGAACCGATCGCTCGTTCGAGTGAAGAGGGCGAATTCCCCTCGCCACGGCGGGAAATCTCTTCCATCATCGTGCCCACCGGAACCCCGGGGTTCCAGGTGTCCAAGAAGTACTCGAAGGTCGGGTGGAACGCATCCGACACCCGCGAATTGTCCTTTACCGACTGCCGCGTTCCCGCGGCCAACCTGCTGGGCGAGCGCGGCCGCGGCTACGCCCAGTTCCTGCGGATCCTCGACGAGGGCCGCATCGCGATCGCAGCCCTGGCCACCGGCCTGGCCCAGGGGTGCGTCGACCAGTCAGTCCTCTACGCCGGCCAGCGCCGGGCCTTCGGCCGTCCTATCGGCGCCAACCAGGCCATCCAGTTCAAGCTCGCCGACATGGAGATGCGCGCCCACACCTCCCGCCTGGCCTGGCGGGACGCCGCATCCCGGCTGCTGCACGGCGAACCGTTCAAGAAGGAGGCCGCGATCGCCAAGCTGTACTCGTCCGAGGCCGCCGTCGACAACGCCCGTGAGGCGACCCAGATCCACGGCGGGTACGGCTTCATGAACGAATTCCCGGTCGCGCGCTTCTGGCGTGACTCCAAGATCCTGGAGATCGGGGAGGGCACTTCGGAGGTGCAGCGCATGCTCATCGCCCGTGAGCTCGGCGTCACCTCCTGAGGCACCCGCACCAGCTCCGGGGCGCCGCCGGCGCCCTCGGCGGGGGGGGGGGGGGGGGGGGGGGGGGGGGGGGGGGGGGGGGGGGGCGGCGGGGGGGGGGGGGGGGGGGGGGGGGGGGGGGGGGGGGGGGGGGGGGGGGGGGTCTCGGGGGGGGTTTGGGGGGGGGCCGGGGGGGGGGCCCCGGGCCGGCCCCCCCCCGGGGGGGGGGGCCCCCGCCCCCGCCCCCCCCCCCCCCCCGCCGCCCCGCCGCCGAGAGACAGGAGAGACAGCGGGGCCCCGGGCAGACCGCCCTGTCCTTCACGGCAGTCGTCAGAGATCCATGAACATCCGGACCACCGGAGAGGAGGCACCCGAGGCACCGGACGAAAGCACAGCGGGCGGACGCGTCGACGACGACAGGCCCCCTCATAGCAGATGAACCGTCAGGGAATCACAATCACCGGACGGTTGGCGCGACGGGCCAGCCGACCGGAGACCGATCCGAAGATCTTGCCGAGCAGGCCGTGCGTGCTGCCGACGACGATCGCGTCCGCGGCGTACTCGCGGCCGACCTCCTCGATCTCATGGCAGATGTCGCCGCCCCGCTCGACCAGGATCCAGGGCACCCCGGCGAGGAAGTCCGCGCAGGCGAGCTCCAGACCGAGCACCTCGGTCCGGTGATCGGGAAGGTCGACGAAGACGGGAGGTTCGCAGCCCGCCCACACCGTGGCCGGCAGGCGATTGGCCACGTGCACGATCACCAGCCCGCACTTCGAGCGACGAGCCATGCCTACCGCATAGGCCAGGGCACGCTCGCTCGACAGCGAGCCGTCGAATCCCACCACCACGCCGTGCTGGAAGGCGGGGTCGCACGAGCCGCCGGGCTTCTGCTGCACCGCGGGTTCGCCGGCGGCGCTCGGCAGGCCGGAGCCTCCCGGGTGGTCGGCACCCGGCCCCAGGCGGCCCGTCATCGCGGACTCCGCCGGGTCGGGCCGGTGGTCGCCTCGCTGCTGGCGGGAGCCGGAGCGGCCCCGGCGCGCGATAGTGCGAAGCAGGCGGGAGAATCCCCGGATATCCACGGCGTCCGCGCCCACATCAGGGTCCGCGCCAACTCCGGTCTGTGCACAACCACTGTCTCCCCCGGGCACTGCGCCCGCGCTGCGGACCGCATCCGGTTCAACCGGTCGGGAGGACTCAAAACCAGCCATGGCTCAAGGCTCTTCGAGGAAGATGGGCCGACAAGAGAGGACAACGCTGCCCAGGCAGCAGGCCTGCACGCGGGAAGACGTCGGTCTGCGCCGAGCACCACCGTTTGTGACCTGTTCCTTTCAGAGTACGACGGGCAGGAGACTCAGCCCAGCGGCAAAGCCTCGGAACGGCTTTGTTACCGCGAATGGAGGATGCGCCCGCCGCCGGCGATGCGCCCCCTGCCAGCGCGCGGTCGCGCCCCCTCCGGCAAAGGAGGGTCTCTGGAGCTTGACTGAGCGAACGGAGCGATGCAACAGGCCACCGGGACACCGTGACCGGACTGTCATTGATCGACAACGATCCGTCGCCGCCCGACACCGGCAACCGGCGTCGCAGGACGTCTCAACGAGGCCGCCACGGCCCACAGCCCGTGCGCCGTGCCGCGCAGCGTTCCACCGTCGGGCCGCTCCCGGTGGGCCCCACGCCGACCGGTCCGCCGCCGAACCGCTGTGGCTGCCCCCGCCTCCCCCGGATCGTCTCCCCCACCCCGAGCAGCCGCCCCGCACTCCAACCCCGGCCCCATCCCTGCCACGCCTGCCGCTATCCGTTCCAGCCAATTCGCACGGGTTCGCGACGCTGCTTGGCATTTGCCACGTGCATACCCACAGCCGCTGGCACCATGCACGACATGCCGCTGCTCCTGTTCGACCTCGACAACACACTGCTCCCCAGGGACGCCGCCTTCCGAGCCTGGGCCCGGGACTTCCTGACCGAGCGAGGCCTTCCGCCGGAGGACCTCGACTGGCTGGTCACCATCGACGGCGGGGGGTACGTGCCGCGCAGCACCGTACTGTCCGCGATCCAGCGCCGCTACGGCCTGGACGATTCTCTCGACTTCCTGCTCGCCCACTTCCGACGCGGCATCAACTCCCACATCCACTGCCCCTCCCGCAACATCGACGCGCTGCGGGCGGCGCGTGCGGCCGGGTGGACGCTCGGCATCGTCAGTAACGGCAACACCCGGCCGCAGTTGGAGAAGATCCGCCGGACCGGGCTGGGACCGATGGTCGACGGCTGGGTCATCTCGGAGGAGGCGGAGTGCGTCAAGCCTGACCCGTTGATCTTCGAGATCGCCGCGCAGCGGTGCGGCATCGCGCCCACCGGCGACTGGGCCTCGAACACCTGGATGGTCGGGGACCACGCCCCCGCCGACATCGCCGGCGCGGAGCTTACCGGGCTGCGCAGCGTCTGGCTGCACCACGGCCGCCCCTGGGCCGAGCCGGGCTACCGGCCGACACTCAAGGCGGCCGGTCTACCGGAGGCCGTCGGGCAGGTACTCGCCGCACGCAGCGCGCCGGGCGCCAGGCCCGGCATCCGGGCCGCCGGACCGGGCCACCGGCGGGCAGTGGGCACGGCCGCGATGGTAGGCAGCCGGCAGCTCCGGGGGCCCGCCGACGGGGCGGCGCCCGCAGCAGCGCCGTCCGGCGCGCGAACCGGCGCGCAGGCCCCGCACCGGCGGGCAGTGGGCACGGCCGCGATGGTAGGCAGCCGGCAGCTCCGGGGGCCCGCCGACGGGGCGGCGCCCGCAGCAGCGCCGTCCGGCGC
>NZ_JBITSA010000033.1:24638-47241 GCF_044540385.1 Kitasatospora sp. NPDC086009
GCGAACCGGCGCGCAGGCCCCGCTTTCCGCCCTGGACGGCCCGCGTGCGCCTGTTCCCGGGGGCCGCCCGGACAGCGGCACTCCGGCCGCCGTGGCGGCCGTCCGTGTCTGAAACCGTTCAGCCGGAGTTGCCGCAGTCACCCGTGGCCGACCTACCGCCGAGGAGCCTCCGGGGAACACCGGCCGGGTGAGTCGCCGGCCGGACGGACGGCCCGGGCCCGACTGCGCCCGGCGCCGGACCGCCCGACGACCGACGACCGACGACCGACGACCGACGACCGACCGCGGCGACCGACCGACGACCCTGCTCGCCACCTTCACCTCGGCACGCAGGGCCGGGCACACGGGACCGGGCACGCGGCCTGCTACGGCTGCTCGGGGGCCGACTCCGCGGGGGCCGACCTCGTCCACCAGTGGCTGCGGCCCGCCACGGTGAAGCCGAGCTTGCGGTACAGCGGTTCACCGAGTGCGGTGGCGAGCAGGGTCGCCGGGCGGTCGGGGTCCGCGGCGGCCAGGGCCGTCTCCAGGACGGCGCGGGCCACGCCCCGGGAGCGGTGTTCGGGGAGCGTCGCGACCCAGTACACCCCGGTGGCGCGGCCGTCGTCGAAGGTCAGGCAGGCGCCGGCCAGTTCACCGGCGATCCTGGCCCGCCAGGCCCGGCAACCGGGCTCGTGCAGGAGGCGCTCGGGCAGCATCACACCCCGTATCCAGGGCTGGCGGTCCTCGATCGGGAAGCCGTCGACCACCGCGTGTTCGACCTCGGCGAAGGCGTCGGCGTCCAGCGCCTCATCGACCGTCAGGTCGCCGCCGACCCGGGCGCCCGTCGACGGCAGCGCGCCGAGCAAGGGTGCTTCGAGCGCGCCCGGCTCACGAACCATCACGGGCATCGCCCGGCCGTGCGCGCAGCCGTGGCGCGACATGTCCAGTTTGAGGTAGGGGTCCTCCAGCGTGAGCCGGGTGGTGGACCATTCCTCCAGCAGGGCCGCCAGTTCGTCTTCCAGCACGGCTGGTTGGTCATAGGGACGGGTCACCACGATGCGGTGGGCGTCGTCCGGGGTCCGGGCGCAGCGGACCGCGGTGAACCCGGGACGGATGAGGTGCTGCCACCCGTGGGCGCGCGCTTGGGCGAGCCAGAAGGCGGCGGCGTTGTCGTTGGCCTGTTCGAGCCGGCTGAGGTTGTCCACGACAGGACGGTAGCGCGGGCGACCGGCGTCCGATCCGCAGCCCTGGCACTGGCCGGATGGAGCCAGGGAGGCGCACACTTCGAGAGGCGTGCGCCCTCCCGTGCACCGCCTATTTTCGGTCAATCTCGCGCGACTCCCTCGCCCTTGGGCAAAGCCGCAGCCCAGACCCGCCGGCCGGGCACGCCGAAGCGGGGCACCCCAGGACCGGCCCCGCGACAACCAGCCACCGTTGCACCGGCCCCCTTCCCAGAAGGGTCGACGGGTGCCACGCTTCGTGATCGAATGCATCACGCCAAATTGCCATGTCGACATAGCGTCGGATGGTGAACTTGTCACAACGGCAACGGTCCACCCGATAGATTCGATCTTGGCCAGCAGTGCCGCACCACCACACCACACCACCGAGGGGGCTTGAGCGCCTTGAGCAGGGTGAGCAGGAGCGACGCGGGTCCTGACAGCGACCAGGCCGTGGCCGATATCGCGGGTCGGTCCGCGAGAGGCGCCGGCGTTTCGGCCACCGCTGCCAACCCCCGTTCCCCCGGCACCTCCAGCGCCGCCCCATACGTCCCGTACGCCTCGGTGAACACTCCGGCCTCACCGGCCTCACACACCCCGTCCGCACCAGCGGGCTCCGGCACAGGCACCTTCTCGGGTGCCCCGGACCATGCCGGACGACCCGTCAGCCGACCCGCCGTCAGCCACGGCGGTCTCCAGGGCCAGGGGACGGCCGGGCAGGCCGGCCCGTCGGTTCCCGGCCATCCTGGCGGTCACCCCGGAGCTCAGTCCGGCGCCCAGCCCGGCGGGCACCAGCTCGGCCGGGCGCTCGGCCATCCGGGCTCGGACGCGACGTTCCCGGCCTCCCCCGGTCCGGGCGCCGCGACGACACCCACCGGGCTGCCCGGAGGCACCTTCGGCCAGGGTCCGAGCGGGCAGGGTTCGGGCGGCCACAGCCCCCACCTCCACGGCCCCAACAGCCACAGCCCCGGCCCCCAGGGCCAGAGCGGCCAGAACGGCCAGAACGCGAACGGCGGCGGCCCCAACAGCCAGGGCCAGGGCGGCCACGGCGGCCAGGGCGTCAACGGCCACGGCGGCTACGGCGCCGGCGGCGGGTCCGGCCTGAACGGCCCCTCGGTCCCCCTGATGTCCGCCGCCCCCCGGAAGCTCTCGGGCCGGCGCCGGCGCGAGACCGTCGCGGTGCTGATCTTCGGCGGCGCCCCGATCTTCGAGAGCTCGATCCCGCTCTCCGTCTTCGGCGTCGACCGCCAGGACGCCGGAGTGCCCCGCTACCGCCTGCTGGTCTGCGCCGGCGAGGAGGGGCCGCTGGCCACGACCGGAGGCCTCACCCTCTCCGCTCCGTACGGGCTGGAGGCGCTCGCCCGGGCGGGCACCATCGTCGTCCCGGCCTGGCGCTCGATCTCGCAGCCGCCGCCGGTCGAGGCGATCACCGCCCTGCGCAAGGCCCACCACGAGGGCGCGCGGATCATCGGCCTCTGCACCGGCGCCTTCGTGCTCGCCGCCGCCGGCCTGCTGGACGGCCGCCCCGCGACCACTCACTGGATGTACGCGCCGACCCTGGCCAAGCGCTATCCCCGGGTCCACGTCGACCCGCGGGAGCTCTTCGTCGACGACGGCGACGTGCTGACCTCGGCCGGCACCGCCGCCGGCATCGACCTCTGCCTGCACGTGGTGCGCAGCGACCACGGCGCCGAGGCCGCCAACGCGCTGGCCCGCCGGCTGGTGGTGCCCAGCCGCCGCAGCGGCGGAGGCCAGGCCCAGTACATCGATCAGTCTTTACCGGAGGAGATCGGCAACGACCCGCTCGCCGAGGTGGTCACCTGGGCGCTGGAGAACCTCAACCAGCAGTTCGACGTCGAGGTGCTGGCCGCGCGTGCCTACATGAGCCGGCGGACGTTCGACCGCCGGTTCCGCACGCTCACCGGCAGCGCCCCGCTGCAGTGGCTGATCACCCAGCGGGTGCTCCAGGCGCAGCGGCTGCTGGAGACGTCGGAGCTGTCGGTGGACGATGTCGCCCGCCGCTGCGGCTTCCGGTCGCCGGTGGCGCTGCGCGGGCACTTCCGGCGCCAGCTCGGGGTCTCGCCGGCCGCGTACCGGACCAGCTACCGGGCCCGTCGCCCCGGCTCGGCCTCGCCGACGCCGGCGCCGCTGCACGCCGGTGACCTCCGGCTGGCCGGTGCCGTGCCGGCGTCGGCCGCGGCCCATGCCGCGGCGGCCCTGGCGGCCGCCGCCACGGCGGCGGGCGGGGTGGTCCCCGGCCAGCACGGGCCGGCACCCGCTCTGCCGTACCCCTCCGGCGGCCCGGGCCAGCACGGCTCGCCCGGGCAGCACGGCCAGCACGGCCAGCACGGCCAGCCGTCCGGGCAGGGGGTGCACGCTCGGGCCGCCCAGCCCTACCCGCATCCGCAGGCGGCTCACCAGCCGCACTCCGGCCAGCCGGGGACGGGGCGGGGCACGGCGCGGCCGCCCCTGGTCCCGCCGCAGGCCGGTCCCGGGGCGGGTCGGCCGCCGCGCACGGCGGAGCACGCCGCGGCGGAGGACGGTCAGCCGCAGCCCGGGGCCCGCGGTCAGGGGCAGGGGCACCGCAGCGCGGCCGAGCGACCGTCGGAGGACGGCTCCGGCGGCCGGGGGCACGGTGCGGCCACCGGCCGGGCGTCGGCGTCGGCCGCTCCGGCGACGCCGGAGGGTCGGGCCCGCCAGGCCCGCGGCCCCCAGGTCCGACCGCAGGGCGGCCGGGCCGCGGGCCCGGACGGGGCCCGTGAGCCGCGTGACCCCCGTCCCGCCCGGGACGGTCACCAGGCGCACCCGGTCCACCCCGCCCACCAGGCCGGTACGGCCCGGGAGGCGCACGAGCCCGACGGCCACGGTCAGGACGCGCACGGCTCCGAGTCCTGCGCCCCGGCACCCCGCTCGGCTCCTTCGGTGCCCGTGGCGCGTGATCGCGCCGTAGGGTGAGTGGCGTGAATGACCGTTTGGTATGGATCGACTGTGAAATGACAGGCCTCGACCTCGACCGGGACGCCCTGGTCGAGGTCGCGGCGCTGGTGACGGACTCCGAGCTGAACGTCCTCGGCGAGGGCGTCGACGTCATCATCCGCCCGCCCGCCGAGGCCCTGGCGAACATGCCCGAGGTGGTGCGCACCATGCACACCTCCTCCGGGCTGCTCGACGAGCTGGAGCAGGGCGTCACGCTCGCCGAGGCCGAGGCACTCGTCCTCGCCTATGTGCGCGAGCACGCGCCGGAGGCCGGGCGGACGCCGCTGTGCGGGAACTCCGTGGCGACCGACCGCGGCTTCCTGTCCCGGGACATGCCGGCTCTGGAGGGGCACCTGCACTACCGGATCGTCGACGTCTCCTCGATCAAGGAGCTGGCCCGCCGCTGGTACCCGAGGGCGTACTACAACAGCCCGCAGAAGGGCGGCAACCACCGGGCGCTCGCGGACATCCGCGAGAGCATCGACGAACTGCGGTACTACCGCGAGGCGGTGTTCGTCCCCCAGCCCGGCCCGGACACCGACACCGCGCGCGCGATCGCCGAGAAGTACCACGCCCCGACGGACTGACCCGTCCGCACCTCCCGGGGCCGGACGCGAAGGCCGCCGCCGCCCCCGGGAGGGGTCCGCATCGGACTGATGGAAAGGCCCGCACCGGGCTGATGGAAACCCTGGCGCGAGCACCCTTCCGGATCCTGTATTGTTCTTCCTGTCGGAACGGGAACGCGAAGAGCGGGAACGAGCCGGACAGATGGTGGGTGTAGCTCAGTTGGTAGAGCACCTGGTTGTGGTCCAGGTGGCCGCGGGTTCAAGTCCCGTCACTCACCCCAGAGCCTGAGGGGCCGATCTCTTCAAGAGATCGGCCCCTCAGGCGTTTTCGCGTTCCCAGGCCTCCCACCTCCCCCGGTTCTCGTGGTTTCCCCTCCGGGAGGTCTGCCGCCAGAAGCTACCGACTAGTAACATTGCTGCCATGACCACACCTTCGATCGGCCAGCTCCTCGACTCGACCGTGCCGATGGCACGCACCCTCAAGCTGGAGTACCTGGAGACGACGCCGGAGCGTGCCGTCCTCCGGCTGCCGGACCAGCCCGAGTACCACAACCACGTCG
This sequence comes from Kitasatospora sp. NPDC086009, assembly GCF_044540385.1. Lineage (NCBI taxonomy): Bacteria > Bacillati > Actinomycetota > Actinomycetes > Kitasatosporales > Streptomycetaceae > Kitasatospora > Kitasatospora sp. NPDC086009. The sequence goes on from NZ_JBITSA010000033.1 coordinate 29,940, forward strand.
GCGGCCCGCACGCCGGCGCGATGTTCACCCTCGCCGAGTCGGCGAGCGGCTGCATCGTGCTGGGCGCCTTCAGTGACCAGCTCTCGCGGGCCGTGCCGCTCGCGGTGAGCGCCGAGATCTCCTACAAGAAGCTGGCCATGGGCACCGTCACCGCCACCGCGGTGCTGGGCCGTCCGGCCGCGGACATCGTCGCCGAACTCGACAAGGGCGAGCGGCCGGAGTTCCCCGTCACCGTCGAGATCACCCGTGCCGACGGCGCCGTGACCGGCATCATGACCGTCATCTGGACGCTGCGCCCCAACTCCTGATCCCCGCAGGAGCCCTGGCCCGGTCACCGGGTACGTCGGCGGGGCCGGCGAGCCGATGACACCTGGTCCGCGTGATGACTGTCCGTGACGACGCCCGTGACCTCACGGCCCGTTCGCTCGTTCTCAACTCACGTGCGAGCCAATCACGCGACCAAGGCCCCGGAACCCGTCCGACGCGCCGTCGGTGCCGCCCGGCGCCCCGGCGGCCGGTGGCTGCCCCGCCCGCGTGTCGTCGCCGCGGGCGGGGCGCTCCTCGCACAGCTCTGGGGCCTGGGAGCGGCCGGCGCCTACGCGGCGGCCGCCGGGCCGCTGCCGGAACCCGTCAGCCGCACCGTCGGCCGGACGCTGGACGGCGGCCCGGTCCTCGACGGGGGGTCAGCCGGGCACCCCGTGGGCGCGGCCGGTCAGGGCGCGGCGCCGCACTCCCCCGGTGCGGCACCCAGCGGGCAGGCAGCCGCCCACCGACCCTCCGCCGAGCAGCCGTCCGCCGACCCGGCACCCGCCGGGCAGCCGGGCCCGGGCCGGGCGGCGCCCGGCCGGACGCCGCCCGGGCAGGCCGCGTCGCCCGGCGCCCTCGGCCGGCTCGCCGAACCGGCCACCGCGGCCGTGCCCGTGCCTGCTCTCAGCGCCGCAGCCGCACCCGTCGGCGGCCTGCTCCAGGACCGGATCAGAGCGGGCGACCTGCCGCTGCCCGGTCAGCGGGCCTCCGTCCCGGACGCCTTCGCGATCGCCTCCGGACTGCTCGCCGCCGTGCCGGCCCAGACCCGCTCCGCCGAGACCCGCGCCTCCCGGGACGCCGACACCGGCGAGCCGGCCGCCGAACCCGGTCGGACGGGGGGCGGCGCCGCTCCGGCCGGGCCGTCCGCCCCGAGGGCCACCGGGTCGCACGGCCCCGCCGTGCCGCCGCCCGACCGCGAAGCCGCCGACCGTCGGGCGCAGACCGCGGGACACCCCGGGGCAGGCGGCGGCGAGAGTGCCCGGACCACCGTCGCCGACCGGCCCGCGCCACACGAGAGCCCGGTCGCGACCGGCACGGCCGCCGAGTTCGCCGGGCACGGCCTCTCCGGCACCGGGACAGCCGTCCTGGCGCCCATCGCGGCCGGGTTGCTGCTCACCGGTGCCGCGATGTGCAAGCACCGGGGGCTGCCGCGCGGGCACTGAGCCGGCCCGTGCGCGCCCAGGCCCGACCGGCGCCCGACGAGGTCCGCCGCCCGGGCGTCGCCCTCGCTGTTGGGGAAGGCTCCCCCAGGGCGCCCGGGCGCTGAGGCGCGCAGGCGTCCAGGGCCTGCCTCCAGGCTCCCGCCGACCACCCGGAGAGGGGCGGGGCGGGAGACGGGTGGACGAGAGCCGGGCGGCGCAGGCCGGGCGCACCCCGACGTCTACCGGAAGACCTCCGGCGGCGGGGCCGGGGAGGGGGCGGCGGTGACGTCGGTCGCGGGCGCCGCACCGGCGGCGAAGTCGGCCAGCGCGCGGCCGTGTTCGACCCGGCCGAGGGCGGCGTCCGAGGCCACCTTGCGGCTCAGTTCGGCGATCGGGAGGGACGTGTGCGCGGCGGCCAGGATCAGGTTCCCGAACCGCTTCCCGCGCAGCACGGCGGGGTCCGCGACCAGGCAGAGCTCCGGGAAGACCGCACCGAGGGTGGCGATCTGCGAGCGGGCGAAGGACAGGGCCGACCCGTCGGCGATGTTCACGGCGTACCAGCCGCCCGGGGCGAGCGCGCGGGCGGCCAGTGCGGTGAACTCGACGGTGGTGCAGTGGGCCGGGACGCGGGCGCCGGAGAAGACATCGGCGATCACCAGGTCGACGGTGCCCTCAGGGGTCCGCTCCAGGACGCTGCGGGCGTCCGCGCCGCGGACCTTGATCTGCCAGCCGCGTTCCAGCGGGAGTTCGGTCCGGACGAGCTCGGTGAGCGCGGTGTCGATCTCGGCGACCTGCTGGCGGGAGCGCGGGCGGGTGGCCGCGACGTAGCGGGCCAGGGTGAGAGCGCCGCCGCCGAGGTGCAGGACGGTGACCGGCCGGCCGGGCGGGGCGACCAGGTCGATCAGGTGGCCGAGCCGGCGCTGGTACTCGAAGCCCAGGTGGGTCGGGTCGGCGAGGTCGACCATCGACTGCGGGGCGCCGTCGATCAGCAGCGACCAGGCGGCGGAACGGTCACGGTCCGGGCGGAGTTCGGCCAGCCCGGAGTCGACGGGACGGGTGAGCGCCCCCTGGGCGTGCGTGCGGCCGCCGGGGCCGGTGACCGCCGACTGCGGCTCCGCCGCCGTACGGCCCTTGTCGGTACGGGCCTTGTCCGTGCCGCGGCCGGCCCTGCTGCTTCGTCCCATACCGGCCATTATCGCCGTCGTGCCGAAGGTCTCCGCAGCTCAGCGAGGGACCGGCGGAAGGAGGAGAGGGGGTGCCCGGTCTGGAAGCGGTCCGGGTGGCCCTGCCCGACGACGGGCACGACGTGTCTCCGCGGCCCGGGCAGCATGGACGGCACCGTTCGGTGCGGGCCTTCCGGACGGACCTCGGAAGGGGTCTCAGAACGGTCCGAGGCCGCCGGCGGTCAGGGTGCAGGCGGCCTCGCAGAGCGCCGAACGCAGGACCCAGGCGTCGGTGGGGCGGGCGGTGAAGTCCGCTCCGACCGGTGGCATCACCCAGCGCGGATCGGTGGCGGGCAGGAGCAGGGCGCCGGCGGTACACGAGCTGCCGGGCAGGTGCCACGTCTCGGAGGTGCCGGCCGGGACGAAGAAGGAGACCGTGCTGCCGTTGCGGCTCTGCAGCGCCGCACCGCAGGCCCGGCGCAGCCGCAGGATGTCGACCGTCTCCAGGCCGTGCCGCAGCGCCACCGTGACGGTGTCGCAGCCGGTGACCACCACACCGCCCTCCGAGCCGAGCCGGCGGGCCGGCCCGCTGCCGCCGCCGCACGGGGCCCGGCCGCCCTCCAGGGGCCCGCGGCCCGGGCCGCGGTCGTCGGCCGCCTCGGGCAGCAGGGCGGGGGCGGCGGCCGCCAGCACCCCTCCGGCGACCAGGCGGTGGTACTGCGGTACTCCGATGGCCATCACGGGCTCTCCTGTCACCTCGTCCGATCGGAAGTGCCGCTGCTCCGGGGCGGGGGCCGCCACTGCGGGCGGTGGGCCTGGGCGACGACCGGGGCTTCCACGTAACAGGACAACGCCGGGGACATGGTCGAGGCCACGGGGCGCCTTACAGCAAGGCATGGCATTTCATGGCAGATCCAGGCAACAGCGCCCGGTTTGACCGCAATTGACAGCACATCATCCACAAACGCGCTGTGTCCAATCGGTGACTCCGGGTACTGTCGGTTGCGAGCCCGGGCCCATCCAGCCCCACCGGGCCCACCCGTGGCCGACTCCACCGGGCCCACCGGGCCCACCCGCGCCCGAGCGGAGTCCACGCGACCGAGCGGGCCCCGGTCGGCCGACCGGCCGCACGGCACCACCACCGGGCCGAACCACCGTACCCAGGACCGACACCCTCCGGAACCGCCCCACTTCGCACCAGCACCCCGCACGACCACGGAGCGCACCATGGCAGCCACCCCACCGGCCGAGCCGAACCGCCCGTCACCCAACACCGTGATGCGCGCACTGCGCGGCGACCGTTCGCCGGGCGAGTTCGCGATGGCCGTACGACGGGCCGCCCGCGAGATCGGCGAGCACGTCTCCTGCGACGCCCGCTACGTAGGGCGGGTCGAGGCGGGCGAGATCCGCTGCCCCAACTACGCCTACGAGCGGGTCTTCCGGCACATGTGGCCGGACCGCTCGCTGGCCGACCTCGGCTTCGCCCCCCGCACCTCCGTCCGCCGCCGCCCGGCGGACGGCGGCGCGGGCTCCGCACCACCCCGGCTCCACCCGCAGTTCCCGCCCCTGCCCGCCCCGCGCTCGCCGCACTCCATCCAACTCCCGTACGCTGCCTCGCCGTACGCGGAACCACCCCCACCGGACGGACCTGCGTCGCCGAGGTCCCCGGCGTCACTCCGGGGGCCCGATGGACCGCACCATTTCGACGAGGAGAACGACGACGTGCGTCGCCGTACGTTCCTGGCCGGCGGCCCGGCCGCGCTGGCCACCGTGATCGGCATCGACCGGCCGGCCTGGGCCGCCGACCGCGCCGCCCCGGGCACACCCGGGGCCGAGGAGACCGCCCGACTCGGCGCCGCCCCGGGCCTGTTCGACCCCGAGCGGGGCACCGGCTTCGTCCCGGGCCGCCCCGGGCCGGTGCCCCCGCCCCGCCGGATCGGCGCCGCGGAGGTGCTCGACGTCGAGCAGGCCGTCCGGGACATCCGGCTGGCCGACGACGTGTACGGCGCCGACGCCCTGTTCGAGTTGGCCGGGCAGTCGCTGCGCACCGCCTACGTGCTGCTCAACGAGGGCGAGTACAGCGCCGAGACGGAGCGAAGACTTCAGGCCGGTGCCGGCGAACTCGCGATCTCGGTGGGCTGGCTGGCGCACGACTCGAACCGCTTGGCGGACGCCCGGTCGCTCTACGCCGAGGCGCTCGCCACTGCCCGGATGGCGGGCGACTCCGCCCTGGAGGCGCACGTGTTCTGCAACAGCGCCTTCCTCGCCCGGGACGCCGGACGCCCCCGCGAGGCGCTCCGCGCCGCCCAGGCCGGGCAGGCCGCCGCCCGGCAGCTGGACTCCGACCGGCTGCTCTCCCTGCTGGCCATGCGCGAGGCCGGCGGCTGGGCGCTGCTGCAGGACCGGGCCGCCTGCGAACGGGCGCTCGGCCGGGCGTACACCCTGTTCGACCGCGGCCCCTCCGAGGCCGACCCCGAGTGGATGTCCTTCTTCGGCGAGGCCGAGATCGCCGGGCTGCAGTCCCAGTGCTGGTCCGCGCTCGGGGACTGGGACCGGGCCAGCGAACAGGCGGGGCTGGCCATAGCCCTCCAGGAGCCGCACTTCGTGCGCAACCGCGTGCTGTACACCGCCGAGCTGGCGCACGACCGCCTCGGCCGGGGGGACGTGGCCGGCGCCGCCGGCCACGGCACGGCCGCCGTGGCCCTGTTCGGCGAGGTCCGCTCGGCCCGGATCCGCAGCATGCTGGCGGACACCGCCGAGCGGCTGCGCCCGCACCGGACGGTGCCGGAGGTCGGCCGGTTCCTGACCGAGTACGACCTCGCGGCGGCCGCCTGAGCGGGCCGGGGCCGGCGCTCGCCGGTACCGCGGCCGCGCCCCGTCCCTGACCGACCGTCGGACGCGGGGCGCGGCGGCCGGTCAGTGCTGCAGGCCCTCCAGGTGGCTGAGGTCGTTCCAGACCTCGACCGCCGGTGCGCCGTACTCCCAGGACAGCACGCAGAGCGCCGCCGTCCCGAGCTTGAAGCGCTGGGCGTACTCGGGCGGCAGCCCGAGCCAGCGGGCGGTCAGGATGCGCAGCAGGTGGCCGTGCGCGAAGAGCACCACGTCGCGGTCGGCGCCGTGCATGACCGTGGTCGCCTCGTCCGGCACGCCGTGCTCGTCGTTGAGGCCGGCGAGGAAGCCGTCCACCCGGGCGGCGACCTCGGACAGCTTCTCGCCGCCGGGCACGCCGTCCCGCCAGATCAGCCAGCCGGGGTGGTCGGTGGCGCGGATGTCCGGGCCGGTCCGGCCCTCGTACTGGCCGTAGTCCCACTCCAGCAGCTCCGGCCGGTCCACGGCACGGTCGCCGAAGCCCGCCAGGGCGCAGGTCTCCTTGGCGCGGCCGAGCGGGCTGGTGTAGACGAGGGCGTCCGGCAGGCCGTTCCAGGGGGCCTCGGCCAGGCGGGCGCCGAGCGCCCGGGCCATCGCGCGGCCCTCCTCGGTCAGCGGGATGTCGGTCCGGCCGGTGTGGCGGCCGGTGGCCGACCACTCGGTCTCGCCGTGGCGGACCAGGACGATTCGGGCGGGCATGGGTGGCTCCTCGCAGCGGGGCGGTGGCAACGGTCGGTCTCACCATTGAGCACCGGCACTCCATGATCCCTCACCTGCGGACCTCCTACGAGCCCGGGCGCCGCCGCAGCGAATCGCGGCCCCCCGGGTGGGCGGCGACCGGCACACCCGCCCGCCCACCGCCCGGAATCGGCGCGGATGGCCGCGGATGGCCGGACCGGACCGGATTGTCGGACCCGGGTGCGACACTGGGCCGCACCATGAACGTCTCGACGAACGTCCCGTCCCACGGGCACTTTGAGCCGCTCGCCCAGCGGCTCGCCGACCTGCGCGGTCCCGCACCGCAGCGCAGCCTGAACGCCCGCGCGCTCGCCGCGCTCGCCGCCAATCCGGGCTGTCACCGCCGCGCCGTGCTCGACGCCGCCGGGGTCGACAAGTCGGCGCTGGCCGCCCGGCTCGGCCGGCCCGCCCCGTTCGGCCAGTCCCCGTTCGCCCTCGCCCGCGGCGTGATCTTCGAGTCACGGCTGAAGGAGGACGACTACACGGCGCTGCTGGAGCCGCTGCGCCGCCACCTCGGCCTGCCGGCCGACGGCGGCGCCCCGCTCGCCGTGCCCGATCTGCTGCGCCGCTCCGGCCCCGCGGTCCGGGCCGAGCGGACGACCGCCGCACTGGCCCAGGCCGCCGCCGATCCGCAGGCCTGGACGCTGCTGGACCACCCGCTGCTGCGGCTCACCGTGGCCGGCAGCACCGCCTACCTGGAGCCGGACGCGGTCGTGGTGCACGGCGGGCGGTGCACCGTGATCGAGATCAAGTCCTTCCCGGTGCTGGACGGCAGTGCGGACCCGGCCAAGGTCGGTGCCGCCGCCCGCCAGGCCGCCGTCTACGTCCTGGCGCTCCAGGAGACGGCCGCCGCGCTGGCCGGCCGGGAGCCGGACCGCAACCCGTACGTCGAGCAGCGGCTGCCGGGCAGCCCCCGGCTGAGCGTGCTGCTGGTCTGCCCGAAGGACTTCAGCAACCGGCCGACCGCGGTGACCGTGGACGTCCGGCGCGAGCTGGCCACCACCCGCCGCCAGCTCAGCCGGATGACCGGCATCGGCCGGCTGCTGGACGCGCTGCCGCCGGGAGCCGGCTTCGACCTCGCGTCGGATCCGACGGGGGCCCCCGCCCGCTCGGCCGAGCAGCTGGCGGAGTCGGTCGAGGCGGTGCCGGCCGCGTACAGCCCGGACTGCCTCTCCACCTGTGAGCTGGGCTTCCACTGCCGTGCCCGGGCCCGCTGCGAGGACCGGGTGGAGCAGCTCGGCCGGGGCGTGCGCGGCGAGTTGGGCAGTATCCGGACCGTCACCGAGGCACTGGCCGCCGCCGAGGAGACCGGCCGCCGCCCCGAGGCCGCCCACGCCGAAACCACGGCCGCCGACGCCGGCCACGACGCCAGCCACGACGGCAACGACAGCGGCGACGGCAACGACGAGGCCGCCGCCCGGCTCGCGTACGCCGCCGCGCTGCGCGCCGAGGCGCTGGGCCGGCCGCTCGCCGAGCCGCCGGCGGAGGCGTTCGCCGGGGCCGGAGCCGCCCGATGAGCCTGCTCGGCACCCTCGCCCGGCTGGAGGCCGTCCGCAGCGGCCGGGCCGAGCCGCTGGCCACCGTCCGCCACCGGCACCTCGCCGAACGCCCGATGGTGGTCGTCCCGCTGACCGCCGCCGGCGAGGCGGGCGCACCGCTGGCCGTGCTGCTGGGCACCGACCGCTCGGCGCCCCGGCTGCACATCGTCCCGCAGCCGCTCAACCGCACCCTGCGCTTCGACTTCCTGGCCGAACTGGCCGCCGACCTGCTGCCCTACCTGGAGTCCTTCGCCGACGAGGTGGAGCAGATCGAGGGTTCCGAGAAGGATCCGGAGACCGGCGAGAAGACGCAGGTCTTCCGTGAGCTGTGCGCCGACGCGCCGCAGCTGATCGTGCCCAACGCCGCGGGCGTGCACCACCTCGCCCTGCTCGGCCGCTCCACCCGCTTCCGCCGCACCGTGGAGGACGACGAGCCGGGCCCCTACCCGGCGCCGGCCCGGGTGCCGCTGCTCGGCCGCTGGCTGACCCACCTCACCGACCGGGCCCAGGTGCCCGGCTCCAGCCTGCTGCTGGCGATGACCGGCCTGCTCTCCCGGCACTGGGCGACCGGCCAGAGCCACCTGGAGGACCAGCACCTCGCCGCCCGGCTGGCCTGGCACGCGCCGCCGGCCGGCCTGACCGGGGCCGAGGCCGCCGAGCTGGCCGAGTCCGCGCGGGACGGGGCCGGCCAGCTGCTCCACCCGCCCGCCGGCCCGGCCACCGACCCGCGCTTCGACGAACTGGTGCTGGGCCCGGCCATCGCCCGCTACGACGCCGCCGCGGCCGCCCTGGCGCACGCCGCCCAGGAGCCCGGCGGCACCGACGCGGAGCAGGCCCGGGCCGCGGTCCGGACGGCTGTCGAGCAGCTGCGCGCGGTGCTCTCCCGGGTGCTGCTGCCCACCTGGCACGACGTGTGGCACGGCCTGGACCTGCTCCGCGAGCTGCCGCCGGCCGGGCACCTGGCGGAGCGCTGGACGGGCGACCGCTGGTCCTACACCGGCCACCGGGACCGGCTGGCGGCCGGCGAGCCGCCGCAGCCCCGGCAGGACGACGCCGTGACGGCCGCCCGGAAGCTGGCGCAGCGCGAGCGCGAGCAGGCCCGGCTGGACGTCCAGGAGGCCCTGGACGACCCGCTGGCGATGGCCGAGCACCGGCTGGCCGGCGAGGCCTTCGCGGGTGTGGTCACCGAGGTGGTGCCGGACTACGACACCTCGGGGCGCTCGCCCAAGCCGCGTCCGCTGGTGACCGTCCGGACCGCCGACCGCCCGCACGCGGACCTCGGCCGGGAGGCGCACCGGGTCCGGGCCTCCCCCCTCGCGGACTCCGGCGCCGCGCCGAGCCCGCAGAAGGCGGTGATCACCGCGGTCGACCCGGTGGCGGGCACCATCACCCTGCGGGTGCTGTCCGGCATGGGGCGCCGGAAGGAGCCGGAGCCGGGCAGCCTGCCCGAGCCCGGCGAGCGGATCACCTTCACCCTGTTCGAACTGACCGTCCGTCAGTCCGCGCCGCTGCCCGAGCCGGACGACACGCCGTGGACGCACGGCGGCCCGCCCGGCGCCGCCGCCACCCCCGGGCCGGCCGCCGCCGGCGCCGCAGCCGCCACCGCCGTCGAGGAGTGGGAGTGACCCCGCCGATGAACAGCGAGCAGGCCCCCGGGGCGGCCGCCGACGCCGCGGTGGCCAGGATCCTGGAGGCCACCGTCCGCCCGGCCGTCGGCGCCCCGCGCGGCGTGGTGGTCGACTCCCCGCCCGGCGCCGGGAAGTCCACCCTGGTGGTGCGGGCCGCCCGCGAGCTGGTCGAGGCCGGCGAGCGCCTCATGATCGTCGCGCAGACCAACGGACAGGTGGACGACCTGGTCGACCGACTGGCCGAGAAGGCGCCCGGGCTGACGATCGGCCGGCTGCACGCCGCGGACTCCCGGCCCGGCCCCGAGGTGCTGCGGCACCCCAACGTCACGCCCTCCGACAAGGTGGCGGAGCTGGCCGAGCACGACGTGGTGGTCTCGACGGCCGCCAAGTGGCAGTGGGTGAGGACCGAGGCGCCGTGGCGGCACGCGATCGTCGACGAGGCGTACCAGATGCGCTCGGACGCCCTCCTCGCGGTGGCCCGGCTGTTCGAGCGGGCCCTGTTCGTGGGGGACCCGGGCCAGCTGGACCCGTTCACGGTGGTCGGCACCGAGCAGTGGGCGGGGCTGTCGTACGACCCGTCGAGCAGCGCCGTGGTCACGCTGCTCGCGCACAACCCGCAGATCGAGCCGCACCGGCTGCCGGTCTCCTGGCGGCTGCCGGCCAGCGCGGCGCCGCTGATCTCCGACGCGTTCTACCCGTACACGCCGTTCCGGTCCGGCACCGGGCCCGGCGACCGGTTGCTCACCGCCTCGGTGCGGCCGGACGGCTCCGCGCTGGACGCGGCGATCGACCGGGCGGCCGAGCACGGCTGGGCGCTGCTGGAGCTGCCCGCCCGGCACACCGTCCGGACCGATCCGCAGGCGGTGGCCGCCGTGGCGGCGACCGTCCGCCGGCTGCTGGAGCGCGGTCTGACGGCCCACTCCGAGCAGGGCACCGTCCCGCTCGCCCCCGGCCGGATCGCGGTCGGCACGGCCCACCGGGACCAGGCGGCGGCCGTCCGGGCGGCGCTGGTCAAGGCCGGTGTCCCGGTCGACCCGACGACCGGCCCGGCCGTCACGGTGGACACCGCCAACCGGCTGCAGGGCCGGGAGTACGACGTCACGGTGGTGCTGCACCCGCTCTCCGGGCGGCCGGACGCGACCGCCTTCCACCTGGAGACGGGCCGGCTCTGCGTGCTCGCCTCCCGGCACCGGCACGCGTGCATCGTGGTGGCCCGGGCCGGCATCGCCGAGCTGCTGGACGAGCACCCGGCCACCGAACCCGTCCAGCTGGGCGTCTCGGTCAAGTTCCCCGACGGCTGGGAGGCCAACCACCAGGTGCTGCAGCACCTCGCCGGGCACCGGGTACGGCTGGCGCGCTGAGCGGGCCGGCCGGGGGCGGTGGCCGGCTCCCGCAGGTCGGCGGCGCCTCCCGCCGGGTGCACGCCCCCGGCGCGCCGGGAGGGAATAGCGCCCGGACTCGCACCGTTCCGTTACCGGCAGTCGCCGCGAGACAATGGACGGCGGCCAGGACCGGGCGGCGTCCTCCCCGGCCGCCGCCGTCCGCCCCCACCGAGCCCCCGGAGGTGTCCGTCCATGCCCGACTCCCACGCCCAGGCGTCCGACCCGAGCCGTTCGACCGTGCCGGCCGGTTCGGGCGCAGGCGCCGGTGAAGCGCCCGCCCGCCGCCGGCGCCCGGTCCAGCTGCTGTTCGAGCCGAACCTCGCCGAGCCGGAGCCGGAGCGGTTCTTCGACCTGGAGTCGATAGAGGACCCGGCCGAGCTGCTGCGCCGTTCCACCGAGCTGGCGCTGGCCTTCCGCGCGGCCGCCGAGCGGGCCACCGACTTCCAGGCCGTCGCCGCCGCGCAGCTCGCGGACACCCGCCGGTTCGACGCGCTCTCCGAGGCCGAGATCGCCGAGCGGGCGGACTGGACGCCGGACTACGCGACCAAGATGATCGAGTACGGCCGCGGCCTGCTCCAGCCCCGCCGCCACGAGGGCTGACCGCCTCCCGGGGGCGGGCCCCGATCGGGGGCCGGGCCGCGATCAGGGGCCGGACCGCGATCAGGGGCCTGGCCGCGATCGGGGCGGCAACCTCGCCAGTGGCATATGCGGCGCGGCAGGGTACGCCGCTCCCCGCCGTGCTGTCCGGCGAACCACGCTTTCCCTTCCGGACACCCGGCCGACACCCCACTCTGCTGTCCGTGGACATCTGGACCTATCAGTCGGTGGAGTACGTCACGGTGGCCGGGGAGGCCTGGCTCGCCTCCGCCAGCGAGTACCCCCGCAGCATGCGCGCCCTCTGGGAGTCGCGCCCGTGGGCGCCCTCGGTGCTGCCCTGCGGGCGCGCCTTCGACGTGATCAGCATGCCGTCCCTGTTCGGCCGGCGGGTGCTGGACGAGCTGTGGACCTCCGGCCCCGGCTGCGGCCCGGTCGCCGTGTACCGGGGGCGCACCCTGCTGTTCGTCCGGCCCGGGGCGGCGGCCCGGCTGCGGCGGCTGCTCGCCTGGGAGGAGTGGGCCCGGGACGTCCCGCCGCTGCTCTGCCACGGCCGCGGCGACGCGGTGACCGTCCCGCCGGTGCAGCGGATGCTGCACAGCCCGGACTCGCCCGGTCTGGGTGCCGGGCGGTGGATCGTCGCCCCGGAGGCCCGGGAGCCGTGGCTGCCGGGCGCCTCGGTGGTGCTCTGGGCCTGCGTCCGCGCGGCCCGAGAGTCGGCCGAGCGGGCCGGTTCGACGGCCCCGCCGGTGGGCTGAGCCCGGCCCCGCCGGCGGGCCGAGCCCGGCGCTGCCGGTGGGCCGAGCGCGGCCACCCCCGGCTCCGGGTATTCGATTTTGGCCGGGCCGCGCGCCGCTGCTAAAGTCTCCTCTGTCAGCAGGCGCCGCTAGCTCAGTTGGTTAGAGCAGCTGACTCTTAATCAGCGGGTCCGGGGTTCGAGTCCCTGGCGGCGCACAGACAGCCGGAAGGCCCCTTGCGAGAGCGAGGGGCCTTCCGGCGTTTTCCGATCCTTGGGGCAGGTACGGGGTGCCGGACGGGTCGATCCCGTCCGGCACCCCGCGGGCTCAGCGGCCGCGCAGCGAGCGGTAGCGCGCGACCAGCTCCGCGGTGGAGCTGTCCAGCGCGTCGGCGCCCTCACCGGTCAGCAGCACCGGCTCGATCCGCTTGGCGAGCACCTTGCCGAGCTCGACGCCCCACTGGTCGAAGGAGTCGATGTTCCAGATCGCGCCCTGGACGAACACCTTGTGCTCGTACAGCGCGACCAGCTGGCCGAGCACCGACGGAGTCAGCTCCCCGGCCAGGATGGTGGTGGTCGGGTGGTTGCCCTTGAAGGTCTTGTGCGGGACCAGCTCGGCCGGCACGCCCTCGGCCGCGACCTCCTCCGGCGTCTTGCCGAAGGCCAGCGCCTGGGTCTGGGCGAAGAAGTTGGCGAGCAGCAGGTCATGCTGGGCGACCAGGCCGTCGGGCAGGTCGGCGACCGGCCGGGCGAAGCCGATGAAGTCGGCCGGGATGACCTTGGTGCCCTGGTGCAGCAGCTGGTAGTAGGCGTGCTGGCCGTTGGTGCCGGGCGTGCCCCAGACCACCGGGCCGGTCTGCCAGCTCACCGGGTTGCCCTCGCGGTCCACCGACTTGCCGTTGGACTCCATGTCCAGCTGCTGGAGGTAGGCGGTGAACTTCGACAGGTAGTGCGAGTACGGCAGCACCGCGTGCGCCTGGGCGTCGAAGAAGGCCCCGTACCAGACGCCGAGCAGGCCGAGCAGCAGCGGGACGTTCTCCTCGGCGGGAGCGGTGCGGAAGTGCTCGTCGACCAGGTGGAAGCCGTCCAGCATCTCGCGGAAGGCGTCCGGGCCGATGGCGATCATCAGCGAGAGGCCGATCGCCGAGTCGTAGGAGTAGCGGCCGCCCACCCAGTCCCAGAACTCGAACATGTTGGCGGTGTCGATGCCGAAGTCCGCGACGCCCTCGGCGTTGGTGGAGAGGGCGACGAAGTGCTTCGCCACCGCCTCGGTGCCGGCGTCCAGGCCCGCGAGCAGCCAGCCGCGGGCGGAGACCGCGTTGGTGATGGTCTCGATGGTGGTGAAGGTCTTGGAGGCGACGATGAAGAGCGTCTCCGCCGGGTCGAGGTCGCGGACGGCCTCGTGCAGGTCGGCGCCGTCCACGTTGGAGACGAAGCGGACGTCGAGGTCGCGGTCGGCGAAGGAGCGCAGCGCCTCGTAGGCCATCGCGGGGCCGAGGTCGGAGCCGCCGATGCCGATGTTGACGACCGTGCGGATCCGCTTGCCGGTGTGGCCGCGCCAGTCGCCGCCGCGGACCTGCTCGGCGAAGGCCGCCATCTTGTCGAGGACGGCGTGCACGGCGGGCACCACGTTCTCGCCGTCCACCTCGACGACGGCGCCGCGCGGGGCGCGCAGCGCGGTGTGCAGGACGGCGCGGTGCTCGGTGTTGTTGATCTTCTCGCCGCGGAACATGGCGTCCCGCAGCCGGGCGACGCCGGTGGCCTCGGCGAGCTCGCGCAGCAGGGTCAGCGTCTCGTCCGTGACCAGCTGCTTGGCGTAGTCCACGTGCAGGTCGCCGACCCGGAGGGTGTAGCGGCGGCCGCGCTCCGGGTCGGCGGCGAACAGCTCGCGCAGGTGCGTCTCGCCCAGCTCCGCGCGGTGCTTGCCGAGGGCGGCCCACTGCGGGGTGCGGTCCAGGGGGGTACGGGAGTCGGCACGGGTCTCCGACATCGGTGGCTCCTCGTTTCATCTGGGTGCAGATACCGGCAGGGCCAGGCGGGAGGGTTTTCGCGAGGTCGTGCGGGTACTGATGGTTCGCCGACTCCGTTGACGGCCTGCCCGGGGCCAGCCTATGCAACGTCGGGACCACCTGCGCACATTCCGTTCGGGGACGCTCCGTGGCCCGGCGGCCACCGGCCCGGCGGGCCGCCGCCGGGGTGCCCCCGGGCCGGCTGCGCGGACGCCGCCGGCACCCCCGGACGGCGCGTCACTTCCGTTCGGAGCGGAGGTCGAGCCCGCGCAGCACCCGGTCGACCAGCTCCGGGTCGGCGCCGAGCTCGCTGCGGGCGGCCAGCATCTCGCGCCGGGAGGCGGCGATCATCTCCTGCTCGACGCTGTACGCGGCGCGCCACTGGCTCAGCCGCAGCTTGGCCTCGCTGGCCTCCTCCTCGGCGTACTTCTCCGGGCAGAGCCGGGCCAGCCGGTCGTGCTGACGGTCCCGCAGGCGGTCGGCGACCTCGGCGGGCAGCTTGTCCTGCTCCTCCAGTTCGCCGAGCCGTTCGAGCCCGGCCCGGGCGGCCCGCCACCAGAGCTCGCGCACCGCCTGCTCGTGCTTGTCCTGGTCGATGTCCAGGTGCAGCCGCTTGGCCAGCCACGGCAGGGTGAGCCCCTGGACCAGCAGGGTGAAGAGGACGACGCTGAAGGCGATGAAGACCAGCCGGCCGCGTTCGGGGAAGCCCTCGCCGGAGTCGACGGTCAGCGGGACGGCCAGGGCGAGCGCGACGGTGGCCACCCCGCGCATCCCGGACCACCAGAGCACCACGCTCTCCTGCCAGCTGATCGGGGTGTCCTCCTCCACGTCGGCCCGCAGCTTCCGGGAGAGCCAGCCGGCCGGCAGCAGCCAGAGCAGCCGGGTCACGACCACGACGGCGATGACGGCGGCCGCGTCGCCGAGCATGCTCGTCCAGCCGGTGCCGGCCTCCTTCAGGACGGTGGCCAGCTCCAGGCCGATCAGGCCGAAGGCGACTCCGGTGATCAGGATCTCGACGATCTCCCAGAAGGCGTTGCCGACCAGCCGGTAGGAGACGGCGTCGGCCTCCGCGGCGCGTTCCGCCAGGTAGAGCGCGCAGACCACGACGGCGAGCACACCGGAGCCGTGGATCTCCTCGGCCAGGGTGTAGGCGGCGAACGGCACCAGCAGGTTGAGCGCGACCTGCTGGGTGGGGTCCTCCAGGAAGGAGGCGAGCTTGGCGTTGAGCCAGCCGAGGCCGACGCCGATGATGACGGCGAGGACGGCCGAGAGCACGAAGCGCAGCACCGCGTGGCCGGGCGAGAAGTCGCCGCTGACCACCGCGTCGATGGCCAGCGAGTAGATGACGATCGCGGTGACGTCGTTGAACAGGCCCTCGCTCTCCAGGATCGACACCAGCCGGCGCGGCAGGCCGATGCTGCCGGCCACCGCGACGGCGGCGACCGGGTCCGGCGGGGAGACCAGCGCGCCGACCGCGACGGCGGCCGCGACCGGCAGCGCGGGAAGCAGGGCGTGCACGGTGCCGGCGACCGCGGTGGTGGTGACCACCACCAGCGCGACCGCGAGCAGCAGGATGGAGCGGATGTTGGCCCGGAAGTAGCGCACCGAGGAGCGCCGGGCGACGGCGAAGATCAGCGGCGGCAGCACCAGCGGGAGGATCAGGTCCGGGTCGAGGGTGACGTCCGGGATCTGCGGGACCAGCGCCATGACGATGCCCAGCAGGGTCATCAGCACGGGCTGCGGCACGCCCGTCCGCCGGGCGAGCGGCATGGTCACGACGGAGGCGAGCAGCACCACGAAGAGCAGGGGCAGCTGGCCCACGGGGAGGTTCCTCTCGACGGCGGATCGGTGGCGGGAGCGGGTGGCGGAGGGTGGCTGGCAGAGCGGGTGGCGACGGGCAGGTGGCGGACGACGGGGGCGGCCGGGCGAGACTCGGGCCGCCGTCGAGGATAAATCCGACAATGCGCTCAGTTGACGCAACACGCCGGAGGGCCCTTGACCTCAAGTCCGCTTCACCTTCGATGATCGGGGCGCAGGCAGGACCGAGAGCGCAGACCACGAGGCAGGAGCTCCAGATGAAGGCTGTGACCGTCCCCCGGTTCGGCGGCCCAGAGGTACTGCGGGTGACCGAGGTACCCACCCCCGCCGCCGGACCGGGCGAGGTGCGGGTCCGCGTCTACGCGGCCGGGGTGCAGCCCGCCGACCTCGCCGTCCGGGAGGGCTGGGCGCCACCGGGCGTGCGGGTCGAGCTGCCGGCCGTCCCGGGCAACGAGTTCGCCGGGGTGGTCGACCAGCTCGGCCCCGACAGCCGGGGCTGGGCGGTCGGCGACCAGGTGCTGGGCTTCCGGCCGCTGAACAGCCACGCCGAGTTCGTCACCGTCGACGGCTCCCAGCTGGTCCCCAAGCCGGCCGGGATGCCGTGGGAGCAGGCGGGCTCGCTGTCCGCCTCCGGGCAGACCGCCCATGTCGCGCTGACCCTGCTGGGGGTCGGCCGGGGCGACACCGTCCTGGTCCACGGCGCCTCGGGCGGAGTCGGCACGGTCGCCGTCCAGCTCGCCCGCGCCTGGGGCGCCACCGTGGTCGGCACCGCGAGCGAACGCAACCACGCCTATCTGCGCGAGCTGGGCGCGATCCCGGTCGGGTACGGGGACGGGCTGGTCGAGCGGGTGCGGGCGGTGGCGCCGCAGGGGGTGGACGCGGCCTTCGACGCGGCCGGGCGCGGCGCCCTGGAGGCCTCCGTGGAGCTGGTCTCCGACCGGGACCGGATCGGCACCATCGTGGACTTCCCGACCGCCGCGCGGCTCGGCCTGCGCATGCTGCGGGGGCCGCGGACGGCGGCCCGGCTGGCCGAGCTGGTCGAACTCTGGGAGGCGGGCGGTCTGCGGCTGGAGATCGCCGACACCTTCCCGCTGGAGCGCGCGGCCGAGGCGCACCGGATGGTCGGCACCGGCCACGTCCGGGGCAAGGTGGTGCTCACCCCGTGATCCCGGCGCGCCCCCGATCCCCGGACACCGCGCCCCGGCCCCCGGCGGCGGGCCGGGGCGCGGGGCCGTTCGGCCCCCCGATTGTGAGTTTCGGCTGCTGACCAGGTAATGTTCTCCGCGTCAGCAGGCGCCGCTAGCTCAGTTGGTTAGAGCAGCTGACTCTTAATCAGCGGGTCCGGGGTTCGAGTCCCTGGCGGCGCACAGACAGCCGGAA
>NZ_JBITSA010000034.1:0-44039 GCF_044540385.1 Kitasatospora sp. NPDC086009
CCCGGTGGAGCGGATGATGCGGGACGCGAAGATCACGCAGATCTACGAGGGCACCAACCAGGTCCAGCGGATCGTGATGGCCCGCAACCTGCCGTGACCGGAGCCGGCGACCTGGGCACATGGCCTCGGAGCTCGTGCGCCCCGAGCTGGTGACCCGTGAGCTGGTGACCCCTGAGCCGGTGACCTGAGATCATGGATAAACCCTACAAAGAGCTCGTGGTCGAATCGGTTGCGTTGCACATCTGAATGACCATCAATGCCCTGGCACAGTGGCAGATGAGTCCGCGACTCCCCGTGCTCACCGGCGCGGGGAGTTGTGGTTCTCTCACAATCTCCACAACAAGCAGGGGGTTCGGTCGATGAGTGCTGACGACGACCGCGTGGTGGTCACCGGGCTCGGCGCGACGACGCCGCTCGGCGGGGACGTCGCCTCGACCTGGGCCGGGATGCTGGCCGGGCGGTCGGGCATCCGGGCGATCGAGGACGAGTGGGCGGCCGGGCTGCCGGTGCGGATAGCCGGGCGGCTGGCGGTCGAGCCGTCCGAGGTGCTGGACCGGGTGCAGGCCCGGCGGATGGACCGCTGCGAGCAGGTGGCGCTGATCGCCGCCCGGCAGGCCTGGGCCGACGCGGGCACGCCCGAGGTGGATCCGGAGCGGCTGGCCGTGGTGATCGGCACCGGTACCGGCGGCGCGCTCACCATGCTCGGGCAGGACGACGTGCTGGAGGCCTCCGGGGTCCGCAAGGTCTCCCCGCACACGGTGCCGATGCTGATGGCGAACGGCCCGGCGGCCTGGGTCAGCATCGAACTGGGCGCGCGGGCCGGCGCG
This sequence comes from Kitasatospora sp. NPDC086009, assembly GCF_044540385.1. Taxonomy (NCBI): domain Bacteria; kingdom Bacillati; phylum Actinomycetota; class Actinomycetes; order Kitasatosporales; family Streptomycetaceae; genus Kitasatospora; species Kitasatospora sp. NPDC086009. The sequence continues at coordinate 828 of NZ_JBITSA010000034.1, forward strand.
CACACACCGGTGAGCGCCTGCGCGTCCGGCGCCGAGGCGATCGCGATGGGCCTGGACCTCATCCGGCTCGGCCGGGCGGACGTGGTGGTCGCGGGTGGCGCCGAGGCCTGCGTCTGCCCGCTCACGCTGGCCGGGTTCGCCCAGGCCAAGGCCCACTCCACCCGCAACGACGAGCCCGAACTGGCCTCCCGCCCGTTCGACGCGGGCCGGGACGGCTTCGTGATCGGTGAGGGGTCGGTGGTGGTCGTCCTGGAGCGGGCCGGGTTCGCCGCGGCCCGCTCGGCCCGGGCGCACGCCACGCTCGCCGGCGCGGCGGTCACCTCGGACGCGTTCCACATCACCGCGGCCGCGGCCGAGGGCCAGGTCCGGGCGATGCGCCGGGCGGTGGCCGAGGCGGGCCTGGCGCCGGCCGACATCGCGCACGTGCACGCCCACGCCACCTCGACCCCGCTGGGCGATCTGGTCGAGGCCGAGTCGGTGGCCGAGGCGATCGGGCTCCACCCGGTCGTCACGGCGACCAAGTCGATGACCGGCCACCTGTTCGGCGCGGCCGGGGCGATCGGCGCCCTCGCCGCCGTCCTCGCCCTGCGCGACGGCGTGGTCCCGGCCACCCGGAACCTCGACACCGTCGACCCGGCCGTGAAGCTGGACGTGGTCACCGGTGCCCCGCGCCGGGGCGCGCTGACCGCCGCGCTCACCAACTCCTTCGGGTTCGGGGGCCACAACGCGACGCTGGTCTTCACCCCGGCGCCGTGAGGTCCGGCGGGGGCTCCGGGAGGCCCGGCTCCGGGCAGTGGGGGGCGGGCCCGGCGAAACCCGGGAGACGGTTCGCCGGGCCCGCCCTAGGGTGGTCGCCATGTCTACGTCATCGCCGACCCTCCGACTGGAGAAGGTCACCCCCGCCACCGTCGACGCCGCGCTCGAACTGAAGGTGCGCCCGGACCAGGAGCAGCTGGTCTCGCCGGTCGCCAAGTCCCTGGCCGAGGCGTACGCGCACGGCGACACCGCCTGGCCCCGGGTGCTCTTCGACGGCGACCGCGCGGTCGGGTTCGTGATGGCGTTCTTCGACATCGCCTTCCGGCCCGACCGGCCCGGAGACCGGCTCCGCTCCGGCCTCTGGCGCCTCAACATCGCCGCCGACGAGCAGGGCCGGGGCTACGGCCGCTTCGCGGTCGAGCAGGTCTGCGCCGAGATCCGCCGCCGCGGCGGCGACCGGGTGACGGTCACCTACGTGCCCGGCGACCACGGCCCGGCCGCGTTCTACCGGCGCCTCGGGTTCCGCCCCACCGGCGAACTCAGCGGCGACCAGGAGGTGGCGGAACTCGACCTCTCCGGCGCCGAGCCCTCGGGCGCCTGAGGCCGGCGGGCGGAAGTCAGGCCCGCCGGTGCCCGCCGAGCCGGGGGGCGGGGGCCGGAGATCGGGCCGTCCGAGGTGTCCCCGTTAAGAAGTGCGGAGCAGGAAGTCGGCCCGGCCGACTTCCTGCTCCGGCGGTGCGCGGCGCCTCAGCCCAGCAGCAGGTACTTGGTGGACGGGACACCCTGGGTGTAGCTGCAGTCGGTGTTCTGGGTGCTCTGGCTGTACGTGAACCCGGACGGGACGGTGCACGCCCAGAGGCCGTTGACCGGCTTGCGGAGGTGGAAGGTGGTGGCCTGGACGCCGGGCTGGAGGCTGCAGGCGCTCGTGTAGGTGATCCGGTCGTAGGTGAACGCCGGGGTGCCCATACAGGCGGTGAGGCCGTCCACCGGCGTCCGCAGGTGGTACGCGTTGGAGGTCACGCCGGGCTGCTGGCTGCAGGCGCTGCCCCAGGTGATGGCGTCGTAGACGAACCCGGGCGAGCTCTTGCAGGCGGTCAGTCCGTCGACGGGCGTCCGCAGGTGGAACTGCGGTGCGTTCCAGCTGCCGGAGCTGCACGCCCGGTTCATGGCCACCTGGTCGTAGACGTACCCGGCCGGGACGTCGCACGCCCAGGCCCCGTCGAGTCCGGTGGTGGCCGCGGCGGCGGTGGTCGCGGTGGCGGCCCCGGTGAGCAGGAGCGCCAGGGCCGCGAAGGCGGCCAGGAGCGGGCGGATCGGGCCGGTGCGGGCGGTGCGTGCGGCGGACATGGGTCTCCCGGGGAAGCGGTCGGTGACATGGGATCGCACGGTGGCGCCGGGCGCGTGCGCGCCCGCTGCCGCCGCCGGTTCTAGCACGGACGGCCGCGCCGCCACCCCGGTACGGCGGCCCGGTCGGTCGCGGCGACCACCGCCGTCCACTCCGGCCCGTGTCGGGGCTCCGACCCGCCTCAGCCGATCAGCGCCGCCGCCTCCTGCCGCGCCTGGCGCAGCCACTGCGCGCGGACGGCGTCGGCCGAGTCCGTCACCGTGCGGAAGACGGTCCGCCGCACGTCCGTCACGCCGACGTAGGGCAGCACGCAGGCGGCCCAGATCCGCTCCAGCGGATCACCGAACTCGGCCCGCTCGCGCTCCTCAGGGGTGTCGGAGGTGTTCAGCACCAGGGCCCGCCCGGCGCGGAGCAGCCCGGCCGGCTCGCCGTCCGCCGCGCCGAGCTTGTACGCCACGCCGGGCACGAGCACCCGCTGCACCCACCCGGTCAGGACGGCCGGCGGCATGCCCCACCAGTTGGGGTGGATCAGGACGAGCGCGTCCAGGGTGGCCACCTCCGCCCGGTGCAGGGCCAGTCGCGGATCGGCCGGCTCCGCCGCGGCGTCGACCGTCTCGGTCTCCCCGGCGGCCAGCGCGGGTTCGAACCCCTCCGCGCAGAGATCGTGCGCGAGCACCTCGTGGCCGCGTCCGCGCAGTTCGTCCACCACGGCGTCGAACAGCGCGTGGTTGAAGCTGCCCGGTCGCGGGTGCGCCAGATAGACGCCGATCCGCCCCGTCTCCGTCGTCACGCTCATGTCCCGTTCCCCCCTTGTCGGTTGACCTGAGGGCGATGTTAGGGGACCGCCCGGCGGGGTGCGGGCCCGGGACCTGGCCGGACTCCCCGCGCGAGCGTGCCGCCGGGGACCGCCACCGCCACCGGGACCACCCCGGTCGCCCTGCCACCCGCCGCCGGCCCCTGTCGAGGCCGGTCCGGAGCCGCGGCACGCCCGGCGACCGGACGATTTACGGGGCCGTCGCGCGTACCGGGGGGCGGCATGCCATGATCCCTGCATGGGTTCCAACGTTTACTTCGACATCACCATCAACGACGAGCCGGCCGGGCGCATCGTCTTCAAGCTCTTCGACGACATCGTCCCGAAGACCGCCAAGAACTTCCGCGAGCTGGCCACGGGCGAGCACGGCTTCGGCTTCAAGGGCTCCTCGTTCCACCGCGTCATCCCGGGCTTCATGCTGCAGGGCGGTGACTTCACCCGCGGTGACGGCACCGGCGGCAAGAGCATCTACGGCGAGAAGTTCGCGGACGAGAACTTCACCCTCAAGCACACCAAGCCGGGCCAGCTCTCGATGGCGAACGCGGGCCGCAACACCAACGGCTCGCAGTTCTTCATCACCACCATCGTGACCGACTGGCTGGACGGCAAGCACGTCGTCTTCGGCGAGGTCGTCGAGAACCTCGACCTCGTGACGAAGATCGAGTCCTACGGTTCGCAGAGCGGCCGTACCTCGGCGAAGATCACCATCGCCGACTCGGGCATCGTGGCCTGAGGTCCGACTCCCTGACGAGCCCAGGAGCAGGAAGTCGGCCGGGCCGACTTCCTGCTCCTCGCACATCCCGGCCCGGTACGACCGGCCGCGCGACCTGAGCCCTACGTCCAACGACCGATGGCCCGGCTCCCCGCCGGCCCGCTGGAATGGACACCGTGGATCACCCCCCGGCCGTCGACGGCCTCACCGGCACCCAGGTGGACGCCTACCTGGCGCGGATCGGCCTGCCGCGCCCCGGCCGGCCCTCGCCCGCCGCCCTCGCCGAGCTGCACCGCGCGCACCTCGGCACCGTGCCCTTCGAGAACCTGGGCATCGGGCTCGGGGAGCCCGTCGTCCTCGACCCCGGCACGCTGTTCGCCAAGCTCGTCACCCGGCGCCGCGGCGGCTTCTGCTACGAACTCAACGGCCTGTTCGCCGCGCTGCTGCGGGCGCTCGGCTACCGGGTGGACCTGCTCGGCGCCCGGGCCTTCGACGGGGACCGGCCCGGCCCGCCGTTCGACCACCTCGCCCTGCGGGTCGACCTGGCCGAGCCCTGGCTGGCCGACGTCGGCTTCGGCCGGTTCAGCCACTTCCCGCTGCGCCTGGACGAGCGCGGCCCGCAGCGCGAACCCGGCGGCGAGTTCACCCTGGTCCCGCACGCCGACGACGAGCTCGACGTGCTGCTGGACGGCCGGCCGGAGTACCGGCTCGGCCTGCGCCCCCATCGGCTGGCCGACTTCGTGCCCACCTGCTGGTGGCAGACCACCTCGCCGGACTCCCACTTCACCCGCTCGTCGACCTGCTCGCGGCTCACCCGGGACGGCGGCCGGATCACCCTCGGCGGCGTCCGGCTGATCCGTACCGGCCCGGACGGCGCGCGCACCGAGGAGGACCTCGACGAGGCCGGCGCCCTGGCCGCCTACCGCGAGCACTTCGGCATCACCCTCGACCGCCTGCCGGTGCCCCCGGCGCCCGCCGCCCGACCGCGGCCGGAGGATACCTAGGCGGTGCGGCCCGGCCGGGCGGCGGCCGGCCGCCAGGCGTCCTCCCGCAGCCCCAGGCGGTGACGGCGGCGGTGGATCAGCGCGGTGACGAGAGACGTCCACGCATGGTGGCCGGCCCGTCGCAGCGCCTCACGGAGGCCGGCGGTGTCACTTCACGTCCGGTACGGCGGTGTCGTTCTTGAAGGCGTCGAAGACCTGCTTGGCTTTGGCGCTGTCCCACTTGACCGCCGACTCGCCGGTGTTGGTCCGGAAGTCCGGGTTGGCGATCGGGACGGTGATGCTCTTGCCGTCGCCGCCGTTGACGTCCTTCATGGCGAGGAAGAGCGAGCCGAGGTCGGTCAGGCCGGCGTCGTCGTCGACGATCAGGGTGCCGAGGCCGGAGTCCACCAGCGGGTAGAAGGTGAACGGGTTCAGCACGGTGGCGGGGGAGGCGGCCTGCTTGGCCAGCGCGCCGAGGAACTTCTGCTGGTTGCGCATCCGGCCGAGGTCCTGGTCGGCCATCTGGTGGCGCTGGCGCACGAAGGCGAGGGCCTGGGTGCCGGTCAGGCTCTGGCAGCCGGCCTTCAGGTCGAGGCCGGAGTCCTTGTCCTTGACGTCCTGGTCGATGCACATGTCGACACCGCCGACCGAGTCCACGATGCCCACGAAGCCGGCGAAGCCGATCTCGGCGTAGTGGTCGATGCGCAGGCCGGTGTTGAGCTCGACGGTCTGCGCGAGCAGCTTGCCGCCGCCCGACGCGAAGGCCGAATTGATCTTCGAGGTGGTCGCCTTGACCGGCTTCCCGTTGTCGCCGGTGTGCTCGGGGATCGGCACCCAGGAGTCGCGCGGGATGCTCATCAGGGTGTTCCCGCCGTCCCCGATGTGCAGGATCATCATCGAGTCGCTGCGCTTGCCGCCGGCGTGGCCGGTGTGCAGGTCCTCCTCCTGGGAGTCGGAGAGCCCGTTGCGGCTGTCGGAGCCGACGATCAGCCAGTTGGTGCCCTTCCCGGCGGCGGGGCGGCCGGGGTAGTCGGCGAGCACGTTCTCGTGGTTCAGCTTGGAGTCGGCCCAGAACCAGGTCGAGACGGCGGTGACCATGACGGCGATCAGGACGCCGAACACCGACCACTTGACGATCCGGCGCCGCGGCCAGCGCGAGGGCCGGGCAGCGGGCGGCTGGGTACCGCCCGGGGTTATCGGCCCGCCGGGCGCGCCGGGGCCGCCGGGCGCCCGGCGGCCCTGCGCGGGCACGCCGGGACGGCCGCCCGGCTGCCCGTACGACTGCGGCTGCCCGTAGCCCTGCGCGGACCCGTAGCCGGGTGCCTGGGCCGGCGGCTGCGCCTGGCCGTACTCCTGCGGCTGTCGCGGCGCCGGGGCCCCCGGGCCGCGGGGGTTCAGCCCAGCCGGCAGCGGCGGCTCGGCCGCGTTGCCACCGCCGCGCCCGTACGCGCCGCCGCCGTTGCCACCGCCGCCCGGGCGGCCCTCCTGCCACGTGTTCATGTGGGAGAGAATGCCCGACGCCGGGTGCGGTGACTCCCCCCGGGGCCCCCACCGGGGCCCTTGTAGCAGTTTTGATGCACGCGCCGGATCGTTCCGCCGCACGTTCCCGCGCGGGTGCGCGGCGGGCTCACGGCGGGCTCACGGCCGCCCTACGGAGGGTGGCGGACGGCGCCGCGCCGGCTGCCGCCGCCGCCCCCGTCCGCCCGCCGCCCGTCTCACCATCCGTCTCACCCTGTGTTCACCAGCCGGAACGATCCTTGACCGGTTCGAACAGCGCGTGTTTGCATGACTGCCATGGATCAGCGATGGACCCTCACGCGTCGGCGGCACGTCGACCTTCAGCGTGTGTCCTGTTCGCTCTGTCGTGGCTGACGCGCGCCCGTCGAACCCTCTCCTCCCCGCACACCCCTCTCCAGCGTTTCCCGCCGCCCGCGTGGCGTGCTCTCCGCTGTCGTAGCGCCGTCCCCGCTTCCTGCCCCGAGGTGAACCCATGGCCACCGTCCTGTCCGTTTCCGGCTCGCCGTCCGCGACCTCCCGCACCACCCGCCTGCTGCGCCACGTCGACGCGCAGCTCGAAGCCCGAGGTCACCGGGTCGTCCCGTTCGAGGTGCGCAGTCTGCCCGCGCACGCCCTGCTCTCGGCGGACTTCTCCCATCCCGAGATAGTCGCCGCGCTGGAGCTCTTCGCCCGGGCGGACGGCGTGGTGATCGGCACGCCGGTCTACAAGGCGGCCTACTCGGGTCTGCTGAAGACCCTGCTCGACGTGCTGCCGCAGTACGCGCTGACCGGCAAGGCCGTCCTGCCGCTGGCCACCGGCGGCTCCACCGCGCACGTGCTGGCCGTCGACTACGCGCTGCGTCCGGTGCTCAGCTCGATGGGCGCCGGCCACATCACCCAGGGCTGGTTCGTGCTCGACCGTCACATCACCGTCCGGGAGGACGGCGCGACCGTGATCGAGCGCGAGACGGACGTGCTGCTCACGCCCGTGGTGGAGGCCTTCGCGACGGCGCTGGAGCGGCTCGCCACTCCGGCCTTCGCCGGCTGACGGGGCCTGCGGCACGGTCCCGTACGGGCCGACCCCGAGAAGGGTGGCGGCGACCCCTAGGGGGAGGGGCGCCGCGCCCCGTACAACTACGGTTGGGCCGCTTCATACCGGCGGATGACGAGCGGTTCGCTCGCCGCTCCTAACGTGGATCACATCCCCGCTCGTGCGGATCAGGACCGAGGTTCCGGTGAACCGGAGGGTCCTGGACACACCGGGTGGGTGGGGCTGACTACCGGTCAAGAACTCTCTCCTGCACCATTTCGCGGGCAGGTGGGAGCGACGAGGCTGGAGTCAACGGGTGGGCCCACTTCTGAGGAGAATCCAGTGACGACGGCAGCAGCAGCCGTGTACAACCCCCAGCTTCCCGGCGGCGCCGCCGCCGTGGCCGCCTCGGCCCGTCAGGTGACCAAGGCCTACGGCACGGCCGAGACCAGGGTCACCGCACTGAACGCGGTGGACGTCGACATCCAGCGCGGCCGCTTCACCGCGATCATGGGCCCCTCGGGCTCCGGCAAGTCGACCCTGATGCACTGCCTGGCCGGCCTGGACACCGTCACCGACGGCCGGATCTGGATCGGCGACACCGAGATCACCGGCCTGAAGGACAAGCAGCTCACCAGGTTGCGCCGGGACAAGATCGGCTTCATCTTCCAGGCGTTCAACCTCCTCCCCACGCTGAACGCGCTGGAGAACATCACGCTCCCGATGGACATCGCCGGCCGCAAGCCGGACACCGCCTGGCTGGACCAGGTCGTCGAGACCGTCGGCCTGGCCGGGCGCCTCAAGCACCGCCCGGCGCAGCTCTCCGGCGGCCAGCAGCAGCGCGTCGCGGTCGCCCGGGCCCTGGCCGCCCGCCCCGAGATCATCTTCGGCGACGAGCCCACCGGCAACCTCGACTCCCGGGCCGGCGCCGAGGTGCTGACCTTCCTGCGGCGCTCGGTGGACGAACTGGGCCAGACCATCGTCATGGTCACCCACGACCCGGTGGCCGCCGGCTACGCGGACCGCGTGCTCTTCCTCGCGGACGGCGTCATCGTCGACGAGATGCACGCCCCCACCGCCGACTCCGTCCTCGAACGCATGCGCCGTTTCGACGGCAAGCGCACGAGCTGAGCGGGGACCGGGACATGCTGCTCAAGACCTCACTGAGAACCTTCCTCGCCCACAAGGGGCGGATGGTGCTCTCGCTGCTCGCGATCGTCCTCTCGGTCGCGTTCGTGTCCGGCACGCTGGTGTTCTCCAACACCGCCACCAGCACCTTCGACCGGCTCTTCGCCTCGACCGCCTCCGACATCTCCGTCCAGCCCGCCAAGGCCGGGATCGACGGCGACGACGACGCCCCCGGCGGCAAGGTGGCGACCCTCCCGGTCGACACCGTGCAGCGGATCGCCGCCACCCCGGGGGTGCGGACCGCGGTCGGGCAGGTGTTCACCCAGGACGCCGTCCTGGTCGACCCGGCCACCAACAAGGCGATCGGCCCGACCAGCGGCGCGCCCACCCTGACGGGCAACTGGACGGAGACGCCGCGCAATTCGGTGGAGATCACCTCGGGGCACACCCCGCAGGGCGCCGACCAGGCCGTGCTGGACGCGGACACCGCCAAGAAGGCCGGCCTCGGCCTCGGCGGCAAGCTGCGGGTGATCGCCGGCAGCGGCAAGCACGACTTCACCATCGCCGGCATCGCGACCTTCAAGACCACCAACCCGGGCGCGGCGCTCGCCTTCCTGGACACCGCGACCGCCCAGCAGGTGCTGCTCGGCACCACCGCGTACACCTCGGTCGAGGCCTTCGGCGACGGCACCCGCACCGACGAGCAGCTGAAGGCGGACGCCCTCGGCGCGCTCGGCGGCGGCTACCAGGTGAAGACCGCGGCGGAGCAGAAGGCGGAGAACAACAAGGACGTCGGCTCCTTCCTCGGCTTCATGAAGAACGCGATGCTCGGCTTCGCGCTGATCTCCGCCCTGGTCGGCGGCTTCCTGATCATCAACACCTTCTCCATGCTGGTCGCCCAGCGCACCCGGGAGATCGGGCTGCTGCGCGCCATCGGCGGCAGCCGCAAGCAGGTGAACCGCTCGGTGCTGATCGAGGCGCTGATCCTCGCGGTGCTCGGTTCGACCATCGGCCTCGGCGCCGGCCTGGGCCTGGCGGCCGGTCTGATCCAGCTGATGAAGGCCATCGGCATGAACCTCAGCGCCGCGGACCTCCAGATCACCGCGGACGTGCCGATCGCCGGTTACGCCCTCGGCATCGTGGTCACGCTGGTCGCGGCCTGGTTCCCGGCCCGCCGGGCCGCCCGGATCGCCCCGATGGCGGCCCTGCGCGACCACGGCACTCCGGCCGAGGGCCGCTCCAACCTCGTGCGCACGGTGATCGGCCTGGTGCTGACCGCCGGCGGCGGCGGCCTGCTCGTCCTGGCCGCCAAGGCCGACAAGGCGGCCACCGGCGGGCAGTACCTGGGCCTGGGCGTGCTGCTCACCCTGATCGGCTTCGTCGTCCTCGGTCCGCTGCTGGCCACCAGCGTGGTCCGGGTGCTCGGCGCGCTGCTGCCGGCGCTGTTCGGCCCGTCCGGCAAGCTCGCCCAGCGCAACGCGATGCGCAACCCGCGTCGGACGGGCGCCACCGCCGGCGCCCTGATGATCGGCCTCGCGCTCGTCATCGGTGCCTCGGTCTTCACCTCTTCGGTGATCAAGTCCACCAACGAGCAGATCGACACGTCGGTCGGCGCGGACTACATCATCTCCGCCGGCCGCACCGGTCTCACCCCCGAGATGGTGAAGGCGGCCGAGAACACGCCGGGCATCGAGCACATCACCCGTCAGCAGTTCGTACCGGCGCTCTTCACCACCCCGGACGGCAAGACGGCCAAGGAGGGCGTGTCCGCGGTCTCGCCGAGCTTCACCGCGGACTTCAAGCTCCCGGTCAAGTCCGGCAGCGCGGACGCGCTCGGCCAGGGCGCGATCGTGGTCGGGGAGACCTTCGCCGCGGACCACGGTCTCAAGGTCGGCGACCGGATCGGCATCGACTACGGCAAGGGCCGCGCCCAGACCCTGCCGGTCGGCGTGATCCTGACCAAGGGCAACTCGCTCTTCGACGGCAACTACTTCATCGGCCTGGACACCCTCGGCAAGGCCGTCCCGGTCGCCGACCAGGGCAATGACGCGGTCGTCTTCGGCAAGGCCCGGCACGGTTCGGACGTCGCCGGGACGCTCACCGCGCTGGAGTCCTCCTTCAAGGAGTACCCGCAGGTCACCGTGCGGGACCAGGCCGGCTACAAGGACCTCGTCCAGGAGCAGGTCAACTCCCTGCTCTACATCATCTACGGCATGCTCGGCCTCGCGATCGTGGTCGCGGTGCTCGGCGTCGTCAACACCCTGGCGCTCTCGGTGGTGGAGCGGACCCGGGAGATCGGCCTGCTGCGGGCGATCGGGCTCTCCCGGCGTCAGCTGCGCCGGATGATCCGGCTGGAGTCCGTGGTGATCGCCCTGTTCGGCGCGATCCTCGGGACCGGTCTCGGCCTGGCCTGGGGCATCACCGGTCAGCGGGTCCTCAAGGACCAGGGGCTGGAGACGCTGGCCGTCCCGACCGGCACGATCGTGGTCACGCTGGTCGCCTCGGTGGTCATCGGCCTGGTCGCGGCTCTCGTACCGGCCTTCCGGGCCGGTCGGATGAACGTCCTCGCGGCCATCGCGACGGACTGACCCCCGGATCGGGGGATCGGGGGAGGGCAGGGGCCGGGTGCGTCACAGCACCCGGCCCCTGCCGGCGTTCCCGGCGCCGCGGCCCGGCAGCACGAGACCCGGGCCTGCGGGCCTACGGGCAGACGATGTCGGACGCCTTCTCGGCCGCCACGGTGGCCGACGGGGTCGCGGCGGGCGCCGGGGCCGGGGGCGGCGGCAGCGGTGCGACGGTGGCCGCGGCCGGGCTCGCGCCCGGGGCGGCCGGGTAGTCCCCGCCCGCGTACACCTGGAGGGTGGGCCCGAGGCCGGGGACGGCGGTCGACTCGGCGCCCGGGAGCGCGGCGGCCAGCGTCCGGGCGGACTCGGTCCAGCGCGGGTCGTAGCGGACCACCGTCCGGCCGGGCGCCGTCCCCGCCGGGGCGTTCGACGGCGCGCCGGTGGTGGCGAAGCCCGCCCGCCGCAGGTCGCCGTCGACCCGGGCGCCCAGCCCGGGCACCCCGGCCGCGTTGAACACCTGGACGTGCACCTGCTCGGGGGGTACCGCGGCCGGGGCGACCGGGGTCGCCGCAGCGCTCGGCCCGGTGGTCGCGGCGCCGGGGGAGGCGGCCGCCGCGGGGGAGGCGGCCCCGCCCGGGTCGGGCTCGCCGGCCGGTGCGGAGCCCGGTGCGGAGCCCGGGGCCGGGCCCGCCGCGCCCGCCGCGGCGTTCAGCGGCCGCCCGGCCCGCATGGCGTCGAACAGGGCCTTCGCCCCCGCCTGGTCCCAGAGCACGGTCGAGCCCCAGCCGGCGACCTGGTGGTCCAGCTTCGCCAGCGGCACGGTCGCGAAGTCCGCGCGCCCCGCCGAGAGCTCCCTCAGCCTGGACGCCAGGGTGATCAGGTCGTCGGTGGTGAGGTCCTTGTCCGCCTTCACCGAGCCGAGCAGGCTGTCCGTCAGCCGGGCCAGCCGGACGGGGTTGAACAGCGTGCCGCTGTCGGTCACCTGGTGCAGCAGCTGGGCGACGAACTTCTGCTGGCGGTGCATCCGGCCGAGGTCGGCGCTGCCGTCCACGTGCCGGGCGCGGACGTACCTGAGCGCGCCGGCGCCGTCCAGGGTGCTGGTGCCGGCCGGCAGGTCGAGGCCGGAGTAGTCGTCCTTGAGCGGCTTGTTGGTGCAGACCCGCACGCCGCCGACGGCGTCCACGGCGGAGACGAACCCGGCGAAGTTCACCTGGAGGTAGTGGTCGATCCGCAGCCCGGTGTTCTGCTCCACGGTGGCGACGGTGAGCTGCGGCCCGCCCATCCCGAACGCCGCGTTGACCTTCCCCTTGCCGGCCGGGACGTCCTTGCGGGTGACCTGGTCCCGGTGGGCGGGGATGTCCACGTAGGAGTCCCGGGGGATGCTGATCACGCTGGCCCGGGAGCCGTCCCCGGCGACCTGGACGATCATCATGGTGTCGGTGCAGTGGCAGGACTCGCCCCCGGCGTGCAGCACCTCCTTGAGCGTCTTCTCCGGGATGCCCTCCCGCTCGTCGGTGCCGACCAGCAGGAAGGTGGTGGAGCCGTCGTCGGCGGGCCGGGCCGCGTCGCCGCTGAAGGCGTCCACCCGGTCGATCGAACCGAGGCCGTGCAGGACCGCCCAGCCGCCGCCGGAGGTGGTGAGGACGCCGAAGGCGATGCCGGCGGCCAGTCGGCGGGGCCAGGCACGGCGCCGTCCAGGCAGGGCGGAACGGGGGGAAACGGGCATCTCTCGGATGGTAGGGGCGGCCCGCTCCGGGGCCGGTGAGGGCGCGCCGGGGGCGGAGAGTACGGTGGGCCCGAGCGGCGAATCGTTCCTTCGGCGCCGGGGGCGTCAGGTCGCCCAGACCGGGACAAGACGGAGACCGGTCCGCACCGGTACGGTTGGCCCCGATGAACACCAAGGCTGCTGAGGAGCTGCCGGCGGTCTCCGTGATCATGCCGGTGCTCAACGAGGAACGACACCTGCGCACGGCCGTCCGGCACATCCTGGAACAGGACTACGCCGGGCCGATGGAGGTGGTGATCGCCCTCGGTCCGTCCTCCGACCGGACCGCGCAGATCGCCGCCGAACTGACCGCCGAGGACGCGCGGGTCAGGACGGTGGAGAACCCCACCGGCCGCACCCCCGCCGGGCTGAACGCCGCGATCCGCGGCTCCAGCCATCCGATAGTGGTCCGCGTCGACGGGCACGGCCTGCTGACCCCCGGCTACATCACCACGGCGGTCCGGCTGCTCGGCGAGATGGAGGCCGCCAACGTCGGCGGCATCATGCACGCCGAGGGCGAGACCGAGTGGGAGAACGCCGTCGCCGCCGCGATGACCTCCAAGATCGGGGTCGGCAACGCGGCCTTCCACACCGGCGGCCTGGCGGGCCCGGCGGACACCGTCTACCTCGGGGTGTTCCGGCGCGAGGTGCTGGAGCGGCTCGGCGGGTACAACGAGGAGTTCGTCCGCGCCCAGGACTGGGAGCTCAACTACCGCATCCGGCAGGCGGGCGGGCTGGTCTGGTTCACCCCGCAGCTGCGCGTCACCTACCGTCCCCGGCCCACCGTGCGGGCGCTGGCCAAGCAGTACAAGGACTACGGCCGCTGGCGCCGGGTCGTCACCCGCTACCACAAGGGCTCGGTCAACTTCCGCTACCTCGCCCCGCCGGCGGCCTTCCTCGGCGTGACCCTCGGGCTGGTGCTCGGCGCGGCCGTCCACCCGGCTTTCCTCGCGGTGCCCGGCGCCTATCTGCTCGGCATCGTCGGCGGTGCGCTGGTCGAGGGCCGCGGCCTCTCGGCGAAGGCCAAGGCGCTGCTCCCGGTGGCCTTCGCGACCATGCACCTCAGCTGGGGCTTCGGCTTCCTCACCTCGCCGCGTTCGCTGGCCCGCCGGGTGATCGCCAGCCGGTCCCCGGCGACCGCCGACGTGGTCGCCGAGGCCCGCTGACCCGATCCGGCCAATCCCCCCGACCCGCTCTCACCGCCCCCGCCCCGACGCTATCGTCGGGCGCCATGGGGACAGTTGAGGGCGGGTCCGTCGTCGGTGCCCGGGTCGAGGCGACCGCGGACGTGGACGGCCGGGCGGTGCTCGGCGCCGGGACGACCGTCTGGCACCTGGCCCAGGTGCGCGAGGACGCGGTGATCGGCGCCGACTGCGTCATCGGGCGCGGCGCCTACGTCGGCCCGGGCGTGCGGATCGGGGACCGGGTCAAGCTGCAGAACCACGCGCTGGTGTACGAGCCCGCGGTGGTCGAGGACGGCGTGTTCATCGGCCCGGCGGCCGTGCTCACCAACGACCTCTACCCGCGCTCCGTCGACGTCGACGGCCGGCTCAAGCGCGGCGACGACTGGCACGCCCGCGGGGTGACCCTCCGGGAGGGCTGTTCGATCGGCGGCCGCGCGGTGCTGGTCGCGGGGGTGACGGTCGGCCGCTGGGCGCTGGTCGCGGCCGGCGCCGTGGTGCACCGGGACGTCCCGGACTTCGCCCTGGTGGCTGGTGTCCCGGCCCGCCGGATCAAGTGGGTCGGCCGGGCCGGCGAGCCGCTGGAGCCGGACGGCGGGGACGGCTGGCGCTGCCCGCGCACCGGTGAGCGCTACCGTGAGACGGACGGCCTGCTCGCCCCGCGCTGAGGGTCACTTGGCGCAGACGTCGGTGTCGTCCGCCTGGACGCGCTGGAGGTCCTTGGGCGCCTCGGTCGGCGCGACGGACGGGACGGCGTTCGCGGCGGCCAGGACGTCCTTGCCGAGGACCACGGCCAGCCCGTCCCTGCTGCCGGCCTTCGGGTCCTCCCGGACCGCGTCGGCCGGCAGTCCGAGGGAGGCGGCCAGCGCGGCCGCCTCGGCAGCCTTGCCGGCCGGGTAGGACACCGAACTGCTGGGCGTGGCAGTCGCGTTGGGGGCGGTGGCGGCCTTGGCGAAGCCCTGGGCCCGGAGCTTGTCGACGGCCTGCTGGGCCTGCCCGGGCGTCCCGCTGCCGTTGTGCACCGCGACCCGGACGTCCTTGGCGTCCACCGCGGCGGCGGTGGCCGTCGGCGAGGGCGCGGCCGCCGTCGGCGCGGCGGCGGCCTCGGTGGCGCCGGCCCCGGGCGCGGCCGGGGCGGCGGCGTTCCCGGTCAGCGAGCGGTCCTGGGCGACCAGCGAGAATACCTGCCCGGCGTCCGGCTGCTTGAGCACCAGCCGGTCCTTGTCCTTCGGGTCGTCCAGCACCGGCGCGGTGGTGAAGGTGATGTTCTTGGTGTCGACCTTGCTGATGTCCAGCGCCAGGTCCTTCAGCTTGTCGACGCTGCCGATCCCGTCGTCCACGGTGAGCGCCTTGGTGGCGGCGTCGGCGAGCTTCCACAGCTTGGTCGGGCTGGTCAGGGTGTCACTGCTCTTGATCGAGCGGATCATCGAGCTGATGAACTGCTGCTGCAGCGGGATCCGGGTGAGGTCGCCGCCGAAGCCGACGGCGTGCCGGGTGCGGACGAAGGCCAGCGCCTCGTCGCCCTGGACGACGTGCCGGCCCTTGCTCATCCGCAGGTGCGAGTCCGCGTCGTTGATGTCCTTGGCCGCGCACACCTCGACCCCGCCGACGGCGGTGGAGAGCGTTTTCACGGCGTCGAAGTTGACCATCACGAAGTGGTCGACCCGGATTCCCGTCGCCTTCTCGACGGTCTTCCAGGTGCAGCCCGGATCGCGGCCCTCCTGGCCGAGGCTCTCGTTGAACATGGCCCGCGCGGAACCGGGGATCTTCTTGCCGCCGGTGTTCTCGCAGTCGGGGATCGGCACCATCAGATCGCGCGGAATGCTGATCACGGTGGCGTTGCTGCGGTCCTTGGCGACGTGGAACAGCAGGGTGGTGTCCGCGTGTCCGGTGCTGCCCTCGTCGCCGTACTCGCGTCCCAGGCCCTCGCGGCTGTCGGTGCCGATGACCAGGATGTTGAGCGCGTCGCCGGCCGCCTTGGGCCGCTCCGCCTCGCTGCCCAGCTGCACCTTGACGGCGGTGATGTTGTTGTTGAAGTGCTGGTACGCGTAGTAGGCCCCGCCGCAGCCGGCCACCAGGACCAGCGCGCCGACGCCGGCGGTCCACTTCAGCACCCGCCGGCGCGGGCGCTCGGCGGCGGCCTGGCGGCGGCGGGCGGCCCGGCCGCCGGTGCGCGCGGCGGGGGCGGCCTCGGCGGCGGTGCCGGGCGTCCGGCGGCGCTGGACCGGGATGCCCGCGGCCTGCTCGGACCGGGCCTGCTCGGACCGGTACGGCGCGCCGTGGGCCGGCGGGATCCACGGGTCGGCGGGGTCGGTCTCCTGGCTGTCCTGCTGCACGGGGTTCCCTCCCTCCGACCGGTCCTCGGGTGGCGCACGGGCTGCGCGCCGACCCGGACACACTAGACGAGTCGAGTACGGGAATTGTTCCTGGTGTGATCTCCGCCATGTTCGGGAACCGCAATTCACCAGGCACATCGTGTTCCGGTGAATTTCCCTCAAAGCCATTCCGGGTCATGATCTGTACACAAAAGGGTGACCCTGACCAGGCGGTCAATGGATCGCGCAGCCGTCCATGTCCGCGGTGCGTCCCTCGAACGAGGGCGCCGTGGTCGCGGTGGGTGACGCACCGGCGGCCCGGTCCGATCCGGCCGCCGCCGTCGCCGCCCCCGAGGGCCCCGGGCTCGCGCCCGCCATCGCCGACGGGTCGGGGGAGCCCGGCGGGCGGACGGTGATCGAGCGGTCGTCGCGCAGCGCCGTGAACAGCTGGGTGGTCAGCGGCTGTACGAACTCGTCCCGGTCCGAGTCGAAGCGGTACGGGCGGCGCGGCGCGGTCAGGAAGACCGCGTCGGCGGACGGGATGCCGCGCAGGTCCTGGGTCAGGTCGTAGAGCGCGCCGAGCGAGGAGAGGCCGCCGTCGGCCCGGACCGAGGAGGTCGCCGCGTCGAGCACCGGCCAGAGCCGGGCCGGGTTCAGCAGCACCCCCTGCGACTGGACCTTGCGGATCAGGGCGGCCAGGAACTGCTGCTGACGGCCCATCCGCTGGGTGTCGCTGCCGTCGCCGAGGGTCTCCCGGGCGCGGACGTAGCCGAGCGCCTGTTCGCCGCGCAGGGTCTGCCGCCCGGCCGGCAGGTCCAGCTTGGCGTCCTTGTCGTGGATCGCCTGCGGGACGCACACCTCGACGCCGTCCACGGCGTCCACCATCGTCTTGAAGCCGTGGAAGTCGAGGATCACGTAGTGGTCCATCCGGATGCCGCTCAGCTGTTCGACGGCCCGGATCGAGCAGGCCGGGCCGCCGGTCTCGAAGGCCGAGTTGAACTGCGCCAGCACCTGCCTGCTCCGGGTGCCGTCCGGCTTCTCGCAGACCGGCACGGTGACCATGACGTCGCGCGGGATGGAGACGGCGGTCGCGTGCTTCCGGTCCGCCGCCAGGTGCAGCAGGATCGTGGTGTCCGAGCGCTGGCCGCCGGCCTCGCCGTACGTGGCATTGGCACCGGTGCGGTCGTCACTGCCGATCAGCAGGATGTTCTCGGCGCCTTTGGCCCCCGCGGTGCGGCTGGGCCGTTCGGCCTCCAGTCGGGCCAGCAGCTGGTCGGTGGCGGAGTCGGTCCGGATGTTGCCGTCCAGCTTGCGGTAGGCGATCCAGAGCACGGTGCCGCAGGCGACCAGCAGGAGGGCGAGGACGCCGGCGGTGATCATCAGCCACCGCCTGCGCCTGCGCCTGCGCCGGGGCCTGGTCGGGGAGTCCGGGGCCGCGGGCTCCGGGTCGGGGGAGTCCCGGTCCGGGGAGCCCGCGGTCGCGCGGGCGTCCCCGGTCGGGCGGTTCTCGGTCGGGGGGTGCTCGGTGTCGTCCTCGGCCATGGCAGGGATGTCTACCCGCCGGGCCGGAGCCGGGGGTTAGCCGAGGCGCAGTGTCACCCGTTCGGACTCGGTCCGCTTCTCCCACTGCTCGGCGCTCAGGCCCTCCGAGTTGCGGCAGAGCACCACCGAGGCGCCGGCTGCCAGCGGCGCCAGCAGACCGGCCTCCAGGCCCGCCCAGTCCTGGTAGGAGAGGGTGGAGAGCACCCGGTCGCCGGCCGTGATGCCGAGCCGGGCCGCGCCCTCCCGGGCCAGCTGG
Organism: Kitasatospora sp. NPDC086009; assembly: GCF_044540385.1. Lineage (NCBI taxonomy): Bacteria > Bacillati > Actinomycetota > Actinomycetes > Kitasatosporales > Streptomycetaceae > Kitasatospora > Kitasatospora sp. NPDC086009. The sequence continues at coordinate 18,716 of NZ_JBITSA010000034.1, forward strand.
ACGGTCTGGTCGCCGGTCAGCTTCAGCGGCAGGCCGTCGATGCCGGTCTCCAGCGCGGGCGCGTCCGGGGTGACGGGGGAGTACGGCGCGAAGCGGTCGCCCTGGCCGGGCACCTCGGCGGCGTAGTCGAGGAAGCCGTCCGGGCGCTGGGGGAACCGGCCGCCCAGCGGACGCAGGGCGAGGGCCACCCGTTCGCCCTCGCAGGCCTGGGCGGCCTCCAGGCCGTCCGGTCCGCTGACCACCAGGTCGGCGTCGGCCGGGTCGCCGGCCGGCACCGCCGTCACACCGACCGACCAGCAGGCGAGCAGCCAGACGGCGCTCTGCCAGTGGGCGGGCAGCAGGAGGGCGGCGCGGTCACCCGGACCGGCGTTCAGCTCGTCCTGGAGCAGGTTGGCGGTCTTGGCCACCCAGTTGTCGAAGGTCCGGGCGGAGAGTTCCACCCGTTCGCCGGTGGCGTCGTCGTAGAAGGTGACCAGCGGAGCCGCGGGGTCGACTGAGGGAGTGCCACCTCGCAGGAATGCGTGCAGCAGCTCGACAGGGGTTCGGGCATCGGCAGCGAAAGGCGCAGTCATGGTGCGCCCCAGCCTACGGCCTTCGGGTGGGCGACCGGGAGGGGTGGCGGACCCTGCGCAAGGTGGCATGGCGGGTGCGGTGTTTTGCCCTGAACATCCCTTCTATGGGTATCTCTTTGCCGGCCGCCGCACTCGCCGGCTGCACCGCCGTCCTGCTCCTCCAGCCCGTTCCGGCCGCGGCCGCCGCCGATCCCGCCCAGCAGCGCCGCACCTCGGCCGGCGGCGGCTCGGTCACCTCGCTGCCGTTGGGCGCCGACCGCGCCCTGGCGCCGCGCGCCACCCGCCCGTTCGAACTGCTCGGCGTCGGCTGGAACGGCCCCGCCCGCTCGCTCGACGGCGGCTCCGTCCGGGTCCGCACCAGGGACGCCGCCACCCACGTCTGGGGCGACTGGCAGGTGCTGGAGGCGGACGGCGAGGACGGACCGGACGCCCCGGGCGGCGGAGCGACGGCGCCGCTCTGGACCGGTCCGAGCGACGGCGTGGCGGTCCAGGTCACCGCCGGCCCCCGCGGCCTGCCGGACGGCCTGCGGCTCGACCTGGTCGACCCCGGGCAGGGCGCCGCCGGGGCCGCCGGGGCCGCCGGCCGGACGCTGCCCGCCGAACCGCCGGACGGGCGCCGGGCCGCCCGGCCCGACATCGTCACCCGGGCCGGCTGGGGCGCCGACGAGTCCCTCCGGGACCCGCAGGTCGAGTACACCGGCCCGGTCCGGGTGGTCTTCGTCCACCACACCGCGACCGCCACCGAGTACGACTGTGCCGACGCGCCCCGGATGATCAGGGCGATCTACCAGTACCACGTGCGGAGCAACGGCTGGCGGGACATCGGCTACAACTTCCTGGTCGACCGCTGCGGCACCCTCTACGAGGGCCGGGCCGGCGGCGCCGAGCTCGCGGTGCACGGCGCGCACACCCTGGGCTTCAACACCGACTCGGCGGGCGTCGCGGTGCTCGGTACCTTCGTCACCGACACCCCGCCGCCGGCCGTACCGGACGGGCTCGCCCGGCTCGCCGCCTGGAAGCTCGGGCTGGCCGGCCAGGACGCCGGCGGCCGCACCCAGCTGGTCTCCGGCGCCGACGGCACCCGCTACCCCAAGGGCACCGCCGCGACCTTCGACGCCGTCTCCGGCCACCGCGACGCGGTCGCCACCGAGTGCCCCGGCGCCACCCTCTACCCGCTGCTCCCCGCCGTCCGCACCCAGGCGGCCGCGCTGCAGAGCGCCGCCCGCCCGGCGGCCCCCTGGGCCCGCTGAACCCGCGAGCCCGGGGCCTACACCGGGCCGGGGCCCCGGGGCACCAGCGCCCGCAGCTCGGCGGTCAGCGCCCGCGCGACGTCCGGCCGCAGGTCGTACCGGGCCGGAGTGTTCTGCAGCAGCGCGATCCGCCAGCCCGCGCCCGCGTTGACGGCGATCACCGTCTGCAGGGCGTTCAGGCCGGGATCGAGGTCCTCGGCGTCGTCCGGCACCAGACCGGCGACGGCGTCCAGCTCGGCCACCCCCGGGCCGAGCGCCCGGATCCGCCGCACCTTGGCGACGTACTCGGGGGTGGCGTGGTCCGCGAAGATCCGCCCCAGTTCGGCGGCGATCACCGACCGCCCCGCGTACCTCGTTCCGTCGAATCCGACCATCTCCCCGTCCTCGGCGAACGGTCCGGCGCACGCCGCGCCGTCCCGCAGGTTCCACCCGTCCAGGGTCCGGTGGTAGAGCGCCCGCACCGCGCCCTCGTCGGCGTGGGACAGCTCCGGCAGCCGCGTATCGTTCATATCCCCATGGTCGGCGAAGGCGGTGGAGCCGGACAGCGGAGGAGGCGCGGGGCGGTGTCGGACGAGGCGGCGACCGGTGCGCGGGTACGCCTCTGGCGCCCGGGCTTCCCGCTGGACGTGGCCCGCACCCTGCTGCCGCTGCGGCGCGGCCCGGCCGACCCGGCCTACCGGACCACCGGTGACGGCGCGGTCTGGCGGGCCTCCCGCACCCCGGCCGGCATCGGCACGCTGCGGGTACTGGCCAGGCCGGCCGCCGGCGAGGTCGAGGCGCGGGCCTGGGGCCCGGGGGCGGAGTGGCTGCTGGACCGGCTGCCCGTGCTGCTCGGCGCCGAGGACGACCCGGCCGCCCTGGTGCTGCCGCCCGGCCCGCTGCGGGAGGCCCAGCGGCGTGCGGCCGGCGTGCGGCTCACCCGGACCGGGCTGGTGCTGGAGTCGCTGGTGCCCGCGATCCTGGAGCAGAAGGTGACCACCGACGAGGCGTACCGGGGCTGGCGGACGCTGCTGCGCGACTTCGGCACCCCGGCGCCCGGCCCGGCCGAGGGCATGCGGGTGGCGCCGTCGGCCCGCGAGTGGGCGCTCGTCCCCAGCTGGGAGTGGCACCGCGCGGGGGTGGACCCGAAGCGCTCCGCCACCGTGGTGCGCGCCGTCCGGCTGGCCGCCCGGCTGGAGGAGGCCTCGGCGATGGACCACGCCGAGGCGTTCGCCCGGCTGACCTCCGTGCCCGGCATCGGGATCTGGACGGCCGCCGAGACCCTGCAGCGCAGCAACGGCGACCCGGACGCCGTCTCGGTCGGCGACTACCACCTCCCCAACCTGGTCGGCTGGGCCCTGGCCGGCCGACCCCGCAGCGACGACACCCAGATGCTGGCCCTGCTGGAGCCCTACCGCCCGCACCGCCACCGCCTCTGCCGCCTGCTGCTGAGCACCGGCACCCACGCCCCGCGGTACGGCCCCCGGCTGACCCCCAACGACCACCGGCGGCGGTGAACTCCGGCGCCGACCCGTTCGCCGACGGTCCGAGCGTGAATAAGCTGACCGGCCATGACGGGCTCTACCGGCTGTGGGTCGGCGACCACCGCGTGGTCTACGAAGTCCAGGGCGACGTGATGGTCGTCCTCGTGGTCAATGTCGGCAACCGCCGTGACGTGTACCGCCGGTACTGACCCCTACCGAACCTCGACGAAGGCGTCGGCGCCGCGGGCCGGGCGGTCGCGGGGCGGTTCGGCGGGGCGGCCGACCGCGACGGCGCCCATCGGGTCCCAGCCGGCCGGCAGGTCGAGGGCCGCGCGCACGGTGTCGCGGCAGAACATGGTGGACGAGACCCAGGCCGTGCCGTAGCCCTCGCCGGCCAGGGTGACCAGCAGGTTCTGCACGGCGGCGCCGATGGCGACGGTGAACATCTCGCGTTCGGCGGCGGCGCGGCGCGCGTCGGGGTAGTCGTGCGAGCCGTCCATCACCAGGCAGGGGACGACCAGGTAGGGCGCGTCGCGCAGGACGTCGCCGCGGGCGGTGCGCCGGGCGATCAGCGCGTCGTCCCAGCCGTCCAGCTCGCGCAGGTCGCGCTGCCAGGCGGCGAGCATCGCGTCCAGCAGCCGGGTGCGGACCGCGGCCGACTCCAGCAGGACGAACCGCCAGGGCGTGGTGTGGTGCGGGGCGGGCGCGGTGACGGCGGCGGCGACGGCGCGGCGGACGGCGCCCGGGTCGACCGGTTCGGGGGTGAACGCGCGGATGGTGCGGCGCAGGGTGACGGCCTGCCGGACCGCCTCGGAGGTGCCGAGCCGGAACATGTCGTCCGCGGCGGCGCGCACCAGTGGGCGGGTGCCCGCGCCGTCCTCGGCGGTGACCAGGTGGCCGAGGCCCCGGACCACGGCGACCGGGGTGCCGGTGGACTTGCCCTTGACCAGGTCGGCGGCGGCGGCGAGTTCGTCGGCGGTGGCGGTGACGGTCATCGCGAGTTCGTTGCCGTGGCTGTCGGTGCGGCCGCGGTGGTCCTCCAGGACGGGCAGTCCGGCGGCGCCGATCGCGACGTCGGTGAGGCCGTTGCGCCAGGGCCGGCCGAAGGTGTCGGTGACGACGACGGCCAGCCGCAGCCCGGTCAGCTGCTGGAGGCGGGCGCGCAGCGCGCGGGCGGAGGCGTCCGGGTCCTCGGGCAGCAGCAGCACGGTGCCGGCGGCGGTGTTGGAGGCGTCCACCCCGGCGGCGGCCATCACCAGGCCGTTGCGGTTCTCGACGATCCGGACCGGGCCGCGCCGGGCGACCACCCGGACGGTCTCGGCGTCGATCGCGGCCTCGCGGTCGGCGGCCCGCAGCACCCGGCCCTCGGCCTTGCTGACGATCTTCGAGGTGACGAGCAGGATGTCGCCGTCCTGGTACGTCCCGGCCTTGGCGATCAGCGCGGCGAGGTCGGCGCCGGCGTCGATCTCGGGCAGGCCCGGGACGGGCAGGACGTGCAGGGTCACGCCCGCACCAGCTCGGCGAGCGCCAGCGCGGCCCGGGCCATCTCGGCGGTCGCCGCGACGTCAGTCATCAGCAGCGGCACGGCCCGGCAGGTGATCCCGCCGGCCTCGACCGCGCCGACCGAGGCCTCGTCGGCGGTGTCCACCAGCCAGCCGTCCAGCAGGTCGGCGCCGTAGTCCAGGGCGACCGCCGCCGCGGTCGCCTCGACGCCGACGGCGGCCAGCACCTTGTCGGCCATGCCGCGGACCGGGGCCCCGCCGATGATCGGGGAGAGCCCGACCACCGGCGCCGCGGCGGCGGCCACCGCGGCCCGGATGCCGGGCACGGCGAGGATGGTGCCGATCGAGACCACCGGGTTGGACGGCGGGAACAGGATGACGTCGGCGGCGGCGATGGCCTCCAGCACACCGGGCGCGGGCTTGGCGGTGTCCGCGCCGACCGGGATGATCGCCTCGGCGTCGACGGCGGCGTGCAGCCGGACCCAGTACTCCTGGAAGTGGATGGCCCGGGTGCCGTCCGCGTCGGTGATCCGCACGTGGGTCTCGACCCGGTCGTCGCTCATCGGCAGCAGCCGCACGCCCGGCTGCCAGCGCACGCAGAGCGCCTCGGTGACCTGGCTGAGGGTGTACCCGGCGGTGAGCATCTGGCTGCGGACGAGGTGGGTGGCGAAGTCGCGGTCGCCGAGCCCGAACCACTCGGGCCCGACGCCGTACTCCTTCATCTCGGCCTTGATCGACCAGGTCTCGTCGGTGCGGCCCCAGCCCTGCTCCTCGTTGATGCCGCCGCCGAGGGTGTACATCACGGTGTCGAGGTCGGGGCAGACCTTCAGGCCGTAGAGGTGGATGTCGTCGCCGGTGTTGCCGATGACGGTGATCTCGTCCTGCGGGCTGAGGGCCTCCTTGAGTCCGCGCAGGAAGCGCGCCCCACCGATTCCGCCTGCCAGTGCCACGATGCGCATGCGCCCATCCTGCCATGGCCCGACTGGCCGTCAGCCCGGTCCGCGGGCCGCCGCCCGCCCGTCGTCAGCGGGCCTCGGCCTGCTCCTGCGGGTGCTGCTCGGGGACGGTGGCGCCGCCGCCGTACTGGTTCATCTCGGTCAGCCCGGGCGTGTAGAGGTGGATGGAGACGGCGGGCTCCAGCGCGCCGTTGACCACCTCGTGCAGGTACCCGGAGGAGAACACCCGCTGCCCGCCCGGGCGCAGGGTGCGGGCACCCTCGCCCGCGTGCGTGAGGGAGCGCTCGATCAGCTCGCCCCGGACGACGCTCATCACCCCGGAGGAGACGCCGTGGTCGTGGAAGCCGCTGCTCTGGCCGGGCAGCCAGCTGAGCAGCCAGACCTCGTAGCCGGGGCCGGTCTCCAGCCGGGCGTACCAGCGTGTGAGCGCGTCGTAGCGGACCAGCGGCTCCCAGCGGGCGCGGTCGGCGGCGATCTCGCGGACCAGCCGGGCGTAGCCGGCGACGGTGGTGGGGTGGCCGGGCAGGTCGGTGCGGGCCAGGTGCGGGAAGGCCAGCGGGTCGCCGGCGATGGAGACGTCGCTCAGTCCGTCGGCCCAGCCACGGGCGGGCCGGGCGGCCGCCGGGGGAGGCGTGGTGGGCGCGAGGCCACGGCGGGTGAGCTTGTTGCGGTCGCGGTTCCGCTTGCGGATGCGGTTCATGCGCACGGGAGTCGTCCTCGGAGTACGGCTGGTTCGACAGGGATCAGCCGGATCCGGGATGTCCTGGGGCGGGAATCGCGGGCGGCCTCTGTGCTTCCTGGGCGGCGCGCGGTGGGACAGCGGGCGCCTAGATACAGGAACAGAGGCGACAACAGGGGTTCACGGCACGGCGGAGCGCGGAACCGCTCCGGGGGCGAGTGAACTCTGACATGTGGGAAAGGAGACCGCATCGAGCGCTCCGGTGTCAACTCATGAGCCGGGGCAATCGGGCGGGATAGGCCATGAACTACCCGATGGGGTGATAAATCACCCTCTAGGTTTCGATGAGAAGATCGCCGGGAAGGCAGGCCGATGACCGACCTGTGACGATGACTGCGCGTCACGTGGTGGAGGGTTGCAAGGGTTCGACGGGATCCGGGCTGTTAGTCCGATGTGTCCAGATATGTACACTATTCGTAACGGCTTGGTGCCGGGGAGTGAATCCTGGCCCCAATACCAGAGCTCGGCTTGACTGGGCCAGAGTGACGCAACTGTAATTTCTCTCGTGTCGTCCGCCGCACGAGGCAACGGCAACCACGGGGACGCCAAATAGGGGCAGAGGAGGCGCGCCACATGAGCGAGCTCTTTGAGCTGTTGATCGGTGACGGCATCGAGGAGGAGGAAGAAGAACTCGGTTGGCAGGAGCGCGCGCTGTGCGCCCAGACCGACCCCGAGTCCTTCTTCCCGGAGAAGGGCGGCTCCACCCGCGAGGCCAAGAAGGTCTGCCTCGCCTGCGAGGTCCGCTCCGAGTGCCTGGAGTACGCCCTCGCCAACGACGAGCGGTTCGGCATCTGGGGCGGCCTCTCCGAGCGCGAGCGCCGTCGGCTCAAGAAGAGCGCGGTCTGACCGGGGCGGCCCCTGGCCCTGCTGACCCTCCGACAACCGCACAGCTCGACGGGCGCCTCACCGCGACGGTGGGGCGCTTCCGTGTTTCCGGGCCCTTGCGCGACCCGGTGCGCACAGCTCCTCCACGGCCCGCGGACGGCGGCGCCATCCGGAGCCGTTAGTGTGGTGCGCCATCCGGTTGCCGTTCACCGGCTGTGTCCACCGAGAACTGGGGCCCGCGCACTCGATGACCGTCTACAGCCACCAGAGCGGCTTCACCGCTGCCAGGCCGCCCGCCTATCCGCGCCACCTGGTCACCGCGGTGATCGTCTCGCACGACGGGGCCCGCTGGCTGCCACAGGCCCTCGCCGGCCTGCTCGGCCAGGACCGTCAGGTCCAGCGGGTGCTCGCCGTCGACACCGGCTCCACCGACAGCTCCCCGCAGTTGCTCGCCGACACCCTCGCCGACTGGCTCCCGGAGAGCGGCCCGATCGTCCTCGGCCGCCGGGCCGGCTTCGGCACCGCCGTCGGCGAGGCCGTCTTCAACAGCCCGCCGCTGCGCCCCGAGGACCTCCCCTACCGGCTCGACCCGTCCGGCTACGACCCGGTCACCGGCGGCTGGGACGACTTCGGCGACCCGCTCGGCCACGAGGACGACCTCGGCCGCGGCGGCCCCAGGGAGACCCAGCCGGTCGAGTGGCTCTGGCTGCTGCACGACGACTGCGAGCCGCAGACCGACGCGCTGCGCCGCCTCCTCCAGGTCGCCGACTCCACCCCCAGCGCCGCCGTCGTCGGCCCCAAGCTGCGCAGCTGGTACGACCGCCGCCAGCTGCTGGAGGTGGGAGTCACCATCGCCCGCTCCGGCCGCCGCTGGACCGGCCTCGACCGCCGCGAGCAGGACCAGGGCCAGCACGACCAGGTCCGCCCGGTGCTCGCCGTCTCCACCGCCGGCATGCTGGTCCGCCGCGACGTCTTCGAGGAGCTCGGCGGCTTCGACCGGGCGCTGCCGCTGATGCGCGACGACACCGACTTCTGCTGGCGGGTCAACGCCGCCGGCCACCGCGTCGTGGTCGCCCCCGACGCCGTGCTGCGGCACGCCGAGGCGGCCAGCCGCGAGCGCCGCGCGATCGACTGCGGCCCCTCCCACCCGCACCGGCTGGACAAGGCCGGCGCCGTCTACACCCTGCTCGCCAACTCCAAGGGCGCGCTCTTCCCGTACGTCCTGCTGCGGCTGGTGCTCGGCACCCTGCTGCGGGTGGTCACCAACCTGCTCGGCAAGGACCCGAAGCAGGCCTTCGACGAACTCGCCGGTCTCGGCCACGAACTGCTCCGGCTGCCCCGGCTGCTGGCGGCCCGCAAACGCCGGGCCCGGCTGCGGGCCGCCGACGCCCTGGACGACCGCTCGCTCTTCCCGGCGCCCGGAGCCACCGCCCGGCTCGCCGTCGAGGGCGTGATCGGCTCGCTCGGCATAGGGGGCGGCGACGACTCCGGGGCCGGCCGGCACGGCTCGGTCGAGGCCGGCCCGGGCGACGAGGACTCCGAGGACCTGGTCGTCGAGCAGTTCACGCTGATCAAGAAGCTGGCCCGTCGCCCGGCGCCGGTCCTGTTCGCCGCGCTGCTGGTCTTCGCGCTGGTCGCCTGCCGCGCCCTGTTCGGCGCCGGCGCCCTGTTCGGCGGCGCGCTGCTGCCCGCCACCGGCGGCGCCGGCGGCCTCTGGTCGATGTACGCGGACGCCTGGCACCCCGTCGGCACCGGCTCCACCGCGGCGGCGCCGCCGTACCTCGCGGTGCTGTCGGTGCTCTCCTGGGCGCTGTTCGACCACGCCGACCTCGCGGTCACCCTGCTGGTCGTCCTCGCCGTGCCGCTCGCCGCCGTCAGCGCCTACCTGGTCTCCCGGCCGCTGCTCGACTCCAAGCTGGTCCGTGCCTGGGCCAGCGCCACCTACGCCCTGCTGCCCGCGGCCACCGGCGCGCTCGCCCAGGGCCGGATCGGCACCGCCGTCCTCGCCGTCCTGCTGCCGCCGCTGGCCCGCGCGGCCGCGATCTCCGCCGGCCTCGGCATCCGCGCCGAGAGCGCCGCCAAGGGCGCCCGGCCCGGCTGGCGCCCGGTCTGGATGACGGTCCTGCTGCTCACCCTCGCCACCGCCTTCGTGCCGCTGGCGTGGGCGCTGGCCGTGCCGCTGTGCCTGGCCATGCTCGCCGCCGCCGTGGTGCGCGGCGGGGCGTTCGGCTCCGGCGGGGCCGCGCTGCGGCTGCTCGGGCTGCGCGTGCTGGTGATCCTCGGCGCGCCGGTGCTGGTGCTCGCGCCCTGGTCGCTGCAGGTGCTCTCGCACCCCCAGCTGCTGCTGCTGGAGGCCGGTCTGCCCGGTCTGCACGGCGGCGGCGCGAACGCCGTCGGCCTGCTGCTGGTCAACCCGGGCGGCGCCGGAGTGCCGCCGGTCTGGCTGTCGGCGGGCGTGGTGCTCGCCGCGCTGGCCGCGCTGCTGCGCGCCGACCGCCGCCGCGCGGTGCTCGCCGCCTGGGGCGCCGCCGGCGCCGGCCTGGTCTTCGCGGTCGCGGTGGCGGGCACCTCGGTGACCCCCGCCTCCGGCGGCCCGGCCGTGCCCGCGTGGGCCGGCCCGGCCTCGCTGCTCGCCGGCATCGCCCTGCTGGCCGCCGCCGCGATCGGCGCCGACGGCGCCAACGCCCGGGTGGCCGGCATCGCCTTCGGCTGGCGCCAGCCGGTCGCCGCCCTGGTGGTGGCCGCCGCGGTGCTCGCCCCGCTCGGCACCGGCGTCTGGTGGGCCGTCACCGGGGCCGACGGCCCGCTGCACCGGGCCCCGGCCGCCCAGGTGCCCGCGTTCATCGCCGAGGAGGCCGGTACCAGCGACCGGGCCCGCACCCTGGTCGTCACCGGCGACCCGAAGGGCGGCTCGGTCCGCTACACCCTGGTGCGCGGCGCCGGGGTGACGCTCGGCCAGGCCGAGTCCACCGTGGACCCGGCCACCGGCACCACCGAGCGCCTCGACAAGGTGGTCGGCAGCCTGCTGGCCGGCTCCGGAGCCGACCAGGCCGAGGCGCTGTCCGACTACGGCGTCGCCTACGTGCTGGTCGACCAGCCGGTGATCGGCGCCTTCAAGGACGTCCTGGACACCACCCCGGGCCTGGTCAAGGCCAACCAGGACGGCGGCACCGCGCTCTGGCAGGTCAACGGCACGCCCGCGACCCGCGCCCTGATCACCGCCCCCGGCACCACCCCCGTGGCGGTGCCGTCCGGCGAGCGCGACCTCGACACCGCCGTTCCGGCCGGTCCCGAGGGCCGGGTGCTGCGCCTCGCCGAGGCAGCCGGCCCCGAGTGGAAGGCGACCCTCGACGGCACCGCGCTGGAGGCCACCACCGTCGACGGCTGGGCGCAGGGCTTCAAGCTCCCGGCCGCCGCCGGCAAGCTGGTGGTCACTCGTGAGGGCGGCCTGCTGCACACCGGCTGGATCTGGGCCCAGCTGCTGCTCGGCCTGACCGTCCTGGTGCTGGCGCTGCCCGGCCGCCGCAACCACAAGGACGACGACCTGCCCGAGGAGGTCGTCGCCGCCGCCGCGCTGGCGGCCGCCGCCCAGGCGCAGGCGCCCGCCCCCGGCAGCCGCCGGGCCCGCCGGATGGCCGAACGCGGCGAGGGCGGCGAAGGCGGCGACGGGGACGGCGAGGGCGGCGTGTACGAGGGCCGGCCGGGCGCGATCCCGCCGCAGCCCGCGGGCGAACCGCCGGTCGAGGCGGTCCAGGCGGCCGCGGCCGTCCAGGAGGCCGAGCAGTACGCCGACCCGTACCAGACGTACCAGCAGGCCGACCCGTACAGCTACGGCTCCTACCCGGCCCAGCCGACCGCCGCGCCGTACGGCGGCGGCCAGGAGTACGGCGGCGACGGGTACCAGCAGCAGGCCTACCCGCAGGGCGGCCAGCAGGGCTACGACCCGTACCAGCAGGACCAGCAGGACCAGCAGTACGGCGGCTACGACCCCTACCAGCAGGAGGGGCAGCAGCCGTGGGTGCCGGGGCAGCCGCAGGGCGAGCCCTATTACGACCCGAACGATCCGAATGACCCCAACAACCCCAACAACCCCAACGGGCCGGGCCGGTACCCGCACCACCACGGATCGGGGAGCTGACCCGCGATGAAGAAGCCCGCCTTCCCGAAGAAGTCCAAGGGCCGGACCGGCTCCGGGGCACCGGACGAGGCCGCGTTCGCCGCGGCCGGCCCCGCGGGGTCGTCCGGAGGGACGAAGACGACCCAGTCGCTGCTGGCCGCCGCCGCGGTGCTCGCCGTGGTGTTCGGGGTCGCCCAGGTGCGCCCGCCGGCCACCGCGGCCGGCCCGGACCAGGGCGGCGCCGCGACCTCGGCGCAGGTCGAGCGGACCGCCCTGGTCTGCCCGCAGCCGCTCCAGGGCCTGACCGGCTCGACCACCCTCACCGCCTACACCCCGCCCGGCACCGGCACCGGTGGCGACGCGGCCGCCGGAGTCGGCTGGGTCGCCGACGCGGCGGCGCCCGCCACCGCGCCCTCGGCCCCCGCCGCCCCGGCGCCCTCCGCTCCGGCACCGTCCGCGCCGACGGCCGCCGCCTCCACCGCGCCGGTCGCGGCCAAGGACACCGCGCCCGGCGACGCCCGGCTGAACCTGACCAAGCCGGGCGCCCCCGTGGTCGCCCCCGCCGCCAACAGCGACAACGCCCCCGGGACCGGCGCGGTCGCCACCGGCGCCCTCGCGCCCGGCTTCACCGTGACCCAGACCACCACCGTCACCGAGCAGCGCGGCCAGGGCCTCTCCGGCCTCACCTGCACCCCGGCCGGTACCAGCTTCTGGTTCGCCGGCGCCAGCACCGCGGGCGACCGGGTCGACTACGTCAGCCTGGTCAACACCGAGGCCACCGCGGCCGTGGTCGACATCAAGCTGTACGGCGACAAGGGCCTGATCGAGAACGACGCCGCCAACGGCATCACCGTCGCCCCCGGCAGCTCGCAGTCAGTCCTGCTGCCCACCATCAGCAAGGGCCAGGTCGCCGACCTCGCGGTGCACGTCGTCGCCCGCAGCGGCCGGGTCGGCGCCGCCGTGCACGCCGCCGACGGCAGCAAGGGCGCCGACTGGGTGCCCGCCTCTGCCGCCCCGGCGCCCGTCCAGGTGCTCCCGGGCCTGCCCGCCGACACCGCCAACGCCCACCTGGTGGTCTGGGCGCCGCCGGAGGACGACGCGGACCTGAAGATCCAGCTCTCCGGCAAGAACGGCCTGTTCACCCCGGCCGGCAACGAGTCGATCCACGTCAAGGCGGGCATGGTGGCCGCCGTCGACCTCGGCAAGGTCACCCGGGACGAGGTGGCCGGCCTGCGCCTGTCACCCACGGACGACAAGCACCCCACCCCGGTGGTGGCCGGCCTGCGGATCGACCGGGTGGGCCAGAACGGCAAGTCCGACGCCGCCTGGCTGACCGGGACCGCCCCGGTCGGCGCCCGCGCCACGGTGGCCGACAACCGCGGCGGCGGCCCGACCACGCTCTTCCTCACCTCCACCGGTGAGGCCGCCAAGGTCAAGGTCACCGCCTCGGCCGGCAGCGGCGGGGGCACCCCGGTCAGCAAGGACGTCGAGCTGCCCGCCGGCGGCACGGTCGCCGTCCCGGCGCCCGAGCCCACCGGTCTGAACGGCGCCTTCGCGCTGACCGTGGAGACCGTCTCCGGCGGCCCCGTCGTCGCCGCCCGGATGCTGGCGATCCCGACCAAGGACGTCCCGATGTTCACCGTCCAGGCGCTCCGCGACGACCGCAGCAGCGTCAAGGTCCCGCGGGCCGCCCAGGACCCGGCGGTCGTGCTCCGCTGACGCCATGACGGAGGGGCGGTACCCGGCACCGGGTACCGCCCCTCCGTCGTCGGGTCATTCCTCGTCGTAGCGCGGGTCGATGGCGTCCGGCGACAGCCCCAGCAGCTCCGCCACCTGCTCGATCAGGATCTCGTGCACCAGGGCGGCGCGGTCCTCCCGCGACTTCGCCCGGATCTCCACCGGCCGGCGGTACACCACGATCTGGCTCTTGCGCCCCTGCCGGCCCGGCGACACCTGCCCCAGCGGCACCCCGCCGTCCGTGTCCGGCCCCTGCGCCTCGCGCAGCGGGACCTCCTGGACGGCGAACTCCACTTCGATCAGCTGAGGCCAACGCCGTTCGAGACGCTCCACCGACTCGCGCACGTAGTCGTCGAACAACTCGGAGCGGGTGAGCGAGATCGGCACCTGCGGAGGCGCCAGCGGGCCGCGCAGACCCCTGCCGTGCCGGTCGCGGTGGCGCGGGCGGCGCGAAGGTCCCGTCGATGACTGCGGTGCAGAGCTGTCCATATCACTGCCGAGGGTAGTCCTTGGACGGTCGGAAGTGGACCACCTCGACAGCGAACGGCCAGGGCGGCGGGTGCACGGACGGGCGCGCGGAGCGCGACACGGCACGCCCTCCGGACAGGCGGTCTTCGCTCCCCGGCGAGGAGTGCGGTACCGTCCACCCTCGTGAGCTCTGTACGTCGTTGTTCGCGGACCGCGTGCGGCCGACCGGCCGTCGCGACGCTGACGTACGTCTACGCGGACTCCACCGCCGTCCTCGGCCCGCTCGCCACCTACGCCGAGCCGCACTGCTACGACCTGTGCGCCGAGCACGCCGAGCGCCTCACCGCCCCGCGCGGCTGGGAGGTCGTCCGGCTCGCCGCCGAGGCCGGCCCGCTGCGCCGCAGCAGCGACGACCTCGAAGCGCTCGCCAACGCCGTCCGCGAGGCCGCCCGCCCGCAGACCCCCCGTCAGGGCCGAGGCCCCGACGGCGAGTCCACCGAGGCCGGCCGCCGCGGCCACCTGCGCGTGCTGCGCTCGCCCGACAACTGACGGCCCGCCCCGCCCGCACCGGGCGAGGAGCGGCCACCCGGCCCCGGTACGCTGCCCGTCTACCGCCCGCCCGACGGCGCGGTGCCCCGACGTATCGTGACCCGGGGGCGGCCGGCCGCCCCGGGAAGCACACCGATCAGACAGAGACCAGGGTGGAGCCGCAGTGCGCGACCTCAAGCAGCTCGTGAAGGCGTACGACGTTCGAGGCGTCGTCCCGGACCAGTGGGACGAGAGCCTCGCGCGGGCCTTCGGCGCCGCGTTCGTGCAGGTCACCGGAGCGTCCTCGATCGTCACCGGCCACGACATGCGGCCGTCCTCCCCGTCGCTGAGCCGGGCCTTCGCCGAGGGCGCCGCCGCCTACGGCGCCGACGTGGTCGAGATCGGCCTCTGCTCGACCGACCAGCTGTACTACGCCAGCGGCAAGCTCGACCTGCCCGGCGCGATGTTCACCGCCAGCCACAACCCGGCGCAGTACAACGGCATCAAGCTCTGCCGGGCCGGCGCCGCCCCGGTCGGCCAGGACACCGGCCTCGCCGACATCCGCGAGCTGGTCGAGTCCTGGACCGGCGAGGACGACACGGTCACCGTGCCCGTGCGGGACGTCAAGCCCGGCGCGCTGTCCGCCCAGGACACCCTGCGCGGCTACGCCGACCACCTGCTCGGCCTGGTCGACCTGACCGCGATCCGTCCGCTCAAGGTCGCCGTCGACGCCGGCAACGGGATGGGCGGCCACACCGTGCCGACCGTCTTCGACGGCCTGCCGATCGAGCTCGTCCCCATGTACTTCGAGCTGGACGGCACCTTCCCCAACCACGAGGCCAACCCGCTCGACCCGAAGAACCTCGTCGACCTGCAGGCCAAGGTCCGCGAGGTCGGCGCCGACCTCGGGCTCGCCTTCGACGGCGACGCCGACCGCTGCTTCGTGGTCGACGAGCGCGGCGAGCCGGTCTCCCCGTCCGCCATCACCGCCCTGGTCGCGGTCCGCGAGATCGCCCGGGCCAAGGCGGCCGGCGAGGACGAGCCGACCGTCATCCACAACCTGATCACCTCCTGGACCGTCCCCGAGGTGGTCCGCGAGCTCGGCGGCAAGCCGGTCCGCACCCGGGTCGGCCACTCCTTCATCAAGCAGGAGATGGCCGTCACCGACGCGGTCTTCGGCGGCGAGCACTCCGCGCACTACTACTTCCGCGACTTCTGGCGCGCCGACACCGGCATGCTGGCCGCGCTCCACGTGCTGGCCGCCCTCGGCGGGCAGGACGGCACGCTCTCCGCGCTCACCGCCGAGTACGACCGCTACGCCGCCTCCGGCGAGATCAACAGCACCGTCGCCGACCAGGCCGACCGCTCCGCCGCCGTCCGCGCCGCGTACGCCGGCCTGGAGGGCACCACCGTGGACGAGCTGGACGGCCTCACCGTCGCCGGGCCGGACTGGTGGTTCAACCTGCGCGCCTCCAACACCGAGCCGCTGCTGCGCCTCAACGTCGAGGCCAAGGACCCGGCGCGGATGGCGGAGCTGCGCGACGGCGTGCTCGCCATCGTCCGCGGCTGACACCCGCCCGACGCACGCCCCCGGCGGGCGTCCCGAGGCGTGCGCCCGACGCACGCGCCTGACGCACGCCGCCTGTGCCCCGGCCGGTAGGGTTTCCTCCTGGCCGGGGCACCGCCGTGCCACCCCCGAGATCTGGAGCCCGACACCCCATGAAGCTCGAATCCTTCCTGCTGGAGATCCTGGTCTGCCCGCAGTGCCGGGCCGCGCTCACCGAAGGCGGCAGCGAGGAGCACCCCGAGCTGCTCTGCACCGGTGAGGGCTGCGGCCTGGCCTACCCCGTCCGGGACGGCATTCCGGTCCTGCTGGTGGACGAGGCCCGCCGCCCGGCCTGATCCTTGGGGCCAAGACCCGCAGGGGGCACGGACCCGTACCCGCCCCCGCCACCCCCAGCGCCCTGCCAGCAGCCGGAGGCCCGCCGCATGCTCGACGACACCCTGCTCGACGACCCGGCCGCCCTCCAGCGCGCCGACCGCGACCGCGCGCTGCTGGCCCTGGCCGGCGCCGGCGCACGGGTCCGCACCGCCCTGCGGCTCGCCGACGCGGCCGGGCTGGACCGGCTGCGCCCCGACGGCCGACCGCGCGCCGTGCTGGTGGCAGGCCATGGCAGCGCGCTGACGGCGGGCGAGATCCTCGCCGCGCTGGCCGGCACCGCCAGCCTGATCGCGCCGCTGCCGCCCACCGACGCGGCGGCGCCGCCGCGCACCGACCGGGCCAGCGCGCCGCCGGTGTTCGCCGACGGGCTGGCCTGGCAGCTCCCGGGCTGGGCCGGACCGCTCGACCTGCTGGTGATCAGCTCCGCCGACGGCGGCGAGCAGGGCCTGGTCGCCCTCGCCGAACAGGCCTACGCGCGCGGCTGCGCCATCGTCGTCACCGCCCCCGCCGGCAGCCGGCTGGCCGAGGCCGCCCTTCAGGTCCGCGCGCTGCCGCTGCCCTACGTGCCGTCCAACCTGCCCGACGACGGCACGCCCCCGGCCGGGCCGGGGGCCGAGCCCGACCTCCCGGCCGAGGACCCGGCCGCGCTCTGGGCCCACCTCGCCCCGCTGCTGGCGCTGGCCCAGAAGCTCGGCGTCACCCAGCTGCCCTACGACGCGCCGGCCGCCACCGCGGACCTGCTGGACGAGGCCGCCGTGCGCTGCCGGCCGGACGCGGCCGCGTACACCAACCCCGCCAAGAGCCTGGCCGCCCGGCTGGCCGGTACCGTGCCGTTGCTCTGGGCCGAGGGGCCGGTGGCCGGCGCGGCCGCCGCCCGGTTCACCACCCAGCTCGCCGAGCGGGCCGGCCGCCCGGCGCCGGCCGGCCTGCTGCCGCAGGTGCTGACCGCGCACCGCGGCATGTTCGCCGGCCAGCTCGGCGCGGGGGCCGACCCCGACGACTTCTTCCGCGACCGGGTCGACGAGCCCGACCCGCTGCACCTTCAGGTGCTGGTGCTGCGGCACCTCCCGGGCACGCCGGCCACCGGCGAGGAGGACCGGGGCCCGGCCGAGGTGCCGGCCGACGACGAGCGTCCGCGCAGCTACCCGGTCACCCGGGGGCAGCGGCTGGCCGCCGCCCACGACGTCCGGCTCACCGAGTACGCCACCACCCGGCCCGACCCGCTGCACGCGCTGGCCGACCTGATCGCGCTGACCGACTTCGCCGCCGTCTACCTGGGGCTCGCGGCGCAGTCCTGAGCCCGCGGCGCGGCGCCCTCCCGGGCCGGGGCCGGGGCGCCGTCCCGACCCCGCGGCGCGGCGGCCCGGTACCGTATGCGCTCGACGGACTCGGCCGGGGCGCGACCCGGCCGAGGCAGCACCCGACAGAGCAGAGCGCGGGCCGCCCGAGCGGCCCCCGGCGGAGGGATCCACACCGGCATGAGCACCGAAGGCGGTACCAAGGCCCTGGTCGCGGCCCTGGCGGCGAACCTGGGCATCGCGGTCAGCAAGTTCGTGGCCTTCGCGTTCTCCGGCTCCTCCTCGATGCTGGCCGAGGGCGTCCACTCGCTGGCCGACTCGGGCAACCAGGTTCTGCTGCTGGTCGGCGGCAAGCGCTCGCAGCGGGCGGCCACCCAGGAGCACCCGTTCGGCTACGGGCGCGAGCGCTACATCTACGCGTTCCTGGTCTCCATCGTGCTGTTCAGCGTCGGTGGCATGTTCGCCGTCTACGAGGGCTACGAGAAGATCGCCCACCCGCACGAGCTGGACAACTGGTACTGGCCGATCGGCGTGCTGGTGCTGGCGATCGGGCTGGAGGCGTGGTCCTTCTTCACCGCCTACCGCGAAGCCGTCAAGGACAAGGGCGCGCACGGCTGGCCCGCCTACATCCGCCGGGCCAAGGCGCCGGAGCTGCCGGTCGTCCTGCTGGAGGACACCGGCGCGCTGATCGGTCTGGTGCTGGCGCTCTTCGGCGTCGGCCTGACCGTGATCACCGGGGACGGCGTCTGGGACGGTATCGGCACCCTGGCGATCGGCCTGCTGCTGATCGTGATCGCCCTCGTGCTGGCGTCGGAGACCAGGTCGCTGCTGATCGGCGAGTCCGCCCACCCGGAGGTGGTGGCCGAGATCCGCGACGCGCTGGTCGACCACGACTCCGTCACCCGCGTGATCCACATGCGGACCCTGCACCTCGGCCCGGAGGAACTGCTGGTCGCCGCCAAGATCGCGGTCAACGCGGAGGACTCCGCCGCGCAGGTGGCGCAGGCCATCGACGCCGCCGAGATCCGCGTCCGCCGGGCCGTCCCGATCGCCCGGGCGATCTACCTGGAGCCCGACGTGTACAGCGCCGAGAAGGAGGCGCAGGGCGACGACCCGTACGCCACGCCCGGTGGACCGGTGCCCGGCGCGCACTGAGCACCCGCACCCCCGGGGCGGCGGTGCGCGGGCCGAAAAACGGTCATAGCGAGCCGCCGTCCGGGCCCGCCGGTGTAGATTCGTCACCAGAGCCAGAACGTCGCTGCTGATGGCGGTCGATCGGTGGTCCGTCCCCTGGGGGCGCGTACCGGTCGAGGGAGAGAGGTCCTCCGACGGTTTGTGCTGAGCAGCAGGGAACCGGTCCCGCCGCGGATCCGGTGGCCCCGGCGTTGCCGCGCACCCGTGCGTCCCCGCCGTGCCGCGACGCACACCCAGGACCTTTGGCCTTGCCCCATCCCCATCAGCGAGGAGCAGACGCATGTCGACCGACATCACCGGTGACTTCAAGGTCGCCGACCTTTCCCTGGCGCCGTTCGGCCGCAAGGAGATCCAGCTGGCCGAGCACGAGATGCCCGGCCTGATGACGATCCGCGCCGAGTACGCCGCCTCGCAGCCGCTCGCCGGCGCCCGCATCACCGGCTCGCTGCACATGACCGTGCAGACCGCCGTGCTGATCGAGACCCTCACCGCCCTCGGTGCCGAGGTCCGCTGGTGCTCCTGCAACATCTTCTCCACCCAGGACCACGCCGCCGCCGCCATCGCGGTCGGCCCGGAGGGCACCCCCGAGAACCCGCAGGGTGTGCCGGTCTTCGCCTGGAAGGGCGAGACGCTGGACGAGTACTGGTGGTGCACCGAGCAGGCGCTGACCTGGCCGAACGGCCAGACCCCGAACATGATCCTGGACGACGGCGGCGACGCCACCCTGCTGATCCACAAGGGTGTCGAGTTCGAGAAGGCCGGCTCCGCGCCGGACCCGTCGACCGCGGACAACGACGAGTTCCGGATCATCCTGGAGCTGCTCAACCGCACCCTGGTCGAGACCCCGAACAAGTGGACCGAGGTCGCCGCCACCATCAAGGGCGTGACCGAGGAGACCACCACCGGTGTCCACCGCCTGTACGAGATGCACCGCGACGGCAAGCTGCTGTTCCCGGCGATCAACGTCAACGACTCGGTCACCAAGTCGAAGTTCGACAACAAGTACGGCTGCCGCCACTCGCTGATCGACGGCATCAACCGTGCCACCGACGTGCTGATCGGCGGCAAGGTCGCCGTCGTCGCCGGCTACGGCGACGTGGGCAAGGGCTGCGCCGAGTCGCTGCGCGGCCAGGGCGCCCGCGTCATCGTCACCGAGATCGACCCGATCTGCGCGCTCCAGGCGGCGATGGACGGCTACCAGGTCGCGACCCTGGACGACGTCGTGGAGACGGCCGACATCTTCATCACGACGACCGGCAACAAGGACATCATCATGGCCTCGCACATGGCCCGGATGAAGCACCAGGCCATCGTCGGCAACATCGGCCACTTCGACAACGAGATCGACATGGCCGGCCTGGCCCAGCTGCCGGGTGTCGTGAAGACCGAGGTCAAGCCGCAGGTCCACGAGTGGCGCAAGGAGGACGGCCGCACCATCATCGTCCTCTCCGAGGGCCGCCTGCTGAACCTGGGCAACGCGACCGGCCACCCGTCGTTCGTGATGTCCAACTCCTTCGCCAACCAGACGATCGCGCAGATCGAGCTGTTCACGAAGACCGAGCAGTACCCGATCGGCGTCTACGTGCTGCCGAAGCACCTGGACGAGAAGGTCGCCCGTCTGCACCTCGACGCGCTGGGCGTGAAGCTGACCACCCTGACCAAGGACCAGGCCGACTACATCGGCGTCCCGGTCGAGGGCCCGTACAAGGCGGACCAGTACCGCTACTGATCAGGTGACACGGCCGTGGCCGGCGCCCCTTCGCGGGGTGTCGGCCACGGCCGCGTCCGGGCCCGGTCAGCGCAGGACGTCGACCGTCCAGGCGCCCTCGTCGGCACCCACGGACCTGATCTTCGCCAGCAGCCCGGGGAGCCCGCCGATCGCCTCCAGCGCCGGGTTCGCCCCGGAGCGGGTCGACACGCAGATCCGCACGCCCTTGTCCACCTCGCACTCGCGCGGGTCGGCGCCCGGCGGAGCCACCGCGGGCTCGGCGGTCTCCGGCTGGACCATGACGTCGACCGAGAGCTTCTCGGCGGTGAGCGCCAGGCTGACCCGCCAGGGCTCGTCGATGACGGCCGAGGGCCGCAGCAACGACACCGCCGACACCTTGAACGCCGCCGGAAGCCCCGTCAGGTAGACCGGCAGCGGGAGGTCGGTCCGCCCGAAGCGGGCCCCGGCCGCGATCCGCAGCAGCGTCTCCTCCGGCCTGGCCTCCTTCGGCGCGTAGGCGTCCAGCTGCGCCCACCGGCCCGAGGCCGTCTCCCAGGACAGGGTCACCGGGTCGACCGGCAGCGGGTTGTCGGAGACCAGCCAGTGGGCCGAACGCCCGTCGACCGGGGGAGCCGGCACCGTGTGCCGGCCGACGTGCGCGGGCTCGGCGTTCCCCGGCGCGAGCGACAGCGAGAGGTTCGGCGTGGACTGCCCCTTCGTCCACACCTTGGCGGACGTGTGCTCGGCGCCCAGCGCGTCGGCGTAGCCGTAGCCGATGCCGCCCGCCGCGTTCAGCGAGTCCGGCAGCCAGCCGAACCGCGCCTCGGTGAAGAAGGGGTCGGTGCCCGTGCGCGCGGCGGACGAGACCTGGGGGGAGCTCGCGGCGACGAGCGTGCCCGGCGCCTCCGGCGTGGCGGTCCCGCCGGCCGGCCGGGTCAGCAGCGAACCGCCCAGGACCGCCGCCGCCGTCACCGCCGCCGCCGCGCCCCACGCGGCCCCGCGCCGGCGGCGCAGCCGCGACCGGCCGCGGACGACGGCCCAGGCGGTGTCGACGGCGGACGGCGGGGCGGGCTCGTCGGCCAGCGAGCTCAACCGCCCCGTGAGGTTCTGGTACTCGTTGTTCGTCATGACGTCCTCTCTGCGGTGGCGGGGCGGGCGGCGAGGGAGACGCGGAGCGCCTCCAGACCGCGCGAGGTCTGGCTCTTGACGTTGCCGGACGAGCAGCCCAGCGCCTCGGCGGCCTGGTCGATCGTCAGGTCGCAGTAGTACCGGAGCACCACGGTGGCCCGCTGCCGCGGCGGCAGCGCGGCCAGCGCCTTGCGCAGGTCGAGGGAGGCGTCGAGGTCGACGCCCACGCTCGCCGTGTCGGGCGCCGTGCCGTTGCGCGTCGTCCGCCGCCACCAGGGTGACCGCTGCTCGGCGAGGAACGTGTTGACCAGCACCTTGCGGGCGTAGCCGTCGACGTTCTCGACCCGTCCGGCCCGTGGCCAGTTCACGTAGAGCTTGGTGATGCTCTCCTGGACCAGGTCGTCCGCGCGGTGCCAGTCCCCGCACAGCAAGTAGGCGACCTTGCGCAGCCAGCCGCTCCTGGACGCCACGTACTCGGTGAACTCCGCTTCGCGTGCCGTCTTCGCCATCCCTGCCCCCCTTCCGTAGTACCGACGGCGCCGAACCGCGCCGTCCACCCCCTAATGCGGGCACCGCTGCCGAACGTTGCATGCCCGACGGCCGTGATCGTCCACGTAGGCTCTCGGGCATGCCCAATGGCCGGTACTCGCTCCACGACACCCATGACCACGTCCTGCTCGGCGAGGAGCGGTTCAGCTGCGCGCCCGGTCCGGCCGGCTGGCGGTACGTCTCCAAGACGTACGGGCCGGAGGGCCGGGTTCTCGGCACCCTCGACCTCACGCTGGACTCCCGGGCCCGGCCGCTGCGGACGGAGCTGAAGGCGGGCGGCTGGCAGGTCCGCGGCGGGGCGGTCGACGGGGTGGCCTGGGTGCGCACGGACCCGGCCGACCCGGCCGGGGGGCACGCGGTGGAGGGGCACGACCGGGCCCACGGCTTTGCCGGGCGCTCGCCGGCCTTCCTGGTCGCCACCGCCCGGCTGCTGCGGCTGCGGGAGGGGGCGAGCGCCAAGGTGCGGCTGGTCGCGTTCACCGAGCCGGTGCTGGCGCCGCGCACCTTCGACCAGGGCTGGCTGCTGGAGGCGGTGGAGACGCACGCGACGGACTCGGGGCCGCTGCTGGTCGAGCGCTACCAGGTGGCGGACCTGGAGACGGGCGAGCAGCAGGTGGTGCACCTGGCGGGGGACGTGGTGCTGGCCGCGGCGGGGGTGGAGCTGGAGGAGTTGGAGTCGCCGCCGAACGCCTGGCCGGTCGAGTTCGACGGCCGGTAGCGGGCGGTCGCCCGGGTTGTCCCGCGGGTCAGGCGGGCGGGGCGAATCCGGTGCCGGGGGCCGGCTGCGGGGCGGGGGCGGGCTGGGGCTGGGGTCGGGCCTGGGGCTGGGCTTGTACCGGGGGTGTCGTGGGCATCGCGGGTGCGGAGGCGGGTGCCGGTGCGGCCGGTGCCGTGGGCGGCTGGACGTGGGGCCGCGGCTGGTGCTGAAGTCCGTAGCCCTGGGCCCTGGTCCACTCCCGCCGCTGGCGCTCGGTCAGCACCGCGCCGAGGTACGCCGCCGGGTGCAGCCCGTACGGGACGGGGTGGCCGGTGCGCGCGGCGAGGTCGTCGGCGAGCCGGGCGGACATCCGGTGCGCCACCGCCGGGTCCAGCTCGCCGATCCGGCCGAGCAGCTGGCGGATCGCCAGCCAGAGCGGCTCCGGCACGGCGGAGAGGTCCAGGGCGACCAGCTCGCCGCCGATCGTCTGCAGCAGCTGCGGGTGCACCGGCGGCAGCGCGTTCGCCGCACCGCCGCCCCCGGGCACCCGCTCGCGGACCACCAGGGTCCCCGCGAAGACGTCGCCCAGCCGCTTGCCGTCGGCCGAGACCGCCGAACAGATCGCCGCCGGCACCCCGCTCAGCACGATGATCTCGAAGAAGCCGACCAGCCCGCGCACCAGCGAGTGCCGGAACCGCACCGGTCCGCCGTCGCTGCGCACCACCCGCAGGCCCAGCGCGGCCTTTCCGAGAGAGCGCCCCCGGGTGAGGGTCTCGACCATGACGGGCAGGCCGACCAGGAAGAACACCATCAGCCCGAGCAGGATGGCGGCGAGGGCCGCACCGTCGAGGTCGACCAGGGCGAAGCTCAGTACCAGGGACGTCACCACCAGTGCGGCGCCCTGTACGAGCAGGTCCAGCCCGGTCGCCAGCGCCCGGCTCGGAAGCTTCGCCGTGCGCAGGCCGAGGACGACCGCCTCGCCCGTCACCAGGTCGCTCAAGACACCCGTCCGTTCCCGTCGGTGGTTCATGGTCCGCGGTCCGCGGGGAGGGAAGGCCGTCGGACCGGCCCCCACGACCCCGTGATCTGCAGTCGTCAACATACGGGGCCGCGGACCCGCTCGGGAAGGGAGGTCCCGGCGGCCCGGGTGGCCGCCGCCCCTGGCATGCTGGGCCCACTTGTCCGCACCCCGCCTGCCCGCGCGCCCCGCGCCGACCATGGAGCTGCCGCATGGACCTGGACGTCTTCGTCGCCACCCACCAGGGGGAGTGGGCACGGCTGGACGCCCTCGCCAAGAACCGCCGGCTCACCGGCGAGGAGGCGGACGAGCTGGTCACCCTCTACCAGCGCGTCACCGGTCACCTGGCCAAGGTGCAGGCCGCCGCGCCCGACCCCACCCTGGAGGGCCGGCTCACCAGCCTGGTCTCGCGGGCCCGCGACGCCGTCACGGGCACCCGCACCAGCGGCTGGCGGGACGTCGCGCGCTACTACAGCGTGAGCTTCCCGGCCGCGCTCTACCGTTCGCGCCGCTGGTGGCTGCCGGTGGCCGTGCTCTCGCTGCTCGCCACCGCCGTGATCGCGTGGTGGGTCGCGACCCACCCGGAGGTCCGGAACAGTCTGGCCACGCCGGACACGCTCCGGGAGATGACCAGGCCCGGCGGCGAGTACGAGGCGTACTACTCGGACCGCCCGGCGAGCTCGTTCGCGGCCCAGGTCTGGACGAACAACGCCTGGATCGCCGTGCAGTGCCTGCTGTTCGGGATCGCGCTGGGCATTCCGGTGCTCTTCGTGCTGTGGAGCAACGTCCTCAACCTCGGCCTCGGGGTCGGGCTGATGGCCTCGGCCGGCCGGCTCGATGTCTTCCTCGGTCTGCTCATTCCGCACGGTCTGCTGGAGCTCACCGCCGTCTTCGTGGCCGGCGGGCTGGGCCTGCGCCTGGGCTGGACCATCATCGACCCCGGCCCGCGGACCCGGGGGACGGCCCTGGCGGAACAGGGCCGGTCCATCATCGGCATGGCCATCGGCCTCGCGACGGTGCTGGGGGTCTCCGGTGTCCTGGAAGCCTTCGTCACTCCCTCCGGCCTGCCCACCTGGGCCCGCATCACGATCGGCGCGCTGGCCGAGGTCGCATTCCTGTTCTACGCCCTCGTCCTGGGCCGGAAGGCCGCGGCAAACGGCGAGACCGGTGATCTGGACGCGGCCGATCGGGCGGACCTTCAGCCCGTCGCGGCCTGAGCCGATGTGATCGACATGCCGCTGACCTGCTACTCTTCTCGCATCCCGGTCAAACCATTGACGTGGCACGAGCGGGCTAGTAGGTTTCAACGGTTGGGACTGGTTGGACAACATCCGGTCCGAGGCGTTAGTGTCTACGACACCGCCGAATCAGGGCGATCGCATTTCACGAAGTGCGCGCCCTTTGACGAGGTAAACCCCGGAACTGAGCACACCGAAAGCTTTGATAAACTTCGGAGCGAAGTCGAAGGAAATCCCCCCAGCGGGAATTCAGAGAAACAAGCGCCGGTAAGAACGGCCGCGAGGATCTGATAAGCTGGGAACACGAAAGAACGAAGCGCCCGGAGGGCCCGCTGGAAGGCGGTCCGAAGGAAGTGTCCGTTCCTTGAGAACTCAACAGCGTGCCAAAAGTCAAC
>NZ_JBITSA010000035.1:0-43598 GCF_044540385.1 Kitasatospora sp. NPDC086009
CCGCGTCGATGTACTCGGTGGCGCCCTCGGGCGAGCTGCTGAGCAGGGAGCGCGCGTGCGCCAGGACGATCGGGTCGTTGTCGACATAGACGACGCGTGCGTCGGGCGCGGTGTGCTGGGCCACCTCGTGGGTGTTGTCCACGGTCGGCAGTCCGGTGCCTATGTCCAGGAACTGGCCGACCCCCGCGTCACCGGCCAGATGCCGCACCACCCGCCCGAGGAACGCCCGGTCGGCGCGGGCCACCTCTCCGATGCTCGGATACAGGCCGGTCACCCGGTCGCCCACCACACGGTCCACGGAGTAGTTGTCGCGGCCGCCGAGCCAGTAGTTCCACACCCGGGCGTTGTGGGCGATGTCGGCACGGACACGGGAGGGCACGGTGCGGGGGCCGGGTTCGGTCACGTCTGCTCCAGGGATCACGGACGGTACGGACCGCCCATGATGCCGGACCGATCAAGAGGCCCCGGAGGAAGGGGAGTTCGCCAGCTGGACCCGGAGCGCGTCGATCCGGTTGGTGGTGATCGAGTCGGCGCCGTGCGCGATCAGCCGTCGCATGGTGCGCCGGGTGTCCGCCGTCCAGGTGGAGACCAGCAGCCCGTCGGAGTGGACCCGGTCGGCCAAGTCGCGGCTGAGCAGCCCGAAGCGGTAGTTCAGCCAGCGCGGACGCACCGCATCGAGCAGGACGGCGCGCGGAGGGGCGAGGGTGGTCCAGGTCAGCGCGATCTCGGCGGACGGATCGGCCGCGCGCACCTTCAGCATCGCGTGGGTGTCCGCGCAGTAGTACGCGCGCTCCTGCGCCCCGCACTCCCGCACCACCCCCACGGTCTCCCGTACGGACGTGTCGGTCGCGCCGGGCAGGTCGATCATGACCCGGCGGTCGCCGGCGGCGGGCCCTGCCCCCCCCCCGGGGGGGCCGCCCCACCGCCGTACTGTGCTGCTGGACGGCCGGTCAGTGCTGCCAGACCCGTACGTAGTCGACCTGCATGTCGGCCGGGGTCGCCGACGGACCGCCGCCGGACCAGACGGCGTTGTTCAGGATCAGGTACTGCGGCGACGAGCTGATGCCGGTGGTGATCTGTCCGACCTGCTTGCCGTCGTAGAAGTAGGTCACCGAACCCGGCTTCCACTCGGCGCCGTAGGTGTGCCAGCCGCTGTAGTTGCCCGTGGCGCAGCCGCCGGGACCGCCGGACGGCGAGTGGTAGTGGTAGCAGGCCTGGCCGCCCAGGCCCTCCATGACGTCCATCTCGCCGTCGGCCGGCCAGTTGTGACCGTCCGTCCAGAACGCCGGCCAGTTGGCGATCTGCGAGCCGTCGGCGGGCAGGTAGATCCGTGCCTCGAAGGCGCCGTAGGTGAACTCCGCCTTGCCGTTGGAGGAGAGCATGCCGGAGCGGTACGGGTAGGTCTTGCCGTTCACCACGGTCGGCTGCTGGGCGATGTTCAGGTGCAGCGAGCCGCCACTGACGGTGGACTGCGACGGGGCGTAGGCCGCCAGCTCGATGTCGGGGTTGACCGGCTGCGTGGTGCAGGTCTGGCAGCCGAACCAGTTGGGCGTCCACTTGGCGCTGTCGACGGTGCTGCCGTTGAACTCGTCCGCGAACACCGGGCGCCAGCTTCCCGCGATGCCCAGCGGACCGCCGGTGGAGCCGGTGGGGGTCGGCGTCGGGACCGGGGTGGGCGTCGGCGTGGGGGTCGGCGTCGGGGTGGGCGTGGGCGTCGGCGTCGGCGTCACGGTGCCGCCGCTCGACGTGAAGCTGTGGACCGGCGTCAGGTTGTGCCAGCCGTCCGAGGCCTGGTAGGCGACGAAATAGGTGTACGAGCCGCTGGGGAAGGTCCGGCTCTTCGGCGTGACGGTGGTCTGCCGGGTGCCCAGCGTGGTGGCGACGGCCCCGGGGAAGTCGTAGTTGGCGCCGCTCGCCGAGCGCACCGCGATGGTCAGGCTCTGCAGTTTGAGCCGCTTGTTCGCGTGCACCTTGGCGGTGGCGGTCACGGCCGAGTCCGGCGCGGGCGAGGTCGGCGTGATGCCGAGCGAGTCGACGGTGACCGGGCTGGTGGCCGCCTCGGACTGCACCGCCCAGGTCGCGGTGCCGGCGGTCACGGCCGCGGCCGCGAGTCCGGCGACGGTCAGCCGCTTCCAGGCCGTCGGCGCGCCCCGGCGGTGTCGGGCGTTGTTTCGCAGGGTTCTCATGCTGTGGCAGTACCTTTCCTGCCCCCCTGGAGAGCCGCGGGCCCCGTCCGCGGCAGGAGCGGAGGAGAGCCCGTCGAGGGTGGAGCTTGTGCGAACGGACGCGTCCTTCGCAAGCCGCGGAGCCCGGGCCCACCCCGCGCAGGCACCTGGGGCGACGGCCTGCCCACGGGCGAACCAGCAGGTCAGAGCGGGTGTGAGGGCCGCCTGCGGGAACACCTGTGAGGTGCGGCACAGGTGACCGGGGCCACACGGGGCGTCCGCTCGGCCGGACCGCGCCGTCCGCTCGGCGGACCCCGCCGGCCCGCCCGGCCGACCCGGTCACGCGGTCGGCCCGGCGGGCGACGGGCATGGGCGCCGGCCAACGGCCGACGGGCGCCCGCGGTCAGGACTTGCGCCAGAGCGCCCAGCCCTGCGACCGGTTCTCCTTCGCGACGTACCACTCGGCGGGGTGCTCCGGCCAGTACCCGTCGGTGGCCTTGCCCTCCGGGGCCGCCGGGGTGACCAGGACGGTCGCCTCCGCGGGGACGGGCTGCCAGCGCGGGTCGCGGTACCAGACCCGACCCCGGTAGACCTCGAAGGCCTGGGCGTTGCGCAGACCTCCGTCGAGGTCCCAGGCCAGGACCACGTTGTCCGTGGACTTGATCCCGGAGGCCTTGGTGAAGCCGGTCGCCAGCGGCTTGCGGTAGTTCGCGTGCGGGTAGCTGACCTGTTCGGTGATGGTGGCAGTGGCGAAGCCGGCGAACAGCGCGAGGGAGAGTCCGATCGCCCAGAGCACCCGGCGCCCGCCCGCGGCCAGGAACAGGACCACCGCGCCCAGGACGACGAAGGCGGCGACGGACGAGCGCATGACGTTCAGCCGCATCCAGTCGGTGGCCAGGAAGGTGACGTCCGGCAGGGCCCAGCCGATGAACAGCTTGGTGGTCAGCGCCGAGCCCGCGGACCAGACGACCAGCTTGCCGAGGAGCACCGTGAGGCCGACCGTGACGGCCGCCGTGACGGCGAGCCGGCGGCGGCCGAGCCGGGAGAGCACGGCGGCGCCGACGACGAACGCCGCCGGGACCAGGAACGAGAGGTAGCGTGCGTAGACCCAGTCGTCGACCCGCCCGTCGTCCGGCAGGGCGGCGGCGGAGGCGAGCGCGGTGCCGACCAGCAGGGCCGCCAGCACCCCGCCGACGATCCGGTCCGGCCGCGGGAAGCGGCCGCTGAAGAGCGCGAACAGGCAGACCACGACCGCCAGGCCGCCGATGCCCCAGGTGGAGACGATGAAGTACCAGATCTGCCCGGCCACCCGGGTCAGCGTCATCCCGGTCTTGTCGGGGTCGGTGAGGCCCTTCCAGAGGTAGCCGCCGACGTCGCTCGGCTCGACGGTGAACTGGCGGTCGAGCCACCAGGACAGCGCCTCGACCCCCGCCACGCCGACGCCCAGGGAGCCGAGGCCGACCAGCGTGGTGCGCCACGGGGCCCAGCGCAGCGCCAGGACCCCGACGAGGACCACCCCGGTGAGCGCCACCACCACGCCGCCGCGGTCGTGCGTGGCCATCGTGTACGCGGCGGCCGCGCCGGTGCCGGCCGCGTACCAGGAGCGGTGCTTGACCGGGCCCTCGCTCAGCCATCCGTGCATGCAGAGCAGCCAGGCCAGGATCAGCACCGGCAGCACGGTGTCCGACATGACGAACTCGGAGTAGAAGATCACCGGCGGCAGCAGCGCGGTGGCCCCGGCGAAGACGTACGCCAGCAGCCGGCGCAGGCCCAGCCGGCGCAGCGCCAGGTAGGCCAGCGGGAAGACCAGCGCGTTCAGCAGCGCGTTGATCCCCATGATCAGGTGATAGGCGGTGACCGGGTCGTCGGCGATCCGGAACGCCGGGGAGATCAGCAGCGGGTAGCCGCCCGGGATCACCACGCCGACCGGCATCTCGGTGGTCGGCCGGCCGGCCAGCACGCGGGCGAGGACCAGGTAGGAGTCCTCGTCAGGGTGCACCGAGGGGTAGCTCAGGTGCCGGACGAGCACCAGGCGGAAGAGGACCTCGACCGCGTAACCGGCCACCAGGACCACCGGCCAGAACCAGCGCCGGCCGCGGGCCACCTCGAACCGCAGCGCCACCAGGCCCAACAGGCCTGACAGGCCGTCGGCGGGACGGGCGGGCCCGGCGGTCTCCGTGGCACCGGCCCGGCCCTCGTCGGGGACGGCGGGCCGCGGCAGGGTCTGCGGCTGCGTGGAGCGTTGTGTCATGCAGCTACATATATAGGCTACCGACATATAATGTCCAGAAGAGCAACCCGCCGCGGCGACGGACCCCGGAGCACCGCACGCCGACGGGGCGTTCGGGTGCGCACCGACGGTCCGGGTGCTCCGGCACGAGTCCGCAGAGCGCCCGAGGACACCAGGAGGAACGAAACGGAGCCGCACTCCGGTTCAGCGCCGGCCCTTCGCAAGGCGGCGGCGAGGACACCCCACCGGGGTGACGCCCGCCGCCGTCGTGGCCGGGGCACCCGGACCCCGGCGACGGGCAGACCCCCCGTCAGCCCTTGGTGGCCGCATAGGCGGTCTCAGTGGCGAAACCCCGAGCCGGGGCGGCGTCCCACGGGATGTCCAGCTCGTCGTCGGTGGCGTAGACGTAGCCGGCGCCGCGAGTGAAGGCCGTGTCCAGGGTGGCGCGCATGGCGGTCGCGTCCGGGGTAGGGAAGTTACGTGGACGCCTCCGGAGCTCCTCCGAAGGCCGGCGCCGGCCAGGCGGCGAGCCGCCGCCGGGCGGCGTGCGGAGGGACCGGAGCCGCCGCCGACCTGCGGGTCCCGCCGTTCCCCGGTTCCCCCGCGACGCCGAGTCGATCATGGTTGAATGCTCTGCGTCGCGGCACTCGGGGGGCTTGTGCCGCGCGCCCGCGCACTCCTCTCGGCGATGTGACGCGGGTCACTTCGGCCCCGTGTCACGAACGGGAGGGCAGCTCGCGTCTGGTGGTTGTCCGCACGGCGGGAACGACCGACACGAAGGCGACGATGACGATGACGAACACGACAGCAACACGGCAGCACGAGGTCCTGGTCCTGGGCGCCGGCTACGCCGGACTCTCCGCGGCGATCCAGCTCGCGGCCCGCACCCGCAAGCGCGCGGATCTGCGGGTGACGCTGGTCAACCCCGACGAGCACTTCACCGAGCGGCTCCGGCTGCACATGACCGCCACCGGCCAGCAGACGGCCGCGATGAGCATCCCGGAGCTGCTGGACGGCACCGGTGCGACCTTCGCCCGCGGCTGGGTCACCGCCGTGGACGCCGGGGCGAAGACCGTCCGGATCGACGACGACCGGGTCCTGCGCTACGACACCCTGGTCTACGGCCTGGGCAGCGTCGCCGACACCGACGCCGTCCCCGGCGTGGACGACCACGCCCACACCCTCAACAGCCCGCAGGACGCCGCGCTCCTCGCCGACCGGCTGGCCCGGCTCGGCGGCGGGACCGTCGTGGTCGGCGGCAGCGGACTCACCGGCGTGGAGGCCGCGGCGGAGATCGCCGAGCGGTACCCGGAGCTCCGGGTGGAGCTGCTGGGCCGTCAGGAGCCGGGCGCGACCATGCACCCGAAGGCCAAGGCCCACCTGGACGCTGCGCTCGCCCGGCTCGGTGTGCGGGTGCGCGGCGGCGTCGAGGTGGTCAAGGTCCTGCCGGACGGCGTCGAACTCGCGGACGGCACCGTCCTCCCCGCGGACGCGGTGCTGTGGACCAGCGGCACCCGCGTCTCCCCGCTGGCCGCCGCCGCCGGCCTGACCGTCGACGAGCGCGGCCGCGTGGTCACCGACCCTGCCCTGCGCTCGGTCTCCCACCCGGACGTCTACGCCGTGGGCGACGCGGCGGCGGTCCGCCAGGGCTACGGCGTGATGCACGGGACCTGCCAGAGCGGCATGCCCACCGGCGTGCACGCGGCCCTCTCGATCCTGCGGGTCCTGGCCGGCAAGGAGCCCAAGCCCTTCCGCTTCGGCTACTACCACACACCCGTCAGCCTGGGCCGGCACGACGCCGTCGTCCAGTTCACCCACCCCGACGACACCCCGCGCCGGCTCGTGCTGACCGGCAAGCGGGCCGCGAAGTACAAGGAGACGGTCAGCGCCGCGCCGTGGCCGACCTTCGCCCGCATGAAGAAGATGCCCGCCTCGGGCGCGTTCTGGCCGCACGGCGGCCGCTACACCAGGATCCGGAGCGCCAAGTGACCCAGCCGCGACAGGACGACGCCGACCAGCTCGTCTTCCAGCAGTACCGCACCCTGCTCTTCTCCGTCGCCTACCGCCTCCTCGGCACCGCCGCCGATGCCGAGGACGTGGTCCAGGACGCCTGGCTCAAGTGGTCGGCGGCCGACCGCTCCCAGGTCGCCGACCCCAAGGCCTACCTGGCCCGGATCGTCTCCAACCTGGCGATGGAGCGGCTCCGGTCGACCCGCCACCAGCGCGAGACCTACGTCGGACCGTGGCTCCCCGAGCCGATCCTCACCCTCCCGGACACCGCCGAGGACATCGCCGCGGCCGACTCGGTCTCGATGGCCCTGCTGGTCGTCCTGGAGACGCTGAGCCCGCTGGAGCGCGCGGTGTTCGTCCTGAAGGAGGTCTTCGCCTTCAGCTACGCGGAAATCGCCGAGGCGGTTGAGCGCTCGGAGCCGGCCGTGCGCCAGGCCGGGCACCGCGCCCGCGAGCACGTCCAGGCCCGCCGGCCCCGCTTCACCGCGGACGCCGCCCGCCGACGGGACGTCACCGAGCGGTTCTTCGCGGCGACGTCGGGCGGCGACATCAACACACTCATGGAGCTGCTCTCCCCGGACGTGACGCTGTGGACCGACGGCGGCGGCAAGGTCCGCCAGGCCCTCAAGCCGGTCGTCGGCCTGGAGACGGTGGCCCGCTGGTTCGCCGCGCTCGGCAGCGTGACCTACCAGGGCATCGAGCCCGGGCAGATGCGGGCGGAGCTCACCTCGATCAACGGCGGCCCGGGCCTGGTCTTCCGCGGCCCGGACCGCGTGGTCGCCACGCTGACCTTCGAGTTCGACCCCGAAGGGCGGATCTCGACGATCCACAACGTGGCCAACCCGGACAAGCTCCGCGCCGTCGGCGACGGCACCCGCCACGACCTGCGCTGATCCGCCATGGGTCGCCGACGCTCTCCGGGTCCCGCGCGCCCGGTCTGCGACCTCACTGTCATGGGAGCGGTACCGGGCACGGCCCGGGCGGGTGCGCGAGCGGCCGCCGGGGCGGTGCCCACGTCGTGGACGCCGCCCCTGACGGCCGACGAGACCGCGGACTACCAGCCGCCGGAGGTGGTGTGGAAGCCGCCGGAGGTGGTGGCCGTGTCGGCGGTGCGGGTCGACGGGAGGTCGGAGCCGGAGGTGCTGATCCGGGCACCGCCCCGGCCCGGGGCCTCCTGGCGGTCGGCCGACTCGGTACCGGCCCACCGGGGCGCGGGGGCGGACGCGGGGGCCGCCGGGGGGCGCGGGTCCTCCCGGTCGATCCGCAGGACGAGGCTGCGGCCGCCGGGGTAGCCGCTCCGGTCGCGGTCGGTGCACCGGACCACCTGGCTGTGGGTGCCGCCACGCTCCTCCCAGCGGCCCACGACGGCGCGGATGCTGGGCCCCCAGACGCCGTCGTGCTCGTGCTCGACGGAGAGCTCCCAGTCCGCGGCATCGATCAGCTCGCTGGCACCGACGACGCCCGGCACCACGACGGTGCCGCCGCCCCGGACGGTCGCCACGGCCCGTTGCGGCCGGTCGGCCTGCACGCCGGTCACCGTGATCCGGTGGGCGCCTCGGTACTTCGGCATCTGTCACTCCCGCGGGCTGGTTCGACTGTTCCGTACTCCTCTTCCCTTGAACGGCCGGCGACCGGGCCAGGGTTCGCCGCCGGGCCGATGCCGGGCCGGTTCCCGGCGCGGGGCACGGGTGAGGAGCAGGGGTGGGGAGCAGGGAGCGGGCCGGGAGGAGGAGGCGCGGCCGGCGGAAGTGGGCTGCGCCGCAGCGGAGTTCCGTCGCCGCCGGTCGCCCCGACCCCGGCGACGCGCGTTCGTCGGGCTCCCACCGCACCGCGGTCCGGCCGGTCGGCGGGGGCAGGCCGGGCGCGCCCCCACCGGAGGCCGGGGTCAGTAGACCAGGATGTCCCAGTGGTTGCCCTCGTTGCAGTAGAGGTTGCCCGACGCGGCCTTCCACTGCGGGTAGCCGTCACCCCGGTAGCCGATGTAGGTGAAGGAGTTCTGGACGTAGGCGTCGATGCAGGAGTTGCGGGAGATGTCGACCTTGTAGCCGTTGTAGTGGCTGTACGTTCCGGAGGCGTGGCCCACCTCGGTGCCACCCGTGATGTTGATGGCGCAGCCGCTGGACTGCTTCAGGGTGATGACCGTGCTCACCGTGCCGGAGTTGATCTGCTCGAACGACGTGCAGGTGGAGTTGGACCGGGTGGTACAGCCGCCACTGGAACTCCACGTGATGCCGGCGTTCCTGAACTGACCGGCGGCGGTCGACTGCGAGACCTTGGTGCCACTGGCGCCGGCCGTGGGCGCCGTGACGGCGAGCCCGGCCAGGGCCAGGGCGATGACGGTGGCTGCGGTGCGGGGCTTCATCTGCGTCTCCCGGTGAGGGCGCTGAACCTCGGACCGGGCCAGGATGGCCCCGGCGCCCTCTATGCGAGTAGACCCCGTGCTGTGAATTTCCCGTGACGGCGGCGTGACCGGGTCGCCCCGAGCGCCGCCGCCGTGCCCGCCGACGTCCCCCACCTCACCGCCCCGGCCGGATCACGCCTGGGCGAGCAGCGGGTCGTAGGCCGTGGAGCGCTGACGGCCCGCCATGAAGGCGAGGAAGTCCTTGATGAACGCGGCCCGCGAGTACGTCCCGTTCGAGTCGAGCAGTTCGCGGTGGAAGCCGGTGCGGAAGAGCGCGCGGTACTCGTCCGCGTCGATGCTCTGGTTGCCGTCGGCATCGGTCACGTCGAACAGCACCTCGGCGACCCGGATCAGGGCGGGGCCGGCGAGGGAGGGAACCGCCTCCGCGTACTCCTGCCGGCTGACCCGGCCGTCGCCGTCCGTGTCGAGCGTCGACTGGAGCTCACGCCACCAGGCGGCATAGGCGTCGTAGAGCCTGGTCTCCTCCGGCTCGTCCAGGTCGAGGCGGCCGGACAGCTCCCGTGCCATGGCCGCCAGGTCGGGCCAGTCCAGGTAGCCGTTCCCGGTCTGGTCCAGCACGGTGTCGAAGAACTCCTCCGCGCCGCGCCGCCCGGCACCCGCCCGTGCCGACGGCCCCGACGGCCTCCCGGCGCCGGGCCGCTCGGGCTCGTCCGGGAGCGGGGTGACCAGTCGCAGCAGGGCACCGAACCGCTTCATCCCGTCGCCCACGGCGGCCAGCGCCCTGGCCCGGGGGTCGTCGCTGTCGGGTGACAGCGAGATCAGGTCGAGAAGGTTGTCGGCGGTGACCCAGCCCTCCGGCAACAGGCGCGCCGAACCGAGGGCCAGGTAGGCGGCCTGGCTCAGGGCCTGGGCGCCGGGGACCTCGGTCAGTCCGGCCCGCCTGCGGAACGTCTCCGGCAGGGAGGCCACCGTGACCACCCCGATCGCCGGCCCGGCGAGGGCCCGGCCGGCCGCCCACAGCGTCGGCACGCCCTCCAGCAGGGGAGGCGCCGGAAGGTGGTCGAAGAGGTGGTACAGGATGGTGCGCAGCGCCTCGGTGTTCTCCAGCTCCTCCTCGACCACCCGGTCGTAGTACGGCCAGAAGTCCCGCAGCGAAGCGGGGAGTTGGCCGGAGGAGTCACCCAGCAGCGCCTGGAAGGCCAGGAACTGCGCGTACAGCTCCTCCATCGCGGCCTGGTCGAGCGGCCGCCCGCTCCAGCGGAACATGGTGACGGCGCTCTCGAACATCGTGGCGACCACCCACGCGCGGGCCGCCGGGTCCATCGCGTCGTAGGGCCGGTTCGCCGCGTCGGTGCCGCTCATCCGCGCGTGCATCCGGTTGAGCCGGGCCACCTCCCGGTCCCGGGCCGCCTCGTCCGCACCGGTCACGCGCTGCAGGCTGCGCAAGGTGTTGGTCATCCGGCGCCAGGGGTGGGTGAGGAAGGTGGAGCTGTCGACCAGGGCCGCACCGATCTGCGGGTGGGCGGCTTCCAGGACCGTCGCCCGGATCATGGCCACGGCCCAGCACGGGTCGTCGAAGAGGCGGTGGAACCGCGTGCCCGGGCCGAACAGC
Organism: Kitasatospora sp. NPDC086009; assembly: GCF_044540385.1. Lineage (NCBI taxonomy): Bacteria > Bacillati > Actinomycetota > Actinomycetes > Kitasatosporales > Streptomycetaceae > Kitasatospora > Kitasatospora sp. NPDC086009. The sequence goes on from NZ_JBITSA010000035.1 coordinate 10,380, forward strand.
GGTCCGGGCCGCGCGGTGGACCCGGCTCCGGGAGTGGCTCCGGGTGCGGGAGTGGCCCCGGCTGTGGGGGTGGCTCCGCTTCCGGGGGCGGTGTGCTCGCCCTCCGGGTGGTCGTCGGTCGTCCGGGTCACGATCCGGCCTCTCCATTCGTGTCGGCCGCCACCCCGCCGAAGCGGCGGTGGCGTCGCTGATAGGTGTTCAGGCACTCCAGGAAGTGCGTCGCCCGGAAGTCGGGCCAGAGCACCGGCGGGAAGATCCACTCGGCGTAGGCGACCTGCCAGAGCATGAAGTTCGAGATGCGCTGCTCCCCGGAGGTCCGGATGACCAGGTCCACGTCGGGGGTGTCGGGGAACGGCAGGTGGGCCGCGAAGCCCTCCTCGTCGAGGGTCTCGGCCGCCGCACCGCTGCGGATCAGCGAGCGCGCGGCCTCGACGATGTCCCGGCGCCCGCCGTGGTCGAACGCCACGGTCAGTGTCATGCCCCGGTTGCGGCTGGTGAGCGTCGTCAGGTCCGCGAAGTCGCGGGCCAGTGCGGCCGGGATCCGAGGATCCGCGCCGCCGAGGAAGCGGCAGCGGATCCCGCGCGCGTGCAACAGCGGAGCGTGCTTGCGCACGACCCGGCGCACCAGGTGCAGGAGGTAGTCGACCTCCTCGCCGGGGCGGCTCCAGTTCTCGGTGGAGAACGCGTACAGGCTGAGCCACCGGACGCCGGACGCCCGGGCCGCCTCGATGACGTCGATCACCGTCGCCTCGGCCGCGCGGTGACCGGAGGTGCGGGGCAGATCGCGCCGCGCCGCCCAGCGGCCGTTCCCGTCCATCACACACGCGACATGACGTGGCACCGGGGCCGAGCGCTCCCCTGCGGCCGGCCGGGGCACGGCCGCTCCCCCGGGCGGCGCGAGAGCTCCGAAGACCTGCTCCACCACCACTGCCGCCCCTCCGCTCGCCACCGGCCCGCGATCTCCGCGAGGCCGTCATGAGCGTGCCGGGGCCCGGGCCGTACTGTCCGGCGATCGGGCGATCTTCACCCGATCCGGTGACGGCGGGGCCTCCCGCCACCGCCTGCGCCACCGGAGGCCGAAGGGCGGCCCGGGTGCTCAGACGTCCAGACCGGCCTCCAGCTGCCGGGTCGGTCGCCCTCGGCCGCCCGGCGGCGTACGCCGGGCCGGCCCGGGACGGACCGGCGTACGCCGGGCTGCGAGGTGACGACCGGACGGGCCGTCAATTCGCCTGGATCGAGGCCGACGGCGTCCCGGTGGGCGAACCGGCGGAGCCGGCGTACTTCCAGCCGGTGATGACGGTCGCACCGGTGGACCCGGGCGGCGCGGACCGCGAGGCGGCGCGGACCGCGAAGCGGTGCGGTGGACGACGACGGCGGCGCGCGCCGGCGCCCGGGCCGGGCCGTCGACAGCCCGCGCGGCCGTCACCCCGTCAGGATTGCGGCCAGTCGGGCCGATTCCGCCCGGACGCGAGCCGGCGCCCCCGCGGCGCTCAGGGCGTCGAGGGCCGGGAGCGCCTCACGGATGCCCTCGGCCACCGCGCACTCGGCGGCGAGTACCAGCGCGTCGGCCAGTCCTCGCCGGCCGGGCTCGGTGGCGAACTCGGTGATCACGGCCGCGAGCACGGCCCAGGTCGTCCGGCCCGCACCGGTGCGGGCGGCCTCGGCCAGGACGGGCAGGACCCGGTTCGGCTTGGCCGCGGACAGCCTCCAGAGTGCCGCGATCCATCCGCCCAGCAGATCCGGCCGGAGCCGGCCCTGGGCGCCCGCCGCCAGCAGGAAGTCCAGCGCGGCGGTGCGGTTGTCCGCCCGGGACGCGGTCAGCCCGTAGGCGAGCAGGAGGTGGCACACCGGTCCGAACTCGCCCGGCACCTCCGCGAGCCGGGGCAGCAGGGGGTTCGGCTCCCGGGGACCGGGCGCGTCCACCCGGAACACCGCGCCCGGGACGCCGTGTGCCGCGACGGTCTCCGGGTGCCACGGCGCCACCCAGGCGAACTGGACGAGCTCGATGGCAGGCGTCGACGGCACGTCCACGAACCGGGCGTACTCGGTGGGGTCGGGGACGGCGTGGAGGAGGCCGGTGACGCCTTCGGGTGCCGGCGCGGCCTCGGGGGCACACGGGGCGATGCGCACGACCGGAGCAGGGGCCCGGCCGACGCCGTCGAGCCGCTCGGGCATGTTCGCGGTCTGGGTGTGGAACCGCCGGGGTGCGGGCGGCGCGACGTCCGGCGGCAGTTCACAGCCGAGCCCGGCGGCCGCGGCGCGGACGGCCGGCAGCGCGGGCGGGGCCACCCGGAGCAACGCCTGGGCCAGGTCGGCGGGTGAGGGGCGGGCACCGGCGGCCCGGTACGCGGCGAGCCGGTCGAGCAGCACGGCCGGGTCGATCGTGCCGTCGCCGGCCGTGGGCGTGGCGAGCAGCAGCGGCACCGGCGCCTCCACGGCCGAGCACGCCGCTTCGTGCACGCGCACCGCGGTGACCACACCGAGGGTGCGCATGAAGGCGGGCATGCCCAGCAGCACGGCCAGGCTCGCCCGGGGCGCCTGCGGCCGACCGGTCAGGACGTCGAGCAGGACGCCGAGCGCTCCGCCGACTTCACGGATGAACGGGAACCGGCCCGGGTTCGCCGCGCGCCGTGCGGCGAGCGGGGCCAGCGCGGCCCGGAGCGCGGCGGCGTCACGGTGGTGCTCCGCCACCAGGGCGGCGAGCACCACCTCGAACTCACCCGGGTCGGGCACCCGGTCGGCCATCAGGGCGCTCAGCCGCTCGGCGGTGTCGAGCGGCCCCGCGGGTGCGGCGGGCAGTTCGGCGCACGCCACGCGTACCGCCGCGACCGGCGCGCCCGACTGCGGCTCCGCGGGCGGGGCGGGGATCTCCAGCAGGCGGTGGGCGTCGGGCCGCAGGGCGGGTCCGAGATCGGCGGCCGCGGCGCGAACGGCCCCGGCGACGGCGGGTGCGGCGTGCGACAGGTGACGGGCGACGAGACGCAGCGCCTGCTCCTGGACCGCGGCGAGCGGATGGGTGAAAGCCACGGCGACGGCGGGCAGCAGGCCGTCGGCCCCGGCCGGGTCGCGGCGCAGCGCGGCGTCGACCCGGCCCAGCTGGACGGTGGCGAGGCCCTTCTCCGGGCGGGCCAGGACGGCGCCCGTGAGTTCGACGAACAGCTCGGCCGGCAGCCGCTCCGCCACGGAGACCAGCGCCGCCTGGGCGGCCTTGGCGGCGCCCGGCGCACCGTCGGCGGCCAGCCGGACGTGGTCCCCGGCCCGGGCGAGGACCTCGTCGGCGTCGAGGGCCAGCACCGCGTACAGCCGCAGGAATCCGCGCAGGTTGCCGGGCCGGTCGCCGCGCAGCAGTCGGCCCAGGCAGAGGTCGATCAGTTCGGCGCGGTCGAGCAGTCCCTCGGCCGCCACGACGGCGAGCGACTCGGCCCAGCCGCAGGTCGACAGCGCCTCGGTGAACTCGGCCCCGGCGTCCGGGACTTCGAACACCCGACGGGTGAACTCGGCGAGCCGGGGCTGCGCCCGCAGCCAGGAGAGCAGCGAGTGGTGGTGCGGCACCGGTTCGCGCAGGCCCTGGTCGGCGAGCCACTCGCCGATCTCCCGGTGGTGGGAGCCAATCCGGCGGCCCTCGCGGAGCCACCCGATCACGTAGCCGTCGGTGGTGGGGGGTTCGGCGCCGGACCGGAGGGCGAGGCCCTGGGTGATCCGCCACCGGGCGGCGTCGCCCCGTGCGGGCAGCCATGCGGCGAGCCGGCCCGCGAGTTCGCGGTGGAACGCCGCGTCCCGGTGCGGCGCGAGCAGGGTCAGCAGGACGGTGTGGTGGTCGGGGCTGCTGGAGCCGCCGCCCGGCCGCGGCCAGGTGACGTCGAGGAGGCGGCGGGAGGTGAGCCACTCCAACGCCTCGGCCGGGGTGGCGGCAGCGAGGATCCCGGCCAACTGCAGTGCGGCGAGCTGGTCGTACGCGGTGGAGTACCGGCCCCGGTCGCCCGAGGAGAGTTCGCGCACCAGCTCGGTGCGGAGCTTGCGCAACGGGGTCCGCAGATGGCGCAGCTCACCGGCGGGCACCGGCCGGAGCCGGTCGATCACCCCCTGCGGGATCCGCGCGGCGATGAGCGCGCGCGTCTCCTCCCAGCTGATCGACTCGCTCGTACGGTCGGTCACGACGTCCCCCATCCGGTCCGGCTGATGATCGTCAACCTAACCCGGCACACCGACAACACCGCAGGCGCGACGGCCCCCGGCCCCGGCGGCGGGGTGACGCTCCCTCGCCCGCGGCACGGCCGTTCAGCTGTGGTTGACGATGACGAAGATGCCCCAGGCGATCGCGGCGAGCACGGTGGCGAAGCAGAGTACGGCCACGGCGTAGCCGACCGGTCCGACGGCGGCCGGGGGCCCGGTCACGGCAGACCGCCCGGCGGGGCGGGTCGACGGGTTGAGGGCGCGCAGGCCGAGGGCGAACAGGGCCGGCAGGCCGGCTCCGGCGACGAGGCCCACCACGACGATCCCCCACAGGGCGTCGAGGTTGATCCAGGAGTTCACGAGGCCGCCTCGCCGGCGTCCGGGGCCGGGACCAGCGAACCGGTCCAGGCCTCGTTGACGTTCTCCGGCGTCACCGCCACGGCCGGCCGGCGGGAGGCCGCGAAGAAGGCGATCGAGGCCAGGACCAGCACGATGAAGATCACTACGACGCCGATGGTCCCGCCGATCCCGTGGGCGGCCCAGTAGGTCGCGGCGCCGACCGTCGCGGAGGCCGGCAGGGTGAGCAGCCAGGCCACCGCCATGCGGCGGGCGGTGTTCCAGCGCACCACGGCGCCCTTGCGGCCGACCCCGACGCCCAGGATCGACCCGGTGGCCACGTGGGTGGTGGACAGCGAGTAGCCGAAGTCGGTGGAGGAGAGGATCACCGCCGCCGAGGCCGACTCGGCGGCCATGCCCTGCGGCGACTCGATCTCGATGAGTCCCTTGCCGAGCATCCGGATGACCCGCCAGCCGCCGAGGTAGGTGCCCAGGGCGATGGCCATCGCGCAGGAGGTGATCACCCAGGTCGGGGAGGTGGCGCCGGCCTGGAGGGTGCCGTTGGCGATCAGGGCCAGGGTGATGACGCCCATGGTCTTCTGCGCGTCGTTGGTGCCGTGGGCGAGCGAGACCATCGAGGCCGAACCGATCTGGCCGATCCGGAAGCCGTGGTCGCGCGGGCCGTGGGAGACGTCGCGGGTGAGCCGGTAGACGAGGTGGGTGCCGACCACCGCGACCGTCCCGGCGATGAACGGCGACAGGGTGGCGGGCACGATCACCTTGGAGACCAACCCCTGCCACTTGACGGCCGAGACCCCGGCCGCCGCCATCGTCGCCCCGACCACGCCGCCGATGAGCGCGTGCGAGGAGCTGGAGGGGATGCCGAGGTACCAGGTGGTCAGGTTCCACAGGATGCTGCCGGCCAGTCCCGCGAAGACCACCACCAGGGTCACGTCGGCGCTGTCGACCAGACCGCTCGCGATGGTCGCCGCGACGGCGGTCGACAGGAACGCGCCGACCAGGTTCAGCGCCGCCGAGAGGGCGACCGCCACGCGCGGGCGTAGGGCGCCGGTGACGATCGAGGTCGCCATGGCGTTGCCGGTGTCGTGGAATCCGTTGGTGAAGTCGAAACCCAGCGCGGTGGTGACCACCAGGGCCAGGACCGCGTCGTTGCCCGTCACGGAGCCGAACCTAGCTTCCGGCCCGGACGGACCGGCTGTGGACGAGCCCGGCGCGCCGGGGTTTCGACCGGACGGGGCCCGGCGGCACGCCGTCGCCGGGCCACCGGGCGCAAAGCACGGCCGGGCCGGCGTCGCCCTCCTCGGGTGATCACCACACGGGGCTGTCGGTTGCCGCGGGACGGGCCCGCTCCCCCGGCGGTCGTGCCCGTCGGTGCGGACACGGCTTCGCCGTGGCCCCGCTGCCCCTCCCCGAGGAGCACGCCGACGGCGCCCCGCCGGGGCAGCGCCTCGCTACGGCGTTGCCCGCGGGCGGCCGGCCCGTGGCGCCAGGGGCGGTACCGAGGCACGGCCGCCCCGGCCACCGCGGTTCAGGCCGGGCGGACCGCGCCCATGTACGGCATCACGCTGATCGGGAGGACCTCGACGTTCTTCCCCTTGCGCGGAGCGTGGATCATCTTGCCGTCGCCGATGTAGAGGCCCACGTGGTGGATGTCGTCGTAGAAGAAGACGAGGTCACCGGGCTGGAGGTCGCCCCGGGCGACGTGCGGGCCGGACTTCCACTGGTCCTGGGATATCCGGGGGAGCTTGACGCCGGCCGCGCGGTAGGCGGCGCCGGTGAGGCCTGAGCAGTCGAAGGAGTTCGGTCCCGTGGAGCTCCACTCGTAGGGCTTGCCGAGCTGGGCGGTGGCGAACTTGACGACGTCGGCGGCCCGGCCGCCCGCGCTCGCCGGAGCGGGTCCGGCGGCTCCGGCAGGGGCTTCGGCAGCGGCTCCGGCAGGGGCGGCTCCCGCCGGGGTGGCTCCGGCGGCCGGGCGCGTCGCGGGTGCCGTGGCGGAGCCCTGAGCGGGCCGCTCGGCAGCGCGCGCGGCGCGGTCGGCCGCAGCGGCCTGCTGGGCGGCGGCCCTGGCCTTCTCGGCGCTCTCCTGGGCGTTGATCCTGGCCCGGTCCTCGGCGCTGAGCTTGTTGAGCAGGGCCTCGGCCTCGGCGAGCTTGGCCTGGATCTGCTTCTTCTCCTCGCCCAGCGACGCGCCCGCGGCGTCGAGTTGGGCGAGCATCGCGGTGGCCTCGGCGCGGTCCTGGTCGAGCTTGCGCTGCGCGTCGCGGGCCTGCTTCAGCAACGCGGCCTGGCTGTCGGCGACCTGGTTCTGCACGGCCGCGCGCTCCAGGTAGCCGGCCGGGTCGGAGTCGAGCATCAGCTGGACGCCCGGGCCGATGCCGTTGCTGCGGTACTGCTCACCGGCCACCGCGCCGAGCGAGGTGCGCAGTTCGTTGAGCGAGTCCTGGCCGCGGGCGACCTTGTCCTGGATGCGGTTGGCGTCGGCCTGGAGCGACTGCCGCTTCTCCTGGAACCCGTTGTAACGCTCGATGGCCTGCTCGGCCTCCCCGTTGAGCCTGTCCACCTGCTCCTTGACGGAGGCCAGGGTGGGCGCCGGCTCGGCGTGCGCCGTCCCGGCGGCGAGCACCGCGCCGCCGGCCACGGCCGTGGTGAGGACAGCGAGGCGGGCCCGGCTCGGACGGCTGGGTTTGCGGTGATTTCCCATGGCGGCGGGCTCCTTCGGGGGACGGAACGTCGAGAACGGTGCTCCACGGCCGTTCCCTCTACAGCACTTGGAACGAGGGGTTCCGCCACTTCGGTTCGATGGATGCCGTCGTTCTGCTCCGTCGGCCTGGGCTGCCAGACCGTCCACGGGGCCACGGCCGGTCGCCGTCCGGAGGACCGGAGCGTCGCCGACCGTCGTTCAGAGCGACCGTCGGGCGCGGCCCGTTCGGGCCGCCGTCGCCGTGAGGGTCGACCCCCGCCGTGAAGGTCGGCCGGATCCGCGGAGGTCAGCCGAGCCAGACGAAGTCGATGACGTGCAGGCGCCCGGCCAGGCGGTTCACCAGGTAGACGAGGCTGAGCTGGCCGACGGAGGCGCAGCGGACGTCTTCGCCTTCGAGGTCGGTGGCGTCCCACTGCGGCCACCCCCAGGGGGTTCGGGAGGCGATGTCCAGCAGGTCGCGGACCGTCCGCTGGGCGTGTGGGGGGAGGTCGACGAAGGTCTTGGCCGCCTGCGGGGACAGTCGGGCCGGCCAGACGCGGTCGCTCACCGGTCCGTCCAGGTGAGTTCGGCGAGGTCGATCCCGTCCTCGTCGTCCGGGCCGGTGGCGACGAACGCGTCGACCACCGGTGCGCTGTCCAGACGGACCCGCCAGGTCCGGACCACGTGGTGCAGCGGGGAGAGGTCGTAGGTCTGACGCGAGTCGTCGAGCGCCTTGGCCCAGTCCCGTTCGAACGCCGGCAGCCACCTGGCTGCCCGCTCGGGCGGCTCGGCGTGGATACGGGCGAGCAGTCGGGCGGCGGCACGCGGCGCCGGAGCCGCCGGCGCGGCGGGAAGGTGGTCGGGCTGGGCGCTCAAAGGGTCCTCCACTTCGCTGCCGGTCACGGTACGGCAATCGGTGCGGCCGGCGGCGGGACCTCAGCCGGATCTCCCCCGACGTTGGCCGATTCGAGTGCGCCGACAGCCGACGATCGGGGCCGGCCGCACCGGTGGGTCGGCGGCCATCGGGCAGGCGCTCGCGCACGTCGAGGAGGGCTGCGCGCAGGGCTCGATCAGACCCCGCTGCGGTTCGGTGAGTTGGCTGCCCGTCACATCCGACAGGCCTTCGGGTGCTGCCCCGGATACAGGGGCAGAACCCGGCGGACCGATCACCGCGTCACCCAGGCCCTGGGGCCGGAGCGCCTGCTACCAGGGCACTGTTCCACCGTCGTCGAAGAATCCGCCGGTCGGCCCGTCGTCGGGCAGGGTCGCGAGGTGGATCGCGATCGCCGCGCCCTGCTGGGGCGTGCGGACGCCCCGGAAGCCGTTGAGGTCGGTGGCGGTGAAGCCGGGACAGCCCGAGTTGATCAGGATGCCGGTGCCGCTCAGTTCCCTGGCGTACTGGACGGTGACGGCATTGAGGAAGGCCTTGGACGCCAAGTACGCGGCGGGGACCGGGCCCATGTCGATGCCGGGCGGTCTGCAGGGTGAGCGAGCCGACGCTACTGGACATGTTCACGAGGATCGGTGCCCCTCGTGGGTGCCGAGGACGGCTCCGCCACCCGGGGGCCGGGGGACTCCTCCCCCGGAGCTACCAGGCCCCCCGCACCGCGCGGACGGGCCGAACGGGCGGTTCACCGCGCGGACGGGGCGCCGGGAGCGTCAACAGGCCCGACGGCGCACCGCGCCGGGCCGGGCATCTCCCGGCCCGTCCGGGCTCCCCGGCCGGCGTCTCGGCCGCCCCCGGGTACGGCTCAGAGCCCGATCGGGCCGGGGCAGGACCGGAACCGGCCCCCCGGTACGGCAACAACCCACTCCTCGCCTCGCCGGCCGACAGTTTCCGAACCTGCGCGCGATTCCCACTCCGCCCCGGGAACGGGCACGTCAACCCGCCCCCGCCCGCCGGCCGTGGCGGCCGACGGAGCCGTTACGGCACCACGCGCCCGGGCGGACCCACCGGACCCGGCCCGGGGTCGGGACCGTTCGGCGAGCCGTCGACCGGCCCCATGGGGGTTCACGGTCGGAAGATACGTGGTCGTCCCCCATGAACCGGATGTCCCCGCGCCGCCAGGATCAGCGATGCGCTCGGAGGCCGACCGGCTCCGGCAGGGCTCCACGGACGAAGGAAGAACGATGGCAGAGGGGCAGACGGCGGGTCAGGGCTCGGCGGATCCGTACGCCACGTTCTACCCCGACCTGATCGGGGCGGTGCTGCGCCGTCAGGGCGCGCGGGGCTGGACCGTCACTCCCGGGGACTTCTGGTGCCACGTCCGGCCGGACGACGCCGGCCTCGGCCGCCGGCAGGGCTGGAAGCTGCACGTGTCCGCCACCCCGCTCTCCGCCCCGACGGTGCTGACCCGGGCCGCCGAAGTGCTCGTCGCCGCCCGGGCCCCGTTCAAGTGCGCCGGTACACCCGGCCGGCTGACGGAACTCGTCTCCGCCCGCTACGACCGGGGCGGCGGCGGCAAGTTCATCACCGTCTACCCGGACGACGACGACCACTTCCGCCGGCTCGCCGAGGAACTGCACCGGGCCACCGCGCACCTGCCGGGGCCCGGCATCCTCTCCGACCGCCGGTACCGGCCGGACAGCCCGGTCCACTACCGCTACGGGGCCTTCCGTGGCTCCCCCCGGCTCACCAACGACGGTTCGGTCGAACCCATGCTGCAGGCGCCGGACGGGACCTTCGTCCGGGACCGGCGCACGGCCGGGTTCACCCCGCCCGCCTGGGCCGCCTCGCCGCTCCCGCTCCCCGACACTCCCCCGGCCGCACCCGGGACGAGCGTGCTGCTGAACAACCGCTACGTCGTGCACAAGGCGATCCGGCACGCCTACAAGGGCGGCGTCTTCCTCGCCACCGACCGGCGGACCGGCCTGGAGGTCGTCGTCAAGGAGGCCCGCCGGCACGTCGGGGCCGTCCTCGAAGGCACCGACGCCGGCGACCTGCTCGACCACGAGGCCGCCATGCACGCCCTGCTCGCACCGCTCGGCCGATGTCCGCAGGTCGTGGAGGTCTTCGGCCAGGGCGGCAACCGGTACCTCGTGGAGGAGCTCGTCGCCGGGCGCACCCTGCGCGCCTGGGTGTCCGAGCGGCTGCGCCCCGACCGGGCCCAGGTGCTCGACCTGGCCGGGCAACTGCTGGACGTCGTCGCGGCCGTCCACGAACTCGGCCTGGTCCTGCGCGACTTCAACCCCAACAACCTGATGGTCACCCCGGACGGCGAGGTCCGCCTGATCGACCTGGAGTCCCTCGCCCGCCCCGGGGAGCACGTCCTGCGCCTGCACACCCCGGGCTTCGGCGCGCCCGAGGTCGTCGACGGCGCACCGAGCGGCCCCGCCCCCGCGCCGGAGTCCGACCTCTACAGCCTCGGCGCCGTGCTGTTCCACCTGCTCACCGGTACCGACCCGGCGCTCGCCCCGGACCGCGGGGCGGCCCGCGGCCGGGACGAACGGACCGCCGCCCTGCTCGCCACCGCGCTCGCCGACCGCCCGGACCTCACCGACCTCCGCCCGCTCGTCCTCGGGCTCATGGCCGAGGACCGGAACGAGCGGTGGAGCCTGGCGAAGGCCCGCGCGGCGCTCTCCGCGCTGCCCGCCGCCACCGCGGCCGCCACGGGGACGGGGAGCGGCGCCGTCCTGGACGACCGGACCGCGCGACGGCTGCTCGCCGACGGGCTGACCCATCTGATGGACACCATGACCCCGCAGGACCCGGTACGGCTCTGGCCCGCCGGCCCCTCCGGCGAGGGGACCGATCCGCTGAACGTGCAGCACGGTGCCGCCGGCGTCCTGTCCGTCCTCACCGCGGCCGCCGCCCACCGCGCCGACCCGCGGCTGCGGGCCAGCGTCGCCGAGGCAGCGCAGTGGATCGCCGCCCGGGCCGGGACCGGCGGACAGCTGCTGCCCGGACTGCACTTCGGCCGCTCCGGCACCGCCTGGGCGCTGCTGGACGCGGCCCGGCTGCTCGGCGACGACGGCCTCGCCGCACACGCCGCCCAGCTGGCCCGCGCCGTCCCGCTGCGGTGGCCCAACCCCGACGTCTGCCACGGCGTGGCCGGCGCCGGCCTGGCCCAGCTCCACTTCTGGCGGACCACCGGCGACAAGGAGTTCCGCCGACGCGCGGTGGCCGCCGCCGAACACCTGCTGACCACCGCCGCGCAGGGCCGCTCCGGTGTGGTGTGGCCCGTCCCGGCCGACTTCGACTCCGAACTCGCGGGCATCACCCACCTCGGCTTCGCCCACGGCGTCGCCGGCGTCGCGACCTTCCTGCTCCTCGCCGGACTCGCCGCCGAACGGGAGGACTTCGTCCACGCCGCCCGGGTCGCCGCCGAGACGCTGCTCGCCACCGCACGGGTCCGTGACGGCGCCGCCGCCTGGCCGGTCGAGGACCGCGGCGCCGACGCCCCCGCCCACGCGCCCCACTGGTGCAGCGGCGCCTCCGGCATCGGCACCTTCCTGATCCGCCTCTGGCAGGCCACCGGGGACCCGCGCTACCGCGAGACGGCCGAACAGGCCGCGGCCGAGGTGTACCGCTGGCGGTGGCAGAGCTCACCGGCCGCCTGCCACGGCCTCGCGGGCAACGCCGAGTTCCTCCTCGACCTCGCCGACGCCCTCGACGACCCCCTCCACCGGCGCCGCGCCGAGGAACTCCTCGCCTGCGCCCACGCACGCCACGTCGTCCACGACGGGCTGCTCCTGATCCCCGACGACACCCTGACCAGGGTGGGCGTCGGCTACAACACCGGACTCGGCGGGCCCCTCGGCCTGCTGGTACGGCTCCACCACGGCGGACCGCGCCTCTGGCTCCCCGCCCCCGACCCGGCCGAAAGGAGGTGACCACCATGACCGAGGACGTCAACGCCCTGCAGCTGCTCGACAGCGAGGAGCAGACCACCACCGGCTACATGTGCTTCCCGTTCAGCATCTTCCAGTGCGGCAACTGGAGCATCAACGACATGTGACCACTCCCCCTCCACAGAAGGAGAACACCATGACCGAGGACGTCAACGCCCTGCAGCTGCTCGACAGCGAGGAGCAGACCGGCAGCGGCTACATCTGTTTCCCGTTCAGCATCTTCCAGTGCGGCAACTGGAGCATGGGCGACAACTGAGCCTGACCACGGGGTGAAGCAGCACGACACCCCCGGCGACACCCCACCCCCGGTGCGGGTGACCGAGCCCCCTCGGTCACCCGCACCGGCCCCGTTCCGGGCCCCGAACCTCCGGCGCACACCCACCCGCACGGCCCTGCCTCCGGGGCACCGATGCACCGCGCGCCAGGGCACCCGTCCCGGTCGACCGAAAATGATCGTCTCCGACGCGCACACGTCAACTAAGGTCGACGGGAGACCCCCTGCCGCAACCGTCCCGACGCTCCCGCGACACCGTCCCGTGGGGCCGGAGTGACAGCTGGGAGGCGGTGAAATGACTGCTCGATCAGGCAGCTCACGGCGTCCGTTTGTTGGCGAATCCTCGCCACTGGCGGGACATGCACGAACATAACCGGACAAAAGCTTCGACCGGTGGAACCATGCGTTCCGGGAGCCCCCGAGCCTGCAAAACACCTCGTGGCCTGCGACTCGGACCGAGGAAGCCATGGTCAAAGAGGGCTGCCACCCAAAGGACTGAACCCTTCTTTACCTAACCTTTGACAAAGCGTCAGTCGACAGCCCTCCGCCCGGTCAGCAAGATGTGCATCCGAGCCGCCTGACAGTGGCGGCCGACCTTTCCGACCATCCGTCCGACATCAAAGACGCTCCACGGCAGTCCGCGCACGGTCCTCCGTCCTCACGGACCCCGGAGTCCTGTTCCGTCGGTGGGCGCGGGTCCGCACGAGGGAGAGAACCGCCTTGGGCCGCTACATGCTCCGCAAGTTGGCCAACTATTTGATACTCGTCATACTTGCGGCTTCTCTCTCGTACTTCGTCGCGGGGCTCAGCCTGCACCCGCAGGCGAACTACGAGGGCCGCAACCCCCCGTTGGCCAAGGCGACCATCAGCAAGACGCTCGACGACGTCAACATGAACCCCGACACCCCGATCGTCAGCCGCTTCGGCACCTGGGCGAACGGTGTGATCCACGGGGACCTGGGCAAGTCGATCGACGGCTCGCCGGTCAACAGCGAGGTGGGCCGCCGGATCGGCGTCTCCACCCGGCTGCTGCTGCTGGCGACCCTGGTCGGCTCGGTCGGCGGCGTCGCGCTCGGCACCATCGGCGCGATCAAGCAGTACAAGTTCTTCGACCGGTTCACGACCCTGGCCTCGTTCTTCGTCCTCGCGATGCCCGTCTTCGTGCTCGGCCTCTTCCTGAAGCTGCTGACGATCAAGTTCCTGGGCGCCGGCACCATCCACTTCACCGGTGAGACGGACGCCGAGTTCGCCGGCCGCTGGGACTTCGCCGCCCTGGGCAACCGGGCCGAGCACATGCTGCTCCCCGGCCTGACGCTGATCCTCATCCAGATCGCCCTGTACAGCCGCTACCAGCGCAGCACCATGCTCGACGTCCTCGGCAGCGACTTCCTGCGCACCGCCCGGGCCAAGGGCCTGCGCCGGCGCACCGCCCTGGTCAAGCACGGCCTGCGCACGGCGATCCTCCCGGTGGTGCCGCTGCTGGTGTTCAACATCGTGCTGCTGTTCGTCGGTGCGACCTTCACCGAGAAGACCTTCGGCTGGCACGGCATGGGCGAGTTGCTGATCAACTCCATCACCCGCAACGACGTCAACACCACGTCGGCGGTGGCCCTGTTCACCGCCGGCCTGGTGCTGATCGCCGGCCTGCTGTCCGACCTGCTCTACGCGGCGCTCGATCCCCGGGTCCGGGTGCGCTGACGCACCCCGCCCCGCCGAGCACCCCAACACCCGTAGAGGAGAGAGAACATGAGCGCCGACCAACCCGCCCCCTCGAACACCTCCGCCGCCGGCGGCGAGGCGGTCTCCGCCCTGGCCGCCGCCACGGCCGGTGTCCCGCAGACCCCGGCCGCCAGCGCCCCGAAGTCCTCCGCCGCCGCCCGCAAGCGGACCGGCCGGGGCCGGCTCACCGCCCGCCGCTTCGCCCGCAACAGGCTCGCCCTCGTCGGCCTGGGCATCCTGGTCGTGCTGTTCGTGGCCGCGTACGCCGGCCCGTCGTTCAGCACGTACGACTACCGCTTCCACGACTACATGGCCTTCAACGCGCCGCCCGGCGGGAACCACTGGTGGGGGACCAACCAGGGCGGCCAGGACCTCTTCGCGCTGACCATGCGCGGACTGCAGAAGTCGCTGGTGATCGGTCTGCTGGTGGGCGGCATCAGCACCGTGGTCGCGGGCTTCGTCGGCGCCTTCGCCGGCTACTACGGCCGCTGGATCGACAAGGGCCTGACCTGGTTCGTCGACCTGCTGCTGGTCCTGCCGAGCTTCCTGATCATCGCCGTGCTGTCGCCGATCTTCCGCAACTCCAGCTGGCTGATCTTCGTGGTCCTGCTCGCGGCGTTCAGCTGGATGATCACCGCACGGGTGGTCCGCAGCATGACGCTGACGCTGAAGGACCGGGAGTTCGTGAAGGCCGCCAAGTACATGGGCGTCCCCGGCCCGGTCATCATCATCCGGCACATCCTGCCGAACATGGCCTCGCTACTGATCATCGACACGGTGATCCAGGTCGGTGCCGCGGTCATCGGCGAGAGCGGCCTGTCGTTCTTCGGCTTCGGCGTGCAGGCACCGGACGTCTCGCTCGGCACGATCATCGCCGACAACACCACCAACGCGCCGACCTTCCAGTGGCTGTTCTACTTCCCGGCCACCTGCCTGGTGCTGATCGGCATCGCGGTCGCGTTCGTCGGCGACGGTCTGCGCGACGCCTTCGACCCGACCTCCGGCGGGGCGAAGTCGAAGGGGCGCCGCCGCAGGGCCCTCGCCGAGCGCAACGCCGCCCGCCGGGGCGCCACGCTCCCCGGCGGCACCCGGGACGTCGTGAGTTCGTCATGACGGACGCGCTCCAGCCCCCGCAGCCCGACACCAGCACCCCCGGTACCAAGGAAGGACTCCGACCGGTGACCGACACCCGGCTGGACAAGCCGCAGCCCGTACTCGAAGTGACAGACCTTCAGGTCTCCTTCCCCAGCGAGGCCGGCGAGGTCCGCGCCGTCCGCGGCGTCTCCTACGCCGTCCGCCCGGGCGAGGTGCTCGGCATCGTCGGCGAGTCCGGCTCCGGCAAGTCCGTCTCCTCGATGGCCGTGCTCGGGCTGCTGCCCGAAGCCGCGGAGGTCTCCGGTTCGGTCCGGCTCGGCGGCCGTGAGCTGCTCGGCCTGTCCGACAACGAGCTCTCGAAGATCCGCGGCAAGGACATCGGCATGGTCTTCCAGGACCCGCTGTCCGCGCTCACCCCGGTCTACTCGGTCGGCACCCAGATCGTCGAGGCGCTGCGGATCCACCAGGACATGACCAAGGAGCAGGCCCGCACCCGGGCCGTCGAACTCCTGGACGTGGTGGGCATTCCGGACCCGAAGCGCCGGGTGGACAACTTCCCGCACGAGTTCTCCGGCGGCATGCGCCAGCGCGCGATGATCGCCATGGCGATCGCCAACGACCCCAAGGTGATCATCGCCGACGAGCCCACCACCGCCCTCGACGTGACCATCCAGGCGCAGGTCCTGGAGGTCCTGAAGAAGGCCCAGGACGTCACCGGCGCGGCGATCGTGATGATCACCCACGACCTCGGCGTGATCGCCGGCTTCGCCGACCGCGTCCAGGTGATGTACGCGGGCCGGGCCGTCGAGTCCGGCGGTGTCGACGAGGTGTACTACCGCCCGCGGATGCCGTACACCATCGGCCTGCTGGGGTCGATCCCCCGGCTGGACAACACCGGGCGCCGGGCGCTGACCCCGATCGAGGGCACCCCGCCGTCGATGGTCGAGCTTCCCGAGGGCTGCCCGTTCGCGGCCCGCTGCCCGATCGCCGTCGAGCGCTGCCGCGAGGTGGAGCCGGCGCTGTCGGTCAAGGAGGGCAACACCCACCCGACCGCCTGCCACCGCAGCCACGAACTGGCCGGCGCGCTGGACCCCGCCACCATCTACCCCGTGCCCGAACTCCCGGCCGCCGTCACGCTGGAGAGCGTGCCGCGCGAGCAGCGCCCCAAGGTGCTGGAGATCGACGGGCTGACCAAGCACTTCCAGCTCACCCAGGGCGCCGTGATCAAGCGCAAGGTGGGCGTGGTCAAGGCGGTGGACGGCATCACGCTGGACATCCGCGAGGGCGAGACGCTCGGCCTGGTCGGCGAGTCCGGCTGCGGCAAGACCACCACCCTGCTGGAGATCCTGGACCTGCCCAGCGGCCAGGCCGGCACCGTCACCGTGTTCGGCAAGGACGTCCGCGGCCTCGGCCGGGCCGACCGCAAGGCGCTGCGCCGGGACATGCAGATCGTGTTCCAGGACCCGATGGCGGCCCTGGACGCCCGGATGCCAATCGGTGACATCCTGGCCGAGCCGCTGCGCACGCACCGCTGGGACAAGGAGCGGATCGCCGCCCGCGTCCCCGAGCTGCTGGAGATGGTCGGCCTCAACCCCGACCACGCCGACCGCTACCCGCAGGAGTTCTCCGGCGGCCAGCGCCAGCGCATCTCGATCGCCCGCGCGCTCGCCCTGGAGCCCCGCCTCGTCATCCTGGACGAGCCGGTCTCCGCCCTCGACGTCTCGATCCAGGCGGGCGTGCTCAACCTGCTGGACGAGCTCAAGGTGAAGCTCGGTCTGAGCTACCTGTTCGTCGCCCACGACCTCTCGGTGGTCCGGCACATCGCCGACCGGATCGCCGTGATGTACCTGGGCCGGATCGTCGAGCTGGGCGACTCCCGGTCCATCTTCGACGCGCCCTCCCACCCGTACACGCAGGCGCTGCTCTCCGCCGTCCCGCTCCCGGACCCGCGCCGGGAACGCGAGCGGACCCGGATCCTGCTCAGCGGCGACCTGCCCAGCCCGGCCAACGTGCCGACCGGGTGCCGGTTCCGCAACCGCTGCCCGAAGCACCCGGCGCTGAGCGAGGCCGAGCAGCAGCGCTGCCGCGACGAGGACCCCGGCAACAGCAGGCTCTCCGACGACCACGTCGCCGCCTGCCACTTCGCCGCCGCCCTCGAAGTGATCTGACCCCACGATCCGACCCCCACGAAAGGGGGCCGGGCCCGGCGGAACAACCCGGTCCGGCCCCACTCGCAAGTCCGCAGTGCCAACCCTCCAGCACCTTCCGCTCCGGCGGCCCGCTGGGTCCATCCACCCTTCCGCACACTCCCTGGGGAATCCCTTGAAGCACACCCGGATCCCGGTCGCGCTGGTCGCCACCGTCGCCACCGCCTCGCTCTGCCTCAGCGCCTGCTCCAGCAGCTCCTCCGGAGGGGACGCCGCTCCCGCCAAGTCCGAGGCCCCGAAGATGACCCAGCGGGCCATGAACGAGAAGGACCGTGCCGACCTGAAGCAGGGCGGCACGCTCAACTGGGCGATCGACCAGCTCTCCAGCCAGTGGAGCCCGCTGGAGGCGGACGGCAACGAGGTCTCCACGACCGACGTCATGAAGGCGCTCATGCCGACCTTCTGGCACTCGGACGCCGGTGGCACCCAGACCCCGAACAAGGACTACCTGCTCGACGCCAAGTCCGAGACCAAGGACGGCAAGCAGGTCGTCACCTGGACCCTCAACCCGAAGGCCAAGTGGAACGACGGCACGCCGATCACCTGGCAGGACCTGGAAGCCAACTGGAAGGCCCAGAACGGCACCAACCCGGAGTTCAAGGCCACCTCGACGACCGGCTTCGACCAGGTCGAGAGCGTCGTCAAGGGTGCCGACGACTACCAGGCGATCATGACCTTCAAGTCGCCGTTCTCCGAGTGGCAGGCGCTGTTCAACAACGCCGCCAACGCGCCGCTGTTCCCGGCCAAGTACGTCGCCACCCCGGACGTCTTCAACACCGCGTACGTCGACAAGATCCCGACCTCGGCGGGCCCGTTCAAGCTCGACAAGATCGACCAGACCGCCAAGACCGTCACCGTCGTCGCCGACCCCGCCTGGTGGGGCCAGAAGCCGCTGCTCGACAAGATCGTCTACAAGGCCATGGACACCAACACCATGCCGCAGGCGTTCCAGAACGGCGAGATCGACTTCTACGACAACGGCCCGGACGCGTCCGGCTTCAAGCAGATCCAGTCCACCGCCGACGGCGAGGTCCGCGAGGCCGGCGGCCCGAACTTCCGCCACTTCATGTTCAACGGCAAGAGCCCGATGCTGACCGACCCCAAGGTCCGCCAGGCACTCTTCAAGGCCATCGACCGCGAGACCATCGCCAAGTCGGACCTCACCGGCCTGGGCTGGCCGGCCGCCGCGATGAACAACCACTTCCTGGTGCCGAACCAGAACGGCTACAAGGACAACTCGGACGGCCTGAGCAAGTTCGACCCCGAGGCCGCCAAGAAGATGCTCGACGAGGCGGGCTGGAAGCTGGACGGCGACGTCCGCAAGAAGGACGGCAAGGAGCTCAACCTCAAGTTCGTCATCCCGGCCGGCGTCACCATCGCCACCAACGAGGGCTCGATGCTCACCCAGATGCTGCAGCAGGTCGGCGTCAAGGTGAACATCTTCACCGCCCCGTCGAACGAGTTCTTCGACAAGTACATCTACAAGTACGACTTCGACATGACGGCGTTCTCGCTGATCGGCACGCCGTTCCCGGCCAGCTCCGCGACCGCGAACTTCAAGACCGACGGCGGCGCCAACTACAGCCAGGTCGGCAGCCCCGAGCTGGACCAGGCGATGGCCGACGCCGCCGCCGCCCAGACCCCCGAGACCGAGTTCGCGGCCATCAACAAGGCCGACGCCGAGGCCTGGAAGGTCGCCGCCCTGGTCACCCTGTACCAGCGCCCCGCCATCTTCGGTGTGAAGAAGTCGGTCGCCAACCTCGGTGCCCCGGGCCTCTCGGACTACCTGTACGAGAACATCGGCTTCACCAAGTAACACGATCCCGGGGCGGGTCGGCCGGAATCCCGGCCGACCCGCCCCGAACCATGTCGGCCGCGGGCACCGTCGCCACTACGGCCGGGTGCCCGCACCCCACGGTTCGGGCACGCCCACCCGCACGTCGAGGTCCCACAGGACGCACTCCTCACCGGGCCGGGCCACGAACGACCAGGCCACGGCGGTGCGGCGCAGCTGTTCCGCCATCGATCCGGCGCGCCGCGCGCTGCCGGCGAGTTCTCCGCCCTGCGGATGGTGGTGGAGGAACCGCCCGTAGGCCGTCCGGCAGAAGGCCGCGTAGCGCTCGGTGCAGAGGATCAGCCCGTGCCACGCCTCGTCCACGGCGAACGACGGCATGCCGATGACCTGCCGGTCCAGCATCGCCGCCCCGCAGCAACGCAGCCACTGGCGCAGCCCGGTCTCGACCAGCTCGCGCGGTTCGAACGGGCACGTCCGGTAGACGGCGGGGGGCAGTTCGAGCGCGTCGACGGCCGCCTGCACGCGGTCGACGCGACGGGAGTACGTTCGTGAGAGCACGCCTGCTCCGTTCCCGGCGGCCGGGCGCTCAGCTGCCGCCGCAGCCGCCGCCGCAACCCCCTCCGCCACAGCCTCCCCCGCCGCAACCGCCGCCGCTGCCGCCGGAGTCGCCGCCGGAATCGCCGCCGCGGTAACGGGACTTCCTCTTCCGGTCCCCGCCGTCCGTCATCGAGCCGGCGATGATGCCGAACAGGACGAGTCCGGCCAGAATGACGATACCGATGATGATCATCTATCCACTCCCCCAGTTGGCGCCGGACGAGGTGCCTCACGACCTGCGGCGCGCGGATTCCGCCCCGCTCGCGCGGGTCGCTCGGAATGCGGATCCGGCCGCGCCAGGACGGCCCCCGTCTGCGGCGATACTTCATTATGCTCGGAGGGTCTGACACTGAAACGGCGTCAGATCACCAGTGCGGCAAGCCGGCTGCCGTGCGGAGCCGGCGTGGGTGGGCGAGGACGGAGTCGAACCGTCACAGCCGAAGCGGGGGTGTTACAGACCCCTGGGCTCTCCCGTGCCCAGCTCGCCCTCGGCGGAGGCGCCGCACCGAAAAGGGCCGCCTCGGGGACCGTCCCCCGAGGCGGCCCGGCCGGCGGCCGACGGGCGCACTACGAGGACGTCCCCCGGATCCGGGAGTACCGGGAGCGCTGATACGGGAAGCGCTGACACGGGGAGCGGGTGAAGGCGTGCACGGTCGCGCTCCTTCCTGGTGGTTCGGCGCGATGCGCCCACTGTGACGCCCGCCCGGCGGACGGGGCAACCGACTTACGACGACACCGCCCGGCCCGTCGCCGCGGACGACGCACGGACCGGGCGACCGGGGTCAGGGGTGCTCACCGGGCGGCCGGGCCCGCCGCAGCCGCGTGCCGGGCACGGGCGAGCGTCGGATAGCGGACCGTGAACAGGAGCGGCAGGACGAACGTGGCGACGGTGAGCAGGGTGCGGGCGTCGCCCGCGTCCGGCCGGTAGTGGCGCAGCAGCGCGCCACCGAGGCCGGCGAGGGTGAACGCGGCCGCCCACACCGCGGTGATGACGCGGTTGACCCGGAGGAACAGCGGACTCTTCCAGACGTGCTCGGGGGTCTGGGTGCGGGCGATGCCGAGGGTGAAGGGCCGGCCGAGCGCGAGCGAGCCCCAGGCGGTGGCCGCCAGCCAGAGCGAGGACAGCGGCGGGCCGTAGTGGGCGACGGCGGTGGAGTCGGGCGCGGCGAAGGCGGCGCAGGTGTAGCCGGCCAGGAAGACGACGGCACTGGCCTCGATCACCAGGGCGTCCCAGCCCCGGCCGGCGCGGCGCTGGGTCACCACGAGCGCGAGGGCCAGCAGGAGGCCGGTGAGCGCGGCCCAGCGGAGGTCGACGGTGCCGGTGAGGACCGCGACGGCGATCCACGGGGCAAAACTGCGGAGGTGGCCCATGACGATGTCTCCCCTGTTGAACGTGCGATGCGGTGTCGAGCGTGCGGTCCGGTGTCGATCGTGCGATCCGGTGTCGATCGGCGCCGCGGGCGGTCGCTCCGCCCGGCAATCCCTCAGCCTGTCAAGCACCCGCTCTCGGCGGAACGGGCAGAGAATGCAAGACTTGATGCAGGAAACTGCACGGACCCGGGGGCGGCCATGAGTTTGCAGAGCTTGGGTCTGACGGACGACCAGGAGCGCGTCTACCGCTACGTGCTGCGTACCCGGCCGGGCGATCCCGACACCGCGGGCGCGGACCTGGGCCTGCCCGATGTGCGGGCGGTCCTCGGGGAGTTGCGGGACCTGGGGCTGCTCGACGCGACGCTGGCCCCGCTGCCGCCCGCGGCCGCCGTCGACCTGCTCGTCCGCCGCCGCGTGGAGCACACCTCCCGTGAACTGGCCCGGCTCGACTCCGCGTTCGACGTGGTGTGGGAGCTCGCCGAGGAGGCCCGCCACGGTCGCCGCGTCGAGCTCGTCGAGCGCATCAGGGACACCGCGCAGGTCACCCACCGGATCCGCACGATGCCGGGACGCGTCGAGACGCTGAACGCCAAACCGCTGCCCCGCAGCGGGGTTCCGCTCCGCGACGAAACGGCCCTCCGGTTCCGGCGGGCGCTCGCCGACGGGATGGCCTGCCGCACCCTCGTCAGCACGGCGGCTCTCGACCGGCCCGAGCAGATGGCCTACGCCCGGCACTGGCACGACCTGGGCGACGTCCACCGCGTGACGCCCGAACCGTTCCGCCGGCTGCTCATCGTCGACCGGCGGGTCGCCTTCGTCCGCCTCGACCCCGCCCGGCCGGAGTCGGACACCCTGCAGATCGGCCAACCCGGGATCGTCGCCGCGCTGGTCGACCTGTTCGAAGGGCTCTGGACCCGCGCCACCGACCTCGGCCACCTCGACCTCACCACCGTCGAGGCCCAGGTCCTGCGCACCCTGAGCGAGCACAGCAAGGACGAGAACGCGGCCCGCGAGCTGAACATCTCCCTGCGCAAGTACCGCACCCACGTCGCCGGCCTGATGACCCGCCTCGGCGCCACCACCCGCTTCCAGGCCGCCCTGCGCGCCAAGGAGCGCGGCTGGCTGTGAACCCGGCGCCGGGGCCGGGACGGGCGTCGACGCGCCTGCGCCGCCAGGGCGGTCCCACTGGATAGCGTGACCGGCGAGAACCACGGACAGCCACCAGGAGGACACGCAATGTCAGATCCGGCGAAGCGCCGCATCTTCTCCATGCTGGACACGGACGGCGACGGCGTCATCTCGCGGGCGGAGTACGTCGCCCGGGTCGACCGGGCGGCCGCGGCCGTGGGGCGCGACGCCCGGGACCCGCTCGTCGTCGCGGCCCGGACCGCCCACGAGGAGGTCTGGCGCCAGATGGACGCCGACCACGATTCCCGCGTCACCTTCGAGGAGTACCGCTCCTGGGCGGGACACGACGCGTTCGAGGCGACCTGCCGGCCCGCCCTCGGCTCGCTGTTCGACCTCGCCGACGCCGACGCCGACGGCCGCCTCACCCGCGAGGAGTTCAGCCGGCTGCGCACCGCGACCGGGAACGCGGAGGGCGACGTCGACGCGGCCTTCGACGCCCTCGACCCCGACGGCGGCGGCACCGTCGACCGCGACACCTACCTGGCGGCCATCCGGGACTTCCTCACCACCGGCACCTCCTCGATGGCGAGCGTGTACGGCGACGGCCGACCCGCACCGGCGCCGGTCCCGTCCCCCTGAGCCAATCGCCCCGGGGCCGGTGGTCCGGCCGGAACGAGGCGAACCGGCCGCCGCCCCGTCACGGTGACGGGGCGGCGGCCGGTTCGTGCTCACCGAGGGGTCTCAGCGCTTGATCTCGATCCGGTCGATGGTGACCGCCTCAAGCGGCCGGTCGTTCGCGTCGGTGGCCACCGAGCCGAGTTCGGCCACGACCTTCTCGGAGGCGGCGTCCGCGACCTTGCCGAAGATCGTGTGCTTGAAGTTCAGCCAGGCGGCCGGTCCCAGGGTGATGAAGAACTGGGAGCCGTTGGTGCCGGGGCCGGAGTTGGCCATGGCGAGCAGGTAGGGCTTGTCGAAGACGAGGTCCGGGTAGCGCTCGTCGCCGAAGGTGTACCCGGGGCCGCCGCGACCCGTTCCGGTCGGGTCGCCCGCCTGGATCATGAACCCGTCGATGATCCGGTGGACGGGGGTGCCGTCGTAGTACGGGCCGCTGATCGGCTCGTCGGTACGCGGGTCGGTCGCCCCCTCCCGGGTGCCTTCGGCGAGTTCCACGAAGTTGCGCACCGTCTTCGGCGCCTGGTTCGGGAACAGCTCCACGGTGATGGCACCGTGGCTGGTGTGGATCACAGCGTTCTTGGCGTCGGCCATGTCGGGACTCCTCACATCGTGACGCTCCGGACGCGAGCGACGCCCTCAGGCTATCCGTCCGGAGGACCGCTCCGTCCCGGGGTGGATCACACCGCCGACGCCCGTCCGCGACCGGGCCGGCACCAGCTCCCCTGCCCCACGGCCGCGGCCGCGTCGGCGCGCGGAGCGCGCTGCCGCCGACCGCACGCCCGAGCCTCCCGGGATGCGGTTGGGCATTGACTCGGCAGGCGGCGGAGCCGATGATGCAACCCGAGGACGCGGTCCGGGCGCTACCGGCGGGTGGGAGAGTCCGCCCGGCGCCACCCCGGCCGTCCGTACGGAGGGTGGGGCGCCGGTGTTCCGGCGAGATTCTGGGGGGCTTGCGAAGAGGAGGCTTTCCGTGACCGCTCCGACCGCCCGTCTGGCCCCCGCGGCCTATCTGCGCTGCTTCCCCTTCGACCCCCGGGGCATGGCCGCCCACCGCGAGGCCCTGCGGCGCTTCGCCAACCGCCTCGGCCTGCTCGCCCCCATCCTCTACTTCGACAACGGCGCCCTGTCCGCGGGCGTGCGCCCGCAGTTGGAGCTGCTGACCAGGTCCGTCCTCGACGGGCAGCACCGGATCGTGCTCGTGCCGGGCACGTGGGTGTTCTCCACCGACGAGCGACTGGCGCGGCTGATCACGTCCGCGTTCGCGGGTGCGAACTGTCGCACGGTCAAACTGCCGGACCGCTTCGTGTCGATACCCCGCCCCCGGTCGGGGTGGGGGTCTGGGGCGCGGGCGGCCTGAGACCGGCCGCGCGGGCGGGGGCATTCGGCACCCGCCCGCGCCCGCTCGCACCCGCCCGCGCCCGCCCGCGCGGTCAGCCGGTGGCGGTGGAGACCACCACGAGCTCGCCGACCGCCTCTTCGAGCGTGCCGCGGGCCTGCGCCGGCAGCGGGTCGTCGGTGATGAAGCAGTCGATCTCGGCGAGTTCCGCGAAGCTGCTCAGACCGATCACCCCCCACTTGGTGTGGTCCGCGACCACCACGGTCCGGCGGGCGGAGCCGATCATGGCGCGGTTGGCCTGCGCCTCGGCCAGGTTGGGCGTCGTCAGGCCCGCCCGTTCCGAGACGCCGTGCGCGCCCAGGATCAGCAGGTCCACGTGGAGGGAGCGGATCGTCTGCTCGGCCAGGGCGCCGACCAGGGCGGCCGAGCGGGTGGGCGATCCACCGGTCAGCAGCAGCGAGGGGGTGCTCGCCCCGGCGTCGCGGCCGGCTGCCCACACCAGGTCGGCGATCGCGAGCGAGTTGGTGACGATGGTCAGCTGCGGCACCTTGAGCAGCCTGGACGCCACCGCGAAGGTCGTGGTGCCGGCGGAGAGCGCGACGACGTTGCCGGGCTCCACCCGTGCGGCGGCGGCGTCCGCGATGGCGGCCTTGGCGGCCTCCTCCAGCGAGGACTTCGCCTCGAAGCCCGGCTCGTCGGTGCTGGAGGCGCCGATCGCCACGGCGCCGCCGTGCACCTTCTGCACCGTTCCCCGGCGGGCCAGGGTGTCCAGGTCGCGGCGGATGGTCATGTCCGACACCCCGAGCTGTTCGACCAGCTCGGCGACCCGCATCGCGCCACGACGGCGCACGGCCTCCAGGATCAGTGCCTGACGCTGTGGTGCCAGCATCCCTTGATCGGTCACGAGCTCCCCTGACGACCTGGGCGGGCATCGATGTCCCGCTACGTCCAGAGGGCAGGCTACCGCCGGAACGATCAGAAACCGACAGCCGGGCCCCCGGGGGCCGCCCCCGGCCTCCCGGGGCCGGGGGCAGGGGGCTCGGGAGGGCTCGGGGCGCCCTGCGGCGGCGGGCCGCCGGGCCGGCCGCCAGACCCCCGACCCGGCCGCCACCTGCGTCTACGCGGGAGTTCGCGAAGCCGGCGGGCGGCGTCCTCGGGGCACACGTCGTTGACGAAGGCGTCGGCCCCGGGCTCCACGCCGGCCGGGTACGTGAGCCGGTCCGCCGTCCGGCGGACGGTGAACAGTTCGAGGGGCGGGGCCGGCTCCGCCCCGCCCCGCTTGGGGGCCTGGTGCCAGGCGGCGACGTGGGGAGTGGGGCCGGCCGGCCCGCTCCGCCGTGGCAGAGGCGGGCGGAGCGGCGCAGCAAGTCCAGCTAGAAGGTGGGGAGTTCGGCCCGTTCGTGCGCGTCGAGGCAGGTGAGGCCGGGCACCCGGCGCTTGGGGTGGAGATGGACTTCGTAGGGCCGGCGGGCGGCGAACGGGACGAAGGCGCTCCCGAGTTCGCCGTTGACGACCAGGCGGCGGGTGTCGACGCCTTCGACGGCGTCCGGCAGGGCGGACAGTGCGGCGGTTCGGTCGCTCCAGGCGTCCAGGACGAGGCGGGCCCGCTCCTCGGGGAGCTCGGCGAAGGAGGTGTCGTGGTCGGGTGGGTGGTGGGTGCGGCCCTGGCGCTGTGCGGCGATGGTGACCCAGCCGCCGGCCACCGGGTCGAGTCTGGTTTCGGAGTGGCCCGGGGTGGGTTCGAGCGGGCGGCTGTCGGCGGTGTCGCGGCCGGTCCCGGCCTCGACGTCGTAGTGGATGAGCTCGCGGCGGTCCGCGAGCTTGGTGACCGTCCCGTGCACGCCGGCACCCCTCGCGGACGGTTCTGTCGGGACGCGCGGCGCGGTGGGACGGTGGGCGGCCGACGGCAGGTGGGCCCCGACCGCGCCGCCCGGGCGGCCGGCGTCGCCGGTGCACTTGCTCATGATGCGCCTCCCACAGGAATCTCCTCTCCATTAACGCACAGCATTAAACCGAAGTCACCACAATGCAACAACCTTTCATCGGGCGACTCGTCGGATCACGGCTGAACGATCGGATCTGGCTGATTCCGTGGCACTTTGGTGGATCTCCCTCGCCCAGTGTCAACAATGACGCCATGAGCCTCGACGACGCATTCGCCTCCCCCCTCCGCTGGGCGCCCGCCCCGGCCGCCTGCTCCCTGGCCGGCCACGTCCTGTCCGTCACCGCCGCCCCCCGCACCGACGTCTTCACCGACCCGCTCACCGGCGAGGCCAGGCGCAACGCCGCGACGGCGCTGGTCGACCCGCCGGACGGGGACTGGCAGTTCTCGGCCCGGCTCCGGGTCGGATTCCGGGCCCCGTGGGACGCGGGCGCCCTCATCGTCCGGTCGGACGCCGACCACTGGGCGAAGCTCAACTTCGAGCAGTCACCGGACGGAGCGCCGAGCGTCTACTCGGTGGTCACCCGCGGGCGCTCGGACGACGCGGTCGCGGGACCGGTCGAGGGCGACGCACTGTGGCTGCGGATCAGCCGGATCGCGCCGGCGTTCGCCTTCCACGTCTCCTCCGACGGCCGTACCTGGCGCCTGATCAGGCAGTTCGCCCTGGACGGGCCGGCTCCCGCCCGGGTCGGCATCGAAGTCCAGTCGCCGGTCGGCGAGGGCTGCCGCGTCGACTTCGACGACATCCGCCTGACGCCCACCCGGCTGGCCCACCTGTTCGACGGCCGCTGAGCCCGCCGGCGGGCCGCGGACCGCCGGCCCCCGAAGGGATCCCCCGGAAACCCACACGTTCGGACCACAACGCACACCAGGATCCCCCGGCGCACCCGGGGGACCCTGTCGCTTCCGCGGGCGGCACTGCCGATTCCGTCACGGAGAAGTGATGGACCAGTGACGCGGAGTTTACCGGACGGGCCGATTGGTGCCGTCCGGGCGTAACTTGGACGAAACCCTTGACACCGCCGGACAGCACTCCGAGACTCTCCGTCGACCGCTTGTTTGCGCCAACATCCCCGCGACGGACGCGCTGGGGGCGCCGACAGACGGTTACTCCCCGGTCATCCTCCGGACGCCGCGGACGGGACGACGGGACTGCCCACAAGGCCGCCCCCGGCCTGTCGATCCGGCGCGCAAGCTCCTTCACCGGGAATGAGTGCCCCTGCGCCGCGCCGCTCCACCGGCCCGCCGTCCTCGACCCCGCACGACGAAATTCCACCCCCACCCAAGATGCCCGCACGACAGTCCCGCCCCCACCGCATTCGCCGTGCGCGGGAACTCGACGTCAGGCATGCCCTGGAACAGGGTGCCTGACAGCACGTCGACCCTGGCAGTTCCGCGCCACCAGGACCGGACGCGGCCGTCACGCGCGCATCTGCGAGACCCAGAGGTATGAAGTCATGCCGCGATTGAGAACAATCCTGTTCGGCGCCCTGCTGGCGCTGCTCCTCCCCCTCTTCCAGGGCGTCGGCACCGCCCAGGCGGCCACGGTGACGATCACCAACGGCACCCAGTTCGCCGACACCGCCGGGAACCCGGTGCACGCCCACGGCGGCGGCGTCATCAAGGTCGGCACGTACTACTACTGGTTCGGCGAGGACCGCAACACCGACAACACCTTCCGCTATGTCTCCAGCTACCGCTCCAGCGACCTCCGGACCTGGGAGTTCCGCGGCCACGTGCTGAGCCAGGCCACCGACCCGGAGCTGCAGTACGCCGTGATCGAGCGGCCCAAGGTGATGTACAACGCCGCCACCGGCCAGTTCGTCATGTGGATGCACAAGGAGAACGGCGCGGACTACGGCGAGGCCCGGGCCGCGGTGGCCGTCTCCTCCACGGTCGACGGCAGCTACACCTGGCGCGGCAGCTTCCGGCCGCTGGGTGAGATGTCCCGTGACATCACCACCTTCGTGGACGACGACGGCACGGGGTACATGATCTCCGCCGCCAACGAGAACCGGGACCTGCACGTCTACCGGCTCACCGCCGACTACACCGGCATCGACGCCCAGGTGCAGAGCCTGTGGAACGGCCAGTCCCGCGAGGCGCCGGCGATGTTCAAGCGCGACGGCGTCTACTTCCTGCTCTCCTCCCACGCCACCGGCTGGGCGCCCAACCAGCAGAAGTACGGCACCGCCACCAGCGTCACCGGCTCCTGGAGCGACCTCCAGGACATCGGCGACTCCGTCACCTACTCCAGCCAGACCGCCTTCGTGCTGCCCGTCCAGGGCAGCGGCGGCACCGGCTACCTGTACATGGGCGACCGCTGGGGCAACGCCAGCGGCGGGACGGTCAACGACTCCCAGTACGTCTGGCTGCCGCTGACGTTCCCGACCGCCACCACCATGACCATGGGCTACTCCCCGCAGATCACCGTGAACGCCGCCACCGGCGTCGTCGCCGGCATGAAGGCCACCTGGGAGAGCCTGACGGGCCGCCAGAGCGGCAAGTGCGTCGACGTGCGGGACTACTCCTTCGCCCGGGCGGGCCAGCTCATCCAGTGGGGTTGCGGCAACGGCGCCAACCAGAACTTCTGGATCAAGAACCTCGGCACCGGCTACGCCCAGATCATGGCCCGACACAGCGGACAGTGCCTCGACATCGCCGACGCGTCGACCGCCGACGGCGCGCTCGCCGTCCAGAACCCCTGCGACGGCCGGCCGTCCCAGCAGTGGCAGGTCCAGAAGGTCACCGGTGCCACGGGCTACGTCCGCCTGATCGCCCGGCACAGCGGCAAGTGCCTGGACGTGACCAACCAGTCCACCGCCGACGGCACCGCGCTGGAGCAGTGGACCTGCGGTACCGGTACCAACCAGCAGTGGAAGCGCACCACCGTCTGACCGGAGCCCCCCGACGAAGCCCCTCCACCACAACCGTGTCCGGCGGAGGGGCTTCGCCCTGCCCGACCACCATCAGCCCAGGAGGACCCGTGTCCCTGCGCAAGCAACCCACCGACCGCGCCGGCAGAGCCCGCACCCGCCGGTCACGCACCGGCCTCGGCGCCGTCGTCACCGCCGCCGCGGCCCTGGCCGCCGGCACGCTGAGCGCCCCGCCGGCCTTCGCCGACGCCGCCGCCGCGCACGTCACCGTCCGGCTCGACCCCGGCTACCAGCAGCAGCCGTTCCAGGGCTGGGGAACCTCCCTCGCCTGGTTCGCCAACGTCACCGGCGGGTGGCCGGAGGCCGAACGCTCCCAGCTCGCCGACGACCTCTTCGGCCCGTACGGCCTCGGCTTCACCGTCGCCCGCTACAACATCGGCGGCGGCGACAGCCCCGAGACGACGCCCTACCTGCGCCCGGGCGCCGCCGTGCCGGGGTACTGGAACCGCCCCGCGGCGTTCGGCCCGCCGGCCTCCGGCACCGCCGGCTGGACCGAGCCCGCCGACTGGTGGAACCCCGCCGACCCCACCCACTGGAACGCCGCCGCCGACGCCAACCAGCAGTGGTGGCTCAAGGCCGCGAAGACCCGCGGCGCGGACACCTTCGAGGCCTTCTCCAACTCCGCGCCCTACTTCATGACCAGGAGCGGGCTGGTCTCCGGCGCGGCCAACAGCTGGGAGGACAACCTCCGCCCCGACCAGTACGACCGCTTCGCCGCCTACCTGGCCGGGTCCCTGCAGCGGGCCCAGACCGCCACCGGCGTGACCTTCGGCGCCCTCTCCCCGATGAACGAGCCGAGCACCTCCTACTGGGGCGCCGGCGGCAGGCAGGAGGGCTCCCACTGGGACGTCGCCTCGCAGGCCCACATGGTCACCGCGCTGCGCGGCGCACTGGACGCGGCCGGCGTGAGCACCCCGGTCTCGGCGATGGACGAGACCAGGCCCGACCTGTTCCGCTCCGACTGGGACTCCTACGCACCGGCGGTGCGCTCGACCGTGGGCAAGCTCAACACCCACACGTACGAGACCGGCGGCCGCACCGGGGCGCGCGACATCGCCAAGGGCGCCGGCAAGCCGCTCTGGATGTCCGAGGTCGACCTCGGGGGCACCGTCCCGCAGAGCTTCACCGACATGTCGCCCGCCCTCGACTTCGCCCAGCACGTCACCGACGACATCCGGGAGCTGGAGCCGAGCGCCTGGGTGATGTGGCAGGCCGTCGAGGACTACGCCAATATGACGCCCGCCCACGAGAACGCCAACTGGGGCCTCGTCCAGGTGGACTTCACCTCCACGAACCCGGGCGCCGAGCCGATCCGCAAGAACAAGAAGTACTGGGCCATGGCCAACTACAGCCGCTTCATCCGGCCCGGGGCCCGGGTGATCACCACCGACTCCGCGAACGCCCTCGCCGCCCTGCGCCCCGGCGGCACGGGCACGGTGGCGGTCTACACCAACCCCACCGGCGCGCCGCAGAGCGTCACCCTCGACCTGGCGGCCTTCCAGAGCGTCAGCACCACCACCCCCGTCGAGCGCTACACCACCGACGCCGGAAAGAATCTGGAGCGCGACGGCGACCTGCGGGCCACCGCCGCCAAGACGCTCACCACCACGGTGGGCCCGGGCTCGGTGACCACCTTCGTCATCCCCGGCGCCACCGGCACCGACGCCGCGGTGACCGCCGCCGCCCCCACCGGGCAGGTGCGGCAGCTCGTCAACGACAACAGCGGCCTGGCGCTGTCGGCGGCCGCGAGCGCACAGGGCGGCCCCGTCCAGCACCCCGCCGACCCGGCCGACCCGGCGCAGCAGTGGAAGTTCACCAAGGTCTCCGGCGGCTCCGACAACACGGCCGCCTACCGCCTGACCAACACGGCGAACGGCAAGGCCCTGACCGCCACGGCCACCCCGGGCACGCTCGGCTTCGCGGCGGCCAACTCGTCCGCGCAGCAGCTGTGGATGCTCTCCACCAACGGCGACGGCCACGGCACCCTGGTCAACAAGGCGACGGGCGACCTGCTCGACGTCACGGGCGCGTCCACGGGTGACGGGGCTCCGGTGGGGGTCTACCGGCCCACGACCGGGAGCAACCAGTCCTGGAACCTGCGCAGCGCGGCCCCCGACAGCTGGAAGGCGCTCCAGCTGCGGAGCAGCGGCAAGTGCGCCGACGTCCCCGGCGCCCCCGGTACGGCCGGCGCGCCCGCCGTGCAGTCCACCTGCAACGGCGCCTCCGGCCAGCAGTGGTCGCTGCGGGCGAGCAGCCCCGGCTACGTGAACGTGGTCGCGCGGGGCAGCGGGCAGTGCCTGGACGTCACCGAGGCCTCGACCGCCGACGGCGCCCCGCTGGTGCGGTACACCTGCAACGGCGGCGCCAACCAGGAGTGGTCGGTGCGCAGCACGGGCAGCGGCTACCTCACCCTGCTGGCGCGGCACAGCGGGAAGTGCCTGGACATCTCGGGGGCCTCGACCGCCGACGGCGCCCCGCTGGTGCAGAACACCTGCGGCGGCGGCCGCAGTCAGCAGATCAAGCTGAGCTGACGGCCGGGTGCCGGGCCGCGGACGGTGATCACCGTCCGCGGCCCGGCACCCGTGGTGCGCCCGGGAGGCCTGCGGTGCTCAGGCCCGGCCGGTGGCCGGGGGGCGGGTCGAGCTGGACCGGACGAGCAGGTGAGGTGTGACGGAGACGGGCTCCGTCCCGGCGCGCTGTCCGCCCGGCGGGTCGATCCGGTCAAGGAGGAGGGCGACGCACTGGCGGCCGACCTCCTCGAAGTCCTGGCGGACGGTGGTCAGCGGGGGCGCGAAGTACGCCGATTCCGGGACGTCGTCGAATCCCACCACGCTGACGTCCTCCGGGACCCGGCGGCCCGCCTCGCGCAGGGCCAGCGACAGGCCCAGGGCCATGTGGTCGTTGGCGGCGAAGACGGCGGTGACCTCGGGGCGGGCGGCCAGCTCCCGGCCGAGCTCGTACCCGGAGGCGGCGGTCCAGTCGCCCAGGGCGAGGGGCGGGACGGGGGCGCCGGCCTCCTTGAGCGTGCTGTGCCAGGCGGCGGCGCGCCGGCGCGCCGCGTAGGAGTCCTGCGGGCCGCCGATGTGCCAGACGGTGCGGTGGCCGAGGTCGAGGAGGTGGCGGGTGGCCGCGATCGCGCCGGCGGCCTGGTCGGTGTCCACCGAGGGGAAGCGGCGTTCGGGGTCGCCGTCGGCGACGACCACCGGGACGCCGGAGGAGATGTCGAAGCCACGCCGGTCGAGGATCTGCGCCTCGATGACGATCAGGCCGTCCACGGCCTGGTCGGTGAGCTGGCGGACGGCCTGCTGCACGGCGTCCTCGGTCTGGGCCTCGGCGCAGACCACGTTCACCGAGTACCCGGCCGCCTGGGCGGCGCGGGAGATGGCGGCCAGGGTGCGGGCGTTGCCCTGGGCGGCGATGTCGAAGGTGACCACACCGAGGGCGTGGAAGCGCCCGAGGGTGAGGGCCCGGGCGGCACTGTTGCGCTGGTAACCCAGCATCCGCATGGCGGACAGGACCCGGTCACGCGTCTCGGGCTCCACGTTGGGGCGGTGGTTGGCCACGCGGGAGACCGTTTGGGAGGAGACGCCCGCGAGCGCGGCGACGTCCGCCTGGGACGGCGGGCGCGGCTTGCCGCGGGTGGTGCTGCCGGGCGTCACGCTGTGGTCCATACCGGTCCGTTCTCTCGTGTCTGCGTGAACATCGTAGACGGTGCGCCGCCCGGGGCCACCGGCCCAGGTCCTGGGAATGCGCTGAGAAAAGGAGGCTGCCGGCCCCGCCCGCCCGTAAGGAGGCGGGGGAACCGGCAGCCGGTGGCGGCGCGGCCGACCCTCAGCGGCGCGCCGCCGGTCCGCCCTCCCGGGAAGCCGCGGACGCCACAGCCATGGGGCGGCCGCTGTCCGGCTCCGCGAGGGGACGGAGGATCAGGGGGTTGGAGGGTGGCAGGCCTCAGGCGGGGAGGCCGATGGCGCGTTCGCCGTTGCGGCGCTGCTGGATGACGACGGCGGCGACGAGGAGGGCTCCTTGGGCGACGTTCTGCCAGAAGGAGTTGATGCCTTCGACGGTGAGGCCGTTCTCGAGGCA
>NZ_JBITSA010000036.1:0-39721 GCF_044540385.1 Kitasatospora sp. NPDC086009
CGGTCAGGCCCCCACCCTGCGCATACCGCACACCATTGACATACCGCAGGGATCACTACCTGTCACCACCGACAACAGAACGAAAACCTCAGTAATCGGATGACGGGCCCAGAGCCCTTCCAATAGGGAGTCGCGTGCCTCCGCGCAGGTTTTGACCAGCGGATATGCACATCGGACGAAGGACGTGAGAGGCGCGCATGAAGGTGTTCTGCGGGATCGACTGGGCCAGCGACCACCACGACGTCGCCGTGGTCGACGGCGACGGCAAGCTCCTCGGCCGCGCCCGGATCGCCGACGACGTGACCGGCCTGCAGCAGCTGCTCGACCTGCTGGTGGAGCATGGCGACAGCCCCGGCGAGCAGATACCGGTGGCGATCGAGACCTCCCGCGGCCTGCTGGTGGCCTGCCTACGAGCGACCGGCCGACCCATCTGCGCCGTCAACCCGATGGCCGCCGCCCGCTACCGCGAACGGCACAGCGTCTCGCGCAAGAAGTCCGACCACTTCGACGCGATGGTGCTGGCGAACATTCTGCGCACTGACGCAGATGTCCACCGCGCACTGCCGGCCGACAGCGAGCTCGCCCAGGCCGTCGCCGTCCTGGCCCGCGCCCAGCAGGACGCGGTCTGGGACCGCACCCAGGCCGGCAACAAGCTCCGCTCCCACCTGCGCGAGTACTTCCCCAGGTACCTCGCCGCCGTCCAGCCGACCACCGGCGGCCTCAACACGCCTCTCGCCCGAACCCTGCTGGCCGCCGCACCGACCCCCGGCCAGGCTGCCCGCCTCACCCGCACCCAGCTGCGGGCCGTCCTCAAGCGCGCCGGCCGCCAACGCGGCATCGAGGCCGAGGTCGAGCGCCTGCACGCCGCCCTGCGCGTCCCGCAGATGCGCCAGCTCCCGCTGGTCGAGAAGGCAATGGGCCAGCAGGCCCTGGCCCTGCTGGCCAAGTTCGAGGCCACCTGCACCGCCGCGGATGGCCTCGCCGAAGCCTCGGTCGAGCTGTTCGAGCAGCACCCCGACGCCGCGATCATCACGAGCTTCCCAGGCCTCGGCGCGCTCAGCGGCGCCGGGTGCTTGCCGAGATCGGCGACGACCGCACCCGCTTCACCGACGCCACGGCGCTCAAGGCCTACGCCGAATCAGCGCCCGTCACCCGCGCCTCCGGCAAGAGCTGCGGTCATGGTCCGTCGGGTCAAGAACCAGCGTCTGGCCGCGGTGAGCTACGTCTGGGCCTTCGCCTCACTCACCGCTTCGCCCGGTGCAAGGGCCCACTACGACCGCCGCCGCAAGGCCGGCGACCGAAACAGCTCCGCCCAGCGAAACCTCTACAACCGGCTCCTCGGCTGCCTCCACCACTGCCTCGCAGCCGGCACGCCCTACAGCGAGAGCACAGCCTTTCCCACGGCACCGAAGCTCGAACTGGCCATCGCCGCTTGATTGTTCTTTGTCACCGAACCTAAACCGCCCCGCTGCTCTGCTCTCGATGCAGCGCGAGCCCCGTCCTGCTCAACCAGCTCATACGTCTCCGGCGTCCAGGCGCTCAGATGACTCGAGCAGGTACTCGGGCAGCTTGGAGCTGGCCGCCAATACCTCGATACCGATGAGGCGCCCTTGCTCGTCGAAGTCAAGGTTGATCATGCCGTCGACCCCCACTGGATCACAGGGATACATGTGCGAGGACTTCGTGCGTACCTGCGGATCGGTGAGGTACACATACGCTGCGTTCGCGGTCTCGTCATAGGTGACTCGGACGTCTGCCATGGCTGGCCTGCTCCCCTGGTGTAGTTGGCGGCGGCAAAGACGATCTTCGACTGCGAAAAAGTTGCCAGAGTCACGGGTGTATGTCGAGACAGAAGACATTGACTTCCCAATCCCATCGGATGTCTTCTTCATGGCCCTGCAATGGGGCTCCCGGCCTCCGGACCCGGCATGACTGAGATCCCCAGTCGATCATGACCGAAAAAGTGCGCTGGGCGCAGCTGGCCGGGGCCCAGATCGCCGAGCGGCTCATCTCGGAAGCCGAACGGCACGGCATTCCGCTCCTACCCGCCGCTCCCGCGCAGCTGCATCCAGCGTGCGGGTGCGCGGCCCACAGTGCACCGTGCAAGCACGCTTCCGCCGCCCTGGTGCAGACCGCCCGGCAGCTCGACCACGACCCCCTCGCGCTGCTGCTCCTGCGCGGCCGAGCCGCGAGCGACTTCCTCGGCGGCGTCGCCGACCCTGACCACCCCAGCCTCAAACGGTCCTTCCGTCTGGGAGCACCCGCCGAGCTGCCGCAGGTGAGCGCTGGAGACGCCTACAGCCGACGGCACCCCTCGGCTCGCCCACCGCTTCCACCGGTGCCTCTGTCCGGGCCGGCCGGCGCGGCGAAGATCGGGCTGACGTCACTTCCGGGCGTCGACATGGAACGAAGCATTAGTCCGACCGCACCGGCCAGCGCGCACCCGGCGCCTTGACCACCCGGTCGCCGACGCCGAGCGACCGGTACGTCCGACTGTTCACCTCGATGGTGACCTCCCGCCCCTCGTCGGTGCGGATCCCCATCATGAGATGGCCCGACGGGCCGTAGGTACCGATCGAACTGTGCACCCACCGGCCGGTGACCACCCCGGTGTAGGCGTCGTTCGCCTCGCCCGCGCGCTGCCAGACGATCATCGCCAGGACCATGACGAGCGGGCCGACGGCGAGGAGCAGGAAAATGGTGTTCGACATGTGCGACCCCCCGCATCGACGACGGCGCAGGCCATCCACGGCAGCGTACCGCTCTTGTGGCTGCCAGCCCAGAAGGCATACCTGGAGGGGCAGTTGGGGCCCCGGTGCGGGTGTGCGGGCCGCACTCCGGTGTGGCTTGTGAGGTGCCCTGTCGGCTCTGGGTGGTCTTCTTTCACCACGGGTGTTGGCCTGGGCCGTCAAGGTTAGCCGGGGATGGTGCGTCACGATCGGCGTCACGAATACCGGGCCTGGGAGCAGGGCCGGCGGCCGGGGCGGCAGGTCGGCCTACAGCGGTCGCGGCTTCGAGGCCTGCGGCGGCAGGGGCATGGTGGAGGGCATGCTTTGCGGACGTCGGCGGGGGTGCGGACGTGGCGCGGCGCGGCGATGGCGTCGACGGGTGCTCGTGGGCCGTGGGGCGGTTGGTTGGGATCCGGGACGGCGGCTGGGTCCGCTCAGGGCGGTTGCTGGCGGCCTTTAGGGCACTGGCGGCGATCATCATTATGGCCGGGCGCGTCGCCCAGAGGCGGTCCCGCCGCACGGTCCGGCCGCTGCCTGGTGAAGGCCAGGGGCTGGTCGTTCTCGCGGTGGTGCGGGTGGCCGGGGCCCGGACCAGCCGGGGAGGTCTGGGCCGGGCTTGCCGACTTGCCCAGGGTGTGTTCTCGTTCGTCGATTCGCCCGCGCCCGGGCTGCGGCTTGGCCGATGATGTGACATGCCCAGAGGCTGGGTGAGTGCACCGGGCAGGGGGAACAGAGCGCGCATGGAGATGATCAGCGGCACCGGGCTCGGCTGTCGGCCCTGGCCGGAGTTCCTGGACCGCCGCCCCGCGCTGATCGTCCCGGCGGCCCCCGACCGTGTCCTTCGGGGGAAGGACGGCTGGGCAGACCGGCATACGGCCCGGGCGCTCGCCGGGCCCGAGCCGTCCTGGTCGGCGGTGCTCACCCGCTGCCACCTGTCCGTTCACCGTCCCGGCGGACTGCTCTGGTTCGACGGCGAGATCGCCGCGGCCCGCGAATGGCGCCGAGCTGTCCGCAGCCAGCGGTCGCTACTGCTGATCACCGGCCCGTTCACCAGCGTCTTCGAGTTCCCGGCCGCCGCCACGGCCGGCCGGCTGTTCCTCCTGACCATCCCGGCCCGACTGGAAGGCGACCTTCTCTGAGTCCCCGACCTGCACAGTAGGCGACGCGGACCGGACCTGCCGGGCTCGTTCCCGCAGGTCATCGCGCAGGGCATCGCGCAACGCACGGAACGCCTCGAGGTCGGCTCGCTCGGAGAAGGAGCGCAGCGACCGACTGATCCGCCGGTCGTCGCCGGCGCTCACGGCCGCCACGGTGCTCTCGATCAGAACAGTGGCTGCTTCGTCATCGGATCCGGGCGTCACGTGTCAGCGACTCGCGTGCGGTCGGGATCGCCCGGCGACGGCCCGGACCGCCGACCAACATCTCGCACACGGGGTCGGGCTGGCCTGGCACGGTCCGGCCACTCACCCACCATGAGGCTGCCAGCGGTGAGTAGATCGGCACGTCGGCGAAGTGGAAGGCCGCTCTCGCGGCCGGCTCCGGAGCCATCGCGGGCGTCGTCATGCGCGGGTCGACGGCGGCGGCCAGGGCGCGATCGGCGTCGGTCGGCTCCCGGGTCGCCGAGCGCGACACCCGCTCCTGCTTCCAGGCCGTGGGCAGCGGCTCGACCAAGGCCCAGTGCCCGTCGGGCGAATCCGTTGAGTACAGCATCCGTTTCCCCCGACCCCATCATGCACACGACGTGCAAGTCAGCCCGAACGGCTCCGCACCCGCGAACGGGCGGCACCAGATCATCCAGAAATTGACATACCGCCCCCTACTGACATCGGCTTGTCAGGGTGACGTTGGGGAGTCGAGGGTCAGGCCGGGCGCTTTTACCTCCGCCCAGGTCACCCTCTTTCCAGGCGGTGACGGCCTGCTGGTCGCGCTCGGCCACCCGCCGCGCGGGAACCTGCGGGCTGAATCCGAGCCGGTGCACCAACCTCGTCGCCCCGGACACGCTGGAGGAGACGTGGAACTTGCGCCCGATCAGCGTGGCCACCCGCGCCGCGGTCCACACCTGGTCCTCCACCCAGCCGTGCGCGGCCGGGCCCTGCTCCAGGTACGCGGCCAGTTTCTCCAGGCAGTGCGGGGACAGGCGGCACCGCGACCCGCTCGGACCACGTGACGCCAGTGCCTCGGCCCCGCCCTCCCGCCAGACCTGGTGCCACCGGTAAGCCGACTTCGGGCTCACCCGCAGCTGACGCGCGACCTCCGACGGCTCGATCTTCCGCTCGAACAGCTCGGCCGCTTGAACCCGGACCGCCTGTCGGCGCTCACGCCCAGCAGGGGTCAGTCCGCCCCCATCCGCATACCTCACACACCACCGAATACAGCCACCGAATACAGCCACCGACCCAGACCCGTCAGGAACTTCACCAAGGTTCACCCTGACGAGCCGATGTCAGTAGCGTCTACGCAACCCCAGGCCCAGGAAGACGCTTGGCTGGGGCACCCCAGCCAAGCGCTTCTTCGAGCTGCCTGAAGACGATCCCGACCCCCGCCGTGTTGCGGCGAGTTGTTGAATCCACCTGTTCGGGGGCGGGGCGTCGTGCGTACCGATCGGGGGTGGGTCAGTCCTTGCCGGGCACCGCCAGGATGCAGAGCAGGGAGCAGGCCACCGCCGCGGACGGGGCGGTGGTGGTGGGGGTGGTGCCGGCGGGCGCGTTCGCGGCGACGAAGCTCGCGGAGGCGGTGTTCTTCAGCGGGAGCGCCAGCAGCAGGGAGTCGCAGTAGACGGCGCGGCTGGTGCCGGCCGCGAGGGCGAAGGTGCCGGCGGCCTGCCGGCAGGCGGGCGTGCTGGCGTCGTTGACGGTGACGGACGCGGCGTCGACCGGTCCGGCGTTGCTGACGGTGATCCGCCAGTGCGCGGTGCCGAGCAGGCCCAGCAGGCCCACGGGGCTGGTCTTGGCCCAAGGCCCGGGGCCGCCGGGCAGACAGTCGTGGGAGTTGGCGGAGCCGCAGATCTCCTTCTCCACGGTGACCCGGGGCTGGCAGCCGGTGCCGGGCGCGACCGCGGTGGTGACGGTGTTGGAGGTGAGCGCGCCGTTCGCGTCGCTACCGTTCGCGGTGTTGGTGACGGCGGTGGCGGTGCAGGCGGCCGCGACGGTGGTGCGGAAGCAGACCTGCGGCCCGTCACCCCGGTACTCGACGACCAGGGAGGGGTGGTTGCCGTTGGTGAAGTCCGCGGAGGTGGTCAGCACCAGCTGCGCGGTGACGGTGAGGGCCGGGTGCGCGGTGACGGAGATGCCGGACAGGTCGACCGTGCCGTCCGCGCCGAGCGCCGGGGTCGCGACGGGCGTGCCGTCGGGGTCGGTGACCAGGACCCGGGACGCCGACAGGGTGATGTGCGAGAGGTCGATGTCGGTCAGCCGGACCTTGTCGTAGCCCTGGACGTGGCCGCTCGCGCCGTCGCAGTAGAAGTCGCCGGGTTCGAGGGTGACCGAGGAGCCGCTGTGTACACAGGGGCTGGCGCCGGTCGTCGGGTCGAGCGAGAACAGCACGCCGGCGTCGCCGAGGCCGATCAGGCAACGGGTCGTGGAGTCGTAGCTGTAGCCGTAGTCGCGGGTGTCGCCGCCGTGGGCACTCGGGTGCCCGGCCGGGAGCGGGAAGCCCGCGCAGGGGCCGCCGGTGGCCCAGTCGTGGCAGACGGTCGCGCCGGCCACCCCGCCGCCCCAGATCGGGAAGTAGCTGCGGGTGCCGGTACCGGTGGTGACGGTCTCGGGGTTGAAGGTCAGCACGTTGCCGGCCAGCGCGCCGAGACTGCTCGGCGCGGCGTGCACGGAGCCGTCCAGGCCGTAGCAGGTGGTCAGGACGTTCGCGCCGCCGACGGTGCTGGTGCAGACGCCGTCGGGGTGCCCGGCGGTGTCGTACGCGGTGTAGGCGTTGTAGGTGTAGTAGTTGGCGTTCGGCCCGGCGGGGTGCTGGGTGTCCCAGCCCGCACAGGCGGTGAGGGCGGCGGTGTCGAAGCAGCCGAGCACGGGCGGCCCGGGGACGGTGGAGGTGCCGGCCTGCGGCGAGCTGGAGACGAAGACCTTGTCGCCGATCGCGGTGAGCGCGCCGAAGTAGAGCGCGGTGGGCGTGCTCGGCAGGTCACGGTTGCCGGGGGCGACGGGCGCGTACGGTTGGCCGGCGCACGGGGTGCGGGTGGCGAGCGCCAGGCACAGCACCTGGCCGTTGCTGGCGACGCCGTACAGGTTGTCGCCGGAACGCACCAGGCCCGCGAGGTTGTTGACGCTGCTGGGCGAGCCGCCGGTGGGCGTGAGGGCGGTGAAGCCGCAGTTCGCCTGCGCGTCGAGGTCCAGGCAGCCGACGCCGACCGCGGCGGCGGTGACGGCGGGGTACAGCACCTGGTTCGGGTGCGCGGGGTCGAACACGTACTGCGGGGTGAGCGGGCTGCCGATGTCACCGGTGGCGCCGCTGCCGAGCGGGCCGACGGTGGTGTTCAGCGGCCGCGGCCAGGGGCCGCCGGTGCAGGGCTGACCGGCCGTCAGGCTGAGGCAGACCACCTGCGGGGCGCTACGCGCGGCGTGGTGGTAGATGTTCCAGGACTGGATCTCGCCGGACGCCGTCCGGTGCAGGATCGGGGTGAACCCGTCGCCGCCGGTGGACTGCGCGGTGGGCTGGACGGGGGCGAGCAGCAGCGGGGAGACGCCGGTGCCGACGCCGCGCAGCACCGGGTTGTCGGCCCGGACGGCGGTGGTCGCGGTGCCGGTGTCGGTGGCGCCGAACGTGCTTCCGTCGGTCGACCAGGACGGCGTCCACCCGGGCGGGACCTTCAGCGAACCGGGCACGTACGTCTGGGAGTCGCCCGCGCCCGCGATCGGGTCGGTGACGACGGCGGGCGCGGCGGCGCCGCCGGAGGTGCCGCCGCGGTAGGTGACGGCCCAGTTCAGGGTGTCGCCGTGCTCGGCGGTGGCGGCGCCCGGGTGGGTGGCGTTCTGCACGGTCTTCACCAGCGCGGACGCCCCGCCGGCGGTGTCGGCCGGGCTGGCGCCGGCCCCGGGGGCGACGCCCCCCAGGCCCAGCAGCAGGAGCGCGGAGGTGACGGCGACGGCCGTGGCGGCGCCGAGCGGACGGCGGCCGGTGCGACGGCTTCGGGCGGTGATCGGCATGGGCGGACGCGGGCTTCTCAGCACTGGTTCTCCACCTCTGATCGGCAGTCGGACTGGCAGGTCGTCAGTCCGGTCCGTCGACCAGGGTAAAGGTGCGGTAAGTATGGACCGGACCTACTTTTCATATTGGTCACATAGTGAACGAATATGACCCGACAACTTTCCCCTCGACCGTCCGCACGACCTCCGAGGGCCGATCGCCCCCGAACATCACTTCGATGCCCACCCGCCCTTGGGCCGCTGACGTACGACACCCGCAGCCCGAGCCGCCACACCGTCGGGTGACGTGACTCAGCCAGGCGAGTGACAGAGACGACCGCCGACTGCTACCCGGGCGGGCCGGTGTTCCATGATCGGTGCCGTCGCCGTCTCCGGCGGATCGTGTGAAACCGTGTCAGTGCCGTGCGATCGGTACGACCACGGCTGTTCGAGGAGTCCGTCCCATGCGTTCACGAGTCATCGCCCTCATGGCCGCCGCCATCGCGGCCACTTCGGCGCTCACGCAACCCGCCCACGCCGCCCCCCTCATCGACGGGGTCTACCGGTTCGCGGCCCTCACGGACGGCAAGTGCCTGGTCTGGCCCAAGCTGCACGGACCTGTCGGCACAGTGTCACTGGGCGACTGCACGGACAGTACGTACACCTCGGCGAACTGGCAGGTACAGCAACGGCCCAACGGAACGATGAACGTCTCCGTGCCGAACTCGGCCCCGCGCGGCTGCCTGAGGTTGACGGACGACCACAAGGTGGGGATCAGCGACAACTGCGACCGGTACGCCGAATGGACCGTCTTCTACGGCTCCACCGGCCCCGGCAGCACGGTGTGGGCCGACATCGAGCACACCCCCGGCGACCGGTCCGCCTCGTGGGGGAAGCTGGTCGACGATCCCGGCGTGACCGGCCGGCTCGTGGTGAGGCCGGCCCCCATCGAGCCGCACCACTGGACCCTGCAGCCGGCAAGCTAGAACACCCCAGTCCCGGTCGCTCGGGGTCGCCTCCGTGCGCGCAGGACGCCGTCCCCGTCGGGCAGCACAGCCGTGTGGGAACCGCGCCCATCGACGGCCATCGGCAGGACGGCAGGCACGGGGCACCGCAGAGCTGGGCGGCCAGTGCCGTGAACCGGGTCTCGTCGGCGACCGTGCTGGCGATCCGGCCGTCCCGGTCCTCCCAGACGAAGACCAGGCCCCGTCCGGGAGGCCGGCCACAACTGCGGGGACATCGGTGGAGAGGTCCGGCCAGAGCGCCAGCCGGGCCCGCGGGGCCAACCCGGCGCGCAGCGCATCGAACGTGTCGTCACCGAGCCGGTGCCAGCGGGAGGCATCGTCGACGTGCATCTCCTCCAGGAGCGCCGCCTCGCGCGTCGCCACGCACCAGCGCACCCGCTCCCAGACCACGTCGTCGGCCGGACGCTGCTCCCCCGGCTCGTCGAACACCGCCTCGTACGGAACGCCTCCCGTCAAGCATCGTTCTTCGTCAAACTCGTCACTACGGTCTCCGTACGACTTTGTTTGATCTTGCTCTGGGAAAGGACC
Organism: Kitasatospora sp. NPDC086009; assembly: GCF_044540385.1. Lineage (NCBI taxonomy): Bacteria > Bacillati > Actinomycetota > Actinomycetes > Kitasatosporales > Streptomycetaceae > Kitasatospora > Kitasatospora sp. NPDC086009. The sequence continues at coordinate 9,415 of NZ_JBITSA010000036.1, forward strand.
GTTTATGCGAGATCAGACTATCCGCGAACGGCCTGAAACGTCCCTGCTGCGGTAAATGCGTGGGTGATCGGCGAGATGAGCGAGGCGAAGCGGCGGGCGCCTGCGTTGCCGATCGGTGCCCATAGCGCGGCGCAGTGCCGGTCCGTCTCCACTTCGATGCGCTCGCGCGCCGCACTGCCGGCGTCGGTGACCACGCCGTGGGAGTCGAGCCAGCCGCGCGCGACGAGGCGTGCCGTCGCCGCGCTCCACTCCTCGTCGTCCCACCGGCGGGTCGCTCGCGCCAGAGCCGTCGGGAGGCGGCCGGTCGCGGTGTGCAGAACGAGACAGTCGCACGGCCCGAGGCCGTTGTCGGCGAGTACGACGAGATGGGCGTCGCCGCGCCACTCGCGCGCCACCGTGATCTGCTGCCAGAGTGCGACGAGAGGATCGGGAGGAAGCACGACCGAGGCGTTCGCGGCGGCCAGCACTTTACCGGCGTAATCGGCACCGGCGACGACCGGGTCGATCAGCGAGCGCGCCTCGGCAAGGTGGTCGTCGATGAGATGTACACCGACGCGCAGCATCGCCCGGCCGGCGGCCAGGAAGCGGGCGGCCTGCCACCGCTCGGGCGGCGCGGCGTCCCATACGCCGGCCATGGCCCGCGCTGCCCGCGGGCTGAAGTTGTAGAAGGCCGCGAGCGTGACCTGCCACGGAACTGCGCCCATCGCGGCCGACCGGAAGGCCAGATACGTCGGTCCGCGGTCGGTCACGCCGAGCTCTGCCGCCTCCTCGGCGGTCTCGGGGCCGAGATATATGAACAGGTGAGCGGCGCTGATGGCGCGGCTGACATCACGGACGGCGTTCAGGTCCATCGGGCCGTCGCCGGTACGGGCGGAGTCGGGAAGGGCATCGAGGTGCATGGCGGTGGTGTCTCCAGGAGTCGGGTGGCGCTGTCAGGCGCGTGTTTCAGCGGTGGCGGTCAACACCGCGCGTCCAAGGGTGTGACCGGCCATGGTGAAGCCGAGGACGGCCGGTGTGGCATCGGCCGGGACGCCTGCCGTGGGGATGTCGAGGGCGTGCACGACGACGAAGTAACGGTGCGGGCCGTGTCCGGCCGGCGGGGCGGCACCGATGTAGCGGGCCACGCGGGCGTCGTTGGGCAACTGGTAGGCGCCCTCGGGCATCTGTGAGCCGGTGTCGCCACCAGCGCCCTCGGGCAGCTCGGTGACGGTGGCAGGGATGTCGGCGACCGCCCAGTGCCAGAACCCGGACCCTGTGGGGGCGTCGGGGTCGTAGACGGTGACGGCATAGCTCTTGGTGCCGTCCGGGGCGCCACTCCAGGACAGCTGCGGGGACATGTCCTTCCCGCCCGGCAGGCCGGAGGAGTACTGCGCGGGCGGCCACGCGGCGCCGTCGGTGACGGTGGTGCTGGTGACGGTGAACGAGGCCGCCTCAGGGAGGCGGGCGAAGGGGTCGTTGGCAGACACAGCGGTCGTTCCTTTCCGGACGAGGACGTCCTCATCGGCTACCGAATCGACCATAACACGAATAATCGATTATCCAAGGGATCGTCTAGGATGAGCTCATGAATCAGACGGCGCACTCCTCGACCCCGCCGCCGGGGAAACAGATGCTTTCCGAACAGGTCTACGCACACCTGCGGGACGCGATCATGCGTGGGGACCACTCCCCTGGCGCCCCTCTCAAGCCGCAGGATCTTGCCAAGGAGCGGGGCGTGAGCCTGGCTGTGGTGCGCGAGGCGCTCGTGCGGGTGGTCGGCGAGGGGCTCGCCGACCGGCTGCCCAACCGCGGTTTCGCCGTCCCGTCCTTCTCCGACCGCCGCTGGCAGGAGATCGCGGAAGCCCGTCGGACCGTCGAACCAGTCGTACTGCGCATGTCCATCGAGCGCGGCGACCTCGACTGGGAGGCCCGCGTGCGGGCCGCCCACCATCGCCTGGTGCGCACTCCGGCATTCGCGCCGGAGGAGAGCGAGTACTACACCGGCGCTTGGGCCGAAGCCCACAGAGCCTTCCACCGCACACTGCTGGAGGGGTGTGGCAACCGCGCGCTGTTGGAGACCTTCGACCGGCTGTGGACCCAGAGTGAGCTGGCCCGCCGCTGGTCGGCGCACCGCAATCCCGATCGGGACGGCACCAAGGAACACCGCCGGCTGGAGGAGGCGGTGCTGGCCCGTGACGCCGACACCGCAGCCGCGGTCCTGGTCCAGCACCTCACTTTGACCGCGGCTGCTCTGACCGACGGTTCAGGCCAGGCCACCTAGACTTACGCCACGACAGCGAGGTCGAGGTGAGAATTGAAGTCCAGCTCGAACCGGCCGTAGGGGTTCACGTGGGTCGGAGCTGCTTCGAGGGCCTGGGCCCCGGGCCACAGTGGCGATCGCACCAGCCGGTCTCGTGCACATCGCCGTTCGCCGGCAGCCCTGTGCCGGTGATCTTGACGAGGTCACGACAAGTTCGCCGGCCAATGCGTACTTGATGTGGAGTGGGTGTTACGAAACCAGCGATGGATGCCGTGTGACAGGCAGGACCGACTGATCCTCGACGGTTCGCTCCGTCTGGTTGATCTCGGCCCAGACGGCGTCAAGAGACAGGCCGAGGGTGTCGGCGATCGCTGCGACGGTCGGGAAGGCGGGGGTGGCCACACGGCCGGATTCGATCTTCCGCAGAGTTTCCGGCGAGAGATGCGAAGCGAGCGCCACGTCCAGCATTGAGCGGCGGCCCCGGGCTCGGCGGAGCAGGGTGCCAAGGCGCTGTCCGCGTTCTACCTCGGCGGGGGCGAGCGGCAACCGGACCATGACCCCATTCTAATACCGGTACAGTTAGACCGGTATAGTTATTGGACGCCTATGAGAGGCCCCCATGATCCAGATCCTGAACTCCGCGCAGCTCGAGCGGGCGAGAGACACCGGCGCCCTGGTCGGAAACATCCTGCACACGCTGAAGCAGCGCAGCACGGTCGGGACGAACCTGCTGGACATCGACCAGTGGGCCAAGGAGATGATCACCGAGGCGGGAGCGCAGTCCTGCTACGTCGACTACGCGCCTTCCTTCGGGCGCGGCCCGTTCGGGCACTACATCTGCACGGCCGTCAACGACGGGGTGCTCCACGGGCGGCCTCACAACTACACGCTGGCAGACGGGGATCTGCTGACTCTCGACCTCGCAGTGGCCAGGGGCGGGGTGGCCGCGGACGCCGCGATCAGCTTCCTGGTGGGCAAGGCCAGGCCAGCGGAGAGCGTTGCTATGATCGAGACGACCGAACGTGCACTCGCCGCCGGCATCGCCGCCGCCAAGCCTGGGGCGCGCATCGGCGACCTCTCCCACGCCATCGGCACGGTCCTCAGCAAGGCGGGCTACCCGATCAACACCGAGTTCGGCGGCCACGGCATCGGCTCGACCATGCACCAGGACCCACACGTCGCGAACACCGGACGGCCCGGCCGCGGATACAAGCTGCGCCCCGGACTGCTGCTCGCCCTGGAGCCCTGGGTCATGGCCGACACTGCCACGCTCGTCACAGACGCCGACGGTTGGACGCTGCGCAGCGCGACAGGCTGTCGGACCGCGCACAGCGAGCACACCATCGCCATCACCGACAACGGAGCCGAAGTTCTCACCCTGCCCACGCAAGCACGGTCATAAGAGGGCGCCGGGAAGGGCAGCAGGATCTCCGCGTCGGGATGCTGGGGTAAGTGGCTGTTGTCCTTCCGGCCCTGAGTGCTGCGTTTCCGCTGTTCAGGCATGGGGTCGGCGGTCTCGGGGAGTAATGTCCTGGAGCTGTACCGCAGCGCGCTGCGCCTGCGCCGGACCCATCCCGCGCTCGGCGCCGGCCGGTCCGTCCAATGGCTGGACCTGGCACCCGGGGTGCTCGCGTTCCGGCGCGACAGCGACCAGGGCGCCCTGATCTGCGCCGTCAACACCACCGCCCCGCCCGTCCGCGTCACCGACGGCGGACTCGGCGCCCTCCTGCTCTGCTCGGCCGAACCACCGGTCACCGCGCACCCCGGCGAGGTGCTGCTGGCAGCCGACAGCACCGACTGGTGGCTGGCCGGCTGACCCGGGGCGGGCGGGGCCTCCACCGGGAGGGCACTCGGAGGTGGACGACGTACGGGCCGGCCCACCGCTGGTGCGGTGGACCGGCCCGTACGGGGCCGAGCGGGTGCCCGGCCGGGTGGGTGCCGGGTCAGCGACGCGTCGGACGCGAGCGCCGGAGGCGGCGCACGCCCGCCGCCGCGCCGCCCAGGGCTAGGCCGATCACCGGTGCGAGCAGCAGGGTGCTCCAGGTGCGGGTGGTGGCATCGGCGGTGAGGCGGCCGGCGAGCAGATGGGCGAGGAGGAAGGACGGGGCCAGCCAGGCCCCGTTGGTAACGGCGAGGCGCAGCGGACCGCGCCGGCGCCGGCCCGGTTCCTCCGTCGCGGTCAAATGAACCTCCTGACGACGCCGATCACCTTGTCGATGATGCGCTGGGAGACCCCGCGGTCGAAGACGAAGCCCGCGAGGCATCCTGCCACGGCCCAGACGATGCGCTGCTTCCAGCCGCCGCTGCCGAACAGAACGCCGGCGCAGGCACCGCCCGCGCAGTTGCCGATGTGCAGGGCCCACGGCGCGAGGAAGGGCACCCAGGCGGCCACGGCCGCGGTGACGGCCAGTTGGACGCCGCGGGCCACGGCGGCCTTGAGCGCCGCCTTGAGCCAGCCGGGCATCCGGCCGTTGAGGTCGGTGCAGTTGACCGGATCGGCGTTGCAGTAGTCGTAGGCGTTGGCGCTCGCACCCTGGACGGGGTCCGGGGAGAGGAAGCGGCCGGTGGCCGGGTTGTAGAGGCGCACCCCCATCAGGGTGAGGGCGCTCGGGGTCTCGTCCGAGCGCTGCTTGTCGCCGAGCCAGGCGTAGCGGGCGCCGCTCTGGCCGGCGCGCGGCTGGCCGTACTCGTCGTAGTCGAGGACGGTCGGCGCGACGGCCGGGTCGAGCGGGAGCTGCACGGTGATGTCCCCGTGCAGGTTGGCGAGTTGCAGGACCGCACCGCCCGTCCTGGTGGTGGTGGCGGCGAGGCCCCCGGCGGCGCCGGTGACGTTGCGGGTGACGCTGCCCGCGGTGTCCTCGGTGATCCAGCGCGGGCTGTCGGTGTCGGACCCGTAGTGGTTGGTCCTGGCCCCGGTCCGGGTCCAGGTGCCGGCGGCGTTGGTCTCGGTGGTCCAGCCGCGCAGGCGCTGGGCCGAGTCGAGGGTCCAGCTCTGTCGGGCGGCTCCGGTGGTCTGCTGCTGGACCATGTCGGTGTTGTAGTAGGCCAGGGTGCTGCCGGGCAGGGCGGTGGTGCGGCCGAACGCGTCGTAGGCGTACCCGGGGTTCACCAGGCGGTCGGCGCTGTCGTAGGCGCTGGTCTGGCTGGTGCCCCCGTTGGTGGTGCAGGCCTGGCCGCGGGCGGCCACGGCGGTGGCCGACGCGGTGCGGTCGGTGTGGTTGTCGAAGGTGTAGGTGCGGGTGGTGCAGACCGCGTCGGTGGAGGTGTCCTGGACCTGGAGGAGGCGGCCGGCCCGGTCGTAGCCGTAGGTCTGGGCGGCGGTGACGCCGGGGGTCCCGGTGTGGGTGGCCCGCTGGCCGTGGACGGTCTGGCCGATGCCGTCGGAGACCAGCACCAGGCCGTCGCTGTCCCGGGTGTAGGTGCGGCCGGTGGTGGTACCGGTCGGGTCCTTGACGTCGGTCAGGGTGTAGCCGCCGGGCAGGCCCTGAGTGAGCGCCGCGCCGTCCGCGTCGTAGCGGGCGGTGAAGGTGCCGGCGACGGAGTCCGTCACCGAGGTCGCCTGGCCGCGCGGGTCGACGGCGGTGTCGTAGGTGTAGGTGGTGGTGGACGGAGAGCTGTCGGTGACCTTGGTGGGCCGGTTGAGGGCGTCGTACTCGGTGGTGGTGACGGCGCCGTCGGCGTCCGTGTAGGAGATCAGGCGGCCCAGCTCGTCGTAGCCCTTGGTGATCGTGCCACCGGTGGCGGAGGTCTGCTGGGTGACGGCGCCGGTGCCCGGGTGGTAGGTGGTGGTGGCGGCGGGTGCCGGGGTCCCGAGGCCGTCGGTGACCGTGACGGTGGTGGGGCGGCCGGCGGCGTCGGTGGCGGTGTCAGTGGTGCGGGTGACGCCGTTGGCGGTCTCGGTCGTCCGGGTGACCTCGCCGAACCGCCCGTACTGGGTGGTCCTGGTCGGCAGCTGGGCCGGGTTGGAGCCGCCGCCGGTGATGCCGCCGGCAGGACCGCTCTGGCACACGAGGTCGGCCCACTCGGGGCGGTTGCCGCAGGTGCCGGCGCCGTCCGCGGTGTAGTAGGACGTCCAGGTCGCCGCCGCGTCGGAGCCGGTGGAGCCCGGCAGCCGGGTCGAGACGACGCGGCCCTGGCCGTCGTAGGCGGTGGTGGTGGTCAGGGCCAGGCCGCCGCTGTCCTTGACCTGCGCGGTCGGCACGCCGATCGTCCAGTCGAAGCCGGTCCGGTCCTGCCGGGTGTCCAGCAGTTGGTCGGGCCAGGCGCGGAGCCGGGCGCCGGTGGTGGTGAGGGTGATCTGGTTCTTGATCTTGGCGGTGCCGTCGGTCGGTCGGCCTTCGTCGTACGTCTTCACGGTGTGCTGACGGGCGGGCAGCTGGCTTCCGGCCCGGGCCAGCACGGTGGCGCCGGCGGTGGCGTCGGCGGCCAGGGTCACCCGGTGCAGTGGGTCCAGGACGTCGGTCTCCTGCTGCCCGTCCGCGCTGTAGACGCTGGTGCTCGACAGGAGCTGGGCACGGTCAGCGGAGGGCAGCGTGTCGATGCCGAGGTCGGCGAGCTGGGCCCTGGCCGGGTCGGTGGCGCCGAGGGCGAGCTCACGGTTGGCCGCGGTCAGGCTGCGGACCTGGTGGCCGCGGTTGTCGTACTCCGTGGTGGTGAGGTAGTGGCCCGGGGTCGCCTGGTTGACCTGGCGGCCGGAGGCGTTGAGGTAGTCGACGGTGGCCCGGGTGTAGTCGGCCGCGGTCAGGTCGGCGGCGTCGCTGGAGGCGGGCACCCGGTCCGGCGGGAACACCGCGGTGGCGTCGGTCGGCAGGTCCGTCTGGCCCCAGGCCGCGGCCGCCGTCACCGAGAGGTCCTCCGGTGCCTTCGGCCCGGAGAGCGGGACGCCGTAGACGACGGTGCTGGTGGCGGTGCCGTTCACCGTGCCGGTGGTGCCGGGGGCGAGGGTGTCGTGCCAGACCTTGGTCAGCATGCCCGGCCCCGCGGCCGGGTTGGAGCCGACGGTGCCGTAGGCCAGCGAGGTGGCACGGGTGCCGCCCAGCTGGACGGAGGAGAGCAGGCCGTCGTCGGCGCCCTGGGTGTAGTAGGTGTACTGGCTCTGACTGCCCTGGCCCAGCCGCGGGTCCCAGGCCTGGCGCAGCCGCCCGGCGGAGTCGTAGCGGTAGGCGGCGACGTCGGTGGCGGTGGCCGCAGTGGCCCCGGGTGCGGTGCTCCAGAGCCGGACGGCGCTGACCTGGCCGGCGAAGTCGCCGAACTCGGCGCCGGTGTTGATCCCGGTGGCGGTGGTAACGGCGGCGTAGACGAACTGCAGTACTCGGCAGCCCTTGGCGGCCGGGTTCGCCGCGCACGCCGCCGGGGTGACCGCGGAGGTGGGCGCGATGATCAGCTTCGGCCGGGCCAGCGTCCTGCCGCCGACGACGGTCGTCTCCGACACGACGCTGGTGGCGGTGTTGGCGAGGCCGCCCAGCAGGGTGGAGGTGACGGTCCAGGTGGCGGCTGCCGGGGCGACCTTGGAGAAGGTCGTGACGGTGCCCTCGGTGCCGGACAGGGCGAAGTCGCCGCCGAAGGCGCCGCTCAGGGCCAGGTCCTCGCTGCCCGGCTCCGGCACCCAGCCGCTGCCGGCCGCGTCGGAGGTGAACGCGATGGCCGAGCCGTCCGCCGCCATCACGCTGAGCGAGGTGGCAGAGGTCCTGCGGATCTCCGTGTACTCCGAGGCGGAGAGGCTCGACGACACGCCCGACACCCAGTTGGGGCCGAAGATGGCGGCCTGACCCTCCTGCGCGGCGGCGGCCTTCGGGTCGCGGGAGGAGTGCGTGCGGCCGATGGTCATGCCGAACAGCGACACGTCGGTGGCGGGGACCCGCAGATCGCCCGTGAGCAGGTTCAGCGCGCCCGGTCCGACGTTCTCGGTCGCCGCGCCGTCGGCCTTGCGGTCGACGACCACCTTGACCGGTTCGGAGGAGACGGCGGCCGCGCCCGGCCCGGTGAAGTCCGCGCGGAGCTGGACGGTGCCGTCGGGGGTGACCGTGGAGGTGGCGTTCCAGGTCAGTGCCGGGCTCCGGCCGGCGCCGAGGGCGACCGGCCAGGCCACCAGTGCGGCGCCGCCGTTGGTGACGTCGCCCGCCGGGATCGTGGTCCATGCATCGGCGTCGGAGCGCCGCCAGGAGTACGCCACGTGGTCGTACCGGGCGGCGTCGGCCTCGGCCAGGAGCGGGACGCGGGCCGCCGTGCGGGTGCCGTCGTTCGGCGACGTGACACCGCCCGCGCCGACCTGGAAGGTGTAGGAGAGGGCCTCGGAGCGGTTCTCCGCCCGGTCGACCGCCCGCACCTGGAGGGTGTGGGTGCCGCCCCTGGCCGGGGTGGCGGTGAAGGTCACCGGCGCGGTGGAGCCGTTGGTCGCGACCTTGGTCCAGGTCGTGCCGTCGAGCGTCCACTCCAGGGCGTTCTGGTCACCGGCCGGCGGGATCGCGGTGAAGGAGCCGGCCCGGCCGGGGCCCTTGACCCACTGCCCCGCCGGGTAGTCGGCGGAGGAGACCGCGCCGGGCGCGGACGGGGCGGAGGTGTCGACCGTGAAGGTGGCCCACGCCGACCAGCCCGTGTTGTAGTGCAGCCCGTCGTACGGGGAGGTGCGGAACTTGTACGTCCTGCCGTTGGTCAGCACCCCGGCGGGGACCTTGACGGACGCGGGCCGGCCGCTCGGCACGAACGGCGAGACCAGGACGTTGCCGACCTGGGTGTCGGTGGCGGCGTCGAAGATCTGGAAGGTGCCGTCGACCTTGTCGTTGTTCGGGTCGACGAAGGTGTCCCGCAGCGTGGGGGTGGTGGAGTTGACCCACCAGGTACCGGCGGTGTCCTTGTAGAACGGGGAGCCGGCCTGCTGGTCGGTGCCGGTCCGCGGACGGTAGTTGTACGTCACCGTCAGCTTCGGCACGTTGGTGGCCGCGTTGGCGGAGTTCACCTCCTTCCAGTACTTGGTGTTCGTCTCGTCGGGAGCGCGCAGGCCCATGCCCGAGGTGGTGTTCTTCGCCGAGGTCCAGGTCTGCACCAGGTTGGTGACGTCGGCGGTGATCCAGCCGTCGCCGCCGCAGGCGTCCCGACCCTTGGTCTCGGTGCCGGTGGCCTTCTTGGCGTTCCAGGAGGGCTGCGCCGTCCACCGCGAGGAGGTCGAGGCGAGACCGGTGTCCCAGACGTCCCACGCGTAGGGCTGGCAGTCGCTGTTGCCGGAGTGGAAGTTGTACAGCGACAGGTTCGCGCTGGTGATCAGCGCGTCGGCGATCGGGGCGGTGTTCCAGTTGATGAACGACCGCGCCTGCCGGGAGGACCCGTCCGCGTTCTTGGTGCCGGAGTTGCCCCAGTAGATCTCGGTGTCGGCGGACCAGTCGACGGTCTCGCCCTGCTGCACCCGGGTGTCGAAGACGTTCCCGAGGGCGGTGGTGGACGGGTCGACGGTCACCGGGTACTGCGTCTTCGGATCCGCGAGGAACGAGGCGTCGGGGGTGAACACCAGGTCGACGCCATCGCCGTGCTGAACGACCTTCAGCCCGACCTTCGCCTGCCGCGCGTGCTCGCCGGAGCCCTGCGCGGCGGCCGTGGCGTCCCACATCACGGGTGCGGGCAGCACGGCCCGCTTCTCTCCGCTCTTCCGGTCGCTGAACAGCACGCTGCCGTCCGGCTGGGCCTCGGCCCGCAGCCCCTCGGCCTTCAACGGCATCGTGTACGAGAAGCCCGCGGCGGCCGGGCGCTGCTTGAGCACCGTGTACTGCTCGAAGCCGGTCCGGGTGGCCTCGACCACCAGGTCGGCCGCGCCGTCGGCGATCGCGTCCCGGTAGGTGGCCTTCGTCCCGTCCAGGACGGGCTTGGGCAGCCCGCCCTTCCACTGGAGCTCGACCTGCTGGTCACCCTCGCCGAGGCTCACCAGCGGCCGCGCCTCCTCCGGCGCCGCCTGCGCCTGGACCAGCGACTTCACCCGGGTGCCGCCGGCGCCCGCGAGCCGCAGGCCGTTCGGGTGGGCCTTGGGCGCCACCGAACCGTCCGCGGCCGCCTGCAGAGCCAGGTCGACGTCCACCCACTGGCCGTCGCGCTGGTAGCGGACCGGGCCCGCGAAGAGCTCGGAGGTGAGTGAGCCGTCCTTGTTCACCCAGGTCGTCGACGTCTCCGTGCGCTCGGAGAGCGCCTCCACCCGCTGCCCCGACAGCCGGGCGGCGATCCGCGCCGCCGGGACGTCGGCGGCGGAGGTGGCTCCCGGCTTCGTGCCCTTGCCCGCCGCCGGACCGCCCGCCGGCGCGGCGAACGCCACCTCGGACCCCGCCAGCAGCGACACGGCCACCGCGAGCGCCAGGGACCCGCTCAACACGCGCATTCCCGCAGCCGGGTTCCGTCTGCGGCGCACAGGTACGTACCTGCTCATTTCCACCCCTTGACCCACCGTCGTGTGACGGCGACGTCCGGAGCATAGGAGTGATCCAAAATGTCATAGATGCATCAAACGGCGGCAAAGGATCATCAAAGACCGACCAGTCGTCCGCCCTGCCCGGTCGTTGTTCGGCCAAGGTTCACGCAGCCGTGATCATGGCTTGACCTGCCTCTCTCAGCCGCTGCCACCCGCGTTCAGGAGCCCCCTCCCCCGGGAGAGCGCGCTCCGCGCGTTTTCCCCGGGGGACGACATCGCTGGGCGCAGGCCGATGCCGCCCAGAACGCGCGCCCTCCCGCGATCGGAGCAACCACTCGCACCGTGCCAAGGGTCTGGCGACCCGGGCAGTCGGGCTCGCCACCCCGCCTCGTGCCGCGCCCACCCGGCCCGGCGACCGCTGTCGATCCGACCCGTGTCCACCCGGGATCCCCGGGTAGGCGGCCAAGGGCGCGTCCCGCAGGCGCGAGGATCCAGCATCGGAGATCGACATGACCGTGGCGGCCAGCAGGAGCACCGGGACACTGTTCGCGGGCCGGTACCGGGTGGACTCGGTCCTGGGGCGCGGCGGCGGCGCGGACGTGCTGCGGGCCGTGGACGAACGGCTCGACCGGGCCGTCGCCCTCAAGATCCCCCGCCCGGACGCGACGGCCGACACCGTCCGGCGGTTCACCACCGAAGCGCGGATGCTGGCCCGCCTGAGCCACCCCGGCCTGATCGAGGTGTACGACTACGGCGCCGTCGCGGAGCAGCCCTACCTGGCGTTGGAGCTGGTGGAAGGTCCCACCCTGGCAGCGGTCCTGCGGTCCGGCCCGTTGCCGGCCGCCGATGTCCGACGCCTGGGGCGGGACCTGGCGCAGACCCTCGCCCACGTCCACGCCCACGGGGTGGTCCACCGGGACGTCAAACCGTCCAACGTGCTCGTCGACGCCGCCGGCCGCCCGCGACTGGCGGACTTCGGCGTCGCCCGGATCCTCGACCGGCAGGCCTCGTCCGACGACGAAGCACTCACCTGCACCGGGCTGATCGTCGGGACCCCGGCCTACCTGGCACCGGAGCAGATCCGCGGCCGGGGAGCCCTGGCGTCCGCCGACATATACGCCCTGGGCCTGCTCCTGATCGAATGCCTGACCGGGCACCGCGAGTACACCGGCGCCCCCATCGAAGCCGCCGCCGCCCGGCTCCACCGCCCGCCCGCCATCCCGCCCCACCTGCCCGCGGACCTGGTGGCCGTCCTGCGCCGGATGACCGACATGGACCCCGACCACCGCCCGTCGGCGGCGACCTGCGCCCGGCTGCTCGCCGTACCGCCGCCCGCGCCGGTCCCGGCCGCGGCCGGGACCGGGACCGCGGTCCTACCGCGACCGTGGAGGAGGCCGCACGTCGCCGCCCCCCGGCCCGTCCTCCTGCTGGCGGCCTCCGTGCTGGCGCTGGCGGGCGCGGGAGGCAGTACGGCCTTCGTCGACGACCCGCCGAGGGCGCTCCCGGCCCCCGCCGCGGTGCCTTCGGCGCCCCCGCCCACCGCACCCGCACCCGCGACGGCACCCGCACCCGCGACGGCCCCCGCGGCCACGGAGGTCGCTCCGAGCACGCCGCCCCCGGCCCGCGACTCCGCGCCGACCGTCGGTCCCGTCGCCCAGCCGGCCGCCCCCGCGCCCACCGCCGCACCCGCCCGGTCCTCCGCCGGCCGCGGGAGCGAGGACAAGCAGAAGCAGCAGGGCCGGAAGAACTACGGCCCCCACGGGAAGAAGCCCAAGTAGCGACCGTCCCGGCCGGCGCCCGGAGGGGCCGGCACCTCGACCACCCGCTCCCCGCACCCGGACCTGCCTGCGCGAACACCGTCACCTCGCCCGGAGAGAAGGCGGACCAGGTGGCTGCCGACGTCGAACGCGGATCCCGGGACGGACAGCCTCCCCGCGTCGTCGACCGCCGGCGTTCCCCGGCCTCCTCGACCGAGGCGCCTCCCGGTCCTACGGCCTGCCGGGATGCGGCCGGCCGAGGCCGTCGTCGGTGGGCAGGCCCCGGATGGCACGGGCGATGGCGGGGCGGAGGTCGTCAAGACTGTGGTCCGCGCCGAGGATCATGCGACGGAGCTGAGGCATGGCCAGGGTCCAGCCGACCAGGCCGAGGGTGAAGAACAGGCGGGTGCGGGGATCGGCGTCGCCGTCCGTGGCCCGGGCCGCGTCGATCTTGTCCTGGTAGTGCCTGGTGCGGTCCTGTTCGCCGGGAACGGGCTGGTCCCCGAGTTCGAGGGCCTCCCACATCAGCAGACGCAGAGCCTCGGGGTGGGCGCGGTGGTAGTCGAAGAGGCGCTCCGCGTAGGCGGGCAGCTCCTCGTCACCGGGCGGGACCGCCTCGGCGAGGTCGGCCATGAGGCGTTCGAGGACGGCTGCGAAGAGTCTGCCCTTGTCGCCGAAGTAGTCGTAGATCGCCCGCTTGTTGGCCTCGGCCTGGGCAGCGATGCGGTCCACGCGGGCGCCGGCGACGCCATGGGCGGCGAACTCGGCGGTCGCTGCCGCGAGGATGCGCTCTTTGGTCGCCGTGGAGTCGTATGCCATGGAGCGAGAGTAACGAACCAGTTCGTTTGACGATCCGGCACCGGTCTGCGAGTCTCATTTCCAGTTTCGAACCATCTAGTTCGTTCGGTTGGAGTCGCGATGTCCCGAACCCATGCGCCCGTCCCGCCCGCTCCCGCGGGGCGGGGGCGGCGGCTGCCACTGGTGATGGCGCTGGCCTGCGGTGTCAGCGTGGCGAACGTCTACTTCCCGCAGGCCCTCACCCCGCTCGTCGCCGGCGGGCTGGGCATCACGCCGTCCGCCGCCGCCGGCGTGGCCACGGTGACGCAGTTCGGCTACGCCGCCGGGATCTTCCTGCTCGTCCCGCTCGGCGACCGGCTCCCGCGCCGCCCGCTGATCACCGTCCTGCTCGCGGTGACCTCCTGCGCGCTGCTGGCCGCGGGCCTCGCCCCGGCCGCCGCACCGCTGATGGTCGCCGGCGCCGCGGTCGGCCTGACCACGGTGGTCCCGCAGCTCCTGCTGCCGATGGCCGCGGGCCTGGTCGCCCCGGACCGGCGCGGCTCGGTAGTCGGTACCCTCCAGGGCGGCCTCATCGGCGGAATCCTGCTCGCGCGCACCTTCGGCGGCGTGATCGGCGAACACCTCGGCTGGCGCGCCCCGTACCTGGCCGCCGCCGTGCTCACCGGGCTGCTCGCCCTCGTCCTCGGCCTGGCCCTGCCCACGACTGCGCCCGCCACCCGCGACCGGTATCCGGCACTCCTGGCGGACACCCTGCGGATGCTGCGCACCGAGCCGCACCTGCGCCGCTCCGCGCTCCACCAGGCCGCCCTCTTCGGCGCCTTCAGTGCCGCCTGGACGGCACTCGCCCTGCTGCTCACCGGCCCGCACTACCGCATGGACGCCCAGGCCGTCGGCCTTCTGGCGCTGATCGGCGCGGCCGGCATGGCCTGCGCCCCGGCCGCCGGGCGCTGGGTGGACCGGCGTGGAGCCGACCGCGTGACCACCTGGTGCACCGGCGGCGTCCTCGCCGCCGCCCTGGCACTGACCGCCGGTGTCGCGGGCGGCGCGGCGGGGCTGGCGGCCGTCGCCCTGGGGCTCCTGCTGCTCGACGTGGCCGTGCAGACCAGCCAGATCGCCAATCAGGCCCGCATCTTCTCGCTGCACCCCGAGGCCCGCAGCCGGCTCAACACCGCCTACATGACGTGTTCGTTCCTCGGCGGCTGCGCCGGCTCCTGGCTCGGCATCCGCGCCTACGCCCTGCTGGACTGGCCCGGGGTGTGCGCACTCATCGCCCTCGCCGCGGCCCTCGCCCTCACGGCCCGGCTCGCCGAGCACCGCCGGCCGCTTGAGAAGTCGCCCATCGCGGAGCCCGTCGCCACGCCCACGGGCCCACAGCGGTGAACGGCCGCCGTACCCCGGCGCGGGCACCGCCACCGCTGCCGCGCCCGGCCGCGCAGAAGCAGAAGCAGAAGCAGAAGCAGACACAGACGCAACGAGTCAAGCATCCGACACGAAGGACCATCATGACGTTCCCGGCCATGCCTCCGGCCATCCTGCAGTTCTTCCGCGCCTCCCAGGAGGGCGATGCCGACACCTGGGCGAAGGCGTTCGCCGAGGACGGGGTCTTCCACGACCCCGTCGGCACCCCGCCGATCATCGGACGCGCCGCGATCCGCGACTTCATCGCCTCCGTCCTGCCCGCCTTCCGACCCTTCCTCGGGCTGACCCCCACCGAGGCCCACACCCTCGGCAGCCACGTCGCCGTCTCCTGGCGGGGGGCCGCCGTCACCCTGGACGGCAGGCCGGTCAACTGGTCCGGCATCAACATCTACGAACTGGACGAGACCGGCCTCATCCGGGACGCCAAGGCCTACTTCAACCGCGCCGTCTTCCAGGCCCAGCTGGCGGGCTGAACCCCGCGAGCCCGAGCGGCGCGGGCCGGGAGTGCTCTCGCCCTGGCCCGCGCCGGAAGTCCGGAGTCGGCGCGCTCCACCTCCACCGCGACCCGCTCGCAGCCCAGGCCGGCAGAGGTCTGGCCCGCGTGCATCCGCTCGGCCAGTCCCAGCGCCGCGAACACCATCGGTTGCGCCACGGTGTGCGGGCTCTCGAAGCGGACCTCGGCGACCAGACCGGCCCCGGCCCGACGGGCAACCACCGGCCGCGCCTCGGGGCCGCGCGCGAGCCGGTGCGCCGCCACTCCCACCGCGCCGAACCGGTCCGAGACGCGGCAGCGGGCAGCTCCGCGAAGCGCCCTACGCTCTCCAGACCGAGCCGCACCAGCGGGTCAGCCAGCCGCGGCGGCGCGACCTCGCCCACGGGGAACCGGGCCAGGAACGCCGCGCTGCCACCCGGGGGCACCACGAGCTGCACCCGGGCGGCGAGCTGGGCGGCGACCAGGCCGTCGGCCACCCCGATGCGGCACTCGCAGCCGGTGCTCTCGACCGCGTCGTAGAGCCGCTCCACCAGCGCCTCCTCGCCGCCGTGGAACCGTGCCGCGCCACGGGCCGGGATCGCGCGGAGCCCGGGCCGCAGCACCTCCAGGTGGGCGTGCGCCAACCCGCCTCGGCGACCTGTTCGAACAGCCGGGCCTCGTCGTCCGGTACCGGTCGTGAATCTCCAGCCCGTCCATCAGGGCCTGCGCGGAGCGGACCGTCACCGCCCGGCGCACGCCCGCGGCCCGGGCGGCCTGGGGGGCCGCCAGCACCCGGCCGCCTTCCACCACCGCCACCCGCCGCACCTCGGCATCGCCGGCGGCGCCGAGCGCGGCGGTCACCGGCCAGTCCGGGCAGAAGACCACCACCGACCTCGTTGCGCTCCAACGCCATGGGGCCGCGGGAGTCACAGATCCGACGCCCGCGGGGGTGGCCGCTGAGCCGTCATCCGCACCGCCACCCGGCGGCCGCTACCGAGCGGTGCTCTCCGGGGTGATCGTGTAGATCTCCACCTCGCCGAGGTAGAGCAGGTCGTGGACGTACTCGTCGAAGTCGTCGTACAGCAGGTTCTCCGTCCAGGTCCGGTGGTCCATGATCCATGTGACCAGGGCCTTCCGGTCGTCGGCGGCGAGCAGCCGGTCCAGCTCCTCCTGTGCGGAGCGGGCCTCGTCCGGACCGATCGAGTCGTGCTCGCCGGCCACCGCGCGGGCCAGCGCGGCGTCGATCTCGTCGCCGTAGCGCAGCACGGTCTGCTGTGCGAGCGCCCGCTTCGTCGCCGCGGCCGAGAGGATGCCGAACGGGTGCGAGGCGTAGGTCCCGTCGGGCAGCTTGACGGTGTTCTCCCGCTCGAAGTCGCTGCCTTCGGCCTTCGGGTCGGCGTTAACGAACGCCACCCGGCTCCCCGGAGGAGCCAGGCGCAGCAACCGCGGCTCGTCCGTGTCGTCGACGGGCTCAAGAGTTCGGAGGCGGTCGGAAGCGGGGGTGCGCAACCGGAACTCGGCGCCCTGCGAGTCCCTGAACCAGAGCTTGCGGTGAGTCAGCCCGCTGGAACCGTGGTCCTTGAGGTCGAACGGCCGCGCGACCCGCCGGTCGAACGCCTCGCTCCCGACCGCCGCGGCCCACGCGCCGAGTTGGACGGCTTGCACGAACGTGGCACAGTCCAGCGTCCAGGCGGCGGAGTGGTCCACCAGGTCGCGCACCGCGCTGTACGGCGAACTGCCGGTGCGCAGCCGAAGGAAGGCGTCGTCCCCGTGCCCCTGTTGCACCCAGTTCAGCCGGTTGAACGTCTTGTCCCGACCGCTGTTCTCGAACTCGGGCCTTCCGGCGAGGATGCTGCGCGCGGTGAGGTCCACCTGCCCCCGGTAGGCGTAGGCGTAGCCGTCACCGCCGACGAGGCAGCCGCCCAGGCCCACCAGGACGGCGTCCAGCGAGGCGAACTCCGTCCGGCCGGCCTCAGCCAGCTCCGGCAGTGCGGCGACGTAACCGTCGTGCCAGAGCACATCGGTGCCCTTCTCCGCCGCCAACCCCGCGATCCTGGCGAGAAGTTCCCGTGCCGTGTAGTGCTGCCCAGCAACCGTGAACACCGCTGCCCCCATCCGCTTCGAGCGACTCCACTCCCCTGCGGTGGGACACTAGTGACACACCGTCACCCTGTCTACGCGCTCGGCGGATCCCGGGCGGTGCCGGACACGCCCGAGTGGTGCCGCGCGACGCCTGGCGGGACCGGCCCGGTCGCCGCGCGGGACGCACGGTCAGCGGTGGCCCAGCACGTTGACCACCCGCCCGCTGGGGTCGCGGACGAAGAACCGTCGCACGCCCCACTCCTCGTCCTGCAAGGGGTGAACGATCTCCGCACCGCTCTCCCGCATGAGCGCGTAGGCCGCGTCCACGTCGTCCACCTCGACGCTCATGTCGGGTGTGACCGGCGCGGTCCTGTCCTCGGTCATGACGCTGATCTGCGCCGCCGGGCTGGCCGGGGAGGCGAGCGTCATGATCCAGCCATGGTTCATGACCTCCTCGAAGCCCAGCAGGCCGTAGAACTGCCGACTCTCCTCCGCGGCCTCCGACCGGATGTTGGGAACGACACGGCGAACGGTCATCGACGGCTCCAAACGCGAGTGGACCTCTGGTTCTCCCAGGAGTACTACGAAACGCCGGCCACCGCGCGCACGTTACCGGACCCACCCGGGCTGCCCCGGCCCTGCGGCCACCGCGCTGCCGATCGGGTACCGCACCGTCGGGTGTCACGTCGGCCCGCCCGGCCGGCCCACGGCGGCAGGTGAGAGCCGCAGGGCTGCCGGGCGGGCCCCCGGAGGCCGCCCGAAGCGAGCGCGACCGCGCCGCGCAACCCGGGCGGCCGGTGCCGGGCGGTCCTTCAGGGGCGCGCGTCAGGCCCGGCGGCGGGAGAGCGCCACGACAGCGCGCCGGGCAGGCCGGGCGGGACGGAGTAGAGGTTGCCCTCGAAGGAGACCAGGCCCTGCGGGCTGACGGTCCGCTCGACCTCCAGCTCGGCCGGGAACGGCCGGACCGGCAACTCCAGCAGCGGCTCCAGAGCGGCGAGTTCAGCAACAGTGGCGACCGTTCCGTCGGATCTGCGGCGGCGCTCGTCCATGCGGACGGCGAGCTTGTCGACGCCGGACTGGGCCTGCTCGACGCTCAGCTGGTCGGGGACCGTGCGCCACCAGCGTTGCGCCGCAGAGTGGTTGGCCTTCTCCACCACGCCCTCGCGGTTGCCCCGGCGGGAGGGGCAGATGTCGACCCCGACGCCGTAGTACTTCGCCACCGCGGCGAAGCCGGCAGCACCCGGCCCGTCTGCGGGTAGCAGACGGTTGCCATGCGGTCGAAGCGCCAGCGCCGGGCGGTGCCGCCGAGCTTGCGCACCAGCTGGTCCAGGGCCTGGACCAGGTGCGGGAAGTCCTCGGACTCCGCCAGGACCGCCCGCCAAGGACCGGAGTGGGCAAGGGCTCCGACCAGCAGGTGAGCGTTCGCGCCGACGCCCCACGACTCGGGCGGGTCCGGCAGTTCCAGCCAGTCGAACTGGATCTCCTCGCCCGGCGGATGGGCGATCACCGCCACGTCCCTGCCGGTCGCCGCCTTGCAGGGCTCGCAGTGCGGGCGGAGCTGGTGGCGGCGAAGCGCCCGGGTGAACGTCGAGTAGGCGCCCTGGTAGCCGAGTTCGGCGATCTCGTCCAGCAGGGTGGAGGCCCACAGGTGCGGATCGTCGGCCAGGCGCTGGCGGCAGTAGTCCACGAACGGCGCCAGCGGGTCCGGGGCCCGGCGCCGGTGCTCGGGCACCCGCTCGCCGTTGTGGTAGGCGCGGACAGTCTTGCGGTCGCGGCCCAGGTGCCGGGCGATCGCCGAGATAGACCAGCCCTGCCGACGCAGCGCGTGCGCATCCACGTCTTCCTCCCGCGTCAGCATTCAGGCCCCCGAACAGGCCGAACTCGTTGCGAACGCAGACTTTCCGACTGGATGCGAACCAACCGGACACGCCAGGAGAGATCACACGATGGGTGGGGAGATCACCCGAGCAGGTTTGACCAACGTCGGAGCGGAGGATCGGAAGAGCCCGCCTCAGACCGCTCCGCTTATGGACGCTTCCGATATGTTCTTCCGGACCCGCAAGCGCCGGGCCTCGTGGGCCTTGAAGGGGGAAACGTGCCAGGTGAACGGCTTGACGCAGACTGGGTCCGAGCCTGGGCGGAGGATGCCGACGCGGCGCTCGCGAAGCTGACGCAGTCGTTCCTGACGACACATGGCTTCCCACCCGGCGAAAACACCGTGACGCCAGCTACAGCCGAAAGCCACGAGGCACTGGCCGCACTCGTAGACCCGACACCCATCCCGTCCGATCTGACCACGCTCTACGAAGAGATCAGCGAAGCTTCTCTGCCCGATGTCGACAACGGCTACTTCATCCACCCACCCACCACGGTCGCCGAGCACTTCCGCGAGTACGGCCCTCCTGCGATCGAGGGCGAATGGATCGCACCAGTCTTCGCCAGCGACGGCGGGGGGCACCTGTTCGCGCTGGGCGGCAACGGACGGGTCTTGAGATCAACCTCGGCTTCCTGGTTGGCCGATTTCGAGGTCGTCTCAGCCAGCCTGAAGGAGTTCCTCGAACAACTCAGTCACCAGATCACGGGACAGCTCTGACCACCGGCCAAAGAACCGACTCGACCTCCCGCGAAGGTGGGGAGGTCAAGTGAGCAGGTCTGGCCAATAACCGAGCGCAGGGTGGGGAGATTCAAGGCTCTGACCGGAGTTCCGTGAACAACTGGGGCGGGGATGCCTGCGGATCCGTGGGTGTCCAGTCGGATCGAGATCATGTGCTGGTTGACTGTGCGGCGTGACTGGGATGATCGAGATACCGGATGCAGAGGGTGACTGGGAGCCTGCGACGGAGCTCCGGGCAGGTGGGCGCAATCCGGCGCGGCAGGCGTCCATGTTCCAGAGTGTGACCTGGCCGTTGATTTCACTGGCCCTGCTCTCTGTGGACCTGGAGGCAGTGACGCGGCGGCTGAGGCTGACCCTTGAGACCTCGTGGGACCGGCACGGCAGTGTGCGGGCGGCGTTCTTCGTGCTGGAGGGGATGGACTTCGTCGTCACCCACCACGAGGGGGATGCTCCGGGAACGCACGTGTGGACCCGGAAGGGCGGGTCTGTCGACCCGGCCGCCCGCGTGGGCAGCCTCCTCGCAGCTCTCGGCGTGGGGCCGGACGCGGTCTCGTACTCCACCTGGGGGGCCGGCACCGACCTGTCGCACCTGCCCGCCGCCTGGTGGCGAGGCCGGGGCAAGCCGACGTGGTCGCACCAGGACACCTGGGACAACTTCAAGAAGCGTCCGGGGATGTTCGTCGGCCGTGTCACCTTCGGGGCAGTGGTCGGATTCCTCACCGGCTATGACACCGCCTCCGACAAGGCCCTGCTGGATGGGTTCGGGGAGTGGCTCGCAGCTCGGCTGGGATACGGCTCGAACCTGGTGCACTGGGCCTTGGCCGAGAAGCTGATCTTTCCCGACGGCCGTCCCGAGGAGCCCTGGTCACCTGAGACCGAGCAGCACGCCGTGGCCGGCTTGATCGGGCTGATCGACGAGTTCTTCGATCACCTCGCCGACGATCCGAAGGACCGCCCCGGAACGGCCTGATCGGGCGGTCCTCGGTTCATCCCCGGGTGAGGATCCTGATTCGCAGAAGTCGGAACGAGGCCCGACCGTACATGGCTCTCTTGAGCGTTTTGACCCGGTTCACGTTGCCTTCGACCTTGCCGGAGCTCCATTCGAGGGTGAGGCCGGCGGTGACGGCGTCGAGGTCCTGACGGAGGAAGCCGGCGAACGAGCGCATCGGTGCGGGGGCGTCCTCCTCGGCCTGGCGGATCCAGTCGTGCAGGAGGGCACCGAGCCTGTTGGTCATGAGGTCGTGAAAGCATCGGGCCAGGTCGCAGG
This sequence comes from Kitasatospora sp. NPDC086009, assembly GCF_044540385.1. Classification (NCBI taxonomy): domain Bacteria; kingdom Bacillati; phylum Actinomycetota; class Actinomycetes; order Kitasatosporales; family Streptomycetaceae; genus Kitasatospora; species Kitasatospora sp. NPDC086009. Next base: position 30,449 of record NZ_JBITSA010000036.1, read on the forward strand.
CGCGGGCGATGTCCGGGCAGGCGATCCTGACGTCCAACAGTTTGTCCTGCTCGCGTTTGGCGAGGGTGCCGGTCGGCCGCATGATCCAGGAGGTGATCCGGCGCGGGCTGGGGATGTCGGCGCGAACGGGTTCGGAGGTTCCCTCGCGCAGGGAGGCGACGTGGCGGCGCACGGCCAAGACGCCGCCCCGGTAGCCGCGTTCGCTGATCTCGCGGAAGAGTTGCTGGGCGCTGGTGCACCCGGCGGTGAACCGGCTGTTGAGGTAGGGCTTGAACGGGTCGATCAGCCCCTGCTTGCCGACGCCGAACTCCCGGGCGGAGGCGAGGAGTTCGTCCAGCGGGGTGGTCTTGAAGCGGCGGACGGTCTTGCGGTCGAGCCCGAGGTGGCGGGCGATCGCGCTGATCGTCCACTTCTGGTCCAGCAGGCGGTGGACGTCCGCGTAGCGGTCGCGGGTCCGCTCGACGATCGGGGTCCGGGGCAGTTACAGGACCGGCAGGTCGATCGCCGGTGGCTCGGGCGGCACCTCCTGGTCGACCTGTTTGCGCAGGCAGGAGCGGTGCTGGTGGCAGGTCTTCTCGACCGCGGCGGACAGGTTCTGCAGCAGGTGCCAGCGGTCGGCGACCTCGATCGCGTCGGGGGCGGCTTCCTTGATCGCCCGGGTGTAGGCCGTGGCACGGTCGCGGCAGACGATCTCCGCGCCCGGGTGCTCGCGCAGCCAGGCGGCGAAGGTCTCCGAGGTCCGGTCGGGCAGGACGTCGACGGCGCGACCCGTCTCGACGTCGACCAGCAGGGTGCCGTAGGTGCGGCCCCGGCGGAAGGCGAACTCGTCGACGCCGAGCACCCGCGGCGCCCGCTCCGGCACGTCGGGCGCTTCGAGCAGTCCGAGGAGTCGGGTGCGGCCGGCCGCGACGCTGAGCTTGCGGCAAAGCCGCTCGCCCGCGCGTCCTCCGAGCTCGACGGCGACGGCCCGCAGCCAGTCCTTCAGCCCGGTGCTGGAGCGCAGGTGACGCTCGCTCAGTCCCCGGACCTGCTCGACGAACGTCCGGCGACCGCAGAGGAGGCGGTCGCAGAAGTACCGGCGCACCCGCAGCCGTATCAGCAACTTCCGTCCACCAAGGGGCGTTCGGCCACCGTGCGCCAGTACGTGGAGTGGACCCGCCGGCCACGGATCCCGCAGTCCGGGCAGCGGACGGCCGGACCGCACGCGGCGGCCTCGACCAGCACCAGGTCCAATCCGGCGGTCACCCGCTCCAGTTCAACATCAGCTTCGGGGAACAGCACGTCTTCGATCGTGTTGAGAGCCACGTGGAGGTCATCCCGCAGTGAAACGATCCTGCATTCATGCCTGTGACCTGGTCTTTCACGGAACTCCGGTCAGAGCCAGATTCAAAGAGCCCTATCACCACGTCCTGCACTGGTCCCGATGGCGCCGCCGACGCCGACACCAGGCCCGGACCGGCCACTACAAGAGACGAGGCCACAGCCCAAGAGCTGAAGCCTCATCACGGTAAGCACCGTTGCAGTAGGCCGGTGGCCCGAGGAACCTCCGATCCCCCGACTGTGCGCCGCGGCCGACCGTCCGGGCTCGTCGGGCGATCCCAAAGCCACGACAGGGATCGGGGTGCCACTCCAGGTGACCGGCCGATGGAACAGCTCGGATCGCACTCGTCGGGATTGCCGGGTGCTCGGAGCGCGCTTCGAGGTCGGCGAGCTGTCGCCCCGTCGGTCGGCAGGCACAGCCGAAGAGCTGGTGCCGTGCCAGGTCCAGGGCCAGCGGCCATGGGCGGCGGGGCGCCGCGCAGCGCGCTCCCCGGGTGTGACATCGGCCACATCATTACTGTCGAATGGTCGGCCAACTGCGCTCGCGGCGGCCGAATTTGCAGGTCGCGGGCCCGATCAGCAGTCCGCAGCGGACCGGGTCGAGCCGAAACGACCTGGCTACCGGGCGAGGGTTGAGCCTAGCCTGCCCGCCATGTCCCAGAACACGAACACCCCCGGCTTCCCCGGGCAGTCGGCCGCTCCGGTCGACGACTCCGCCAAGGTGCAGCGCCAGGTGCAGCGGCAGGCTGGCGTCGGGCCGGTCTCCGGTGGCGGCGGCACCCTCTTCTCCGAGCCGGTCCTTGTGGTGAACCAGAAGGCCAAGCTGATCGAGCTGACCAACGAGTACGCGGTCTTCGACCAGCATGGGGCCGCCCTGGGGTCGGTGGTTCAGGTCGGCCAGAGCGCCCTGCGCAAGGTCGTCCGGCTGCTCTCCTCCCTCGACCAGTACCTGACCCACAAGCTGGAGATCCGTGACGCGCAGGGCAGCCCGGTGCTACTGCTGACCCGCCCGGCGAAGCTCATCAAGTCGCGGGTGATCGTGCAGCGTCCGGACGGTCAGGAGGTCGGCCAGATCGTCCAGCAGAATGCCATCGGGAAGATCAACTTCGCGATGGAGGTCGGCGGGCAGAAGATCGGCGCCGTCAAGGCCGAGAACTGGCGGGCCTGGAACTTCTCCATCGTCGACGAGACGGACACCGAGATCGCCCGGATCACCAAGACCTGGGAAGGCCTGGCGAAGACGATGTTCACCACGGCCGACAACTACGTTCTCCAGATCCACCGCCCGCTCGCCGACCCGCTGCTCAGCCTCGTGGTGGCGACCGCGCTGACGGTGGACACCGCGCTGAAGCAGGACGCCCGCGGCCTCGGCTGACCGCGGCCGGGCAGCGGTCCGATCCCCGCCCCGACCATCGGCCCGGCACGGCAGCGACAGCGGGCAGGCGCGCACCCGGGCCGATTGACCGGGGTGCGGGCTGCGGCCACTGCCACCGCCCGGGTACCCGGGGAACGCCCGGAGGCCCTCCCCCGCCGGGGGGAGGGCCTCCGTCGGGGCAAGGACGAGGACCGGGCGAGGACCAGACAAGGCATCCGCAGACGCGGCCTCCGCTGCCGTCCGTGCGGGGGGGCGGGGCCGGGTGGGCCGCGGTTCAGCCGTTGGCCGTGAGGCGGTCCAGGAGGTCGAACTCCACGCGGACGCGGTCGATGTCGGCCGTGAGGAACTCGGCTGCCGTGCGGGCGCCCCGACTATCACCCCGGGCACGCACACCACGTGCACCGAGCTGAAGCGGGTCCAGGCCGGCGTGCTCGACATCGGCTACGCCGAGGCCGGGCCGAAGCACGAACCCGTGGTCATCTGCCTGCACGGCCGGCCCTACGACATCCACGGCTTCCTCGACGTGGCGCCACTGCTGGCGGACGCCGGCTACCGGGTGATCGTGCCGTACCTGCGAGGCCACGGCACCACGCACTTCCTGTCTCCCACGACCGTCCGCACCGGGCAGCAGTCCGCGATCGCCCTCGACGTCCTCGCCCTGATGGGCGCCCTGAAGATCCACAACGCCGTGCCAGCCGGATTCGACCTGGGCTCTCGCGCCGCCGGCACCATCTCGACGCTGTGGCCCGAACGGGTCAAGGCCCTGGTGGCGGCGAGCGGTTACCTCATCGTCAACATCCCTTCGCAGCAGAACCCGCTGCCGACGAAGACCGAGCACACCTGGTGGTACCAGTACTACTTCGCCACCGACCGGGGCCGCGTCGCCATGGAGACCAAGCAGTACCGGCACGACCTGTGCCGGCTGGTGTGGAAGGAGGGCACTGCCCCCGGCGACAGGCCGTCCCAGAGGCCGGCCGAACGGCGGGTGCCGTCAGCACCGGGGAATGTTGGGATCCCGGTTCACCGATCGCGCGTTGCCGTCCGCATACCCGGCGAAGACATAGACGGAGGGCGATATGTTGGTCCATCCATGCCCGTCGTTCCAGTAGATCCGGTTCGTGCGGTACCACGTGTTGCCGTAGTTCCCGACGCTCTCGCCGACAGTCCAGCACTGGGCGATGATCGCACCACCCGGAGGAACGTCGGCCCACCCGTCGGGGTCCTTGGACTGAGTGTTGGGAGCGTCGTAGAGGCCAACCCAATGCCCGACGTTGATCGGAACATAGTCGTCGGCTGAAGCACTTCCCGCTGTCGTGGCGAGCACGCCGACGGTCAGTGCTGCAATCGTTGCGAGTACCGCAGCACGGCGTCCGGCCGTTGACCTCATAGTTCCTCCGTGAATCCATCCTTGGCCCAGAGGTACCGAAACGGCGATGCAGCCCTCTCGAGCAGCTGCTCCTCTGCGTTTGGCGGGGATATCAGGTTGCCAGGACTCAGAACGCTGGTGGGCGATGCTTTCCGGACGTTCTTCTGACACCTCGCCCCGAGGCTGCGGCGCCCGTTCGACGACACCGTGTACTACCCCGTCTCACCCCAAGGCCGGCGGCAAGGACAACGCCCTCCCTCTGCGCCGCACCAGGTGGCGACACCGGACGCCAGGCCCGCCAGGCCTGATCACACGACCTCTCCGCGAGGACCCGGGGCCGCCGCCCGGGCCCTCACCGTTGACCCTCCAGCCGGGCCAGAGCACCGCCGGTGATCGCAGTCCGACCTCCGCGGCCGCGTCTGCGAGACTGGCGATCATGACGGGCCGCCGCAGGCTCTCCCTGGGCTTCTCCGAGTCCGCCGTCGACGCTTCCGTGCCCCCTCAGCCCGGTGGGCGCCGACTGCTGCCGGTCGAGCAGAGCGCCGCCGGCCGGACCGGGAGGCGTTCGGCGGGGACAACCCCGAGCACACCGCGAGGTCTGTCTCCAGCCCCTCGCCGACACCTGGCGGACCATCAGCTGAGGGTCAGTGCGAGACCGGTTCCGAGGCGCAGGCGCAGCTCGGTGACATGGGGAGGTTGCGGCGACGGTCGAGGCGGTCCGACCGCCACCGCCACCCTTGTGCTCCACCGACGCCTCGCTCGCGACTACGACCAGTGGCCTGACCACGCCGCCTCCCGCGCCCACCCGACGATGACATGCCCTCGGTCCCGGGCTGGGGCAGCACGTGGGACTAGGCTCGGACCGTGGATCACCCCGACGAGCGCGCCGAAGGCGCCGGACCGTTCACCACCCGGCTCACCTGGCGGCCGGCCGAGGGAGGCTCGGCCGTCTGGGAGTCGCGCCTGGCACGCAAGCGCGGGACGCTCAGGATCCGCGCCGAGGAAGGGCCGGAGGGTCCGCCGCGCACCGCGGACGACACGGCACTTCATCGGCTGCGCATCCTCAACACCGTCGCGGCCGTCGCGTTCACGCTCGGCGGTGCCCTCTTCGCCCTGGGGGCAGCCGTCACCGAGATCGACTCGGCCGGCGCGACCGCGGCCGCTTCGATCTACTTCGCGGGAGGCCTGTGCTTCAACACCGGCGGTTACACCTCGCTGCTCCAGGCGGTCAACGCCCCGCGCCGCTCGGGTGAAACGGACTCGCTGGTGACGGGTGGCTGGCGGTGGTGGAGCTACGAGCCCACGCGGATCGACTGGCTGAGCACCTTCGTCCTGTTCGTGGGCACCCTCGTTTTCGGCGTGAACCTGCTGGACTCGTTCCTTCAAGGGCTTTCGGCCCAGCAGGTCAACCGGTTGGTCTGGGCCCCCGACATGGTGGGGTGCGCGCTGTTCCTGATCTCCGGACATCTCGCCCTGGTCGAGGCCTGTCACGGCCCCCCGTGCCTGCACGCGCGCAACCTCGGCTGGTGGATCGTGGTGGTCGACCAGGTCGGGTCCGTGCTCTTCATGGCGTCGGCGCTGGCGCCTTCACCCGCCCGGAAACCGGCAGTCCGCTCAACGCCGACATCGCGAACTGGGGAACCTTCGCCGGCGCGGTGTGCTTCTCGGTCGGCGGCGTCCTGCAGTACTTCGAACGACCCTAGCCGGATGCGTCGGGTACGGGCGGTTGCGGCCAGCGCGGCCTCGGGCCCGGGGGCTTCGCGGGTCGGGGGGGGCGGCCGGGGTCGGTGGAGCGGTGGCGGCCGGGGCCTCGCACCGCTGCTCCCCGTGCGGCGGTGGGAGGCCCCCGGGTCAGCGGAGCCAGACCGGGGCGGTGACGATCGCCTTGAGCTGGTCGACGCCGAGTGCCGGGTTTCCCGGGCGGAAGGTGTAGCCGTTCTCCCCGTTCCACTCGTTGATCTCGATGGCCCGGCCATCGGCGTAGTGGACCGCCGCCGCCCAGTGCAGGACCGGGTCGACCGCCGTCTTGCCGTTGCCGAACATGTTGGTGACGACGGTGCTGCCGTCCGGCCGGCGCTCCCGGACCGCCAGCGGGCCCGCCGACCCCTCCGCCTCGGCGTACTCCTTGTCCTTGACGCCCCGCTCGCCCGGCTCGGTGACACTGACCGAGAGCATGCTGGTGCGCCCCTCGTACGTCACCGTGAGGTGCGGCCCGTTCCGGCCGTCCTGCCCGGAGGGCACGGCACCCGGCGGGAGCAGCGGGACGAGCGCCGCCAGAAGATCCTCCGCCTTCGGACCGGGCTCGGGCGTCGGTGGCTTGGGCGCGGTGTCCCGCGCCGGCAGGGCGTCGAAGAGCCGCGCCCAGGCCGGAGCGGTCACCAGGGCGCGCAGCTGCTCGGCGTCGAGCGGCGGGTTCTCCCGGTTGGGGGTGGCCGGCTGCCCGTTGTGCTCGATGATCGTCACCCGTCGGCCGTCCGGCGCCGCCCAGGTGGCGCGCCACTCGCGGTGGCTGTCGGAGTTCCGGTCCTTGAGCTTGTCGACCACCAGCGCGGAGCCGTCGGTGTCGACGGCGCGCTCACAGGCCTCCTGGGGTTCACTGAAGCCGTCCATGCAGACGGCGCCCGCCTCCGGGGTGAGTTCGGTGCGGCTGACGGTGTAGGAGATCATGCTCTCCCCCTTGCCGTCGTCGAACAGCACCGTGCCCCCGGTCTGGTACCGGTCGCCGTTCGGGCCCGCCTCGGCCGGCGTCGCGGCGAACAGCACGCGAGACTTCCCCGGTGGCAGCAGCGAGGTGAACAGGCCGACCGACTCCTCGGCGGTCATCGGCCGCACCGGCTCGGTGGCCGGGCGGGACGCGTGCGAGCCGCCACCGACGACGGCGGTGAGGCTCATGCCGACCACGAGCACGGCTGCCAGCCCGCTGACCGCCAGGGCCCGCCGCTGGTTGCGCCGCCGCCGGCCGCGACGTTGCGCGGCGGCGGCTAGGGTGTGCAGCCCCGGTTCGGGCGCGAGCGCCACCGCGCCGCGCAGGGCCTGGGCGAATTCATCCTCAAAGGACACGACCGAGCACCGCCTTCCTGCCAGTGGGATCCGTTGTGGTGCGGCCACCGGTGTCGCCGCCGGTACTGCCGCCGCCGGCGGCCTGCCCGTCGGCGCCGAGGCTCTCGCCGAGCGTGGCGCGCATTCGGCCCAGCGCCCGGCTGCTGCGCGAGCGCACCGCCGTGCTGCTCAGCCGTAGCGCCGCGGCGGTCTCCTCGACACTGCGGTCCTCCCAGAACCGCAGCACGAGCACCGCCCGGTCCTGCGCCGGGAGCTCGCCGAGGGCGCGCAACAGGGTCAGCCGCAGCGTCGGGTCCGGGCCGTCCACCGCGATGTCCGGGAGGGTGTCGGTCACCCGCTCCGAGCTGCTGCGCCGCCGCCGGTACGACAGGAAGGTGTTCACCAGCACGGTCTGGGCGTACCCGCTCGGGTTGTCCAGGCGGGATATCCGGCGCCACTTCACGAAGATGCGCCCGAGTGCCTCCTGAAGGAGGTCCTCGGCCAGGTGGGCGTCGCCGCCGGTGAGCAGGAAGGCGGTGCGCAACAGCTGTCGGCCCCGCGACACCGCGAAGGCCGGGAAGTCGGGCGGCACCGGCTCGGCCGGCTGTTCCGCGCTCGTTGAGTGGTCCATGTCTTTCTAACGTCGTCGACCCGCCGTCATGTGGCAGTGGAGGCGGGGGATCTTTCCACGGACTCGCACCCGCGTCCTGACGGTGGCACGCACGACGGTGCCGCGCCGCGAGCTGACTTCGGGTTGGGGAGGCACCCAGTCAGGCTGGGGAACGGGCCGTTCCACGGTTGCCTCGGTCGGGTCCCATAGGCGCTTGGGCGGCTCGACCACACGGCGACCGCACCCACACCGTACAAGCGCGGACACCCCGGAGTACGGCGAACTCCCCGCCGGACCCGGTACATCGGGCCGGCCGCCCGGCAGCGTGCCTATGCCAGCGCCCGGCTGTGGTGGCTGGCCTCCGACGGCTTGGTCGACTGGACCACCTTGCCGCTGGACCGGTGTTCGAGGGTGAGCCGCTCGGCCGATGGGTGCAGGCGCAGCGGGCCGGGTGGCCTGCTCTGGGGCCGGTCACCCATGATCCGTCCCGACATCGACCTCGACCTTCTTGCCGACGTCCTCGTCTCCCCGTGCTCGCCCGCATGGCATCGGGCGACACCAACCGGCTCAACACGGAACAAGCCAGCCGGCAGATCACCAACCTCGTCCTCAACGGCGCCGCTCCCGCGCCGAGATGACGACCACGGAAGCGCCGAAGCACACCGGGACGAACAGTCTGGCTGCCGCAGCCGCCGGTCGGCTGCGCGGACAGGCCAGTCCCCTACTCGCCTCGGCGAGGCCAGGGCCAGCCCGCTGATGCCGATGGCCACGTCCCGCCACAAGAAGCCGGGGAACGTCCATCAACCGCGACCGGTGGACTCCGCCACGAACCAGACCGGCGACCGACACCCCAGGGGGCCAGGCCACCCCGAGAGCTGCTGCCACGGTCCGCGCAGGGTGCGCGCCGATGGCGGGGGCATTTCCCGGGGCGCGGTCTCAGAGCAGGCACGCACCTCCTCCTCCACCAGCGGGGCGACGAGCTGCGGCGCCATCTCGTGAACCCGGTCGAACAACTGGCCCGGCAGCCGCCCGCCGAAGCCCTCCGACCGGTCCACCGCGGCCCTGCGGTTCTCCTGTGCCGATTCCGCCACGGGCACCTCCATCCCTCCGGCGACCCCCTTCATGGCCGGCGCTCCTGCCTTGTCCGACGCGGCCGCGCGAGCGCCACACCGGCGTCCTGTCGTCTGAGCCTCGCCCCGGCTGTCACCCCGCGACACCCGAACCAGATCGATCCTGTAAGAGGTCCTAACAAAGGCGTTGGACGTGGCGGTGAGTGATCAGGCAGGTGGCGAGGCCGAGGAAGGCCTCGTGGATGTCGTCGCGCCGTTCCCAGCGGATGCGCAGGCGGCGGAAGCCGTGGAGCCAGGCGATGGTCCGTTCGACGACCCAACGGTAGACGCCCAGGCCGGAACCGTGGGGTACTCCCCGGCGGGCGATCATCGGTTTGATGCCCTGCTTCCACACCAGTCGCCGGTACTTGTCGTGGTCGTAGCCGCGGTCGGCGAACAGGAGGTCGGGGCGGCGCCGGGGTCGGCCGACGAGGCCGGCCACGGCGGGAACTTT
>NZ_JBITSA010000037.1:0-31661 GCF_044540385.1 Kitasatospora sp. NPDC086009
TTCCAGGCGGCCAGGCGCCGCCAGCAGGTCATGCCCGAGCCGAAGCCGAGCTCCTGGGGCAGGTACTCCCACTGGATGCCGGTGTGCAGCACGAACAGGATCCCGCACAGCGCCTGCCGATCCGGAACACGAGGTCGCCCCTGCTTCAGCTTCGGCGCCGGCCCGGGCAACAACGGCTCGATCAAGCCCCATAGTTCGTCCGACACGACCCACGGACGAGACTCCCTCTTCCCCACGAACGGACCAACGAGCACATCAACCGACAGTCACGCGACTACGACTTTTGTTAGGGCCTCTAAGCATCGGCTGCGGCTGCGGCCCGCGTTGCGGTCCACCGCCGGTGCAGCTGAATTGCCCCAATTCGTGCCTTCCCGGAGTAACCTGGACAGCGCCGGAGGACTTACCGGCAGGACGATCACGAGGAGGTGCAGATGCAGATCAGAGAAGCAGGAGCCCTGATTCTGCGGCTCGTGATCGCGAAATCTCGACCCGGCCCTTCGGCCGAGGGATAGCGGGATCGCTTGGGCGTCGGGGGTGCAGGTACAAATCCTGCTGATCAGCTCAGCTTCCATGCAGGGCGTGGGCCGTTTCCGCAGAAATGCGGGGGCGGCCTTTTTGCGCCACGACCACGAACCGCGCCACCGCGCCCCAGCGCCCGGGCCGGCTCTGTGGCTTTGGCGGGGCGCTGTCGCCAGACCGTGGCGCCCGCGCCTGTCGGCTGGATATGGGGCCGCTCATGTCACATACCCCGCATCAAGTCACATGCCCCGCATCAAGCCGCAGGCCACTGACCCGAAAGAACCGACGGTGCCACCGGGCCGGCGGTGACGTCGGCGATACGGCGCCGGACGGGGCAGGGGTGGTGTCCGGCTACGGGCGGGGAAGGTGGCCGCAGCCCTCCGGCGAGGTTGGTGGAGCGGGGCTGCATGTCGGAACTGCTCGTCGGCGGCCGCGTCGTCGCGTTCCACTCCCCCGGCCGGCCCGACCAAGGCCCGCGGGTCGTCCCGCCGGGTCACGGCCGTGGGGATCCGTACGCCGTGCCGCCTGCCTGATTCGTCGACGTTCCAGCCTCCCCCATCACGCATGCCGTAACACTCGCGCGGCCCCCGGTAACGTCCAGGGCCTGGCGTCCACCTCACGGCCACCAACACGAGACACGCCTGCAAAACGGTCGTCATGACGATACGTCACCCTTGAGGTCAGAGGATGAAGACCGAAAGGAACCTTGGAATGAGCGACTATTTGACACTCGTCACCGCCCTGATCCCACTCCACAGCCGCGCCGACAACGGCTCGGGCCCGCCGCTTCGCCATCCCGGCCACCAGGCGGACCGGCTGGCCGGGATGGCGAAGCGTGACGGCCCCCCGACCGCCACCCGCCCGCGGCGCCGCCCCTTCGGCCGGAGGCCGTCCTTCGCGTAGTACCGCCCGCCGGGGGCGACGGCCGGCCGGGCGCACGGGACCCGGGCGACACGGGACACTCCGAACCGCGATCCGTCGCCATGAGGAGAGGTCTCCGGCGTCCTGCCCGTCCGTCAAGAACTCGCGGCGGCATGGTGACTACCCCCCGACAATCCGCTCGGCGGCGGACGAGGCAGGGGGCGTGTCGGCGTGACGGCACGGAACGAATGGTGTCCTACCCGGGGGCGGCCCGTCGCAGGTCATGAACACCGCACACGCATGCGGGTGGGACGTGGCGACGTCGCACCGGTGGGGCCCCTCCACCAGCCTGCGCCGCCGGTTCCGGGGCACGAGCGCCAACGGCGGGCTCCGCGCACCGTCACCGCTCGGCGACCGACATGGCGTCGGAGCCCTCCCGGGAGGCATCACGGGAGGCATCCGGGGAGTCGTCGCCGCGGATGGCGGCGGTGATACCGGCGGCCCAGACGGCGGGATGGTCGTCGCCGAGCAGGTCGGCGAGGCGTTCCAATCGCCGACGGCGCTCGTCGGACCCGAGGGTCAGCGCCCGGTGCAGGGTGTCCGCCAGGTCCTCGGGTGAGTGGGGGTCGGTGAGCAGCGCAGCGGCACCGAGTTGGGCGGCTGCTCCCGCGTGGCGGGAGAGAACCAGCACCCCGGAGCGGCCGACGGCCCGCTGGGCCGCGATGAACTCCTTCGCGGTCAGGTTCATCCCGTCCTGCAGGGAGGTCACCCAGAGCACGTCGGCGTCGAGGTAGTGGTCGATCACCTCGGCGAAGGGCAGGCTGCGCGGCAGATACTCGACGGGCTTCCAACTCCCTTTACTCCACGCCTGGTTGACCTCAGTGATCCGACTCTCCAGCACTTGCCGGGTCACGTCGTACGAGGTGATGCCGGGCTCGGGAGGCGGGCAGACCAGCCGGAACCGCAGTCGTCCCCGCAGCTCGGGACGCCGGGCGAGCAGGGACGCGACGGCATCGACCTTCTGCACGGGGGCCTTGGCGTAGTCGAGCCGTTCGACGGAGAGCACGAGCGGCCCGTCGGCCGAGCCACCCCGGGGACGGTCGGTAGGGGCCTCCGTTCGGGCCGGGGAACGGGTACGGACGCTGGCCCGGGCCGCCGAGGCGATGGCCTCGCGGTCGATGCCGAGCGGGTGGACGCCGATGCGCGGAACGTCGACGCGGGCCGCGCCCGGGCTTGCGACGAGGGTCCGGCGGAAATGTTCGGCGAAGGTCTCGGTGTGGAAGCCGGCCCAGTCCAGGTGACTCAGCGAGGCGCGGATCTCGGTGGCGGTGGGCAGGGCCGCGAAGATCTCGGGCGCGGGAAACGGGGTGTGGTGGAACAGGCCGATCCGCAGGTCGGGGCGGACCGGGCGGAGCAGTCCGGGGACGAGCCACAGGTTGTAGTCGTGCAGCCACACGGTGGCGCCCGGTGCCGCGCGGGCGGCGATGTGGTCGGCGAAGCGGGCGTTCACCTCGCGGTAACCGGTCCAGGTCTCCGGGTCGAAGCGCAGCCGCTGGGGCTGCGACATCAGCACCGGCCAGAGCGTCTCCTTGCACGCTCGGTGGAAGTAGGCGGCCCATTCGGCGGGAGTCAGCGGTACGAAGGAGAGCGGCAGACCGGTGTCGTGCCCGTCCAGGCGGCCGGCACGGGCGTGCGGTCCGAGAACGGCGGCGGTGGCCCAGATCGCCTGCGGGTTGGCGGCGAACAGGCTGCGCAGGGTGGGCAGGATGCCGTTCGGGCTTGCGGGCGGGCGCCAGCCGCCGGGTGTCAGGCGGACGGGCGGGCGGTGGTAGCCGACCACGAGTGGATAGTCGCGCTCGATCCAGCCGAGCTCTTGCAGGGCAGCCAGGATGCCGGCGGCGCCGGGCCGGTCGGGGCGGCGGACGGCTCGGTCGTCGGGGACGGCGGCGAGCAGGGCGGATTCGGCATTGCCGACGATCACACCGTGCGCGCCGAGCCCGTACAGCGACAGGTCGTTGAGGGAGTCACCGGCGACCAGGACGGAACTCATCGGCCAGTTCTGCTGGGCGGCCAGCGCCGCCAGCGCGCCGCCCTTGCTCGCACCGGGCGGGAGCACGTCGAAGTAGCGGTCCGCCGAGTAGAGCCAGCTGCAACCCAGCGCCCGGACGGTCTCGGTGAGTTCCGGGGTCAGCTGGTCCGGGCGCAGGTGGAACGAGCAGCGGCCGTCCTGAGCCACGCCGTGCTGGTAGACCAGCGCCGGGAAGCGCCGCAGCGCGGCCCTTACGCGTTCGGCCCCGGGCCAGCCGCTGCGCAGTCGGTGCTGCAGGTCCGCGACCGGGCTCTGGTCGGTGCCGTCGATGACGCTCGCCCCGACATCGGCGATGATCCAGCGCGGTCTGGGCACCAGCGGCTCCCGCAGCACCTCGCGTACTGAGGAGAGCCCGCGGCCGGTCGCGAAGACCACGGTTACCTCCGGGTGCCGGGCCAGGGCATCGTGCAGCCGGCGGCGGTCGGCCCGGTCGCCGCCGAGCAGCGTGCCGTCCAGATCGGTGACCAGGACCCTCGCCGAACGTCCCGCTCGGGGTGGTGCGGTGGTCGTCCGCCCGGCAGCCCACCCGGTCCGCTGCTCCGCCGTCCGCCGATTCGTCTCCGGTGCTGCCATGGTGGTGCCCCCTCGCCGATCGCCCCGTGGAGCTGCGCTCCGGCCGACGGGCCTGGGCGCAGCTCGGATCAGGATCATCGGACGCTAACACGAGCCGAGCACCGAGTGAATCGGGCGTGGAACGGTGGTGACGCACGGCGTGGGGCTCGGTGGTGCGCCAGGCGCCGATCTGTGCGCCGGGCGCCTGACGGTCGGCCGTCACACTGCCGGACAGGGGCAGGGCGGTCACACCGTCGGGGCGTACCGCCCCTGCCGGTGAAGGTGAAGTCGGAGGGGGTGGTGCCGGGATCAGACGGCGTGACCCGCCCGCGCTTCCGGTGGGTTGCCGCCCAGGCAGGTGAGCGGCCCGCTGCCGGTGAACATGATCGTTCCCGAGGTGTGGTGCAGGTCGAGCGACACGCAGGCGGCGAGTGCGCCGCTCGCGCTGAGGGAGACGGACGGGTCGAGGGGTGCCGGAGGCGGGACGGCCAGTTTCAGCCTTGGGGTGAAGGTGACGGCCTCCGTGCCCAGCGGACACGCGACGGCGGTCGTGGTTGCGGCGGGCAGGGTTGCTGGGGCCCACTCCCCGACGGCGGTCGACGCCGCCGTGCAGGACGCGGTTGCGCGGGTGCCGCGAGCGAGGCTCCGGTACACGGGGGTTCTCCTCGGTCGTACGAAGGGGAGCGCCCGCGCGAAGTGACTCCGCACCGGCCGGGACGGTCCTACCGGGCCGTTGCCGAGAAGGCCTCCCTGCGCGACGCCGGACGGCACAGACCCCGGAGACGGCCCGAGTGCCGAGAATCGCCGAGGCGCTCAGGGCGACTGCGGCGGCGGTCGCGCCTGGCGACCGGCCGATGCCCTCCACGGCGTTCCGTCTGACGTCAGTGTCGGAGCGCCTTCTCACCTGCCCGGTGTCCCGCTCACCGAGCAGTCGGGGCCGCGCCGGCAACGACACGGCGTCGCCCCGGGGCGCGCGACGCATCCACGTGCGCCTCTGGGCGGGTGGGACGAAGTGAGCCATCATGACCTGACCCCGGCGCGCTGCCGATGCTTGGAGACAGAATGCGTTTCCCGCTCCGACTCGCCGCAACACTGTCCACCGCCCCGGCCACACTCCTGCTACCGGCCGGCTCCGCCCCACACCGACCGAACAGCCAGCTCGACGCCTGCGCCACGACCGGCGTCGCCGAACTCGACTACACCGGTGACGTGGCGATCCTCGACCTGTGACTGCACCCTCACCAGGGCCCGGGCGGACCGGGCGGCGAAACGTCGGCTGCACCGCCGCCGACCGCCGAGCAACAGGCCCTGGAACCTTGAATCCTCATGAAAGGGGCTCCTCGATGAAGTGGAACTCTGTCATCGCCTCGTTCGGCGCGCTGGCGCTGGCGGCAGCCACGGTCGCGGCCGGCTCGCCGGCCCGGGCGGCCGTGGGAGACGTCCTGTGTACGGCACCCAGCAGCGACTCTTCCACGTACTCACCGCCGCTGGACCTGACGCCCGCCAGCACCACCGTGACGATCACCCGCGACCTGAACACCTGCACGTCGCTGAGTGTGCCCGCCATCAACTCGGCACCCGTCACCGTCCACCAGGTGACCATTCCCTCCTACTCGTGCCTCACCCTCCTGAACTCCGCCCCCACCGTCATCAGCTTCACCTGGAACACCGGCGCGACCAGCGTCGTCACCGGCACCAGGACCGTCAACCTCGCCGCCGCCGCGCTCACCACCACGGTGACCGGAACCGTCACCTCCGGCCTGTTCACCGGCGACACGGTCGTCTACCAACTCGTCGCCCCCTCGACCGCCCTCCTCGCGTGCACCCTCGGTCTGGGCACGGTGTCCAGGATCGACAGCGTCGCCACCCTCACCATCAGCTGAGTCGGCCCCCGCACCCCGACAGGACCGGGCGGACGATCAGCGCGGGCGCAGCCGACTGAACGGCCCTCAGATGACGGACAGGGCTGACCTGCCGCATCCGCCCGCCACGGGCGCGCAGGATCTGGGTATGACCGCTTCACGTGCCGAGAACCGCTGCTGAGGGCGTTGCTCCCGGGAGCCACGTGGAGTGGCGACAGCCTCGCCTCGGCAGTCAACGCACCGGGCGTGGGGAGCGGGCCTGCGGGGCGCTACCGGCGACCGGCGGTAGCGCAGTGGTCCAGCGGCTCCGTGCCCGGCGCGGAGGTGCGGGTAGTGGCGGCGGAGGCGTTCAGCCCTCGGCTCGGCCGCGAGATGGCCCTTTCGCGGCGGGCGATGCGCCCAGGCTGGCGGAACGGAACCCGAAAGGCTGCCGCCTGGAGGCCGCCTGCGCCTCCTGGCAGAACCTCCTGACCGCGAGGCAAGGAATTCGACGCTTTGAGGGTGCCCAAGTCGGTACTGGCGGCGAGACCCGCCGTGGTAGGCGAGTCGAACGTGTACACGGTGCCGTTGCCGTCGCTGACCTTCCAGAGCCTGGTAGCGGTCGAGCGGCCGCAAGCGCCCCCGACTCCCGGAATCGTTCCCGCGTCCCGGTTCGCGAGGGATGCGAGCGAGCTCGAGAACGTGAGGACGGCACCAGAGCCCTTGGGGCGCACCTGTCGCAAGCCGCCCGCACCGCCAGGCTTCCTACCGCCCGCCGCCGCCCGCTGCGCAGGTCCTTCGCCTCCACCAAGTCGGCCAGTCCGCTCGGGGTGCGTCTGCTGCGTTCATCCGGAACTCCCCACCCAGTCGAGGTGTACGGCGTACATCTGACGTCGACGTAAGGCGTACGCCGCACACTCGGCCAGATGAACCGGTCAGCGGACAGAGGCGCGGCGGGCACCGCCCAGCCAGGAAGGAGTGCTGCGGGCGGCGGTCTCGTTCGCCGACGCGCCGGGACGGACACGATCAGCATGCGCAAGCTTGCCCAGGAGCTGGGCGTGGTGCCGATAGCGCTCCACAAGCATGTGGCCGACAAGGACGAACTCCTCGACGGCACGGTGAATCTCGTCGTCGGCGAGATCGGCCCGCCAGGCGCGGGCGAGTGGCAGCGCACGATGCGGGAGCGCACCCTCGCCGCGCGCCGGGTGCTGCTTCGCCCCCCTGGACCGTCGGCGTGATCCAGTCCCGAACCAGTCCGACCCCGGCCGTGATCGGCCACCTCGGCTCCGTCGACGGTCGGCAACTGCCGTGACCAGGCCGAGTTCGAGTTCGCGCTGGACGTGATCCTGAGCGGCCTGGAACGACCGAGGCGGCCGAGGGGCGCCAGCGCCTCTTAGCCGACGGATCGCACCCTCGGCTCCGCCCTCCGGGCGAGCGGGTGGGCGGTGGAGGGGCGATGATGGAAGCCCCGGAATCGTGGCGTTCGAGGCTCGGTATGGCGGTGTGGCACGTTCGGGAATTCACTCCCGACGATCTCGAAGCGGTGGTGCGGCTCGACGGTGAGAGCGCCACCACGGACCGACCCGCCGTCTTCCGGCTCTCCGAGCTCGTCGCCGCGCTGCAGGCGCAGAATCCGAGCGTCGTCGCGGTGGCCGACGGGCGTCTGGTGGGCACGGCGGTGGGCCGGGTGGACGGGGACCGGGCCTGGGTGCTGCGGATCGCGCTGCACCCCGCCTGGCGGAACCTCGGGCTGGGGACGGCGCTGCTGTCCGCGCTGGAGCACCGACTGCAGGATGCCGGGGCGCGAGTCGTCGCGGCCCTGCTGCCCGAGGAGGAGACCGGCGCCGCAGCGCTGGGCAACTCCGGGTTCCGTCCTCACCGGGGGCTCACCTACTTCGAGAAACCGCAGGCGGTGACTGGCCAGGGCACGACGGTGCTGGCCTCGCTGGGCGCGATGGTGCCCGAGGCCCGCCTCTGGGGGCAGCTCACGGGGATGGCCGACGAGAAGCGGCTCATCGAACGGCGACTGGTGCTGCCGCTGGCCAATCCCGAACTCGCGGACGCCCACGGGGTGGAACCGCCGCGCGCGGTCGTGCTGTTCGGCCCGCCGGGCACGGGCAAGAGCACCTTCGCCAAGGCCGTGGCCGGCCGGCTCGGCTGGCCGTTCGTAGAGTTCTTCCCCTCGCGGATCGCTTCGGAGGACGGGCTCGCCACGGGGCTCGGCCGCCGCTTCGAGGAAATGGCGCAGCTGGACCACGTGCTGGTCTTCATCGACGAAGTCGAGGAGGTCGCCGGCACCCGCAGCCTCGCCGATCCCGCGTCGGTAGGCGTGGTCAACGAGCTCCTCAAGTCGATCGTGCGGTTCCGCGACCGGGAGGGCCGGCTGCTCGTCTGCGCCACCAACTCGGTGGCCGCCCTGGACCCGGCGTTCCTGCGCCACGGCCGGTTCGACTACGTCCTGCCGGTGGGGCCGCCGGACCACGAGGCCCGCAACGCCCTCTGGGCCGGCTACACCGCCAGGACGGGCACGGCGGCCGACACGGCTGTGCTGGCCGACGCCAGCAGCGGCTTCACCCCCGCAGACATCCGGCAGGTCGCCATGGCGGTCGCCCAGGCCGTCTTCGAGCACACCCTCGACACGGGGGAACGCACCGAACCCGGCACCGAGGACTACCTGGACGCCATCCGGCGCACCCGGCCGACCGTGACCGAGGAGATGGCCCGGGAGTTCGCCGGCCAGGCAGTCCGCTACGGGCGCACCTGAGGCGGCCCGGGTCGGCGGTCGCCCTCGGTCGCTCAGCTGATCGGCCGTAACGGTGTCGAGCCCGCCTCCAGTGGACGACCGACCATCCGCCCTCACGCCGTGAGGTCGACCGCGCCCGCGCCGGCCGAGGTCCTCGCCCGCATCCGCGCCGGACTGATCGGCGAGGGAGAAGTCCTCCACGGCCCGTACGGCCCACGCCGGATCACCTACGCCGACCACACCGCCTCCGGCCGCCCGCTCGGGTTCGTCGAGGACTTCATCCGGGACGCCGTCCTGCCGCGCTACGCCAACACCCACACCGATCCACAGGTTGGACGCCTTTCATCGCGGGGCCACTCTTCAAGCGGCCGTGGCGGTGAAGTTGGGCCACCGGGCGGGCGCGTCAACTCCCTTACGGAATTGCTCGGCCAATGTGTTGCGGAGGCAGTCCTGCGCTCGACGACGCCGGCAGCCGCACGGGCAGTCCCCGGGGGCGGCGGAGGTGTTGCCGCTCCGTCTGCGGAACGTGAGCCTCGGACCCGCGGCGGCACCGCCAGGCCCTCAAGGAGCCGGCGGGGCCGCAGCGATGAACGTGCTGTGCCTCGCGTAGTCGGTCTCAGGAGGGCGGTCGGCGATGGACGAGGGCGCGGCGCGACACACTTACTGAAGCCAACGCGGGCAGCGACGACGCGGCTGGCGAGCTCCTGGCCCTCGCCGCGGCCAGCCCCGCCGACGCCAACCTGTACCTGCACGTCCTCACGGTCCTCAAGAAGCCCGCATTCGCGCTATGGCCTAACCCACACCAGGCCACCACCGTGCTCACGGCGATGCGTTCCCACCGCCTCGCCGAGCCCGAGCCCAAGGCCCGCGTCAGGAACCGCGCGATGCTGTGGCTCCTGGGTATCGCCCGGGCGGCGGGCCGCGCCGACGACCTTCAGCTGCTGACGGAGGCGGCCACCGCTCCGTGCTCCTGGGACGAGGCCCATAACCAGCGGCCCCCGCAACAGGCCACCCTGAACTGGCTGCGCACCCTGAGAGGCTCCGGGGCTGCGGAGGTCGCAGACGTGCTGCGCCGATTCGGAGGCGGCCAGCCACCTCCAGGAACTGACCTCCCAGTCGGGCGTCGACATGGCGATCCGCTCGGCCGTCCACCCCCTCCCTCCGGAGCAGCGATGACCATCCCCGTGCCACCGCTCGCCGCCGATCGCCCATCGGGGGCTGGCGCCGTGGGCGCGGCCGCGCGCGTGGCTGAAGTCGAGGGCCGCCGTGCTGGCCCTGCCTCGCTCCCGGCGTTGCCTCATCCTCACCGTGCACGACGTGCGCACCGACGTGCCGCCGGGGACGCCGTTCCACGTCTTCCTCAACGGCCCGAGCAGCGACCTCGACCCGGAGGGCCCCTACTTCGTCGGCTGGATCTCCTTCTTCGGGGCGGCCGAGGTCGACAGCGAGCACGAGCACGGCGGCGGCCACGACATCCACTTCGACGTCACCGAGCAGGTCCAGCGGCTCCAGGACCAGGGGCTGCTGCCGGACGGTCCGCTCACGGTCTCGATCGTGCCGTCCGTCCCGCAGCCGGCGCCGGGCGCGCCCGAGGGTGCCGAGGCCGCCCCGGGAGCGCCCACGGCCGGGCCGCACCCCAGCTTCGGGAACGTCAGCCTCACCAGCATCTGACAGCTGTGCGGCCGACGTTGCAGGTCGATAGGCTCCCCTTCGCCTGAAAGGGGTGACCGCAGTGGTGATGGCTCGCGAGACCGCCGTGGCGATGCTGCAGAGGGCCATGGACGCGGACTACGCCACCGACGCCGAACTTGCCCAGGCCTTGGCGGCGTTGGACAGGGCTTTCGGATGCCCAAGCGGCTCTGTCAGCGACTTGGTCTTCTGGCCGAAGGGACCGGCACCAACGGCTGCGGAGGTTGTCGATCAGGCTCTGGAGTACCGGCCCTTTGCACTCTGAGGACGGTCTTGGGCTCGACGCCGGACGACCACGGCTGCTGCGCCGCGGAACATCCTCTGCCTCCCCGGGCGCCGGCCGCCCGTGCCCGCTGGTCACCGGTCCGCCGAGGGGCACCCGTCGGTCCCGGCGCCTCGCGCACCCGACGACCGCACCGTGCCCCGGAGGAAGCTCCTACCGGCTCATCGGGTCCGTTCTGCCCACGCCGAACGGACCCGATGAGCCGGCGCCCGCCGCCACGGCGATCATCGCCGGTAGTCGGCGATGCCTTACGGACTCCCTTCTTCATGCGAGGTCCGCAGGGCAGGCGTCGTATGAGAGAGCATCAGATGAGACGGCGCCCACAGCGGCCTACGAGGGGACGGATGTTCATCGTGGTGGCGTGCTTGGTGTTCGCCATGGGGCTTGTTCAGGTACTGCGGCCCCAGCTCATGTGGGGGGGGGTGAACCGGCGGCTCCAGCAAGGGTGGGTGAAGGACCCCGATGGCGCGGAGCCCACGCGCAGGGGTTACACGATGCAGCGCGTGGTCGGGATCGTGTTCCTCGCTGTTGCCGTATGGATCCTCATCTCCCACCTGAGGTGAACCCCTGGAGAGCGGGGGTGGCCAGGGGTGGGCGTCAGCGTGCGTGCAGCCTGCCGGGGTGGCCACCAAGGTGGCCCCGAGGAGGCCTGACCTCGACAGCGGCAGCCGGATGCGCCGCCCAGCCGCTACACGCTCCGGGAATGCGTGCCCTGTAGCCAACTTCGACGCTCACCCCTGCGCGGCACGCTGGTGCACCAGTAGAACCCACGTCACGGGCGGCGGTGCGTCACGGTGTCAGGACGACCCGCCCGAAGACCTCGCCGGCATCCATCAGCCGGTGGGCGTCTGCCGCAGCTTCGAGTGGGAGGACGGCATGGACGACGGCGCTGAGGTCACCTCGCACCGCGGCCTCCAACTGGTCGGCGCGTATCCGGGCCAGGTCAGCTCGCGGCACCGTGTCCAGACTGAAGGTCGCGACCGACAGCGACTGCCGGAACCGGCTCAGCAGCGCCGACCCGAAGTCCGCCGGAGGCGGCCCGGCGACGAGGCCGACCAGCACGAGCCGACCACGGGGTGCGAGCCGCGCGAGGAACGAGGGCAGCGCCGGCCCGGAGACGATGTCGACGATCACATCGAAGCCGGCCGGCTCGGGACCACGCGTACTGTTCCCGTCACGGTCGAGCACGTGTGTCGCGCCGTACTCCATCAACCGCTCGCCCCGCTCGGCTGACGACGTGGTCACCGCGACTGCCCGTGCACCGGCCCGGGCCGCGATCTCGACGGCTGCGATGCCGATGCTGCCGGCCGCGCCACGTACCAGCACAGTCTCGCCCTCGGCGAAGTGCGCCTGCTGCAGGGCGAAGTGCGCCACCGGGGCGGCACTGCCGAGTGTCACCGCATCGACGGGCGTCAGGCCGGCGGGCAGCGGCGTGACGTTCGCGATCCGCGCGACCGCGTACTCGGCGTAGCCGCCGGAGAGGCCGGTGAACGCCCAGACGCGTCGGTTGAGCCATGACGCCTCGACACCCGCTCCCACGGCCGCGACCGTCCCGGCCACCTCACTTCCCGGCACCAGACCGTCGCGAGGCATGGCCGGGCCGAGCGCGCCCAGCGTGCCGCGCCGGATCACCGCGTCGACTCCGCCGACCCCGATCGCCGCGGTCCGGATGACGACCTCACCTGCGCTCGGGCTGGGGACGGGGACATCGACGACCTCCATACCGTTCGGGCCGCCGAAAGTACGGATCGAGACTGCTCGCATGCATCGCTCCTGACTGGTTCGGGCCGGTTGACTCCCGTACGATCGAACGTAACGGACGGATGCGTCCACTTGCTGTTGTGAGAGAGATCGCCTGAAAGATGACTCACCTGCTGCGTGTCGACGCGAGGGAGAACCGCGATCGTGTCCTCGCCGCGGCCCGGGCGCTCTTCGCGGAGTCCGGGCTGGGGGTGACGATGCGACAGATCGCCCGGCGTGCGGACGTCGGGCCCGCGACCCTCTACCGCCGGTTCCCGACGAAGCAGGACCTGGTGCTCGAGGCGTTCGAGGAGGAGCTCGCCGAGTGCAGCTCGATCGTCTACGACGGCACCGCCGACCCGGATCCGTGGCGCGGGCTCTGCGACGTCATCGAGCGCGCCCTGCTCCTCAACGCGCGCAACCAGGGCTTCACGGACGCGTTCATGTCGGCACACCCCGACATCGTCGACTTCGAGGCACACCGCGAGGAGTTGGGCCGCGCCGTCTCGACCCTCATCCGCCGCGCGCAAGCTGCGGGCCGGTTGCGTCCGGACTTCGTGCTCGATGACTTCGTCGTCATTCTCCTCGCCGGCCGCGGACTGACCGCCGCGCCCGCCTCCACGCGCGACGCAGCGGCACGACGTCTCGCGGCTTTCATGATCGACGGCCTCCGCGTCGCCGACGCCGAGCCAGGCACCCGCGCCAGTAGCGCCGCGCGAACGGGAAGCTCCGGACCGCGACCCCGACCTCGATCGTGAAGAGCCGCCATGACACCAGCGCCGCGCCGGTGCAGCCACCGACGCGTGTTGCCGGCGCGGCAACACCGCGCCCGCCAGCCGAGGCGACGTCGTCATCTTCCGTCGTCACCTTCCCCACTGCCCACCTGGTCGGCTCGCTGAGCGAGTCGCCCGGTGCCGGGCAGGCAGCGGTCCCGGGGACGGAGGGGCCGGTTGTCGGCGCAGGCGGCGCGGGCGGCGTAGGTGGTGCCAGGCGATCGGCGTCCGTGGGGATCACCGCGGTCCGGCGATCGATGCCGGTCTCCTCGGCCCGGGAGCACTCTGCGCGGGAGGTGCCGATCACCTGGTCGGTCCTCGGGCCCGGCCGCTGCCAAGCCGGCCGGCACCGCGCCGCGGTCTGCAGGCGCGTGGCGCTACTCCCCGCGGCGGCGGGTTTCTTCCGGCGGCTGAACATTCGTTGACCTGCTCCCGGTCCGCTGCCAGGCTGTCGGTCGTGAGCCAATCCGAGCGCCTTGTGGGCCGCCTGCACGTCGATCTGCGACGGCACGCGAGCGCCATCTGTGCTGCCTGCCACTGACCGGCGCTCCGTCGCGCTGACGCGCTTCTCTCACCTGCCGGCCTGAACCGGCGCGGTCTCCCCACCGGCGCGGTCTCCCCACCGGCGCGGCCGCCGCTTCGGCCCTGTGTGCCGGGTGGTCCCGTCCACCGCCGACCGTCCACCACCGGCTGTTCACCCGCCTCGCCGCGTGACGCGCAGTCCTGCTGCCCGTCCCCGTCGGCGTACCTTGCCGACCCCGCAAATAAAGGATCACCCATGCCCGTGACCTCATGGCCCACCCCCCGACCCACCTCCCGACGCCGCTTCCTCACGCTGGCCGCGGTCGCGGCGGCGGCGGCCGCCTGCGGCCGGGCGACGGCGGCAGGCGGCGGTGCCGAGACGAAGAAGCTCCGCTACCAGGGCTCGGTAGGGCAGGTGACGCTGCCCGAACTCGCCGCGGATCTCGGCTACTTCGGCGACGTGAAGCTGGAATGGGTGGGTAACACGATCAGCGGTCCGCAGGACATCCAGTCGGCGGCAACCGGGCAGACGGACTTCGGCGGGGCGTTCAACGGTGCCGTCGTCAAGCTGATCGCGGCCGGGGCGCCGGTGAAGGCGGCGATCAGCTACTACGGCGTCGACGCCGCCTCCTACAACGGCTACTACGTGCTGGAGGACAGCCCGATCCGCTCCGCCCGGGACTTGGTCGGCAAGAAGGTCGGAATGAACACGCTCGGCGCCCACGCCGAGGCGGTGCTCGACACCTACCTCCAGCGCAACGGCTTCGCCGCCCCGGAGTTGCGCCGGGTCGAGCGGATCGTCGTGCCCCCGGTCAACACCGAGCAGTCGCTGCGGCAGAGGCAGATCGAGGTCGCCTCGCTGGGCGGCGTCCTGCGGGACAAGGCGCTGGCGGCGGGCGGGATCAGGCCGCTGTTCAGCGACTTCGACCTGCTGGGTTCCTTCAGCGCCGGCACGTACGTGCTGACCGACAGGTTCCTCCAGCAGAACCCGAACACGTCGAGGGTGTTCGTGACGGGAGTCGCGAAGGCGATCGAGTGGGCCAGGACGACGCCGCGCGAGGAGGTGATCGCCCGCAGCACAGACATCATCAAGCGCCGTGGCCGCAACGAGGACGCGGCGGCGCTCCAGTACTGGAAGTCCTTCGGCGTCGCTGAACCCGGCGGCCGGATCACGGATCAGACCTTCCAGCTCTGGATCGACTGGCTGACGGACCACGGTGAGATCAAAGCCGGGCAGGTCAAGGCAGCCGACCTCTACACCAACCAGTTCAACGGCTATTCGGCCGCCTCGCCCACCGCCGACAGGAGCTGAGCCCGCGATGACCGATCACATCAGCTTTCGTCAGGTCACCAAGACCTTCCGGGTACGGGGGCGCGCCGGGGACCGTCGGCACTCCGGATTCGTCGCCCTCGACTCGATCGAACTCGACGTTGCCAAGGGCGAGTTCCTGGCAGTGGTCGGGCCGAGCGGATGCGGCAAATCCACCTTGCTGGACCTCCTCGGGGGTCTGGCGGCGCCGACCTCCGGCGAGATCCTCCTCGACGGCCGACCGGTCACGGGGCCGGGGATCGACCGCAGCATCGTCTTCCAGCAGTACGCACTGCTGCCGTGGCGGACGGCCCAGGGCAACGTGGAGTTCGGCCTGGAGGCCGCCGGCGTACCGAGACGTCAACGCGCCTCCAGAGCACGGGAGTACCTCGACCTGGTCGGTCTCACCGGCTTCGAGGACCGTCACCCGCACGAACTCTCCGGCGGCATGAAGCAGCGGGTCGCGATCGCCCGCAGTCTCGCGTACGACCCGGCCGTGCTGTTGATGGACGAGCCGTTCGCGGCGCTCGACGCGCAGACCCGCGAGTCGCTCCAGGACGAACTGCTGCGGATCTGGCAACGGACCGGCAAGACCGTCGTGTTCATCACCCACGGCATCGAGGAGGCGGTCTACCTGGGCGGCCGCGTGGCGGTGCTCACCTCGCGCCCGGGCCGGCTGAAGGAAGTCGTTCCGATCGAACTGGGTGAGCGCGCAGTCGGCCAGGACCTGCGCTCCAGCCCGGAGTTCGCCCGCTACCGCCACCAGATCTGGAGTCTGCTGCACGACGAGGTCAGCCGTGCGCAGCAGTTGGAGAGAGAGGTCAGCCGCGTATGACCGACCTGAACCCGCGCCCGGGGGTGGCCGTGCGGACGGCCTCCGCCCGACCCCGACCGGTGGCCGAGCCGGCCACGGGCAGGGCGTCGGCCCCGAAGCCGGTACTGCACCCCGCCCCCGTTTCGCCTGCCGAGCCGAAGGACCGGGCGCCCGGTGGCACGGACACGCCGGTGTCGGCGCCGGCCCACCGGCCTGGGCTGCTACGGCGCCTCGTGGGGCTGCTGCTGAGCGGCGCGACGAAGTCCGTCGCGATCGTCGCGCTGCTACTGCTCTGGGAGCTCGCCCCACGCTTCGACCTGGTGGACCCGACCTTCCTGCCGCCGTTCAGTGAAGTGCTGGACGCCTGGTACGGACTACTGCAGAGCGGCCAGCTGGCCGACAACACCCTGGCCAGCCTGACCCGTTCGCTCAGCGGATTCGGCCTGGCGGTGGTGATCGGTGTGCCGCTCGGCCTGCTGATCGGCTGGTACCGGCCGGTGGCCAACCTGCTCAGCCCGCTGTTGGAGCTGTTCCGCAACACGGCGGCGCTCGCCCTGCTCCCGGTGTTCGTGCTGATCCTCGGCATCGGCGAGACGTCCAAGATCTCGATCGTGCTGTACGCCTGCCTCTGGCCGATCCTGCTCAACACCATCAGCGCGGTGCGCGGTGTGGACCAGACCCTGATCCGGCTCGCCCGCTCGCTGGACCTCTCCGCACCCCGACTGTTCGAGAAGGTGATCCTGCCCGCCTCGGTACCGGTCATCTTCACCGGCGTCCGGCTCGCCGGGGCGGTGTCGATCCTGGTGCTGGTGGCCGCCGAGATGGTGGGGGCCAAGGCGGGGCTCGGCTATCTGATCAACGCGTCGCAGTACAACTTCGCGATCCCGCAGATGTACGCGGGCATCGTGACGATCTCCGTCATCGGGCTGGTCTTCAACCAGCTGTTGGTCGAGCTGGAGCGCAGGTTCACGGCCTGGCGTGCCCCGCTGGGCAGTTGAGAGGTGTGATGTGAGTACGCAACAGGAGTTCGCGGCTGACGTCCTGGTGATCGGTGGCGGCGCGGCGGCCAGACCTGCGTCCGGTGCGAGGCCGACTGCCCGGTGGCTGCGCTGTTCATCGCCCCGTACACCCACCCGCAGCCGCAGGACCCGGCCGTCCGTGACGACCGGCGGCTGACCGAGGCCGGGCAGCTCGGCAGCTACCGCGCGCAGATCGGCTGGGCCGGGGCCGGACCCCGGGCGCGCTGCGAGCGATCGGCCCGGCCTCGGGGCCGGCCGGATCGGCCACCCCCGTCACCACCTCCTGAATGTCCGCACCGTACCCACCGTTTGAGGGAGAACCGATGACCAGCACCTTCGAGATCCGCAAGATTGGCGGCCGGATCGGCGCCGAGATCCTCGGCGTCGACACCGCCGCCGCACTCGACGCAGCGACCGTCGACAGGCTCAACGCCGCGTTGGTGGAGCACAAGGCGCTCTTCTTCCGCGGCCAGCAGCTGGACGACGACGGCCAGACCCGCTTCGCCGCCAACTTCGGCACCCTCACCACCGCGCACCCGACCGTCCCCGCGCTCGACGGGCAGCCGAACGTCCTGGCGGTGGACAGCGAGGACGGCGGCCGGGCCAACCGCTGGCACACCGACGTGACCTTCGTCCGTACGCCTCCGAAGGCCAGTACCCTGCGCAGCCTGATCGTCCCGCCGTACGGCGGGAACACGCTGATCGCCAACACCCAGACCGCGTACCAGGACCTGCCGGAGCAGCTGCGCGAGTTCGCCGAGCGGCTCTGGGCCGTGCACACCAACGACTACGACTACGCGCAGGGCAAGGAGCTGGACGCCGCGGACCGGGAGCGCCGCCGGGTCTTCACCGCCCGCAAGTACCGCACCGTCCACCCGGTGGTACGGGTGCACCCGGAGAGCGGGGAGCGCGGGCTGTTCATCGGCGGCTTCGCCCAGTCGGTCGTCGGCCTGCCGACCGCCGAGTCCCAGGACCTGCTGCGCAGTCTGCAGGCGTACGTGACCCGGCCCGAGAACGTGGTCCGCTGGCGCTGGGAGCTGGGGGACGTGGTGCTGTTCGACAACCGCGCCACCCAGCACTACGCGCCGGACGACTACGACGACCTGCCGCGCCGCCTGCACCGCGTCACCGTCGCCGGTGACGTCCCGGTGGGCGTGACGGGCGAGTCCAGCCAGGTACTGGAGGGTGACGACGCCTCGCACTACACGTCCTGACCGGCAGCCCGGCCGCGCGGAGTGCTCCGTGCGGCCGGCGCCACGGGAAGGCCCGGACCGAGCGGTCCGGGCCTTCCCGTGCGGCCGGGCGCCGGCCCGGCGTGCGGCCGTTACGGCGTGGTGTACCGCCCGACCGGCCGCGGCAGACCGTAGTGCTCGCGCAGGGTGCTCCCGGTGTAACCCTCGCGGAACAGGCCGCGTGCCCGCAGGATGGGGACCACCTGCTCGACGAAGTCGTCCAGGCCGCCGGGCAGGACCGGCGGCATGACGTTGAAGCCGTCGGCCGCGCCCTGGGTGAACCAGGTCTCGATGTGATCGGCGAGTTGCTCGGGAGTGCCGACCACGACCTGGTGGCCCCGGCCGCCGCCGAGCCGCCCGACGAGTTGGCGCAGGGTCAGCCGGTCGCGAACCGCGAGGTCGCGGATCAGCTCGAAGCGGCTCTTGGCACCGTTGATCTCGGTGACCGGCGGCAGTGGCGGCAGCGGCTCGTCAAGCGGGTGGTCGGTGAGGTCGACGCCGAGCACGGTGGAGAGCACGCCGACCGCGCGGGCCGGGTTGATCAGCTCGTCCAGCTCCTGGTCCAGCGTGCGTGCCTCCGCCTCGGTGGAGCCGAGGACGGGGACGACGCCGGGCAGGATCTTCACCTGGGCCGGGTCGCGGCCCGCCTCGGCAGTCTGTCGCTTGAGGTCGCCGTAGAAGGCCTGCCCCTCCGCCAGCGTCTGCTGCGCGGTGAACACCGCCTCCGCCCAACGGGCGGCGAAGGCCTTGCCGTCGTCCGAGGATCCGGCCTGCACGAGCAGCGGGTGGCCCTGTGGGCTGCGCGGGATGTTCAGCGGCCCGCGCACCTGGAAGTGCTTGCCGACGTGGTCGATGTCGTGCACCCGGTCCCGGGCGGCGAAGGCCCCGCTCGCTCGGTCCAGCAGCAGCGCGTCGTCCTCCCAGCTGTCCCACAGCGCGGTGACCACGTCGAGGAATTCGGCGGCCCGCTCGTACCGGACGGCGTGGTCCTGGTTGGCGCTGCGGCCGAAGTTCTGGGCGGCGCGGTCGCCGGCCGAGGTGACGATGTTCCAGCCGGCCCGCCCGTGGCTGATGTGGTCCAGCGAGGCGAACTGCCGGGCCAGGTTGTAGGGCTCGGAGAAACCGGTGGAGACGGTGCCGATCAGGCCGATCCTCGTGGTCACCGTGGCCAGCGCGGTGAGCAGGGTGAACGGTTCGAAGTGGCTGATCAGGCCCCAGCCCCCGTCGGAGCGGGCCTCGACGCCGTCGGCGAGGAACACCGAGTCGAAGGAGGCCGCCTCGGCGGTCCGGGCGAGCCGCTGGAAGTGCGCGATGTCACCCGCGGCGGAAGGGTCGGTGCGGGGGTGGCGCCAGGCGGCCTCGTGGTGGCCGACACCCATCAGGAAGAGATTGAAGTGGAGTTGGCGCTCGGCGGGATTTTCGGGCATGGCGAAACACTCCGGAGCTCGTAAGACGGGCGGGGGAAGGGATCGACCCGATTCTCCGGCCCGCCCTCCGGCCGTTCAACGATTCACCTGGCGGTGGAATTAATGCGCCGTTGACGAGGGCTCACCGCATCGCCCGGGCGGTCGAACTCCCGGCCGTCCGCAGCTCCATCGGACGCTGGTAGACGCTGTCGAGCACCCCGGCGCAGGCGGCGACCGCCAGCACCTCGACGCCGAACGCCGTCGCCGTGACCAGCTGTTCGGGTGCCGCGTTGGAGTGCAGCCGGATCTGTGCCGCCAGATACGGGCGCAGGCAGGACGCCACCGACATCCCCGCCTCACTGACCACCAGAACCTCGGGGTTGAGGACGTCCAGCAGCAGGCCGGCGGCGGGCGCGACGAGCCGGAGCCGCTCCTCGAAGAGCCGGATCGCGGTGGGGTCCCCGGTGCCGGCCAGGTCCAGCAACAGGCCGAAGTCGGGGCCGGGGATCAGGCCGAGGGCGTGGGCCCGGCGGGCGAGCGTCCGGTCCGCGACGGTGGCCTGGAGGCAGCCGGTGCGCCCGCAGCAGCAGGGCTCGCTGGAGCCGGGTACGGCGAGGTGGCCGATGTCGCCCGCGCGAGATCGCCGCCCGAGCAGCACGCTGCCGCCGGTGGCGATGGCCGCGTCGACGACGTTGCCGACGAACAGCTGGACGAGTTCGGTGGCCGTGCTGCCGGCGCCGAACAGCAGCTCCGCCCGGGCCAGCGCCCGGGCGTGGCTGTCGACGTGCACCGGCAGCCGGGTGGCGTCGGCCAGGACGTCGCGGACGGGGACGTCGTGCCAGCCGAGCGGGCCGTGGGCGACGACGCTGCCGCTCTCGGAGTCCACCCAGCCGCCGGTGACCACTCCGAGGCCGAGCACCGAGTGGCCGGTGGCCCGGCGGGCCAGGAAGCCCGGCAGGTACGCCCGGATGGCTCCCAGGACCGCAGCGGCGTCGCCACGCCGGGGCAGGCGCTCGTGGGCGACCACCCGTCCGCGCAGGTCCAGCAGGGCGAAGGTGAGCCACGGCACGCCGATGTGCACCCCGCAGGCGAGGTGGTGACGGGTGTCGATGTCCAACGGCAGCTGTGGGCGCCCCGCCCTGGGCGGACCGTCCGGCGGGGGCAGTACGCGCAACAGCCCGAGACCGGTGAGGTCGGCGGTGTGCCGGGAGACGGCGGCCGGGCTGAGGCCGGTGGCCCGGCCGACGGCGCTGCGGGTCAGCGGGCCGCCGGTCAGTACCGCGCGCAGCACGGCCCCGGCCCCGCCGCCCTCGGTGGGCGCCGGGGTCCTGCCGTGCGCGGGCGGGGCAACCAGGGAGAGCATGCGGTCGATGCTCCCAGCGGCGTGTTGCACGGGCGTGGCGCGGGCGTGAAACGGCCCGGCCCGGCGCCCGACCGGGCCGGCCCGCCTCCGGCATCGGTGCCTGACGGGCCCCGGCGCCCGGACCCGACCGCCACCCGCTCAGCGTCTTGTTGGTGCCGCGCTCTAGGATCAACTTCGTGTACCGAACACCGGTACGACACGTGAACGCAGCAGGGGGGGACCACGATGAAGCGGACGAAGACGCGCACGCTCACCGCAGCGGCCGGGGTGCTGGGGGTGACCCTGGCGTTCGCCGGGACGGCATCGGCGCAGTCCGCCGACCCTGCACCGGCCTCGGACGAGCCCTTCGGTCAGCCGGGGACGGGCCAGATCCTGCCGCCGGCGCCGGACGAGGACACCATGTTCTCGATCCCCGACTGGATCGGGAACGGCGGCGCGGTGACGGCCTCGGTGATCGAGACGCTGCCGATCACCGTCACCGTCGGCTGTCAGGGCGGCGGTTCGGTACAGGTGCACGTCGGCGGTCTGGCTCCGGCCGACTTCACGGTTCAGTGCCCGGTGGACTCCGTCGGCGTCGGCTCGGTGGACATCCCCGCCCGTCCCGGCCGGGACTTCCAGTTCACCGTGCACACCTCGGACCCGTCGATCCACTGGGGCATCAACGCCCTCCAGATCCGCTCGGCCAACTGACCCGGATCCCGGGCCCCAGACTCAGCCCCGCATGCTCCGGGGACCGGTAACGGCCGTACCCGACCCGCCCCTCGGGTGAGCAGTTCTGGAGCGGGAGGAGCACCTGAACGTGCCGCTCAAGCACAAGGAGCTGGTGGTGCTGGTCGATTAGGACGTGCGCCTGATCTTTGCCGCCTCCTCGGTAACGGCCGAAGCTTCCTCATGCAGCCCTGCCTCCGTCAGGAGCGCACCGAGACTGGACAGTGCACGGGCGAGCTGTGGCTCGTAGCCAACGGAGTCGTTCACAGCCAGTCGGCGGTAGATGTCGACCGTCTCTTCGGCGGTGGCCAGGGCTTCCGACCGCTGCCCCGCCTTCGACAGGTGGAGGGCGAGGTTGGACAGGAGGAGGGCGACGTGGGGTTCATGGGTGGCGGGATCGTTCGCAGCCAGTCGGCGTCGGATCTTCACCGCCTCCCTGGCGGCGGCCAGGGCCTCCTCGGGATGTCCCGCCCCCGACAGGTCGCTGGCCAGATCGGACAGCGAGTCGGCGAGACGGGGCGCGAAGGCGGCAGGGTTCTTCGCGGCGAGTCGGCGCCAGGCCCTCACCGCCTCCCTGACGGCGGCCAGGGACTCCTCCCGCAGTCCCGCCTTCGACAGATGGCGGGCGAGTTCGAACAGCGAGGCGGCGAGGCGGGGCCCATGGGTGGTCGGATGGTTTGCCGCCAGTCGGCGGTAGATGTCGACCATCTCCTCGGCGGTGGCCAGGGCCTCCGACCACCGCCCGGCCTTCGACAGGTGGAGGGCGAGGTTGGACAGGAGGAGTGCGAGACGGGGTCGGTGGGTGGCGGGATCGTTCGCAGCCAGTCGGCGTCGGATCTTCACCGCCTCCCTGGCGGTGGCCAGGGCCTCCTCGGGATGTCCCGCCTCCGACAGGTCGCTGGCCAGGTCGATCAGCGAGTCGCTGAGACCGGGTGCGAAGGCGGCGGGGTCGGTTGTGGCCAGTCCGCGCCGGACCTCCACCGCCTCCCTGAGGGCGGCCAGGGACTCCTCCCGCAGTCCCGCCTCCGACCGGAGGCTGCCGAGTTCGAACAGCGAATCGGCGAGGCGGGGCCCATGGGCCGGGTCGGCCGCGGCCAGCAGGCGCCGGACCTCCACCGCCTCCTCGGCCGGGGCCAGGGATTCCTCCCGCCGCCCCGCCTTCGACAGGTGGATGGCGAGTTCGAACAGCGAGGCGGCGAGGCGGGGCCCATGGGCGGGGTCGGCCGCGGCCAGCAGGCGCCAGAGCTCCACCACTTCCCCGGCGGTGGCCAGGCACTCCTCCAGTCGCCCGGTCCCCCGCAGGTAGAGGGCGAGGTTGCCCAGTGACACGGCGAGGCCGGGTCCGCGCTCGGCCGGGTCGGCCGCCGCCAGCCGGCGCCGCACCTCCACCGCCTCCTCGGCCGGGGCCAGGCACTCCTTCCGCAGCCCCGCCTCCCACATCAGGGCGCCGAAGTCGAACAGCGAGGCGGCGAGGTCGTCCTCGAAAGTGGCCGGGTCGGCCGCGGCCAGCAGGCGCCGGACCACCACCGCCTGCTCGGTGGCGGCCAAGGCCTCCCGGTGCCATCCCAGCCTCCCGAACCGGATGCCGAGGTCGGACAGCGCGGTGGCGAGGTCCGACTGGGCGGCGGGCGGCTCGGTTCTGGTCAGCAGGCGGTAGACCTCATTCGCCACCTCGATGACGGCGCCGGCGTCCACCTGCGGGGCGTCGGGACTTCCCTCGACGACGACGTTCATCTTCGTCCCGTTCGGGAGGTCGACGGTGAACGTCTGCGACTCCTCGCTGGCGTCGGCCTCTTCGCCGAGGACGATGTCCAGCAACATCCCGTTCGAGAGGTCGACGGTGAACGTCTGCGACTGCTGTTCGGTGATGGGGCTGGTGTCCTCCTGCCGGGTGTCGGGACTTCCCGGGGCGACGAGGTCCATCCTCGTCCCGTTCGGGAGGCCTGCGGCGGGCGTCCGCGACTCCGGTTCGGCGGCGGTGCCTCCCGGGGCGACGACGTCCGTCCTCGTCCCGTCCGGGAGTTCGATGGTGAACGTCCGCGACTCCGGGGAGCCGCTCCGCCGCGGATCCTTGCGGCGCGGCCGGAGAACCGTACCGACCCGCCGTCCGATGCCCGACAGGAGGGTGCCGACACCCGACGGCGGGCCGGCGGGGCGGGGTGCGTCGGCCCTGCCCAGCTGGCGCCGGATCTCCGCGGCCTCCAGTTCGGCGGCGCGGGCTTCCGTCCTCCGCCCCGCCTCGGACGAGAAGACGGCGAAGGTGGACAGCGCGGTGGCGAGCTTGGGACCGAAGGCCGCGGGGTCGTGCACGGCCGGCCGGCGGTAGGCGCGGACCGCTCCGGCGGCGGCGGCCAGGCCCTCCTCCCGCCGTCCCGTCTTGGTGAGGCAGGAGGCGAGGTTGAACAGTGCGCTGGCGAGGCCGGGCTCGAAAGCCTCGGAGACCTCCGTGACCAGGCGGTGGTGGATGTCGACCGCCTGTGCGAGGGGAGGGAGGGCGCTCTGCGGCACCCCGGCCTTGATCAGCCCGGCGCCGAGGTTGGACAGCGCGCGGGCGAGGCCGGGTTCATGGGTGTCGGGGTCGGCCGCGGCCAGACGGTGATAGATGCCGATCGCCCCCTCCAAGGCGACCAGGGCCTCCACCAGCCGCTTCGTCCCCAACAGCCCGGCGCCGAGGTTGGACAGCGCGCGGGCGGACTGGGCTTCGAAGAGGGCGGGCTCCTTCGCGGCTAGTTGGCGGTAGAGGTGGGCAGTCTCCGCGGTGGCGGCCAGGCCCTTCTTCCGCTGCCCCGTCTCCGTCAACCAGCTGCCGAGGTTGGCCAGGGAGTGGGCGAGGTCGGGTTCGAAGGCCCCCGGGTTCTCGACGGCCAGCCGCCGCCGGATCTCCACGGCCTGTCCGACGGCCGCGAGGGCCTCCGCGCGGCGCCCCGCCTCCCACAGGTGGACGCCGAGGTTGCCCAGGGAACGGGAGAGGTCGGGTTCGTGGGCTTTGGGGTCGCCGGCGACCAGGCGGCGCCGGATCTCCACCGCCTCCTGTTCAGCGGCCAGGCCCTCCGCCAGGTGCCCCAGCGCCGACAGGTAGCTGCCGAGGTTGGACAGCGAGGCGGCGAGGTCGGGTTCGTGGGCTTTGGGGTCGCCGGCGACCAGGCGGCGCCGGATCTCCACCGCCTCCAGCTCGGCGGAGAGGGCCTCCTCCCCGCGTCCCTCCCCCGACAGCCAGATACCGAGGTTGACCAGCGAGTGGGCGAGGTCGGCTTCGAAGGCCGCGGGGTTGCCCGCGACCAGTCGGCGCCGGATCTCCACCGCCTGTCCGACGGCTGTGAGGGCCTCCGCCGGGCGCCCCGCCTCCAGCAGCGAGACGCTCAGGTTGGACAGCGCGAGGGCGAAGGCGGGTTCGTGGGCCGCGGGGTTGTCGGCGGCCAGGCGGCGCCGGATCTCCACCGCCTCCAGTTCGGCGGTGATGGCCTCCTCCCGGCGCCCGACGCCCACCAGGTGGAGGCCGAGGAGGGTCAGTTGGCCGGCGAGGTCGGGTTCGTGGGTCGCGGGGTTGCCGGCGGCCAGCCGGCGGTAGACGTCGACTGTCGACCGGGTGGTGGCCAGGGCCTCCTCCCGCCGCCCCGCCCGCGACAGATGGTGGCCGAGGTTGCTCAAGGCCGTGACGAGACCGAGTGCGTGGGCCGCCGGGTCGGCCTGGGCCAGCCGGCCCAGGATGTCGACGGCCTCCTGGGTGGTGGCCAGGCCCTCGTCCCGCCGCCCCGCCTCCGCCAGCAGGGCGGCGAGGCTGACCAGTGAGGCGGCGAGATTCGGTTCGTGGACGGCCGGGTTGCCTGCGGCCAGCCGGCGGTGGAGGCCCGCCGCCTCCTCGGCGGCGGCCAGGGCCTCGTCCCGCAGTCCCACCGCCGACAGGTCACCGCTGAGGTTGACCAGCGAGGCGGCGAGGTCGGCGTGGTGGCCGGGGCCGGTCCGGGTCAGGTCGCGCCAGATCCGTACGGCCTGCCGGCCGCCGGCGACGGCCTCGTCGCGCAGGCCGGCCCGGGACTGGCGGAGCGCGAGGCCCCGGTGGATGCGGGCGCGGGAGGCGGGGTCGGTGATGGTGGCCAGGCGGTGTTCCGCCAGCCGGGCGGCGATCGCGGCGATGCCGACGTCGAGGCCGGTGTGCCGGTCCGCGGGGAAGTAGGGCTCGACGGTCTCCAGGACGGCGGTGTCGAGGGTCTCCAGGGCGGCCAGGCGGGTCAGGGCGGCGCTGCCCGCCGCCAGGGCGAGGCGGGGGCGGTCGCGCAGGATCGGTTCGAGGTGTCGGGCGGTCAGGTGGGGCCAGCGGTGGGCCGCCTCGATCAGGACCGTCAGAGCCTGGCGGGTGTAGCCCGCAGGTTCACCGGTCCCGTCGTCGGGCACCAGCAGTAGGGCCGGCGCGGCGGCGCTCCAGGGGTCCGTGGCGTGGTAGCCGAACTCCTCCTCGTGGCCGGGCAGGGTGAGTGCGAGGTAATCCTCGCCGAGCCGGTCGGGGGCGAGCGGGTCCAGCAGCAGCTCCGAGTCGGCCGACGGGTAGCAGCGGCCGTGGTCCTCGGCCAGTCGCCCGCCGGCGGCGGTGCTGTCGGCGGCACCGGCCCGCACCAGGGCGGCTACGGCGTTGGCGGGGGCCAGGGCGCCCGCGAGGGTGGCCACGTACACCGCCCGGCCGATGGTGCGCGGGTCACTACGCAGCGGGCCGCGGCCCCGGTCGTGGAAGGAGTGCCAGTGGTCCTGTTCGCGGTCCAGCAGGTAGGAGGACAGACTCGCCTGCCCGTTGCCGGTCGGGGCGGCGCGGCCCCGGCTGGCGGCGTCCACGTCGACCAGGGCCCGCATGTGGACGGTGAGGGTCAGGGCGAACGCCGGGTCGTTCAGGTCACCGGGCACACCGATCCCGGCGGCGTTCGGGTGCGCGAAGACCTCGGCGAACCGGTCGCGGGCCGCGGTGTACACGGCCGCCCGGGCGCCGGGGGCGTCGGGGAGCCCCTCCAGCCGCAACTTCTCGACATCGAGGACGTCGAGTTTGGCGAGCTGGTGGGCCAGACCCTGCCACCAACCGCCGGCCTGGCGCGCCAGCAGCAGGATGCGCAGCCGGTCTCGGGCCGCGTCCCGGTGTTGGCGCAGCAGGGTGATCAGGTCCTCCAGGGGCCAGCGCTCGGCGTAGTCCACCACCAGGACCAGCCCCGGGGCACGTACCGTCAGGGACTGGTCCTCGCCCCCGGCCGAGGCGACCTCGCTGCGGTGGCGGGCCAGTGCGACCGCCCAGCCCGCCTCGGCCGAGCGCGCGGCGAACTCTGCGGCCAGCCGTGTCTTGCCCGACCCGCCCTCGGCGTGCAGCAGCCGCACCGACAGCCCCGGCACCGCCTCGTCCCGCCAGGACTCCAGCAGCGCCGACTCCGGCCGGGGCAGGAAGGGCACCACCTGGTGACGGGCCGTCAGCAGGCGGCTGGGCACCCGCGCCAGCCCGGACGGCAGGGCGGCCGGCCCGGTGAGCGGGAAGGGCTCCACCCGGTAGGGCGGGGTGCCGCGATAGATGTAGTTGTACTGGTCCCCGTGCTGCACGGCGTACACCCGGCCACCGCCGGTGGCCGTGATGTTCTGCGTGTACACCACGCCCTCGCCCGGGCCCACCGGCGTGCCCACGGTCAGCCCGTCCTCTCCTCACCCCCCGCACCGGTATGGGCCCTGGGGGCGGAGGAGTCCATGTAGTAGTTGTTCTGGGTACCATCCTGCAGCGCGAAATTGGTGCCGGGGCCGTTGAAGGTGTTGTTCTGCACCCACTGCTGCTGGGCCTTCGGCAGCGCCGCCCGCATCGCGTCCAGCTGCGCCCGCAGCTCCTCGACCGCCTCGGGATGTGCGTCCAGGAAGCCTTCGAGCTCCAACTGCCACGGCCCGCGGACCATTTCGCGAGCACGGTCGACGTCCCGGCTCCGGGCGACCTGCTCCGCGCTGCTCTCCAGGCGCGCCGCGATCGCGGCACGCGGTTCGGTACCACGGCGCTGGAGGAGCGCCGACACGCGGTCACGGACGTTCCCCCAGGCGTCCGTGGCCATCGCCGCGACGATCGTCGTCGCGCCGGACATGGCTAATGCCACGATCTCCTGCTGTGCCATGAGCACCTCTCCAATCCTCAAGGTCCAAAATCGGCGGCAGGTGAAGGACGAGCGCCCAATCCAGGAGCCGGGGGACCTTGCCGCGGCGGAGCGTACGCTCCTGGGCCCCCGCCCGTCAGCAGCACGACTGCGGCCCGTTGCGAGTCTCCAGGTCATCCGCAGACGCTGTTCGGTACCTGCCCGGCTTCGCCCCCCTGGCGACATGTCCTGCCGGACCGTGCCAGATCAGCATGGGCGAACCCGCAAACGTCGCTCAACCGATCGGAGACCTCGTGACAGATTCGTTGCAGTCCCGGACCGGGCGGCGAAGGCGGGGCGAAGTGACCGATCGTCCTGAACCACCTCGGGCAGCAGCCGCTCGGCCAACGCCCGCAGCCCCAGGTGGTCGCGGAACGAGCAGCACAACGCCTCGCCCATCGAGCGCACGATCGCCCCTGCCGTCTGCCACCCACCGCACAGGGACCGGACAGCGCTCGGACACCGCCAAGCGTCACCAGGTAGGCCTGGCGGGCCTTCAATCAGCCATGGACGGCACATGCGCGACCCTCTGCAGGCGACGATCGCCGCCTTGCGGAGCCTGTTGGACGCGGTGGCCGTGGAATTGCGGGGATCGGACGGGGCAACGTTGACGCACTGTCGG
Organism: Kitasatospora sp. NPDC086009; assembly: GCF_044540385.1. NCBI lineage: Bacteria > Bacillati > Actinomycetota > Actinomycetes > Kitasatosporales > Streptomycetaceae > Kitasatospora > Kitasatospora sp. NPDC086009. The sequence continues at coordinate 28,223 of NZ_JBITSA010000037.1, forward strand.
CTTGAGGAGCCGCTGGGCGTGCGGACGCGGAAGGTGATCCGGCAGCTGTTCGACGGGTACAGACGCTGCCCGTGAGGGCTCTGGCGACGTTCTGCCCCTCGTCGTGGACGTGGGCGGCAACAGCGCCCACCCCGCTGGTGCGCACCACCGGCGGCGAGCAGCCCGGAAGAGCACATCGCCGCGTGCACCGGTTGCCGCAACGGGCGCCTCGCAGGTTGGCGTGTGGCTGACCCGGGCCATCATGCTGGTGTCCTGGAACGGATCGGGTGTCGGTGGGCAGCGAGCCTCCTTGCCGTCGGAGTGCTAGAAGATCACCGACGCCGGGCCACGGTCCATGGCCGCCCGGTCGGTCGAGGCCGAGGTTTCGGACTCTCCCGGCATGGCACGCCGGTGACCTTTCACGTGGTGCTGGCTTTGTGACGCTGTGCCGGGTGCAAGGGCCTCAGGTTGTTCTCGGCCGTGGTGAGGACACCTGCTGGGCCTTCGCGCGCCCTCACCACCGGGTGTCCCTTGATGACAAGACGCGAGCCGAGCTCGAACTCTCGCACGAGCGCCGCCGTCCACCCCTCGTGGTTCACCGAGCCGCAAAGACCACCACCTGAGTTCTGTCGTGGCAGGACTCTGAAGCTGAGGGCAGCCCGACTCGGGAAACGTCGAGGAGGGCGGGAGCAGCCCTGACAGAGCCGAGGTGAATCTAGCACTGCCAGATAGAGGCATGCTCGGCGCGCAAGTTGGAAAGGTGTACGAGAGGAACCGGTGCGTGAAGCTCCCTAACTGTCCCTACCAGCTCCAACCTGGCGGATATGGGCTGGGTGCGGTGCGTATCCATCACTCTGGTCTGACGATGGATAACTTTCGATCCGGCATCGTCGCCGGATCGGGAGGCCACGGTGAATGTCCACGGCGTAGCCGTGGCGATGCCGCGGGGGTAAAGCCGGGCACCTCCTCCAGCGATCGAACAGTCGGTGAACACGGGAACCGTCTTGGATGCGCCACGGGCCGTACCGCCAGTACGGATATCCGGCTGGGCTCGTTGTCAGCTGAACCATCCAAGGCGGGGCGGAGCCGCCGTAGTAGTCCGAGGCCGGGAAAGCCGGTCACATGGCGGAGGGTGGCAGCGGAGGACAGCAGGGAGGGATTGCAATGCTCGGAGACGTTGAGGTGAATTCCGCGACTCCGCAAGGGGGCCTTGGCCCTCACATGCGGGTACGAGAGATGCAGGCCAAGCTGCACTGTTGGGCGACGGCCGACAAGGGCCGTTGTTTTGGTGATCTGTTCAACCTGGTGCACGACCCGGGATTCCTGACGGTTGCTTGGGAACGGGTCGCGGGCAACACCGGAGCCCGAACTGCCGGCGTCGACCGGGCCACGGTCCGGTACATCGCGGAGCAGGTCGGAGTGGAAGCGTTCCTGGCCGACATCCGCACCCAGCTCAGGGAAGGGTCGTTCCGTCCCTCGCCCGTGCTGGAGCGGAAGATTCCGAAGGCCGGGGGGAAGCTGCGCAGTCTTGGCATTCCCACGGTGCGGGACCGAGTGGTGCAGGCAGCGCTGAAGCTGGTCATGGAGCCGATCTTCGAGGCGGACTTCGAGCCCGTCTCCTACGGTTTCAGGCCCAACCGGCGAGCACATGACGCAATCGCCGAGATCTACTTCTACGGCACTCACGGATACCGCTGGGTGCTGGACGCGGACATCGAAGCGTGCTTCGACTCGATCGATCACAATGCTCTGATGGGCCGGGTCCGGAAGAGAATCAAGGACAAGAAAGTGCTGGCCCTGATGAAATCCTTCCTGAAATCGGGGGTCATGACTGAATCCGGCCGCCGGCAAGGGGATTTCACCGGCACTCCACAAGGAGGCATCCTGTCGCCTCTCCTGGCCAACATCGCTCTGAGTGCTCTAGACGAGCACTTTGCGGAGCAGTGGAATGAATGGGGCCAGGTTGAGCAGGAACGACGGAAACGAAAGGGGCTGGCGACCTGGCGCATCGTCCGCTACGCGGACGACTTCGTCGTCATGGCCAACGGAACCCGCGAACACGTCGAGGCGCTCCGCACCAAGGTTCTCAGGAGGTCTTGGCCTCTCTAGGTCTGCGCCTGTCCGAGGCGAAGACCAGAGTGGTGAACATGCAGGATGGGTTCGACTTCCTCGGCTTCCACATTAAGTGGAAGCGTAAGAGGGGAACGGGAAAGTGGTACGTCTCCACGTTCATCGCGGACAAGCCAGTCCGCGAGTTCAAGCGGAAGATCCGATCGCTGACCCACAGGAAGAATCAGCACGAGTTCGGGACACTCCTCTACCGGATCAATCAGATCCAGCGAGGATGGGCCAACTACTTCAAGCACGCGGTCGCCAAGCACACGTTCAACCGGCTTCGGGCATTCGTCTGGTGGCGGGTTGTCAACTGTGTGATATACCGCTATCGGCTGACGTGGACGGCGTTCCGACGACGGTTCAAAGGCCCATACGGCTGGAGAGCCTTGGCATTGGATGACGTCCAGCTGTTCGACATCTCGGCGGTGACCGTGAGTCGCTACCGGTGGAGAAGCAGCAGGATTCCCTCACCCTGGCCAGTCAAGATCGCCACGAAGACAGCGTGACTCCGTGGAGAGCCGGATGCTCGGAGACGGGCACGTCCGGTTCGGTGAGCGGCTTGGGGAAACGGGCTCGGAGAGATCCGGGTACCGCGCCCCAAGCCGACTCTCCATCACGAACGCCGATCGGGCGTGGGTCTCTGCACACCATCGAGGACCTGCCCTGCCCCATCGTGTCGACCCCCGCCAGGGCCTGACCGACGCTGACCATGCCGTTCTCGACAACTGGCTGCGAAGGACCACCGGGGCGCCCCCGCCGCATGCTGCGGTGTGAAGCCGACTCACCCCCGGTGGACCTGTCGTCGGGAGAGAACTCGGTCCACGTCCCGCCCTCCTCGACCACGGCTTCGTCCGCGACCGAGCCGAACAGGCCTACCTGGAAGCCCGCCTCGAAGGGGGCGATCGCGATGTCTCGGTACTGCCGCTCAGAAACGGCATCCAGTCACTCGGCACGCGGTAGCCGGGCCGTGTCGATCGCCTTCTCCTCGCCCCCGCCGTGGCGCCGGTGAACTGGACATTCGAATCTCGTCGCAGGCCGGCCTCGTCGAACCACTGGAGCACGGCGCGCGCCACCGTTCCGGGACTGCCAGCCGCCGTCGCCGCTCCGACTCCGTGACGAACCGGCCGAACGGTACGGGCCTACCGGGCCGGTGGCCGAAGGCGGTCAGGAGGACGCAGCCGTGCTCCACGGCATGTGCGCCGAGCGTCAACTACCGGTGCACGCACGGGACATCGGGTGGCCGGCCCGGGAGCTAGTGCTCTGACCGGGAAAGTTCGCCGGGTTGGCGGTGCCAGCGGTTGGATGTGCGGTGGCGTCCGTCCGTCCAACCGTTGGGGGTGTCGTG
>NZ_JBITSA010000038.1:0-23633 GCF_044540385.1 Kitasatospora sp. NPDC086009
TGCGACACATCCAACTTCGACCCGCCCTTATCGATGGATGCCTGGCCGGCACCGGCCTGCCGCTCACCCCACCGACTCCATCCTGAAAACCTCAGAAGCCATTGTCGTATCGATCTTGGTGGACGTGGGTTCGACTGGACAGCACGGTCGGGTGATCTTGCCGATTGCCGAGCATGAAGGCAGGGCCTCTGGTGCAGCTCGGGGCTGTCGAGACCTTGAGCACGCCAGGAGGCCCTGTTGTCGCTGTTGTACGCCCTTGCGTCGACTGACTCCAACTCAGCTGCCCGGGAGTGTGATTGTCTCGCGCACCGGTTCGGGAACGCCGGCGACCAACCGCACAGGCGACCGAGGTATCCGTCCGACATGAACGACGCGGAGTGGGCGGTCGTGCGCGACGCGATGCCCGTCCCGGGCTGGCTGGAGGGCCGCGGAGGCAGGCAGGAGGGCTATTGCCACCGACAGATGGTCGACGCGGTGCGCTACCTGGTCGCGGGCGGCATCACCTGGCGGGCGATGCCCGGGGACTTCCCCGCGTGGGACCGCGTCTACGCGTTCTTCCGGCGCTGGCGCGACAAGGGCCTGGTCGCCGAGTTCCACGACCGGCTGCGCGACCGGGTCCGTGAGGCGGCGGGCCGCGACCGGGAGCCGACCGCGGGGATCATCGACGCGCAATCGGTGAAGGCGGCCGCGTCGGTGCCGGCCGAGAGCCGGGGCTTCGACGGCGGGAAGAGCGTCAACGGCCGCAAGCGGCACATCATCGTCGACACCCTCGGGCTGCTGCTGACGGTGATGGTCACCGCGGCCTCGATCACCGACCGCGAGGCCGGACGGACGCTGCTGGCCCGGCTGCGCGAACGGCACTGGCACATCACGCTGGTGTGGGCCGACGGCGGCTACACCGGGCGCCTGGTCGACCTTGCCCGCGACGTCCTGCGGATCGCGCTGACGGTGGTCAAACGCAACGACGACGCGGCCGGGTTCACCGTGTTGCCCAAGAGGTGGCTGGTGGAGCGCACGTTCGCGTGGTTGATGCGCTCACGCCGCTTGGCCCGCGACTACGAGACGCGCACCGATACCTCGGAGGCGGTGATCCGCTGGTCGATGAGCATGGTCATGAGCCGCCGCCTCGCCCGGCGGGCACGCTGAACAGCCCCGGGCGGTCCTCGACCAGCCAGCCCCGCGCGGCCAGACGCTTCGCCTTCGACCGCAACCCCTCAACCTTCGCGGGAACCGGCTCCAGCCCGAGCGCCCCGGCCAGCTGCCGGCAGTCCATCGCCTCCCCGCCCGCCCTGTTCCCGCCGGCCAGGACATCCGTGATCCGCTGGTAGTCCGGTGCCAGCACCGTCGGGGCGAGCCCTTCTCGCCAGTGCGGCACGACCGAACCCGGCACCGCCGCCTCGACCCGAACCGGCCGTTCGCCCGCCACCACGACCGGCGACGCCTCCTCGCCCGCGCGTGGTCCCGCCAAGACCTCGCTCACCGTCTCACGGGCGATCACCAACCGCTCCCACGCAGCCTCCGCCTCCCGCAGCTCGACCTGAAGGACCTCCACCCGCTGCCGAGCGACGCGTTCGCGCTCCTCCAGCAACCCCATCACCGACGGCATCCCGGCACCTCCACCGAAGAGACGACACGACACCCCGTCTCTGCCGCCGAAGCACCGACCCTATGCCTGACCAGCGGAAACGCACCAATCACTCTCGGAAAGACAACGGCTTCTCAGTAGGTAACGGGATCGCTATGGGGTGGTGAGACACCGGGGGGTCGGGGTGGCCATGCCCGTGGCCTGGCCCGGGCACTGTCGGGCCTGTCGTGACGGCGTCGTCGTGGCCTGCCGGCGCCCGGGCGCCGTTCGCTGGACGGCCGGGGCGACGGCGCGGATCCCCGCGCCAGGCGCGCGCCGACTGGACCCCTGGGACGCACGCCGCCGTGCTGCGGCGAGACGCCGCGCCCTCCCGCGCCAGTCTGGACCGGTGTGCCGTGCTACTTGTCGAGGACGCCGACGGCGTGGGCGATGACGAGTAGGGAGGTGATGAGGGCGGCGATGCTCTCGATGGCCATCAGGGCCTTGGCCCGGGTGGAGAGCGGCATGGTGTCGGTGGGGCTGAAGGCGGTGGAGTTGGTGACCGAGACGTACAGGTAGTCCATCAGGGTGGGGACCCAGTCGCTGGTGCGGGAGGAGCCGTCGGCGACCTCCTCGACGGCGTCGTCGTTCTCGTCCTGGGAGAAGCGGAAGTCCGCGAGCGGCAGTTCGGAGCGCTCGGCCTGGGTGCGCGCGACCGGGCCGCCGCGGTCGAGTTCCCAGAACGCCAGGCCGAAGACGATGATGCCGGTGGCCCAGACCTGGAGCGCGGCGAGCAGTAGGGGGCCGCCTTCCTGGGCCTTGTCGGTGACCATGGCGTGCACCAGCAGGCCGAGCGAGACGAGGTTGCTGATGCCGATGAGGGCGACCAGGGTCAGCGACGCGATCCGGGAGAAGTGATTCTGCCGGGTCATGCGGCGCGGGTTGACTGCGATCAGCGGGATCAACAGCAGGACTCCCAGGCCCGGCAGGACGAAGCGAGGGAGGAACAGCAGTTGCTCCGGCAGGACGAGGTAGAGGAGCATGGCCACCAGGGTGGCGAGCACCGCGGGCAGCCGGGCCTCGCCGCGGCGGTCGTGGCGTGGCAAGCGCTGCAACGCCCTCGCCCGGTGGTCGGGCGTCTTCCTGTCCGAGTCCATGAACCGCCTCCCGTGTGCGGCGCGGCTGTCACCAGCGCATTCCCCGCCGCGAGAGGTCCACTCCCGGCGCCGGCCGGCCACCGGTGCGGCGTGGTCGCCGCGTGCCGGGGGCGGCCTCCCGTCGACTTCGGACGAGAGGCCCCGCGCCGTTGCGCAGCGCCCTCGTGGGACGGGTCGGGCACCGGACCCGTGCCCTGCCGGCGCTGTTCGCGACAACCGGTCCTGGTCCGACTTCTGTGGTGCGCCCGCTCCTCGGGGCTGCTCAGGGGGCGTGGTCCCCGGGCAAGGTCAGGACCGGCCGCCGAGCACGGCAGCACGTGAGGCGGCCCGCACAGTCGTCCTGTGCGGGCCGCCTCGCGGGGTGTGGCAATGGTCAGTAGTTCGACCGGTTGCCGTTGTAGTAGTTGCCGACCTGCTGGTGGTAGTCGGCGTCGCCGGGGTGCTTGTCCTTGTCGAACTCGGGGGAGTTCTTGATCTCTTCCTTGGTGCGGCTGACGTGGATGGTCTCGTTGGCAGTGTCGATCGAGGTGACGGTGCCGGCGGGGAGCAGCACGTGCTTGCCGAAGATCCACGGGCCGGTGTCCACCACGATGTAGCGGGCGTCCACGTCCTCGGAGTGCTTGTCGACCTTGCCGATGTGGCCGTCGGTGGCCTCGACCTTGTAGCCGGTCAGGTCCGTGCCGGTCTGGTAGCCGGAGTTCTCCTGGTATTCCCACATGATGTTCTCCACGGAATCACCTTTCGTAGCAGCGGACTTGGTCTTCGTCTGACCCGGTTCGGCGGGTTCATGCACGGGGAGTGGGGCCTTTTTGCACCTGTTTGGGCATTCAGCCACCGCTGCACGGTGGCGCGCGGGTGCTCCGGGTCGCGTTTCTGTCGGGTCGGCTCCGGGGGCACCGTGCCGGGGCGTCAGCTCTCCTTGCTCTGCAGGGTCTCCTTGAGCTTGGCGATGGCGAAGCCCCAGCCCTGTTGCGCGGTGGGCTTGCCGGGAACGGCCAGCTCCTGCGGGTTGGTGAGGACGTCGAGCAGGACCGGGCCCGGGGTGCTGAGGGCGCGCCGGACGCTGTCGTGGAGGGTAGCGGGGTCGGTGACGCGGATGCCGGTCAGGCCCAGGGCGTTGGCCACGGCGGCGAAGTCGGGGTTGTCGAGCTCGGTGCCGAACTCGACCAGGCCCGCCTGTTCCTGTTCGAGCTTGACCATGCCGAGGCGCCGGTTGTCGAAGACGACCAGCTTGACCGGCAGCCGGTGCGTCTTGATCGTCATCAGATCGCCGAGCAGCATGCTCAGGCCGCCGTCGCCGCAGAACGCGATGACCTGCCGCTCGGGCGCCCAGAGCTGGGCACCGAGGGCCTGCGGCATGGCGTTGGCCATCGAGCCGAGATTGTAGGAGCCCAGCAGGCGCCGCTCGCCGTGCATGGTGACGAAGCGGGAGAGCCAGACCGTCGCCATGCCGGTGTCGGAGGTGAAGACGGCGTCCTGGTCCGCCAGTTCGTTCACCGCGGCGGCCAGGGCCTCGGGGCGGATGTCGTGGCCCGGGTTGTCGAGGGCCCGGCGCAGCCGGCCGGTGAGGCGCTTGTCGTGGGACGGGTCGGCCAGCTTGGCCTGGCCGGCCTGCCAGTGGGTGAACTCCTTGCGCGCGGACTCCAGGTGCTCGCGGTCCCGTTCCGCTCCCTCGTTCAGGTGGGGCAGGAGCGCGCGCAGGGTCGCCCCGACGTCGCCGGCCAGACCGGCGTCGAGTGGGATGCGGCGCCCGAGATTGCGCTCCTGGACGTCGATCTGGACGACCTTGCAGTCGGTCGGGTACCAGTCCCGGTAGGGGAAGTCGGTGCCGAGCATCACCAGCAGGTCGCAGCCGTCCAGCGCCCGGGCGGCGGCGGGGTTGCCGATCAGGCCGGTCTGGCCGACCTGGTAGTCGTTGTTCGCTTCGAAGCCCTCCTTGGCCTTCAGGGTGAGGACCATGGGAGCGGCGATCCGCTCGGCGAGGGTCAGCACCTCCTCACGGGCCTGTCGGGCACCCCTGCCGACCAGCAGGGTGACCTTGTCGGCGGCGTTGATCAGCTCGGCGGCCTCCAGGATGCCCGGCTCGTCCGGGCGGGTGACCGGGCGGGTGCGCGGGAAGCGGGCCGGACGGTCGTCGCTGATCTCCTGGTCGCCGAGGTCGTCGGGCACGGTCAGCACGGCCACGCCGCTGTCGCTGATCGCGGCGCGCACTGCGGACTCCAGCAGCCGGGGCATCTGGTCGGGCGAGGTGACCGTGGCCCGGAAGACCGCGACGTCGCGGAAGAGCAGGTCGTTGTCGACCTCCTGGAAGTAGTCGTTGCCGACCTCGGTGAGGGGCACCTGACCGGCGATGGCCAGCACCGGGGTGCGGCTCTTCGCCGCGTCGTACAGGCCGTTCAGCAGGTGCACGGCGCCGGGCCCGACAGTGCCCATGCAGACGCCCAGCGAGCCGGACAGCTGCGACTGGGCACCGGCGGCGAACGCGGCGGCCTCCTCGTGGCGGCAGCCGACCCACTCCACGCCCTCGGTGCTGCGGATGGCGTCGGTCAGCGGGTTCAGCGCGTCGCCGACGACGCCGAACACGTGTCGGACACCGAGGTCCTGCAGGGCGTCGATGATCACACGGGCGACGGTGCGTGCCATGGGGGTGGTCCTCCGGAGGGTGGGAGCGGGCTGATGGGCGCAGGGTGGGAGCGGGCGGTCAGACGGTGAAGCAGTCGGGATCGGCGGCGTGCCAGTCCGCGGCCCAGGCCGCGGGCGGGTCCTGGAGCAGTTCGCCGGGGGCCAGCCAGGAGTGGATGTCGGCGTAGGAGCTCATGGTGTGGGTGTCCACCCGCAGCTGCAGCATGTGCGGGCCCAGCTCGGCCGGATCCGTCACGCCCATCGAGGCCATGATCTGAAGGGCGCTCTTGACGGTCGCCTCCTGGAACCGCATCACGCGCTGCGACTTGTCGCCGACATCCAGTGCCCGGGCACGCCGCGGGTCCTGGGTGGCCACGCCCACCGGGCAGGTGTTGGTGTGGCAGCGCTGGGCCTGGATGCAGCCGACGGCGAACATCATCGCCCGGGCGGCGTTGGTGAAGTCGGCGCCGAGCGCGAGCCGCCTCACCAGATCGCTGCCGGTGGCGACCTTGCCGCTGGCGCCGATCCTGATCCGCTCGCGCAGGCCGGTGCCCACCAGGGCGTTCTGGACGATCATCAGGCCGTCGGTGAGCGGGAGGCCGATGTTGTCGGCGAACTCCAGTGGTGCGGCGCCGGTGCCGCCCTCCGCGCCGTCCACGATGATGAAGTCCGGGGTGGTGCCTTCCTCCAGCATCGCCTTGCAGACGGCGAGGAACTGGCGGCGCGAGCCGACGCAGAGCTTGAAGCCGGTGGGCTTGCCACCGGACAGCTCGCGCATCCGCGCGACGAAGCGCACCAGCTCGCGTGGAGTGCTGAAGACCCGGTGGTAGGGCGGCGAGTTGACGGTCCGGCCCTGTGGAACGCCGCGGACCTCGGCGATCTCCGCATTGACCTTGGCGCCGGGCAGCACACCGCCGATACCGGGCTTGGCCCCCTGGCTGAGCTTCAGCGACACGCACTTGACGTGCGGGTGCGCCGCCTTCTCGGCGAACTGGTCCGGGTCGAAGTCCCCGTCCTCGGTGCGGCAGCCGAAGTAGCCCGTGCCGATCTCCCACACCAGGTCGCCGCCGGGGCGGAGGTGGTACTCGGAGAGGCCGCCCTCACCGGTGTCGTGCGCGAATCCGCCGAGGGCGGCACCGGTGTTGAGAGCGAGCACGGCGTTGGCCGACAGCGAGCCGAAGGACATCGCGGAGACGTTGAGCAGCGCCATGTCGTAGGGCTGGGTGCAGTCCGGGCCGCCGATCCGCACCCGCGGCGCGTCCTTGGGGACGGGACACGGGGCCATCGACGGGACCAGGAACTCCCGGCCCGCCGCGTAGAGGTCGAGCTCGGTGCCGAACGGCTCCTCGGCGTCGGTGCCCTTGGCCCGCTCGTACACGATGGAGCGGGTGTCCCGGTCGAAGGGCCGCCCGTCGAAGTTGCGCTCCACGAAGTACTGCTGGAGTTCGGGACGGATGCTTTCCATGAGGAACCGCAGGTGGCCCAGGACCGGGTAGTTGCGCAGCACCGAATGGCGGCGTTGGACCAGGTCCCAGACGCCCAGCAGCGCGACGGCCAGCAAGGGGCCGGCCGCCGCCCACCACCACGGCGACCAGAGGCCGGCGGCGAGGACGGCGAGGATGGCGACGCACATCATCAGGACCACGGACAGAATTCTCAGCACGACCGCCGTCTGCCCGGGATCACGGAAATCAAGCCCCGCCCTTGCCGGGGCAAGGCGCCGATGCCGCAGGTCACGGCAGGCCCCACGGTAGGCCCGACCAGCCCCGCAGACGCAGAACCGCCGGTCCGGGGCGTCTCCGGCTCGGGCACGGCCGTCCCGCCACCGGACGACGCGCTACCGGCTGGCCGTGTGACGGTAGTGGTCGAGGACGGCCTGGCGCAGCAGGCCGGCGAAGCCGGCGCCCTCGATGCGGAGGCCGAGCTGGGGCTCGGTGAGGCCGAGGGCGGCGGCGCTCGGGAGGTACCACTTGGGGGCGGCCAGCCGGTCCGGCAGGTGGCCGCGTCGGACCTCATTGCGGACGGCAGCGACCCATCCGAAGACGCTCGCGCCCGCGGACGGAACACGCTGCCCGGCCGCGCCGACGACGCGGCGTTGCGCCACCCCCACGGCCGCCGGGCCGGCCCGACCAGCAGTCCGGACCCGGCCGCCGAGGCGGTGGGCGCGAGCGCCGCGAAGGATCTCGCGCCGACCATCGACCCGAGCCCGGTCACCACGGCGTCGACCAGGACCGGATGCCGACCCGGGACCCTCGGACGAACCGGTGGCGCCGCGCCGGGCCGGCCTTGGCGGATTGCTCACTGTCAGCCGAGCGTGGTGCCGCGCTCGTGGGCCAGCGCCTCAAGGTTGTATGGCGCCACGTGTTCGGCGTTGCTCAGGTCGATCGTCCGGGTGCCCTCGGCGGCCAGCCGCGCGTTGATCTCGTCCAGGTGCTGCTGGACGAGCTGCTTCTCGGCGTCGGTGGTGCGGCCCTTGTGCGGCCTGCCGGCGTGCTCCAGGCTGGCGTAGTGACCCGCTCCCTGGCGCCCGCCGGCATCGCGGCCTGGCTCGGGACGGTCCGGGTTACCCGCTTGGCGCCGCGCAGCACATCGGCCATCGGAGCGGCCGAGGCAAGCCGGTTGAACGCTTCGGCCTCCAGGACCACCGTCTCCGGCTCGTCGGCGTCCGGGAAGTGCAGCTCGATCGTCACCAGGTCGAGCGCCAGCTCTTCCACCGTGGCCAGCTCTTCCGCCAGCGCCTCGATTTCGACCGGCCCGCCCTCCAGGTCGGGGTGCTGGCGCACCACGACGCGCACCAGGTCGCCGTCGTTCTCGACGTGCTTGCCGGTCAGGTCCGAGAACCGAATGAGGGTGGAGGCAGTGGACGAACCGAGCGAGACGTGCACCAGCGTCCGCGGAAGAGTCTCCCCAAGGGCGGTGGCGCATGAAATCGGCGTGTGGAGGCAGGTGGGTGGGATGGAATGTGTGATGTACGAGGAACGCTCGGGCCGGTCGGAGGGCGTGGAGTGCGGCCTGGAGGACCAAGCCTGCCAGCTCATGCTGAAGCGGCTACGCGGCCTGGGTGAAGGCGAGTTCGCCTGGGTACGTCTGGTGGATCCGACCGAGGCCGAGCTGATGCAGCTGGCTGAGGAGCTGGGCCTGCACCCCTTGGCGGTCGAGGATGCGGTCCAGGCGCGGCAGCGCCCCAAGACGGAGCGTTTCGGCGGCGTGCTGGCCGTCGCGCTCAAGACGCTCTGGTACGTCGATGCGGATGCGGCGGTGGAGACCGGGGAGCTGATGGTCTTTGTCGGCCCCCGGTACGTACTCACCGTGCGGCACGGTGCGGCCGACCCGACCGTTGGAGCCGCCCGCAGGCTGGAAGCCGACCCGGGCATGCTGCGCATAGGGCCGTTGTCCGTGCTGCACGCCGTCCTCGACGTGGTCGTGGACGCCTACAGCGACGCCGCGGACAAGGTGCGGGCCGCGCTCACCAAGCTGGAGGACTGCGTGTTCTCCACCTCCCGCGTCGACCACACCGAGCAGATCTACTCCCTCAAGCGGGAGGTGCGGGAGTTCCGTGACGCGGTGCAGCCCCTCGTCCCCGTCCTGGAGGGGCTTTTGAGCGGGCCGGGCCAGGAGGAGAAGGGCTTTCCGCCCAAGGTGCTCCCGTACTTCCGTGACGTGGCGGACCACCTCAATCGCACCGACACCGAGGTCCAGTCGTTGGACGAGCTGCTGAACTCGGTCCTGAACGCGCAGCAGGCGCGGGTGGGTACCTGGCAGAACGACGACATGCGCCGGATCTCGGCCTGGGCGGCGATCTTCGCGATCCCTACCATGGTCGCCGGTGTCTACGGGATGAACTTCGAGCACATGCCCGAACTTCGCTGGAGTTACGGCTATCCACTCGCCCTCGCCCTCATGGCGCTGGCCTCCGGTCTCCTCTACCGCGCCTTCCGCCGCAACGGATGGCTCTGACCCGTGCGGGTCTCCCTCGGCCACGACACGGCATCAGGGCCACTGACCGCGTCGTCAAGGCCGACGCCAACGAGCTCGGCACGAGCGCGACCCCGACCGGGGACGCCTGCTCCACCAGCAGCGGCCGGAGCACCGAGCCGGCGCCTGCCGCTGCGGCATGCGCCTGCTGACCCCCGGCGACACCGATGGCGTCACCCCTCCTGGCGGGCGAGCACTGGCCAAGACCCGTGGACGGGATGACGTGCGAGCGCGAGTCGTTGCGACGGGGCGGCCCGCGAAGTCTCACATCCGGGATCTCAGCACGTCGACCTCACAGCCCGGGGCGAACGGGTCGAAACCGTGCTCGACGAGCCAGCGAACCGCCAGCAGGCTTCGCAACGACGACCAGGCCCGGATCACCTCCAGGTCGACGTCGGTGCCGTAGCCGGCGATGACGTCGTCGAGGCGCTCCTCGTGTCCGAGCGTGAAGGTGGCGAGGTCGTACAGGGCATCACCCCGGCCTGCCTCGGACCAGTCGATGATGCCCGTGACCCGGTCGCCGTCGACGAAGACGTGGGCGATCTGCAGGTCGCCGTGCGTGAACGCCGGAGCCCACGGCCGGAGTGCGGCCTCTGCGACGTGGCGGTTACGGATGACCAGGTCGGCGGGCAGGAGGCCGTTGGTCACCAGCAACTCGCACTCGCGGTCGAGTTCCGCCGTCAGTGCGACGATGCTCCGCCCGGCCCGGCCCGGCCGTGGTGGCAGCGGCGCGTCGTGCAGCTGCCGGATCGCGGCGCCCGCTGCGGCCCACGCCGCCGGCGACCCGGTCGACGGTCCGCCGAGGCGCCCGAGAGTCGTCCCCGGGAGCGCGGTGATCGCGAGCACGGGCGGCTTGCACCACAGGACCTCCGGAGTCGGAACCGGCGCCAGGGCCATCGCCTCGACCTCGGCGTCGATGCGCGCCTGGTCGGCGTCCACCTTCAGGAACACATCGCCGACACGCAGAGTCACTCGCTCGGAATGCGCGACCACGACCTCGACCTCATCCATGGCGGCCAGTATCCCGGGACGGCCGGCGACGTTCACCGGGTTTTCGCGTCCCAGCCACAGCCCGGCTGGTGGCTTCTACCGTCGGTCAAGCGTCCTGCCCCTCGCGCTCGGCCAGGCCGCCGTTCTCGAACCGGATGGTCCACAAGTCCTGAGCACTGCTCCGGCGGGGGAGGAGGCGACAGGTCGGTCCCCGCGCCGGCAGCCCGGGCCCGATCAGGTCGCGGACAACTGAACGACCCGTCACGCCAGCCCGCGCGCAAGCCGGTGGGCCTCAGCGTTCGCAGGCGGGGCCGACCACCCCGGCGGTCATCGCGCGAAAGGTGGTCACCGCGCCCGGCACCGCCCGCTGAGTCCCCGGAACGCCCGCACCCGGCCGGGGCCGGTGGGGTATTCCCCGGCGGCCCGGCGGGAGACGCCCCCTGCCGAAGGCCGGGTGGTGACCGGATGTCAGCGCTGCGGGCCGGTTCCTAGTGTTCTCGGGAGAAGAGAACTGTGCGGTGCGTAGCCGCGCGGCTCCGGCGGCGGTACGCCGCCGGTCGCCGCGCACGCGCGCCACGGTACTGGGAGGAACGCACCATGGGACCGTCCGTCAGGGCCGTGGCACGAGGCGCCGCGGTGGCCGCCACCTCGATCGGCCTGATCGCCCCCACCGTCGCCCGGGCCGGGGCCGAACCCGTCGGGCGACCGGCCGCCGTCCGGGCCACGGACCTGGACCAGATGACGATCCTCGACCTGCAGCAGGCGATGGAGCGCCACCGGCTGACCGCCGAACAGCTGACCGGGCTCTACCTCGACCGGATCCGCCACCTGAACCCGCGCCTCGGGGCGGTCCGGCAGCCGACCACGGCCGGGTCGACGGCGCTGTCCGCGGCGAAGCCCGCCAAGGACGCGGAGCTGGTCCGGCGGCTGCGCGAGGCCGGGGCCGTCGTCCTGGGCAAGGCGAACATGACGGAGTGGGCCAACTTCCGCTCCCCGATGGCCGTCGGGCTGGAGCGCGGTGGGCGGCCAGACCCATAATCCGTACGTGCTCGGCCGCAGTGCGAGCGGCTCGTCCAGCGGGTCGGCGGCGGCCGCCGCAGCGAGTCTGGCGGCGGTGACGATCGGCACCGACACGGGCGGCTCGATCGTGGACCCGGCGGGCGGCCACCACGTCGACGGTGGGCGTGCGTCCCACGCTGGGGCTGGTGAGCCGCAGCGGCATCGTGCCGATCACCAGCCGGCAGGACACCGCCGGGCCCATCGCCCGCAACGTCACCGACGCCGCGCTGACCCTGTGGGCGATCCAGGGGGCGGATCCCGCGGACCCGGACACCGCACCCGCCGAGGGCACGCTCCCGGCCGACTACCGCACGGTGCTGGACCGGGAGGCGCTGCGGGGCAAGCGGATCGGCGTCTGGCGCGCGGGGCACGCCGGCGATCGTCAAGCCCACCACGCTCCCGGCCACGCCGGTCGACTTCCAGCCCGACGCCCCGAGCCCGTTTTCGAGCAGGGGGCGCGGGTCCGCACGGCCCCCGGTACCTGCCCACGCTGCCGCGGGAGTAGCCGCCCGCCGGTACGTGCCCAGGGTCCTCGGCATGAGCCCGGCTTTCCCCCCGACCGCGACGGCTCCGACGACCCCTTCGCAGTGATCGGCGGTCCCTTCCTGACCGTCGCGTACAAGCGACGAGGCCTGCTTGCCGCAGCTGGCGCGCACGAGTACGACGAGGTCACAACGGTCGGGGGGTTCCACGGCACCGATCGCTCACCGGCCGCGACCTGGCCGAACCCCGCATGCCGGCGCCCCGCGTGGACCAGCGCGAGACCGCCCGACAGGCGGTCGCCCGCCTGGGGTCGCCGGCGGACGGCCAGCTACCGCCCCAGCAGGCCGCACAGGTGACGACCGGTCGCCGCTCAAGTCGCCAAGTGAACCGCTCGGTCACATCCCGTGTCGCCGGAGAATGACCGTCCCGGCCGCCCGCAAGCAGCCGAGACTCGCCGCTGACGCGCCGCTAGATGACTTCACCGACGGAATTCGGGAAACCAGCAGACGTGCCCGGCGGGCGCACCGGCCGGGACGTACGGGGACGGTCATGTCCAGCAGGCACCAGCTACATCTTGACGTCCAGGTGCAGGTTGAACGTCACACCGCCGATGGTGACGAAAAGGTTGCCCTGCCACTTCCGGGTCGCCAGCGTGGCCCCCACGTTGGCCTTGCCCGCCGCGGCCTTGTCCTGCGGCGGCAGGGCGTGGAAGCCCCCGATGAACGGGGCCCCGGCCCCCAGGGTGGCCAGGTGGTTCCACCGGCCTTGCTGGACGGCGTACTGGCTGGCCGTGAGCCCCGTCGGATAGCCGAGGTCGACACCGCCCCCGCCCACATACTGCGCCGTGCAGGCCGCGAGCAACTTCCCCTCGGTGTCGAGGCTGACGGTGTTGTCGGCCTGGATCGCGGCTCGAAGCGCGCCCAGGTGTGGCGTGAGCGCTGTCTGGCGCTGCGTGCGCGCCGCGGCGTCCTGCACGTCCCGCTTGTCCGAGTCGATGGTGCTCTTGGCGCTTTCGATCCCCTCGGCGGGATTCATCGCGATCCGGATGCTGGTCGCCCACTTCTCGGCGGCGATCCACTGCTTGCTGAAGTCGATCTCCAGACAGTACGCGGTGAGCAGCTCGTTCGCTTCCTGCTCGCTCTTGGCGGTCTTGGGCATGAAGGGCCCCCCTTCGTCGACGCCGACGCCCCCGCGTCGGCGAATGATTCCCCCGTGCGTGGGACCTTAGTGGTCGGCTCTGGAAGTCCTTCGGGGGTTGACGTGGAAGCGGTGCTGCGTGAGGGCTGCCCTCGGACCGAAGGAGGGGCGCTGAGGGACATGTAGACAGATAGTCGCCGCACAGATAATCTTCTCGAAGAGAATCGTCCTGACCGGGAGGCCACTGATGTGGACATACGAGCACAGCATTGAGACCGACGCCGCGACCGAGGCGATCTGGCGCTTGTGGGCCGACGTCGAGAACTGGGGGACCTGGAACGCCGACATCGCGAGCATCCGGATCAGCGGCCCGTTCGCGGCGGGCACTGAGATCGTGATGACGCCGGCCGGCCAGGACCCGGTGCACCTGATCGTCGCCGAGGCGACAGTCAACGAACTGTTTGTGGACGAGGCCCGGTTCGACGGACTGCTCCTGCGCACCATTCACCGGCTCGACCAGGGCGAGCGAGGCCGCACTCGAGTGACGTACCGGATGGAGATCACCGGCACCGGCGCCGACCAGCTCGGCCCGCAGATCGGTCCGGCCGTCACCGCGGACTGGCCCGAGACGATGGCCGCCTTGGTCAAGCTGGCACAGGACTGATGGCCCTCAGCCCCGGCGACAGCCCCGGATTCCTGCTCTGGCATGCCACGCTGCGCTGGCAGCGCGATATCGCCGCCGCCCTCGGCCCCCTGGACCTCACCCACGTCCAGTTCGTTCTGCTTGCCTGCGCCTGGTGGCTGAACACGCACGGCGAACACCCCAACCAGCTGGCCCTGGCCCGCCAGGCCGGCACCGACGTCAAGATGACCTCCCAGGTCCTGCGCGTCTTGGAGGCCAAGGGTCTGATCGAGCGCGAGGTCGACCCCGCCGACACCCGCGCCAAACGGCTGCGTGTCACCAGCGCCGGGGCCGAGCTGGCTCCGCGCGCGATCGCCGCCGTCGAGAACGTCGACGCACGTTTCTTCCAGCCGGTGGCGCGCAACGACGCCGTAACCCTGCTCAGTCGCCTGGCCAACCCCGAATCCTGAGGCCCCCAACGCGGACACCGTCGGCCCCCGAACCCGCCAGCCGACGGCGTCCGCGTGACACCGCCCGGTCCGCCCCAACGCCGAGGAACGGCGACTCCTTCGTGACCGTCCGCTCCGCCGTACCGGTTTCGCTGCGTGCCTGCGAGCGCCATCGGCTGAAGAAGATGGCCTACGGCCACAAGACCCCCCCCTATCAACCCCGCTGCCGGGCCGAGGTGGTGCTCGCGGCGGCCCGCGGGCACTCCAACGCCCGGATCGCCCGGGACACCGGCCTGCACCTGGACACGGTGCGTACCTGGCGGGGCCGCTTCGCCAGCGGTGGACTGCCCGCCCTGGCCGACCGCAAGCGGTCCGGTCGACCGCCGTTGTTCACCCCCGTGCAGACCGCCGAGGTCAAGGCACTGGCCTGCCAGTTACCCGCCGAGAGTGGAGTGCCACTGGCACGCTGGTCGTGCCCGGAACTGGCCCGGGCGGCCGTGGAACGGGGCATCACCGGGACCATCTCCGCCTCCACCGTGCGCCGCTGGCTGGCCGAGGACGCGCTCAAACCGTGGCAGCACCGCTCCTGGATCTTCATCACCGATCCCGACTTCCGCGCCAAGGCCCAGCGCGTGCTGGACCTGTACGCGCGCACCTGGCAAGGCTTCCCACTCGGCGCGGACGAGTACGTGATCAGCGCGGACGAGAAGACCTCCGTTCAGGCCCGCTGCCGCTGCCACCCCACCCTCGCGCCGGGGCAGGCGAGGGCGATGCGGGTGAACCACGCCTACGGCCGCGGCGGCGCCCTGGCCTACCTGGCCGCCTACGACGTCCACCAGGCCCGGGTGATCGGCCGCACCGAACCACGCACCGGCATCGACCCGTTCATGAACCTGGTCACCGAGGTCATGAGCCAGGAACCCTACGCCAGCGCCAAACGCGTGTTCTGGATCGTCGACAACGGCTCCTCCCACCGCGGCAAGAAGGCCGCCGACGGGCTGACGGCGGCGTTCCCGAACGCGGTCATGGTCCACACTCCGGTCCACGCCTCCTGGTTGAACCAGGTGGAGATCTACTTCTCTGTCGTCCAGCGCAAGGTCGTCTCACCCAACGACTTCACCGACCTTGCCCAGGTCGGGGATCGGCTCCGAGCCTTCGAAGACCGCTACAACGCCACGGCACAGCCGTTCCAGTGGAGATTCACCACCTCCGATCTGGACGATCTGCTGGCCAGGCTCGACCGGCACACCACCGATCACCCGGCAGTATCCTCGTTCCTCCTCATTGCTTGATCAACCTCCGAAGGACTTCCGGAGCTGACCACTTAGCAATCCGGGGACGACACCGTTACCGCAACGCCGTGTTGACTGTTCGTCAGTGCAGGAGGCCAGCCCAGTCGATCAGGCCGGAACCGGACCCGGTTGGCCATCGGGGTCCCGGGTGCCAACACCTGGTCGCCCGCGATGGTGTCCACCGGTGCCCGGTCCTTGATCGTATAGACCTGAGGAGCGGCAAAGATGTCCCAACGCCGTTGCGTGGCAACGGCTTTCGAACGACACCGTGTGCCGATACGCTGGTCGAGCGCCCACCCGCCGGGCTTGAGTCGCGCATGAGCACAGAGGTGAGGCGCCGGGAGCGATCTGGGAAGGCTGGTGCCCATGGTCCTGGGCAGGCGGAAGCGGCGGGAAGCGGATGGCGCACGCGCGAAGTTCATCGCCAACCGGGAGAGGGTCCGCGCCTGGACCGGGCGTTGGGACTGCCCCGAGGTGGCCTGGCCGGCCTTCGAAGAGGTCCCGGGCCCGTGGATGGTTCTGCCGCGCGAACGCGACCGATGGCTGGATCTCCACGCGCCCTTCATGGAGCGATACGACTGGCTGCTCAAGGCCACGCCCCGGGCGAACGGTGTCGACGGGCTGTGGGCGCTCTGGGCGTTCCGCGCGGAACACGAGTTCGAGCGTCTGACGATCCACTTCGAGAGCGTCTACGACCCCGAGTACCTGGCCGAGAGGCTGGCTCTGGGCATCGAGGCGGCGGCATTCGAAGGGTGGCAAGACGGCGACGCGCAGGGCATCTACGACTGGTTGCTCGATGGGGTTGGCGGCATCGCCGGCACCGGCCGCATGGTGCACGGAAAGCACCGCGTGGGCTTCCTGCTGCTGGAGATGATCTGCGCGGTGGCCAGCACCACCGACGTCACCACCGAGCTCCGCGTCTCGCTCACGACCACGTCCCTGGAGGGCAAGCCGTTGAAGCCGGACGGCCGAGACTAGGGAACGTATCGGGGTCGTGATCGGCGACTGGTCTTGACGAGGTCCTTGGTCCAGGTCATCGAGGCGCGTCAGCGCGGCGGGCCGAGGCGCTCGGTGGAGGCGGCGGCGCCGGGGCGGGTCGGGAGGTCCTCGATCCGGACCGGGCCGGGGACGACCTGGGCGCTGCCCGGGCCAGCCACGGATTCGCCGTCGAGGTAGCGGCGGAGCCATTCGGCGAAGCTCATCGGGTAGCGGTGGAACTCCTCGTCGGCGCCCGCGTAGACCACCACCGACCAATCGCCGTCGCCCGGGCCCCGGTGAAGGAAGACGTGCTCGCCGTGCGGCGTGCCGGAGACCGGGATCAGGCCGTAGGGGCCGCCGAAGGCGGGCTGTTCGGCGAAGCCGGGGAAGTTCTCCTCGGTGAACTCGCAGTCCCGGTAGGCCTCGACGGTCTCGCAGATGTACGGGCCGAGTCCGTTGGCCTCGGTGGAGGGGTTCGACAGATGGACGGAGCCGTTCAGCCGCACCGGCGCGTAGCGCTCGGTGCGGGCCTTGAGGTCGGCCGGCAGGGTCACGCCCAGCTCGGCCTCCATGCGCTGCCAGTCCTCGGCTGCCGCTCCCGGCCCTGAGGCCGGGCCGAGGAGCGCGAACAGCCGGGTGAGGTGCGCGTCCATCTGTCGACTCCCTGTCGCCCTACGTCTTGGGGCAGTTGCTCGTACCCGTGGTGCTGCCCCCGGTCGGGGTCTGGGTGATCACGCAGTGCTTGAAGACCTTGTCCTCCAGGATGAAGTAATTGTACTCAAGTGACTCCACCACACCGGTGTTGGCGTTGCGGTAGGTGGGTTCCACCGACACGGAGACGTGCTTGCCCTTCTTGATGGCCTGGACGATGTCCCGTTCGACGCCGGTGCTCAGGTCACGCGGCCGCCCGGGCCAGCACTGTTCCCGGGCACCTCGGCGTCTGCGGTCCTGCGTCGCTTCGGTGTCCTGTGAGCGACTTCATCGACGTTCCGGACGAGAACGCGACCGGCTCGCTGTCCCCGGCTGTCGAGGAGTTCGTCGAGGACCCGGGCACGCCGGTCGGTGTCTTCTCCGCGGTGGTGGCGTTCCTTCAGTCGCCAACGCTGGCACCGGTTGCGCCAGCATGATGGGCATCAGCTTCCCCGGGCCGATGCCTCCGGACCGGCGTGGGGGCAGGCCAGGCCAACCGTGCTGGCCTCGCTCGGCCTGCCGGCCGCTGCGGCCGAGCACCTGGCGGCGCGGGCCGCGGATCGAGGTCCGCGAGCCCGACGAGGGGTTCGACCCCACGACGCTGCTCGTCATGGGTCAGGGGCCCGGCAAGGAGGCGGACGCTTGGCGGTGTGCCGTGCCTCTGCTGACGTGAGGGCGTATCGGATGGTGACCGCCTGGCCGTCTGTCACACGGGTCGACAGTCTCAGCGGCCCAGGTCCTGGAGGACCTCACGCGCCGCCCTCGTCCCGGAGGCCATCGCCCCCTGCAGCGAGCCGGTCGCCCGGTGGTCCCCGCACACGTAGCGCCCCGCGCCGAACCGGCTCGGGCGGATCAGTGGCCACGGCGCCGGCATCGCCGGCAGCGCCTCCCTCACGGTGTACGAGGCGAGGTGCTCCCAGCCGGAGGTGTCCGCCCCGTACAGCCCGGCCAGCGTGGACCGCACCTCGGCCTCCCGGTGGTCCGCCGCCCCCAGCACCGAGCTGGAGACCAGTGCCCGGCCGTCCATCGCGTACCCCGGCGCGACCTCGCTGAGCACCACCGTGTTCAGTACCCGCCGCGCGGAGTCCACCAGCAGGGTCGGCTCGGCCAGCGGGGGCACCGGCGCCGCGTGGTACAGCGTGGTCACCGTACGGGTGGCCGGCACCGCCAGCCCCGGCAGCAGCGCCGCGGCCGCGCCCGGGCCGGTGGCCACCACCACGGCCCGGGCCGGGAGTTCGGTCCCGTCGGCGAGCGCCGCCCCGGCCGCCGTCAGCTCCCGCACCGGCGTGCCGAGCCGCAGCACCCCGGCCGGCAGGCCCGCCGCGAGCTGCGCGGGCACCGCACCGATGCCGGCGTCCGGCAGGCAGAGGGTGCCGCGCAGCATGCTGCGCCAGACCAGGTGGAAGTAGCGCGCGGAGGTCTCCAGCTCCTCCTCCAGGAAGACGCCGGACAGGAACGGCCGGAGGAAGTCCTCCACCAACGCGGGCGAGATCCCCGACGCGGCGAGCGCCGACCGGGTGGAGGTGTCCCGGCCCCGGCGGAGCAGGGCGGGCGGCAGCAGGGCGTCCCGGGCGCCGAGCAGGCCGAGCGCGGCGATGTCCCGGGCGGACCCGAGCCGGCCGGGCAGCAGGTCCGCGGCGTCCCGAGGGCGCCGGGTGGGATCGGTGAACCTGAGCCGGCCGCGCGGGGTCTGCACCAGCACACCCGGGGTGAACGGGCGCAGCCGCAGGTCCGCCAGTCGCAGCCGCCGCTTCACCTGCGGGTAGGAGGTGTTGAACACCTGGAAGCCGTGGTCCAGCAGGAAGCCGGCGCGCCGGTCGGTGCGCACCCGCCCCCCGACCGCCTCGGCCTGCTCCACCAGGAGCACGTCGAGGCCGGCCCCGCACAGGTCGAGGGCGCAGGCGAGGCCGGACACCCCCGCGCCGATCACCAGGACGTCGTGTTCTCGGGTGGGCTCTGCCGGCATCTCGCGCCGCCTCTCGGGTGACCTGCTGTCAGGGGTCCGGCACCGACCCTAGATCCTGACGGCCCGCCGGGCCGGGATCAGCGCGCTGGGCCGGGTCGCTCCAGTTCGCCGACCGCCTGGCTGAGCCAGCACGGCCCAGCGACCCCGAGCGGCGGGTCACGGCCGCTCCGGAAGTACGCGTTCTTCGGTCGAGACTCGAACCCGCATCCGCCGCGGGGCCGCCCAGGTTCCCGGAGCTGCTCGTCGAGCCGTCCCGACCGGGACGGACCGCGTACCGGCGCGGCGCCGCCAGCCCGAATGGTTCGACCACCGCGCTGCGGGCCGACGTTCTCGGCGCGCTCGGCGTCCCCACGGTCGCCACCGCTGACCAGCTCCAGCGGTTGCCGCACCCGGGTGCGGCTTCGACAAGGCGGTGCGGCAGGCGTTCGGCGACCTCGCGCCGCGCGGGCTGATCGGCTCAAGTGGTCCACGAGCGTCCGGGCTTCTGCCAAGTGCTGGGGCGGGTCGTGAGGGTGGGTCGTTCGGCTATCGGAGTGGTTGTCATCGTGGTGCTGTCCTGGTGGATGTGAGGGGTGTTCGCGCGCTTGCGTGCCAGGTCCCCGGCGCTGAGCGCACGTGACGGTCGGTGTCGTCGAGGTCTTGGAAGGAACGGACGATCACGACGGTCTCCTCGGTCGGGTGCGGGTGCGGGTGCGGGTGTGCGCCGCGGCCGTGAGGCGACGTGTGTCGTGGGCGGGACGGCGCTGGGGCGTCGCCGTCAGCCTTGCCGCAAACCTCCAGCCGCGTCCGCTTCACCACTGCCGATCGGGTGACGGTGAAGGTCCACCACGGCTCGCTCGGTGGGGTGTGGTGGCGCCACGGCCGCGAGGGCCTGCGCCCCCTGACCGACGCGCTCGACAGCCCGGGGGACCGCGCTGTGTACGTGCGGCGGCGGGCGGAGCGTCGGACAGAGGGGGAACGCGAGCACCAAGGGGCGATGGATCTGCTGGCGTGCGTGGACTGCGGTGCCGTCCCGTAGCAGGAGCGTGTGGGCCCACGAGGGCGGCACCTACTCGGGTGCGATCAACCGGCTCACGTTGGGGGTCTCCACGACGGCCCACGTCGTGCGCACGGCGGAGGCCCACGGCATCGACTCCGGCGTGATGCGCGCCGCCGAGGGGTGCGTCCGTCGGACCGTCGCGGTGGGTCACGGCGCGGACGGGGTGAGTCGCCTGGCCGAGGCGCTCGGCCGGCGCTGATCGCCCGGCGGGGCGGACGGCGGCGCGCATCACGTGGTCCGGCCCGCCGTCCGCTTCCGGGCCGGCGCCGGACTCGTCGTCACCGCCGCTCGGCGGCAGGATCCCGGCCGGCGAGGCCGCCGCGAACCCCCGGCGCACCGTCCCCGGGCGTGCCGGGTGCCGGGGTGTCGGAGCGGGTGAGCGCCCAGAGCGCGAACGCGAGGCAGCTGAACGTGGCGCCCAGCGTGCAGACGGCACCCCAGCCGGCGACCGCGTAGAGGGAGGTCGCGGCGATCGCCCCGGTGGCGCTGCCGATCGAGTAGAAGACCATGTACCCGCCGATCAACCGGCTGCCCGCGTCCGGGCGCAGCGCGTGGATCAGGGTCTGGTTGGTGACGTGGACCGCCTGCACCGCGAGGTCGAGGAGGACGACACCGACCACCAGGGCCCAGAGTGAGCTTCGGGTGAAGGCCAACGGCAGCCAGGAGGTGGCGAGTAGCGCCAGGGCGATGCCGGTGGTCCGTCGGGCGAGTCCGCGGTCGTTCAGCCGGCCCGCCGCGGTCGCCGCGAGCGCGCCCACGGCTCCGACCAGTCCGAGCGCCCCGATCGAGGTGTGGGAGAGGGAGAACGGCGGGTCGCTGAGCGGCAGTGCGACGCTGCTCCACAGGGTGCTGAAGGCGGCGAAGATCAGCAGGCCGAGCAGGGCCCGGACCCGCAGGACGCGTTCCCGCGCGAACAGGGTGACTGTGGAACGCAGCAGCTGTCCGTACCGCAGGGAGGTTGGCGGGAGGGTGCTGCGGCGCGGCAGCACCAGGTGCAGGACCAGCGCGAGCAGGGCGGTCAGCCCCGCCGAGGCGAGGTAGACGGAGCGCCAGCCGGCGAGGTCGGCGACGAGGCCGGCGGCGGTGCGGGAGAGCAGGATCCCGATGACCACGCCGCTGGTCACGAGACCGACGATCCCTCCCCGGCGGTCGGGTGGGGCCAGGGACGCCGCGAAGGCCACGAGGGTCTGGGTGACGACGGCGAGAAGCCCCATCGCGGCCGTCGCCGCGAGCAGGAGCGTCGCGGTGGGGGCGAGTGCGACCGCTGCCAGCGCCACCACGAGGAGGAGCAGTTGGGCGACGATGAGCCGTCTGCGGTCGACGACGTCACCCAGCGGTACGAGGAGGAGAAGGCCCGCCCCGTAGCCGACCTGGGTGAGCGTGACGACGCCGCCGACCAGTGCCGGACTCATGGCGAGGTCGTGGCCGATGGTCGCGAGGAGCGGTTGGGCGAAGTAGACGTTGGCCACCGCCGTCCCGCAGGCCACGGCGAACAGGACGATCACCCCACGGGCCAGGGCGGGCGCGGGCCCCCCGTCGTCGCGGGCCGCGGCCTGCCGCGTCCCGGCCTCACAGTCGACGAGCATTCGACACCCTCTTCCCATCTGGTTTCAACTTGCTACCGATCGGGACCGTAGTCGACGTTGGTATCATGTTGCAACCGACATGATGGGAGGACGGCATGGTGGCAAGGACGCGCTTCGACGACAGCGACTGCCCCGTCGCGCGATCGGTGGACGCGATCGGCGACTGGTGGTCCCTCCTGATCGTGCGGGACGCCTTCGACGGGAGCCGTCGCTTCGGGGAGTTCCAGCGCAGCCTCGGCGTGGCGAAGAACATCCTGACCGCCCGCCTGCGGGCCCTCGTCGCTGGCGGCATCCTCGACACCGTGCCCGCCTCGGACGGCAGCGCCTACCGCGAGTACGTCCTGACCCCGAAGGGCAACGCCCTCTTCCCCGTCATCGTGGCGCTGCGGCAATGGGGCGAACAGAACTTCTTCGCCCCGGAGGAGCCGCACTCGCGGCTGGTCGACCGCCGGCACGGACAGGGCCTGCGCGCGCTCGAAGTCCGATCGGCGGACGGCCGCCGCCTGAACCCCGACGACACCACCGTCCACAAAGTGTCCTGACCGAACGGTGCGCCCAGGGCGGCAGGCCATCGACCCGGGGCGGGCTTGTCAGCGCGGTGCGGCAGGACCGCTCGCATGACCGACGGAACCGGATGGCCCGCGGAGCCTACGAGCAGCCTCCTTCGGACCGACCCGCCCCGAGTCCTCGATGGTGGCGGCGGTCTGGCCCCATAGGTTTCGGCGGCGGGCCAGACGGCAGCGTGAGCTGCCGCTCCCGCACGTACAGCCGCGTGCCGTGGGGGCGAGGGCGGTGTCGGCCCCGCGAGTTCCCCTGCGTCCAGCCGGCCCAGGGCGGACGCAATTTCGCGCTTCGCGGCGCGGGCCCGCGCCGTGGCACCAGGCGGTGCCGCGTTTTGGGGCTTCGGCTGGTTGAGCCAGGCTTGTGGCCTGACCGGCGACAGCGGGCCAAGTCCAGGCTGCCCCGGGGGTGGGTTGGGCAGGGCCGTCCCGGTTCGCCGCGGCGCCGCGTTCGGCGGGCGAGTTCGACGGTGATGGGCTCGTCGGGGCAGGTAGTGGCGAGGTGGGTCAGGGGGTCTTCTCGCGGGGGTCGGTGGTGAGGGACCAGCGGGGTTGCGCTCGGTGAGGCCGGCATGACCGACCGCTCCAGCCGCCCGCACTGCAGCCCGCACTGCAGCCCCCGCCGGACCCCGACCCGCACCGAACGGCGGATCGTCAAGGTCCGCGTCCTGCGCCGCTGGGGACCGGCCCGCATCGCCTACCTGCTGCGGCTCAACCCGGCCACCGTGCACCGGGTCCTGACCCGCTACCGGCTCGCCCGACTCGCGCACCTCGACCGCGCCACCGCCCGCCCGGTGCGGCGCTACGAACGCGCCGCACCGGGCGAGCTGGTCCACGTCGACATCAAGAAGCTCGGCAACATCCCCGACGGCGGCGGCCACAGGTCCCTGGGCCGCCAGGCCGGCCGCAGGACCCGCTCCGGGGCCGGATACAGCTACCTGCACAACGCCGTCGACGACCACTCCCGCCTCGCCTACAGCGAGATCCTCCACGACGAACGCAAGGAGACCGCCGCCGCATTCTGGGCCCGGGCGAACGAATTCTTCGCCCGCGCCGGGATCACCGTCCAGCGGGTGCTGACCGACAACGGCGCCTGCTACAAGTCACACGCCTGGCGTGATGCCCTCGCCGCCGAGGGCATCACGCACACACGCACCCGGCCCTACCGGCCGCAGACCAACGGCAAGGTCGAACGCTTCAACCGCACCCTGCTCGACGAATGGGCCTACGCCCGGCCCTACCGCACCGAACAGGAACGCGGCGACGCCTACCCCGACTGGCTCCACACCTACAATCACCACCGCGGACACACCGCACTCGCAGGCAAGCCACCCGCCAGCCGCATCCCCAACCTCACGGGACAGAACAGCTACTGACTTCGGCTTGTCAGGGTGACGTTGGGGTGTCGAGGGTCAGGCCGGTGCCGGCTATGAAGCCGTCGAGGGCTTCGGGGCGGTACTGCAG
>NZ_JBITSA010000039.1:0-23459 GCF_044540385.1 Kitasatospora sp. NPDC086009
GGTCAGGCCCCCACCCTGCGCATACCGCACACCATTGACATACCGCAGGGATCACTACCTGTCACCACCGACAACAGAACGAAAACCTCAGTAGCGGCACGCCACACACGCTCCGCCGCCCCTCCGACAAGAGCCCACGCCGCGCCGCCCGGCCTGCTGCGCGAGACGGCGATCCGCGAAGATCGATGGCGGACAAGGTGCGCCCCTGGCCCCACCGACCCGCGGGTGCTCAGCTACCCGAGCGGGTGGTGCTGGGCAGCATCACAGGATCTTGCTCACCGAGGTCGTCCACCCCGCCGCAGTGAAGCTGACCTGGGCCGAGCGCCGCGCGGCCTGCGTGTGGGCCTTCGGCCTGGTGCTCGCCCCCGACCCGTACGAAGCAGGCCTATCACCTGTCGAGGACTGCTACGCCGAGTGCGCCGGCCAGGAGGACGGCGACATCCTGATCGTCACCGACGACAGCATCACGCTCATCCCAAGCAACCCGTATGAGTCCACACCGTCCGCTTCCACACCCTGAGTGCGGTGATCCTGACGAGCGGCGTGGTCGCCGAAACCGTCGTCGTCGCCGCGGCCGACCGGCGGGCTGCTGCTGTTCAGCCGGCCGGGGTGACGGCGTGTGGGAAGACGTCGACGCCGGGCCCCTGGTGGTGGGGCTGGAATGCTGCGCTCAGGAACGGCGTCCAGCCCAATGACCCGAAACGTGATGTTCCGGCCACTGGGCGTGTCGTTCAAGTCGCTTAGAAGGCAGTTAGGTTCGACAAGGCCTCTCCGCCGTCTCCGCCCTGCCTGATACTCCGTCAGGCGTGCGGGGCGAATTCATCGCCGCTGCGGGTCGGGGACGAACCGGGGCAGGCGGCCATGCTCGTGGGAGGGGAACAGTGGCAGCTCAGGAATCCCTGCTCAAAGTGTACGGGGACCGGTCCTACCGGCACGTGACGATGGCGCGGCACCAGGGCACGACCGTCGCGTTCGCGATGGACGCGTCCCTGCGGATCGTCTACTCCGTGCTGGACCTGGCCGGGCAGCAGGTGAAGGGCGACACGGACGCCGCGTACTGGAGCGAGAACCCGGTCGAGCTGGCCTTCCCCCGGGAGCTGGCCGAGGTGGGCTACGCCGTCGTCGGGGCGACGGCGATGCCCACGGTCAAGCGCGGCGGAGCCGAGGCGGCAGCCGACGAGCGGCCCACGGCCGGCGAGATCGACCCGTACCTGTCGACGACCGCACGGCTGACGGCCGACGCCCCGTTCCACGTCATCTCCGACGGCACGTCCGTGGTGGTGATGCGCCAGTCGATCGGCGAGTCCGACCCGGCCGCGGTGTACAAGCTGACCGGCGGCGGCTGCTCCGGGAACGGGTCCAGGACCGACTACGTGCTCAACGGCACGAAGAAGGTGCCGCTGGTACGCGACACCGTGCTGGTCGACCGGTTCCTGCTGGTGGACGGAAAGCTCAAGCCGGTCCTCGAGGTGCGCTACAAGCGCAGCCGGCACGCCACCCGTCCCGAGTCGGCCAAGGACAGCCTGGGCACCGAGGACATGGAGGGCAGGCCGTTCTACGAGCCGACCCAGGAACTGTCCTTCGTCCGGAACCTCACCCGCGGCCGGTTCGCCGCCGTCCTCGTGCCCACTGCGATCAACAACGTGCAGCGCTGGCAGCTGTTCGCCCACAACGACGCCACGGCCGGGTGGACTGCTTCAATGTCGAGCAGGGCGCCCAGGGCCTGTTCAACACCCAGGGCACCCGCTTCTACACCAGCCCCGACCAGGCCTACCGCGACTCGGTGTTCGAGCGCAGCCCGGGCACCTGCCCCTTCACCGGGCGCGAACTGGTGCCGGTCACGGGGAGCGAGGGGCACGCGGAGACCGCGGTCCGGCTGACCGGGTCGAACGACACCTACATCGACCTGGGCGATCCGGGGGTACTGCGCTTCGGTGGCCGGGCCTACTCGATCGAGGCCTGGGTCAAGCCCGCCAGCAACGGCGGACCGGTGCTGGCCCGGAGCGGGGAGTACCGGCTGGGCCTGGACGCTTCCGGGGCGGTCGGCCTCACCCACGAAGGTGCGCCCTCGGCGCTCACCTCCACCGAGAGGTGCCCACCGACGTCTACACCCACATCGCCGCCACCTTCGACGGAACGACCGCGAAGCTGTACGTCAACGGCGTGCCGTGCGGCAGCGCAGCGCTGCCCTTCACTCCGGTGACCGGCGTGGACACCCTGATCGGCAAGGACGTCACCGGCGGCACGGACGAACTGTTCGAGGGCGACCTCGACGAGCTGCGGATCTGGAACCGGGTACGGTCCGATACCGAGCTCAAGGAGCAGCTGAACCACCGCCTGATCGGCAACGAGGCGGGCCTGGTGGCCTACTACCGCTTCGACGAGGGTGACGGGAGCACCGTCTACGACCAGACGGACCGGGCCCTGCACGGCACGCTCGAGGGCGATGTCAGGTGGACCGGTTCGGACGCCCCGGTCGGCGACCACCCCGGGGTGCGGCGGGACAGCTTCGCCCTCAAGGGGCGCACGGTCGTGTCCGGCATGTCGGCCCTGCTCTACCACCAGCAGGAGAACGTCGTCGCCGGGTACCGGGCCGACCCCAAGCCCGCCAAGCGGCAGGCCCGGGTGATGCTGGCCTTCGCCGCCAAGTACGGCCAGGACCCGGCCGTGGTGACCCTGGACTTCGCCGTCGGCCGTGACGGCCGGCTCGCCCAGGCGCCGGACGTGCTGGATCCGGCGGTGCTCAAGCAGCCGACGAAGGGAACGGACTCGGAGCAGGTCAGCTCGCTGCAGCAGCTGATCAAGCGGCTGGAGCCGGAGATCGCCGACCTGCAGTCGAAGATCGGCCAGCTGTCCGGCGTGGCCGGCCTGCTGGCCGAGCGGCAGGCGGAGCACGACCGGTTGAAGCCAGCCTTCGACGACCTGGAGCGGCGCTACTTCGCCGAGAAGGACCTGCTCACCTCCTGGAACTACAACATCGAGCTCAAGAACCCGAAAGTGCTGGGCGGGAACACGTTCCGGAGCGTCCACTCCATCGACTCGGCCGGCGGCGGCCCCTCGGTGATCGTCACCCCTGACGTCCGCTCCAGCTGGCGGGTGGAGCCCGTCGGCCAGAGCCAGGACGGCAGGCCCTGCTACTGGGTGGTCAACAACCGCTCCGGCCAGGACCTGCACGTCATGGGCAACTCGATGTCGGAGAACACCCAGCTGAACGTGATCACCCGGGAACCGGCGAACCCGGCCGCTCAGTTCCAACTGGTCACCGAGGGAGAGTTCGTCCGCCTCGTCAACCGCGGCAGCCGGCTCGCGATCGGCGTGCCCGCCACCTCCCAGCAGATCCTCGTGGTCCAGGCGAAGGAGTGCCTGACGGCCGAGACGGGTCTGCTCCGCATGGTGCGCGCCGGCATGCGCTCGGGCCTGGACGTGACCTACCCGACGGCCAAGGCCCAGATGGACGCGGCGCGCGAGCTCCTCCAGGAGGCCCGGACGGCCAAGCAGCGGGTGGACGAACTCACCCTCACGCTCGCCGCCAAGCAGGTCGAACTCAAGGACGCCCAGAACAAGTTGGCCAACCTGTCGACCGCCCTGCAGGGCGACGACGACCTGACGGTGGCCATGCCGCTCCTCGCGGTGGACACCACCGGCCTGAGCCTGTCCGGCGGCCTGCTCGAATTCGCCCGGGGAACCGACAGGCCCGCGCTGCTCGACAGCGGCACCGGCAATGTCGTGCTGTACTTCCGCGGCGCCAACGACCAGTTCTTCGCCGCCTACTACGACACCGCCGTCATCCGCGGCACCCAGAGCCTGGCCGGGCGCGGCGGCACACTCGGCTTCCTCGCCCGCGACCCGGGCATCGCCCTGGGCAGCTGCACCATCAAGATCAGCGACGGCGACGCCCCCGGCCGCTGCGACCTCACCATCACCCTGGGCAACGAGACCGAGACTTGGCGGTCGCTACCCCGCAAGGCCGACCAGATGGCAGCCGCGCTGGCCGGCAACCCCGGCCGCCCGGTGACCGTCGGCGCGGTGGCCCGGGTGACCGGCAGCACCGTCGAACTGACCGGGGCCACGACCGCGGTCGTCCCGGCCAAGGCCCACCTGACGATCGGCAGCAACGGCTACGCCGTGGACGCCGACACCCCGATCGGCTCCAAGACACTGACTCTGACGACCTCGGCCACCGCGGTCAAGCCGGGCGACAAGATCAGCCTGGTCGGCTACGACTGGGCCCGCGCGGAGTCCACCCGGCCCGGGGTGCTGCTTTCGGCCGGTTCCCGGCTGGTCGGGCTCAGCGCCGGCGACGTCGACTCCGTGCCCAACGGCACGGCCAAGCCGACGATCACCGGCCGCGGCTGCCGCTGGCGGGCCGAGATGCCCGGCCGGGCCTTCCTGTTCGACGGCAAGGAGCAGTACCTGTCGCTTCCCGCCGGAAAGCAGCAGGACATCGCCCCGAGCGGCGACCTGACCATGGGGGCCTGGGTCAACCCCGAGTCCGGCCAGGGCCGGATCATCCACGCCAGGACGGACACGTCCGGGTACTCCCTGGCGCTCGCCCCGGTCGGCCTGCCCGTGAAGCAGTTCATCGGCGACACCAAGGTCGAGCTGACCGGCGCCCTCGACCTCGCGGGCCGGGACTTCACCGTCGAGCTGTGGGCCAAGCGCAACCAGGCCCGCGGCCGCCGGGAGCCGCTGCTGACCCACGGCGCCATGGACGGCCGGGTCGACCAGACCCTCCACCTGTGCTTCGAACCCGACGACACCTTCATGTTCGCCCTGTACGGCGACGCCGTGAAGACCGCCCAGCCCTATCCGGACCTCGAATGGCACCACTGGGCCGCGGTGAACAAGAACGCCACCCGCGAGCTGATCCTCTACCGGGACGGCCCGCGGCACCTCCACGGGGCCCTACACCGGCAACGGGCCGCTGGTGCTCGGCTACCAGCCCTTCACCAACCTCTACCTCGACGGACAGATCGACGAGGTCCGCGTCTTCGGACGGGTGCGCACCGCCCAGGAGATCTCCGCCCAGCGCTACCAGCGCCTGTCCGACCGGGAGCCCGGCCTCCTCGGCCGCTGGGCCTTCGACGGGCCGAGCACCTCGGCCTCACCGATCAAGGGATACCAGGTGGTGGCACGGGTCGGCGACCGCGTGCTGAGGTCGGCGGAGCGCTTCCCGTGCCACGAGTGGGCGCACCTCGCCGCGACCTTCACCCAGTCCTGGGCGCTGCGCCTGGACGGTGGCGAGGGCCTGGCGGTGGCCCCGCAGAACGCGCTGGACGTCCTGGAGGACCTCACCATCGAGGCGTTCGTCCAGGTCGACAAGCTCGGCAAGCCGATGGGCCTGCTCGCCAAGGGAGCGGTCGTCGACGGCGGCCGCGACGGCGTCCCCTACCAGCTGGGCCTCACCGCCGACGGCCGGGTGGAGTTCGCCTTCGCCGAGGCGGACGGGAAGGCCGTCCGCTACACCTCCGAGCGCGCCGTGGCGCCCGGGGTCTTCACCCGGGTCACCGTCGTGCGGGAGCGCCGCAAGCCCGAGGCCGCCGGGGCCCAGGCGGTCGCCGCCCCCCAGCCGGAGCAGGACATCCGCTTCTACCTCGACGGCGGGTCGGCCGGAAGCCACGTGTACCGGGGCCCCGGCGCGCAGTCGAACGGCCAGGGGGTGGAGATCGGTCGCGGGATGAGCGGCGTGCTGTGCGAGGTCAGGCTGTGGAACGCCGCGCGCCCGGCCGTCCAGCTCGGGCTGCCGACCACCGCGCGCGACAAGGGGCTGCTGGCGCGCTGGCCGTTCAACGAGAACACCGGCAACGTCACCTCCGACGTCTCCGGTTCCTTCCCGGCCAAGCTCCGGGGCGCCCGCTGGACCCGTGACGTCGACCCCGCCGCCAGTCCGCTGCGGCTCTACCGCAACGGCGAACCGCTGGCCGAAGGCCCGGTCACCGCGCAGGACACCACCCCCTGGGGCGACACCCAACTGACCCTCGGCGCCCGGCTGGTCGGCGGCAAGCCGACCGACCCGCTGACCGGAACGCTGGAGGAGGCGCGGATCTGGCGCACCGTCCGCACCCGCGAGCAGATCTCCGACAACCTGTTCGCCCGGTTGCGCGGCGACAAGCAGGACCTGCTCGGCTACTGGCCCTTCGACCGGGACTCCACCGAACCCGGCACCACGTCCGTGCGGGACGAGGGCCTGCGCGGCAACAACCTGGCCTTCTCCCCGAAGCGGCCGCGGATCCTGCTGTCCACCGCGCCCGTCTCCACCGACACCGCCCAGGTGCGATCCGCGCTCGCCGACGTCCGCACCCCCTTCCACGACAGCATCGCCGGCGCCCCCGGCGCCACCGAGTACGCCGACCTGCAGTACGACGCCAAGGGCGAGAAACCGCTCGGCGTGCTCAAGCGCTGCTACGGCTTCGTCCGGGAAGGCCGCTGGCACCTGGTCACCGGCTACAAGGTCGGCGACCTGACCACCGAATGGGTCGGCCAGGCCCAGTTCGACCCCCAGCTCATGGGCTACATCGAAGGCGCCCCGCCGGTCCCCTCGGAGAACCTCACCGACAAGCCCGACGGCTGGGCCGGCGCCTCCTCGGTGGAGTTCACCGAGCCCGACCAGGTGGTGCGCAGCCTGTCCTCCAACAAGAGCAGCAGCGTCAACACCGCCTTCGAGTTCGCGCTCGCCGCCGAGACCGACGCGAGCGTCATGTCGGTCACCGCGCCGCTCGGCGTCGGCATCGCGAAACCACTGGCCGAGGGCCAGATGAAGTTCGGGCTCTCGGGCGGCCTGGAGTTCTCCAACACCTGGAGCCAGGACACCAGCGTCAGCCAGGGCCAGAACACCACCCGCAAGACCAAGCTGACGCTGACCGGGTACCCGGAGGACTCCGCCAAGGTGCTGAACTCCGCCATCGGCCGGCGCTCGCCCCCGCCAACACCGGCCTCGCGCTGGTGCAGTCGCAGACCGCCAACGTCTTCGCGCTGCGCCTGGCGCACACCGGCGCCCTGGTCGCGTACCGGATGCCGCCCAACCCGGACATCCCGCTGGACTGGAACCTCATCCACTTCCCGATCAACCCCCGCTACATCAAGCAGGGCACCCTGGACGGCGCGGTCGGCTTCGACGACCGCGGCAAGGTCACCGACCCCGACTACCCCACCGCCACCGGCTACGGCGAGTACAGCTACTTCAAGCCGCGGGACGCCTACGCGCTCAAGCGCCGCATCACCCGCGACCAGCAGCGGATGCACGCCTTCTACGAGTCGGTCTCGACCGAGACCGGACACCACGCGGGCGACGACCCAGCCGAGGCCCAGGCCCGGTCGATCCTGCGCGGCATGGGCATGTCGGCCGATCCGCAGGCCGGCGGCCGCGGCGCCGGCGCCCGGGGCTTCTCGCACCGGGACCTGGTCAACACCTACGTCTGGACCGCGCAGGGCGGCTTCTTCGCCGAGACCACCGAGGCCACCGACGCCGTCAGCGAGACCACATCCGGCTCCTACAGCTTCAGCCAGCACGTCGGCGGCAACTTCTCCTTCAGCTTCGGGTTCCTCGACCTCGGCTGGAGCGGCTCGCTCGACGCCTCCCGCGGCGGAGGTTTCAGCGTCACCCGGGCCAAGGGCAAGGACTCCTCCCGGACCTTCGGCCTCGACGTCCAGTGCGCGCCCTCGGGCGACCTGCAGCGCCGCGACACCAACGGCAAGCCACTCTACGACGCGGCGGGCAAACCCGTCCTCGTGCCGGGCAAGGTGGACGCCTACCGCTTCCTCACCTTCTACCTCGGCGAGACCAGCGCCAACTTCGACGACTTCTACCACAAGGTCGTCGACCCCCAGTGGCTGGCGGGCAGCGACGCGCCCGACGCCGCAGCCCTGCGGCAGTCCCGCCAGAACTCCGCCAAGCCCCCGTGCTGGCGGATCCTGCACCGGGTCACCTACGTCAGCCGCGTCCTCGCACCCGTCCCGCCGCCCGGCGCGCCGCCGCTCGAGAAGGCGATGCGCGCCGAGAACATCGACAGCAACTACGAGCTGATCAAGCGCCTCGAACCGTACGTGCGCCCCGCCGCCACCAGCACCGGCAGCCTGGCCACCGCCACCCGCGACGTGCTCACGACCCAACTGCCCGAACTCCTACCTCACGCCACCGAGATCACCGACTACCTCACCCGCTACTTCGGAATAGAGAACTGACCTCCACCCGGCCCCTCCGGCAGCGCCGGAGGGGCCGGGCCGGGGTGGGCGGGGGCACCAGGGTGTACGGGGTCGCGGTCAGCTGTCGGCGGCGTGCCGGCGACGTGAGAGCGCCACCAGGACAGCACCAGCAGCAACGGCCGCGGCGGCGCCTTCCAGCAGCCGCGCCCGGTGCCCGGGCGGCGCCTCTGCCAGGGCGGCGGCGGGGGCGGTCGCCTGCGGTGTTTGCAGTGTGGTCTTGGCGCGGCGGCGGTGCGCGGCCGAGCGGCACGTCGACCCGCAGAAGCGGGGCGAGCGCCCGGTGCCGGCCGGTTGCAGCGCGCGGCCGCACGCCTCGCAGGCGCCTGTAGGCTGCGGCGGCAGGTCGCACGCCGGGCCAGCTGGCACTCTGGCGGGTTTCGTTGCCGCAACGCGACCCCGGCCCGGGGGCGGCCCGTGGAACGGGGCGGCGTTTCGGTGCCACCACGAAACCCGCCGGGACAACTACGGCTGCGGATGTTCCAGGTGCAGGGCAGCCAGGACATGGTCGCGCCAGGGGCCGGGGTCGTTGCGCGCGTCAGCGCCGAGGAGGAGTCCGTCGCTGACGGCGTGCCAGCCGCCGGCCGGACTCAGCTCGACCCAGCCCCTGACGTGGCCGTGGTCAAGCACCCCGTAGGCACTGCCATCGCTCGCGCGGCCGGAGAGCTGCCATCCCGGTGCCAGGTCGAGGACGGGCTCGCAGCCGCCGAGCGTCAGGGCGAGCGGCGCGATGAGCGACGCGGACCGTGCCCGCTGAGTGGGAACGGTGGCACCGGGGCCGGCGGCCAGAGCGGCCTGGCGCAGCAGGCCTCGGTACGGGGCGGACAAGGTGGTGGTGAACTGCTCGGCCGTGGCCGAGGGATCCGGACCGTTGTCGAGGTCCTCGGCGAACTGTGTGGCGGTGCCGTGGATCGCGGCGGCCAGCCGCAGGAACTCACCCAGCGGCCCGTCGCGGTCCGTGGCGCGAGTGCCTGCGGCACGCGCGGCGGCGAGCTGCTGTGCGGCGGATGCGGCTCGGCGCCCGCGGTACGCCTTCGACTGGCAGGAGGGCGAGCAGTAGGCCGGCTTCTGACCCGCTCCTCCCGTCCGGAGCGTCGCCCCGCACACGGATCACGAGCTCGCGGGGCCGGATCCGCCGCTGGTGCCCGACCCCACCCGAACCTCTCCATCCGTAAGTGTCACGGAACAGAGCGTATCGGCCGGGGGCCGGTGCCCGTCCCTTCCCGGGCTATCCCCCGCCCTTACACGCGCCCTCTTACCCCACGCCGTCCTGCGGTTGTCCGGCGCGGCGTGCTGCGCGGGACAACCGGCGCCGGCACCCAGCGGACGTGCGCACAGCCGACCTCATCGCGGCAAGGTCAGCTCCGGTCGTCCGGCACTACGGAGACGGCGAGGCCGCCCGGGCCGAGCCGACGCCGGCCACCCGACACCACCGGCGGCTCGCCCGTGGGGGCCGGCTCCGGCTCCAGGAACGGGGCCCGCTCGACCGCGAGCAGCCGGGCCCCGCCGGACGGCTGGACGGGGGTGTCGATGGCGGGCTGCTACAACGACCGCCGGGGCTGATCATTCATGAATGACAGTCTGTCACCGGAGCGGTCCGGGGCGGGCGGCCCATCGGACTTGCCCGTCGGGCGGGGCGTGATCTTGCTGGCCCTGGCGAGTTCACCGGTCATGAGAGGATGTTAAGTCCGTTTCTGGATGATCTGGTGTCGCTCGTTCGTGCGTACGGAGCTGTTCGGCCGACTTGTATGTCGTGTGCATGATGGGGTCGGGGTATGGAACGGATTCCGTACTCAACGGACTTGTCGGACGGGCAGTGGGCCTTGATCGAGCTGCTGGTCACCGCCTGGAAGTAGGAGCGGGTGTCGCGGTCGGCGACGGGAGACCCGGCTCCTGCGACCTGCGCGAGGTCGTGAACGCACTGCTGTACCAGAACCGGACAGGGTGTCAGTGGTGGCTCCTGCCACACGACTTACCGACTTGGTCAGCGGTGTTCTACTACTTCACCCTGTGGCGCCAGGACGGTCGTAACCAGCGGATCCGGGAAATCCTGCGCTGCCAGGTGCGGGAGCGGGCCCGGCGATTAGAGGACCCGTCCCTGGTGATCATCGACACCCAGTCCGTCCGCGCAGCGGCCGGAGTGCCGAAGGCGACCACGGGGCTGGATGCGCACAAGAAGAGGCCCGGCAGGAAGCGGGGACCGGCCGTCGACGTGCTGGGCCTGGTCATCGGCGTGGTGGTCCTCGCCGCCAGTGCGCACGACAACGAGGCCGGCATCGCCCTGCTGGACCAGGCGGCCGAACGATGCGGGATGCGCCTGGAGAAGGTCCCGGTCGACCAGGGCTTCAAGGACGCCGTGATCATCCACGGCGCGGTGAAGGACATCACCGTCGAGGTGGTCCGCCGCAACCCTGACAACGCGGGCAAGGGGTTCGTCCCGCAACCGAAGCGGTGGGTGGTCGAGCAGGTCAACGGCGGCTCATGCTCCACCGCCGCCTCGCCCGGGACTACGACCACCGGCCCGACAACGCCGCCTCCCGGGTCCACTGGGCCTCCACCGCTGGCATGCTCCGCCGCCTCACCACCCCCAGCCCCGCCTGGCGCGACGATGTCGAGCTGGCCGCGTGAACGCCTCTGAACTCCTGCGGCTGTTGCAGGTCGAACACGACGAGACTGCCGCACGCGCCGACTACCTGCGCGAGCAGATCGCGCAACTCACCGGTGCCCTGGCCGAGGTCGAGGCCCACCTCGCCGAGATCGCCACCACGGGCAAGGTCATCGACGGCCTCGCCCTGCCCGACCACGAACCGGCCCCTGCGGAGACTGCCACCGTCTACCAGCGCATCGTGACCGCCTTCAGCGAACATCCCCGGCGGGTCTTCCAGGTTCGCGACCTGCACGAACTCCTCGCCGTGCCCACCGACGAGCCCTCGATCAACGTCACCCGCTCCCGCCTGGGACGACTCGTTCGTCAGGGACTCCTCGAACAACCCGGACGCGCCCGCTACCAGAAACGGACTTAACGTCCTCTCATAGCGTCACGACCGTCTCACTGGACTTGAAATCTTCCGAGCGGAAGTGATTGCGTCCCTGGGCCTCACCCGACCCGTACCCGTGACGTTCGCCGAGGCCGAGGCTGTCATCGACGAAGACGGCCACGGAGGGAGAGGCCGAGGACAATCCGGACGAACTGGTGGTAGCCGCAGGCCAACCCACCCGAGTAGCGCGAGAGCTGAACGGCAGTCTCCGGTCCATCACCCGGCCCGACCGCCCCGCTGCGGGTGGCTGCTGAGGTTCACCCGGCGCAGGAGGGGACCGCCTGGCCGACATCCGAACGTAGCGTGGTGCCCCCTACGACGAAGAACGCCAGAACGAGGTCATGGGCGCCGGGAACGATGCAACCGGCCGGCGCGTCGGAGGCTGTGTTGGTCAGCAGCCGGCGCTGCAGCAGCTGCTCGGCACTTCGCAGGTGGACCCTCACGGTGGCGGGGTTGAGGCCCACAAGATGGGCGGTGTCCTCGATACGGGCCTTGGCCTGGATCCAGGCCGACACAGTCTCGCGCAGCTGGCGCCGGTCGCTGTCCAGGCGGCCGAGGAACCGGTCAGCCCACTGTCGCACTGACGCGGTGTCCAGGATGTCGGTGGCCACGGGAGCGTCCGGGTCGTGCCGCAGGTGCGCGGTCGCGGCCCAGACCTCCAGGGCCAGGCCGACCAGAGCACGCTGCCACACGTCTTGGAGGTCGATTCCCAGCAGCGCGGCGGCCTCGGCACGTCGGCTGGTACCGACACATCACCCTGGCCATGCTCGCCCACGCCTACCTCGCAGTCATGGCAGCCGACGCGGCGACAAAGGGGGACGCAGAAGCGATTTCGGCGCTCCGGCCCCGCTCACCGTGGCAGAAGTCCGCCGGCTCCTGGCGCCTTGCCTCACCACGCACCACCGTTCCGGTCGGCCCCTTCACGCGCACCTGCTGAGCTGGTCGGGCTGGCGCCGCAGACGCCAAGCCCTCGCCCGCCACTGCCACTGCCACTGCCACTGCCAACGCCGACTGCACCCGGGAGAGGGACGCTCCGCGAAGACCGCCCCTGTCCCGCCAACAACCCGTTACACTCCCCACGACGCCTCTGAACAGGCCAGATAGCGAAGCGCTGCTGGAGTACTAGGGTCCGTCTTCAAATCTGATCAAGTGATGATCGATCATGGCGGTCATGGTGCGACGTCATGAGCTTTCGGATACCGAGTGGGATGTGCTGTCGCGGTTCCTGCCGAGGTCAGGATCTGCAGGTCGGCCGCGCTGTGACGACCGGGTGGTGCTGAACGGGATCGTGTGGAAGCTGCGGACCGGCTCGGCCTGGCGCGATGTGCCGGAGCGGTACGGCTCGTGGCAGACCCTGTACACGCGTTTTCGCAGGTGGGCGCTGGACGGCACGTTCTCGCGGATGCTGCGGGCGATCCAGGCGGAGAGGGATGCGGCCGGGGACATCGACTGGCTGGGGTCGGTCGACTCCACGATCGTGCGGGCCCACCAGCACGCCACCGGCGGCAAAAGGGGGCACTCGACCGGGACGAACGGGTGATCACGCCCTCGGCCAATCCCGTGGAGGACTGAGCACCAAGCTCCACCCGGCCTGCGAAGAACGCGGCCGCCCGCTCGGCTTCGTCCTCACGGGCGGAACACCTGGTTCCCGCTCACCCATACCTTCCTCGACATCTCCGAGGCCGACCTCACCCTCCGCCCTGACGGCACCTTCACCGCCGTCCTCCTCGGCCCCTCCCCGCTCCCCACCCTGGACGGCCACTGGCACGTCCACGACGGCCACCTCGCCACCGCCATCACCGTCTGCGGTAACCAGTCCCGGAGAAGCGGTTCCCACCACCGGTCGCACGGGAAGTCCTTCAGGAAGAGCGGAGCTGCGTCGCGTTCGTCCGGGAACACCTTTGCCCGCTCCCGGCGAACGCCGCCGGCCCTCGTCACCCGCCGACTCACCCCTCGCACCCGGGAGATCGCGATGACCGACAACCCGTCCGCGCAGCACGGCGTCCCGTCCTCACTCAACCCTGACCCGCTCCGTGACGAGCACCCCGAGATCGTGGACGGCGCGGCCGTCGACGGGAACATTCATGTCGGCTACTGGGACGGCCCGGCGGACGGACGGTCACTCGACCAGGCCACCGACCGGCTCACCGACCTCGTGGCGGGGCGGCTGGCCGCCGCACCCGGCCGCAGTCTGCTGGATGTCGGCTGCGGAACGGGACGGCCCGCGCTGCGCATCGCCCGGGCCACCGGTGGCCAGGTGTCAGGAATCTCGGTCAGCGCCGAGGACATCGCCCTCGCACGGACCCGGGCGGATGCCGCCGGGCTCGCCGACCGGGTGGACTTCCGGTACGCGGACGCCTGCGCACTGCCTTTCGAGTCCGCGTCCTTCGACGGTGCCTGGGCCATCGAGTCCATGATGCACATTCCCGACCGGACCGCCGCCCTCACCGAGATCGCCCGAACCCTGCGGCCCGGCAGCACGCTGGTCGTCACCGACGTGCTGCTCCGGTCGCCGGTGACCGGTGAGGCCGCGGAGACGGTCCGCCGGACCTGCCGGGCGTTCGGGTCCCCTGCGCTCCCCGAGCCGGCGGAGCTCCGCACGGCCCTCGACCGCGCCGGTCTGGAGGTTCTGGAGTTCCAGGAC
Organism: Kitasatospora sp. NPDC086009; assembly: GCF_044540385.1. Lineage (NCBI taxonomy): Bacteria > Bacillati > Actinomycetota > Actinomycetes > Kitasatosporales > Streptomycetaceae > Kitasatospora > Kitasatospora sp. NPDC086009. The sequence continues at coordinate 13,882 of NZ_JBITSA010000039.1, forward strand.
ATCGGCGAGCACGTCCGGCGCACCTACCAGGCGTTCGCCGATGCCTTCGCGAATGTCACCCCCTCCGTGGACGACCCGCACTACGAGTTCTTCGACTTCGCCCGTTCCCTTCCCCGGTTCGGTGCCCTCGCGGAGATCGGCTACGCCTTCGTGGTCGCGCGCCGCCGGTGAACGGAGGCGCCGGCCGGGTCGGCGGGGCCGGAGGACGGCACCGCCGAGACCCGAAGGGCGGCCGATCCGGCCAATAAGGTTCCCTCACGATCCGTCAGCGGTGGCAGGAAAGAATCGCTCAAGAATCCGCTGCCGGCGCCCCGTCGCCATGGAACGGGCGGACCGGGCCGATACCGGTCCGTGCGCGGACAAGGCCCCGCCCCAGCGATTCCGCCGGGGCGGGGCCGCGGCACACACCGGGAGGCAATCCCTCAGCACGCGACCGTTCGCCGTGTCAAGTGGAACTCAAGGCGCCCCGAAGAAGTTCGTCCTCGCACCTGTTCTCCGAGATTCGGCTAACCTCGCGTAGTGGAGATGCAAGCTTCAGGTCGTTCATTCTCCAGTTCGAATCCAGACCGCTTCATCCCGCCCCGACCCCGCCATTCGGACTGCTCGACCCCCCGCCCGTTCGACCGTTCGTACGGGAATACTGATTCCGAAAACCCGTTCCCGTCCGAGCGCGACGGGGGACCCTCATGACCGGGGCAGCCCAGCCCCGACCGGTGGTGGGCGCACTGATCCGTGATCCGGCCGGCCGGATCTTCGTCCAACGCCGCTCGGCCGACCGCTCCCTCTTCCCCGGCTGCTGGGACGTGGTCGGTGGAGCCGTGGAACCAGGGGAGTCCCTCCTGGACGCGCTCCGCAGGGAGATATTGGAAGAGACGGGGTGGCGGTTGCGCCGCGTTCTCGCCCGGGTGGCACACACGGAGTGGACGGGGGACGGCATACGGTACATCGAGTCGGACTACCTCGTCGAGGTGGACGGGGACCTCTCCTCGCCCGCACTCGAACGGAACAAGCACACCGAGTTCGCCTGGCTGGCCGCCGAGGACGTCACGCTGCTCGACGAGAACACACTGCGCAGCGGCAGCACCTTCATCAAGGACGTCGTGACCGCGGCACACGCTTGGCGCGCCGACCCTCCGGGGAGCCGCACGGCTCTCTGAACCGTCTGCGGACACGTAAGTTCGATCCGGGCTGCACAACCCTTTCCCGACTTCCCACGTCATCGTCGAGCGGTGTTCTGCGAGGGGAATATTCTGCATGCCCGGCGACAGGCTGAAGGACATCCGTCCGCGACCACGAGTGCTGATGATCGGATTTGCCGGGCACCAAGGAAGGGAGTACCTGCCGATCGTACAGGAGATTGCCGATATCGTCGGCGGCGTCGACTCCGCCCCGCCCGCCGTGCCACTCGCCGACGAATGGGGATTCCCGTACTACGGGAGCCTCGACGACGCACTGAAAGCCGTCGACTTCGACGCCGCAGTGGTCACCGTGCCGCACGGCGAGCATTTCCCGGTCTGTACGCGGCTGCTGGCGCACGGCAGGCACGTCATCAAGGAGAAGCCGTTCGCGGTCACCGAACCCGAAGCGCGCCAGCTGATACAACTCGCGCAGCAGGCCGACCGCAGCATCTTCACCCTGCTGCAACGGAACTTCGACCCGGTGTTCCGGTTCGCCCGGGACAACCTCCCGCGGATCGGGAGGCCCTACTGGTTCTCCTACGACTACCACTTCAACCTGGCCCGTCCGACCACGGGTTGGCGCGCGTCCCGCGAGCAGGCAAGGGGCGGTGTGCTCCTCGACATGGGCTACCACCTCGTCGACGTGCTCAACGGGATGTTCCCCGAAACCCCCCGGGTGCACTCAGCCTTCGTGCACCAGTACCAGGAGACCCGGGACCGCCGACTGGAGGACCTGGTCGCCCTCCTGTGCAGCTACCCGTCGAGGGGGCTGGCGGGCTCGCTGCGCATCTCGCGCCACAGCCTCGCGAAGACCGAACAGCTCTGCGTGCTCGGTTCGGAAGGCGCGTTGAACGTCGCCCCCGGGGCGGCCACCCTGCACGCCGTCGGAGGGGCCCAGTTGGAACGCTACGCCCCGGAAGGATCCAGGACGGACATCACGCGCTCCATGTTCAGCCACTATCTGGACCGCCTGGAGGACCGCGACTACCGCCGGGACCACCTCCTGCGTCAACTCGCCACCGTCCGCACGATCGACGGAATCTACCGGGCCCGGTCGGGCGGGACGAGCGGACTCACCGACCGATGCGCCTGACCCACCCCGCACGGACAGGAAGAGAGCACATGAGCACCGACGAACGGCTCGCCCTTCTCGAGGGCGCACCCGCCATCTCGCGGCCGCTGCCCCACGAGGTGTGGCCGCCCCCCGCAGACGAGGCGGAGCTGTCCGAGCTGGCCGCGCAGCGGAACACCGACATCTCCATCAAGGGCAACAGCGGCCCCATCGGCCGGCTCGAAGCCGACTTCCTCGCCTTCCTGAACGGCGGCGCCCGCTACGCGGTCACCTTCAACTCCGGCACCAGCGCGCTCCTCGCCGCCTACTTCGCCCTCGGCGTACGCGAGGGGGTGGACGTCGTGGGACCGGCGCTCACCTACCACGCCGCGCTGAGCCCCGTCTTCGCGCTGCGCGGTGACGTGGTCCTCGCCGACATCGACCCCGACACCCGGGGCCTGGACCCCAAGGCACTCCAGGCCGCGCTGACCGAACACACCAAGGTCGTCACCGTCGTCCACCAGTGGGGCCACCCCTGCGACATGGACGCGATCCTGTCGATCGCCGAACGGCACGGGCTGCGCGTCCTGGAGGACTGCTCCCATGCCCACGGCAGCCGCTACAAGGGCCGGCCGGTCGGCACCTTCGGCGACGCCGCCGTCTTCTCCCTCCAGGCCAACAAGGCCGTCTACGCCGGAGAAGGCGGCATCCTCGTCACCAGCGACCCCGGGATCCAGGACCGCGCCACCCTCCTCGGGCACTACCGGGACCGCTCCCGGGACTCCGTCCTCGACGAGGACCTGCGGGCCCACTGGGTCACGGGCTTCGGACTCAAGCTGCGCATGTCACCGTTCAACGCCATCGTCGCCCGGCATGCCCTCGCCGCCTTCCCCGCCCGCAAGGAGGCCCGGCACCGGTGCCTGCGGCACCTCGGCGAGCAACTCTCCGACGTGGAGTACCTGCAGCGGGTCCATGTCGCCGACCACGTCGACATGGGCGCCTGGTACGGCTACAAGCCGCTCTACCGGCCCCAGGCACTGGGTGGCGTGCCGCGCTCGGTGCTCATCCGGGCGCTGCGCGCCGAGGGCATGGAGGTCGGCGCCCCCTCCGGCCCCCGGCTGTCCACCCTGCCGCTCTACGCCCGCCCCGAGAACCCCCTCTTCCCCGGAGTCCCGAAGAAGGCCACCACGCCGGGGGCCGACTCGCAGGCCGAGCACGTCGAGCAGCACGCGCTCTCCCTGCCGACCTTCACCGCCTGGCCCGACGACAAGGCGCTCATCGACCAGTACGCCGAGGCGTTCCGCAAGATCGGCCGTCACCGCGAAGCGCTGGTCCGGTACGCCGCCGAGCTGCCCCGATGACCGGAACCGCACCACCGAAGAGGGAGTGGGCATGACTGTCGAAGAGTCGCCGGAGGACGTCGCGAGGGCCCTCCAGCACGCTCTCGCCGGTGACGACCTGCCGGACACCTTCACCCTGCTGGGACGGGAATGGAGCCTGCACCGGGGTGTCTGGCCCAGCACGCTGAGCGCGGCCACCGAGGTGATGGCCTCGGTGGTGCCCTATCCCCGGGACGGCTCGTTCCTGGAGGTCGGCTGCGGTACGGGCGTCATCGCCGTCACCGCCGCACTCAGCGGCTGTGCCTCCGTCACCGCGCTGGACATCAACGAGAAGGCCGTGGCCAATACCGTCGCCAACGCCGAGCGGCACGGTGTGGGCGACCGGGTCCGCGTCCTCCACAGCGACATGTACGCGGCGCTCGATCCCCTGAGCCGCTTCGACACGATCTTCTGGAACGTGCCCTGGACCTATGTGGAGGACGGCTTCGCCCTCTCCAGCGACATCCACTCCGCCGTCTTCGACCCGGGCTACCAGGGTCAGGCCCGCTACCTCGCCGGGGCGCACGAGTACCTGACCGACGGCGGCCGGCTGCTGCTGGGCACCGCCCACCTCGGGGACCGTGAACGGCTCGACGTGCTCGCCGGTGCGGCCGGCCTGCGGATCGACATGCTGCGCAAGGTCCGCCGGATCGAGGAAGTAGGCGTCATGGAGTACCACCTGCTCGAACTGCGGACGAGGTGATCCGGTGACGCCGCCCGTGCCACCGGAGGACGATCTGGAACTGGCCCTCCGTCTGGGCGACCTCGCCGACGGGCTCACCGTCCACCGCTTCCACGCCCTCGACCTGCGGGTCCGGGAGAAGCCGGACCGTACACCCGTGACCGACGCGGACACCGCCGTCGAGACAGCCGTCCGCGAGGAACTGCGGGCCGCCCGCCCCGACGACGCGTTCGCCGGCGAGGAGACCGGCGGCTCCGTCTCCCCCGGGCGCACGTGGCTGGTCGACCCCATCGACGGCACCAAGAACTTCCTGCGCGGCGTACCGGTCTGGGCCACGTTGATCGCCCTTCTGGAGGACGGTCGCCCCACCGTCGGCGTGATCAGCGCCCCCGCCCTGCACAGCCGCTGGTGGGCAGCGGCAAACCGGGGCGCCTGGCTGCGCCGGGGACCGGCCGGCACCACCCCCGTGCACCTGGGGGTCTCCGGCCGCACCCGCCTCGACCAGGCGTACCTCTCCACCACCAGCACCCGGACCTGGGACGTCTTCCACTCACGTGCGGCCTATCTGCGCCTGGCCGAAGCCTGCTGGGAGGACCGTGCCTTCGGCGACTTCCTCCAGCACTGCATGGTCGCCGAAGGAACGCTCGACATCGCGGCCGAACCGGTCGTCAACCCCTGGGACATCGCCGCGGTACAGGTTCTGGTGGAGGAGGCCGGCGGCCTCTGCACCGACCTCCAGGGCGCCTCGCCCCGGAACGGCACCGGCGCCCTGTCCGCCAACCCGCGGTTGCACCGGCTCGCCCTGAAGGCTCTCTCGGCGCCGCCCGCAGCATCCGGGCCGCCCGGACCCTGAGCCCGCCCCGAACCGTCGGCCCATGAAACCGCCCCGAACCGTCGGACGCGGAACCCACCGAGAAACGGACCATCATGCTGATTCTTTCCCTCAAGGAAGGCCATGACGGGGCGATCGCGGCCGTCGACGACGGCAGGCTGCTCTTCTCCCTAGAGGCGGAGAAGGACTCGTTCCTCCGCTACAGCAATCCGACGGCCGAACTGTTCGCGACGGCGGCGGACCGGCTGGACAGGCAGCCCGACGTCGTCGCCGTGAGCGGCTGGATCAAGGGAACCCAGTGCACCGACCAGGCTTCGCGCGCAGGGTACTTCGGTGTGGGCGCAGCCGCGATCACGGACGAGGCCGGCCGGTTCTTCGGCAAGGCCGTGCGCGTCTTCTCGTCCACCCATGAGCGCTCCCACATCATGACGTCCTACGGCATGTCGGCACTCCGCCGGGACCAGCCCTTCTACAGCCTGGTGTGGGAGGGGAACATCGGCTCGTTCTACCGGATCGACCAGCACGGGAAGGTGACCCATCTCAAGGAGGTGCTCAACTACCCGGGCAACAAGTACTCCTACGGCTTCGCGCTCGCCGACCCGAAGTTCAGTCCGCACCAGGAGTTCGTCCGGTTCCAGGACGCGGGGAAGCAGATGGCCCTGGCCGGATTCGCCGAGAACCGGCCGGCGACCCGGGCGGAACAGGACGTCATCGACTTCGTCCTCGGCCAGAAGGAGGTCATCACCGGAAGCCTGAAGGACCGGATGACCGATTCCCCCTTCCACAACGTCGGTGTGGAATCGAGCGCGTACAAGAACCTGGCGGCCCGGCTCTCGGACGCCATCTTCGACCGCTTCCACGCGTACGCCCGGGAGTACCTGACCGAGGGATTCCCGCTGCTCATCTCCGGGGGCTGCGGGCTCAACTGCGAGTGGAACCGGCGCTGGCGCGAGTGCGGGCTCTTCCCCGCGGTCTTCGTTCCGCCGTGTCCCAACGACAGCGGCTCCGCGATCGGCACCGCCATCGACGCCCAGCACTTCTACACCGGGTCGGCCGACCTGGAGTGGGACGTCTACGCGGGCGGCGAATTCGTGGAGGACATCGAGTTCGACCCGCAGCGCTACGAGATCCGCCCGCTGGACCACGGCGAGGTCGCCCGCCACCTCCGCGACGGGAAGATCATCGGCTGGGCACGGGGCCGCTGGGAGATCGGCCCCCGCGCCCTCGGGAACCGGTCGATCCTGGCCGCTCCCTTCACCGAGGAGACCACGGTCAGGCTCAACAGGATCAAACAGCGCGAAAGCTACCGCCCCATCGCCCCGATCTGCCTGGAGCAGGAAGCGGGCCGCTGGTTCGGCGGTGGTCTCCCCGACCCCTACATGCTGTACTTCAGCCGGGTCGAATCCGCCGACCTGCGCGCGGTGACCCACGTCGACGGAACGGCCCGCACCCAGACCGTCGACCCGACCGCGAACCCGGCCATGGGTGCACTGCTGACCGCCTTCGGCGAACTCACCGGATTCAGCGTCCTCTGCAACACTTCGCTCAACTATTCGGGACGCGGGTTCATCAACCGGAGCAGCGACCTGATCGCCTACGGCAAGCTGCACGGACTGGACGGGTACGTCGTGAACGACGTCTTCGTCACACCGCGACGCTAGGGCCTGTTGCGAAAGTGGATCTCGACTTGCGATGATCATGATGTGGCGCGAGGGGATCTGACGGACCTGCAGTGGGCTCGGCTGGAGCCGTTGCTGCCGACAGGGAAGAAGCCGGGGAGGCCGCGAACGTGGACGCGTCGGCAGCTGATCGACGGGATGCGGTGGCGGACCCGGGCTGGCACGCCCTGGCGGGACGTCCCCGAGCTGTACGGTCCCTGGGACCGGGTCTACGACCTGTTCCGCCGTGGCAGCGCGACGGCACTTGGAAGCGGATCCTCGAGCAACTGCAGGTCCAGGCCGACGCGAAAGGCCTGATCACTTGGGATGTCAGCGTGGACTCGACCATCTGCCGTGCCCATCAGCACGCGGCCGGCGCGCGTAAAGAAGGGATCTGCAGCGCGAGCCGCCGGGCGGTATCGACACCGAGCCGGACGACCACGGCCTCGGACGCTCTCGGGGGGGGGTCTGACCACGAAGATCCGCCTCGCGACCGAGCAGGGGCAGAAGCCGCTGTCGCTTCTGATCACCGCCGGACACCGGCATGACAGCCCGCAGTTCCAGCCCGTCCTGGAATGCATCCGCGTCCCGCGCACCGGGCCGGGGCGACCACGCACCACACCCGACAAGGTCCGCGCCGACAAAGCCTACGGCTCCCGAGCGAACCGCTCCTACCTGCGCGGACGCGGGATCGGGTGCACCATCCCGGAGAAGGCCGACCAGGTCCGCAACCGCAAGAAGCTCGGCTCCCGAGGTGGTCGGCCACCGGTCTTCGACAAGGAGGACTACAAGGAGCGCCACGCGGTGGAATGCGGGATCAACCGCCTGAAACGGCATCGTGCGGTGGCGACACGGTACGACAAGCTTGCCGTGCGCTACGAGGCGACGGTCCTGGTCGCGGTCATCAACGAATGGCTGTGAGCAGGACGGTGCGGAGCCGAGAAACGGCGGGAAACACATGGAATGTCCCGCGGCGGCGACCTGCCACTCTGGCCGGGTGCTGCTCAAACTACTGAGGTTTTCAGGGTGCAGTCGGTGGGGTGAGCGGCAGGCCGGTGCCGGCCAGGCACCCATCGATAAGGGCGGGTCGAAGTTGGATGTGTCGCAGTCCGCGTCGAAGAGTGCGGGTGAGATGATCCGGATCGGTGAAAGCGGTGTTCGCTGTCGGGCCGCGACGCAGGAGCGACCACAGGCCTTCGACCGGATTGAGGTCCGGTGCGTATGAGGGCAGTTGGAACACGGTGAGCCACTCCTGCTTCGCCGCGTACTGCTTCATGCCGACGGCCAGGTGAGTGTTGAGATTGTCCCAGACCAGGACGATCGGGCCGCCGAGCTGAATGTGCGCACGGACGGCGAGATCGCGGTAATCGGTCCAGGCGAAGCTCTTGCGGGCTCCCTTGAGCGGCATGTGAAAGCGGGGCCGGTAGATCACCCTGCTCTGCTCGCCGGGCTTGTAGCAGCACAGCGCGGCCACCGAGATCCGGCGCCGGGAACGTCCCCGGACCCGGACCACGGGTGTGTGCCCGCGCCGGCCCCAGGTGCGGGCGCGCGGCGGCGTCATCGCGAACCCGGCCTCGTCCTCGAAGACGACCCAGGCTCCGAGCGCCGCCGCGGTGCTTTTGCCCGCGGCCACACCTCCTGTTTCCACAGCTCCACCGCGCGCTCGTCCCGCTCGAGCGCCCGGCGGGCCGGGGCCTGCCAGGACCAGCCGTGCCGCTTCAGCAACCGCCATACCGTCGCAATCGACAACGCCATCCGGAACCGGCGGCCGATCACCGCCTGGACCCGGACCAGCGTCCAGCGCTGGTCCTCGTACCCATGGGCGGCCGGACCTCTGCCCAACTCCGCCTCCAGCTCGGCGAACTGGGCCGCCGACAACTTCGGCACGCTCGCCGGACCCGCCGAGCGCAGGGCATCCGCACCACCCTCACGCCAGGACCGCCGCCAACGCTCCACCGACCGCTCGCTGACCCGCAGATCCCGGGCGATCGACGCGGTCTTCTCGCCCGCCTCGAACCGGGTACCGGCCTCCAGCCGCACCTGTTCACGAAACGCCCGCCGCTCAGCGGTCAGGCCCCCACCCTGCGCATACCGCACACCATTGACATACCGCAGGGATCACTACCTGTCACCACCGACAACAGAACGAAAACCTCAGTAACGGGTTCCAGTTGCTCGGGGAAGACCACCATCGCGCGTGCCATGGGTGAACGGCTCAGCGGGATCGTCGTGCACGACTTCGAGGAACTCGGTGTTCCGGACGGTGCGGACCGGATCTGGCGGAACCGCACGACCGAGATGTGGGTGTGCCGTGCCCTGGAGTACCAGCGGCGCGGACTCGATCTGGTGCTGACCGGCCAGTCTCCGCTCGGTGAGGTCCTGGCCGTTCCGTCGGCACCGCTGCTGGAGGGAATCGCGGTGTGTCTGGTCGACGTGTCCGACAAGATCCGGCGCCGCAGACTCACCGAACGCGATCCGGGCCGGTGGGATACCCCGGCTAACGGTCAGGCGGAAGAGATCAATATTCCAATCGGCGGACGCTCCGTCGGCCAGACCGCCCCAATCAAAGTGATCACATGCGACTCAATTTCGGTTGACGGTCAAACGATCAACCCTCCTACGGTCAGCGGATTTCTGTGAACTCTGAGGAATCGTTCACGCGGACCGCCTGAACATGCGGTGTCAGACCTGGGCCGACTCGACTTACTGACTTCGGCTCGTCAGGGTGAACTCTCCCGAAGTCCCTGATTGGTGGGGTGAGGTGGCTGTATCCGATGGTGTGTGAGATATGCGGATGG
>NZ_JBITSA010000040.1:0-15763 GCF_044540385.1 Kitasatospora sp. NPDC086009
TGCGACACATCCAACTTCGACCCGCCCTTATCGATGGATGCCTGGCCGGCACCGGCCTGCCGCTCACCCCACCGACTCCATCCTGAAAACCTCAGTAACGGGTGAAGGTGGAGGGTGTGTGGGTGGCGATTCGGGCTTCGGGCGGGAACAGACGAAAGGCTGGGGGTGGGACGAGTACCCGTCCCGCTTCCGTTCCGTGAAGGACTTCCTCATGCAAACCGCACTCCCGCCGATCGGCGCTGAGATTCCCTGCAGCTCGCTCGCTCTCAGCACTTCTCTGCAGGTCGGGGCCGACCTGCTGACCGTGGACTTCCGGGGAGGACTCAAGACCCGGGTCGACGTCAACCCGGACGACCCGATGAACAGCGTGCGCCTGCGTCTGGTCGGCCTCAGGTTCACCGCGGAGATTCCGGAAGACGCCGGAGGCGGCACCCTGACGATCGAACAGAACGACGCTGACATGGAGGCGAGGGGCCGGTTGACGGTGACGCAGCAGTTCCCGCCCCTGTACGACTGCTCCCTGGACCTGGGCACCTGCGCCCTGGGGATCGAACGCCCGAAGAGCGATCGGCTCGTGCTCGTCCCGAAGGAGAAGCGGGCGTGGGCACTGACTTCCAAGCGGCTCACCCAGTACCCCCCGCGCGGTGACATGTTCGATCTCAAGGACGCGGTCGAGTTCGTCGACCCCGCCAAGCCCGACGACATCGCCGCCGCGCTCCGGAAGTTCTCGGCGAAGGTCGGCGGCCTGTAGCACCGGTCACGCGAAACGCCGGGCCAGGCCGACCCGGCAGGCCCCCGCACGGCCCGAGCCCTGGCGCCTCCGTGTCCGGAGCGAAGGGCGGTACAGCTGATGGGCCGAAGCCCGCGTGTCCCTTTCGCGGCGCTGTCGTTGTCGCCGGTATGAAGAAGATGATCACTGTGGCCGTCATGGCCCTCGCGGCGACCGCCATGGCCGTCCCCGCGCACGCCGTCAACGACTCCAACTTCGGCGGTATCAACGCCGCCAACAACGGGAACTTCACCGCCGCCGCCGTCTGCATGATGGAGGTCGCCGTCGTCCCCGTCCTGGGCGACTGGGTCGGCGACCGCTTCAACAACTGCTCCAACGGCAACGTCATCGACCACTCCGGCCGGTAGGCGGCCGCCGTCCGGGCGCCGCCGCCGCCTCGCGCGGCGGCGCCCGGACGACTGCGGCCGCACGGAGTGCGAACCGGCCGGCCCCGGACGTGGACCGACCGGGGGTCAGGTGGCGCCCAGTCGTCCAGCCGAGCGCCGAGCCGCCGACGCCGCGCCCGCACCAATGCCTGCCCCAACGTCGGCGGCTCGACCTCGGCCAACCGCTCCGCCGGCACCCGCCGGGGACTACGTGACCCGCCCGACCGCACCGGCACCCGCAGATCAAGACCACGGCCCAGACCACCACCAGTACGGACGCTGCTCACACCGCGCTCAACGAGCGGAACCGTCGGCCGCTACTGCCCCGTGGACGGCCCACCGCGGGCCGTCCACCGGATCGCGCAACCACACGAACTGGCGGTCCGGGCCTACCGTGATCCCGTACTCGCACGGCTCCGGCCGGCCCAGTCCCTCCCACATCGCCCAGGCGATCATCAGCTCGTCGCCGATGCGCCGCTCGCCGCCCTGGTGCAGCACCGTGGTGCCGTCACCCACCGCGCCGAATGCCGCCCACGAGCCGACTCCGTCGTGGACCCAGGCGTTCACCCCGTCCTCGTCCCGCCCAGTGGTGATCACCGCGTCCGGCACCGCCACCCGCAGCGCGAACGTGAGGTCCCAGTTCCCCTCAAGGGCGCCCAGGTCCCGCTCCAGCACCCGCTCGGTCTCGGCCGGGCCGCCGCCGCGTACCGCCGCGTACCCGGTGAACCCCGCCACCGGCGGCGCCGCCCCGGCCCGGTCCGCCATGAACTGCCCCAGGCCCTGCACCCAGCCCGTCGCGCTGCGGCCATCGTCGGCGACCGTGAGGGCGACGTGGCCCAGCCGTCCCCACGGGTAGACGATTCGCCCGCCCGGGCGGGTCGCCTCCACCCACGCCGGGGGTACCCGTTCGACGGCGTAGGTGGCGATCACCCGGTCGAACCGTTCACCGCCCGGCGCCGTGCCGGTGGCGTCGGCGACCAGCACCTCGACGTCCAGGCCGGCGGCCGCCAACCGGGTCCGCGCGAACTTGGCGAGCCCCGGGTCGATCTCGGTGGACACCACCCGGCCGGGGCCGGCCCGCCGCGCGGCGAGCGCGGCGTTCCAACCCTGCCCACCGCCGATGTCCCACACCCGGTGCCCGGGCTCCAGCAGCAGCGAGTCCAGCATGTCCACCACCACGCCCTGCGCGGACAGGCTGGACGACGGCAGCCCGCCGCTCACCTGGGTGATCGCGGCCGCGGACTGGTCGCCGTACAGCTCCCCGGCCCAACCCTGCGGATCGGCCCACCGTTCCACCGCCACGTACGCGTCCCCGTCCCACCGCCACAGCCGCTCCGGCGCGAACCAGTCCCGGGGCAACGCGGCGACGGCCTCGCGCAGCCACGGAGCCCGCTCGGGCCAGGCCCCACGCGCCTCCATCGCCTCATCAAGGCCGGCCCGCCACTTCACGAGGTCGAGGTCCACGCTCAGTCCTGCTTCGGCTTCCGGTGCTTCCCATCACTACCCGGATCCGGCTTGTCGACCTTCCCGTCCGCGTTCCCGGGCGGCGCCTTGCCCTTCTCCAGCGGCTGGTCCTTCTCCCGATTGCCCATCAGGGATCCCCCTTCGCACGCAGAACGACAACCCGGCCATCCTGACCGCTACGCCACGCAGACGGTAGGGGGCGCAGAAGCGCACAAGGCGCGCCGGATGCCGTACGCGCGCCCCCGGTAAAGCAGCGGCCCCGGCAGTGCCCTGCCGGGGCCGATCAGGCCTTCTCGGGACCACCGCACAACCTACTGGTGGGCACCGACACCGTCGTCGGGGGAGCAGCGCCGACAACCTCTACATCGCCAACCGGCACCTCACCGAACACCAGCACGGAGATGTTCTGCAGGACATCGCGGCCCAGCCGCGGGTGCCACGGTGGTTCGGCGTCGGGCCACGGCTGCTGGCCAGAACCTCCTAACCGCCGCCGTCATGCCTTCGTCGCCACCAAGGTCCGCGCCCGCTCGTTGAGGTCGCGGACCTTCGGATTTTCCGGTGTAGGGCCGGATACCGGGGAGCATCTGCAGGAAGTGGTCATCTGTCCGGGCGGACGACAGGGTCTCGTAGTCGTCCAAGAAGCTGTGCCAGGTCACTGTCGCCCCCTCGACGTGCCCGACTTCCAGTTGCCGCTGAGCCATCACGCCGTTGGCGTGCGCCCGGCCCTGCTTCTCCAGCGGCGGCCGCAGCCGCTGCGACTGCTGCATCGCGGTGATCGATCCCGTCACGTCTCCCAAGGCGTAGAGGACGGAGGAGACGTGGAAGTGATACGCCGAGAGATCGTAGCCGCCTACGTGGTCGTTGCGGCCGTCGGCCTGGGACAGAGCTTGCTCCGTCTCCCGCAGCCGGGCGAAGGCCGTACGGCTGTCTCCGACCAAGGCGGTACCGTGAGCCTGCTGGCCGGTCAGGAAAGCCCGTCGCCGGGGCCCGGCCTTCGGGGCGGCTTCGGCGGCCGCGTCAGCCAGGTTGAGGGCCTTCTGGCCGTGCTTCAGGTTCGCAGCCTGGAGCGCCATTCCGCGCAGGGTTCGGCAGTACGTGACATGGTCGTCAGCGTTCCTGGCGAGTTCCAACGCGCGATGGTAGTAGCTCTGGCCGAGACCATGTTCGATCTCGTACATCGCCATCCAGCCGATCAGATACGTTAGATCGGAAGCTGCGGAGAGCATGTCGGCCTTCACGGCCGGCGTGGCCTGTGCGCGCAGGTAGGTGCCCACGGTGTTCGTGAGGAAGGCGGCGGCCATCGGTCGGGCGTGGCCGGCGCCGAGTTCGTCCAGAATCTCCGCGATTCGGGCGGTCATCTTCCGTACGGTCTCCACCTCGCTCGCACCGACCGGAACCGCCGGGCCGAGCGACGCCGAGGTGGCGCCCACGCGCTTGGTCAGGTCTCCGAATCCCGGGACGCCGAGAGCCACCGAGTAGAGACCCGCTGTCAGCACGCTGCGCCGTGATGAATCCATGTCGGTCCTCCCGAGGTTCACGATCTTGTCCACGACATCGCCCGAAGTCGGGTGCAGCAGCTTATCGTTGGGGCTGGCGAATCCCGCCTCGGCCGACGGCGCCGAAAAGCACCAGAACGACTGAGATCCACAGCTTGCCCAGCCCGGCGCTATCGGTCTCGACGGGGGCGAGGAAGGTGAAGCTTCCGAAGGTTGCCGCGTTCACCAGCGCGCCGAGCAGCGTCACGAGGATCAACCGCGGGCTTTTGAGCTGTGCGAGCTCCGATCGCAGGGCCGGCTCGCGAGTCGCGCCTTCCTTCGCAGGTCGCGCTGGGATTCCTTTGAGGATGGCGAGAGCTGCGGGCAGGCAGAGAGCGGCGACGGCCCAGAACGTGGCCCGCCAGCCGAGCAGCGTGCCGAGGACCGATCCTCCCGGGACCCCGGCGATCGTGGCCACCGTCGTGCCCGACAGCAGCACAGCCAGCGAACGTCCCTTCTTGTCGGGGGCGACCAGCGTGGCGGCGGTCGTCAGAGCTTCGGCAAGGAACCCTGCGTTCGCGAGCGCGGCGACGACCCGGGTCGTGAGCAGAACCGGGAAGCTCGTGGTGGTGGCACCCGCGGCGTGAGCGGCCGAGAACACGAGGACGAACCCCAGGAGGCCGGTTCGTCCGGGCCGGTTGCGAGCGAGCCCGGCTACGAGTGGGGCGCCGACGATCATTCCGATCGCGAAGCCCGCGGTGAGCATGCCTGCTGTCCCGAGTGTGATGTCGTGGTCGGAGGCGATGTCTGGCAGGAGTCCGGCGAGCATGAATTCGGAGGTGCCATAGCGAAGATCGCCATGGCAAGCAGGTACAGCGGGAGAGGCATTGATGCTCCGAGGTGAGGAGAGGTGAGAAGACGTCTCGTCACCGCGGTCAGCACCCAGGGGCGCAGTCGTCCGGCCGCAGGACACGGCGGGACCACAGGACTACGAACTCAGCGGTTCAGGGAGCTGACGGCGTGACCGAAAGCCCCCACCTTGGCTGTCTCAGGGCTCGAAATGGTCCGCACGCTACCTGACCGACGCCCTTCGAGGCACCTTGGTTTCACAGACGCGGGCCGATGCCACCGTGTCATGTCCCGCAGCGCCAGCGCCCTCCTTGTCCTCGATTCGGGCAGGGAGTACTCAGCCCAGTCACGTCGGGCGTAGGCGACCCCGGCGGAGTGCGGTGTGACGGTGCATGTCGGTCACCTCGGCGAGGATCGCGCTGCGGAGATCAGCCGCGAGGGCGGCGCCGCGTCAACGGCGTTCACTCAGCGTGCCGCCCAGCGGTCGGCGGATCGGGCCGAGGAGCGGCGACGGTCGGCGGCGACCGCCGAGACGCGCCGGGCCGAGCAGGTGCAGGCGATCCAGGAGTTCCTTGCCTGTGCCCCACTCGCCGAGCGGGCCGCCTACGCCCGCCCGGAACCGTGGGGTGCCGACGAGGACGGCTGGATGACCGGGGCGCAAGCCACCATGACCAAGCTCTGGACGGCTGACCGCGGGGTTGCCCTGCTCTGCGACCCGGCTCTGGAGGCCCCCGCCCGCGCTTATGGACGCAC
Source organism: Kitasatospora sp. NPDC086009 (assembly GCF_044540385.1). Classification (NCBI taxonomy): domain Bacteria; kingdom Bacillati; phylum Actinomycetota; class Actinomycetes; order Kitasatosporales; family Streptomycetaceae; genus Kitasatospora; species Kitasatospora sp. NPDC086009. The sequence continues at coordinate 5,697 of NZ_JBITSA010000040.1, forward strand.
GCTCAACCAGGCGGTCTGGCGCGCGGTCGGTGACATGGACGTCAACGAGCACCTGGAAGAGCCCAAGAATGCCTTCATGATCGCTGCCCGGGCGAGCCTGGCCCGCGCATGACCGATCGCCCCGGGCCGGTCATCCATTGAAGCTTCAGTGGTACGAGTCGACCACCCTCAGCCCCGGTGCTACAGGCTCCTCTCGGACCAGGAGCTTGCCAGGACCTCCAACGGCACAGTCGAACACCGCCCGCGGGTTGGGTGCTGCCGAAACTGGTGAGCATCTGCTGCCGGAACTCGGGTTCTGGTCCAACTTCTGTGGCGTGCCTACTCCCTGTAACGGTTGATCTCTCCGGAGGGTCTTCCGAGATCGTCCGGAAATGGCCGACGACGGCGACGTTCCGGGCGATGGTTCTGGGCTGTGCGCGAGGTACTGCTCCAGTTGGAAGAGCTGATCTTCCTGTCGGATCCGGAGATCAGGGTGGTGTCGATGCAGGACGACGGCGACGTGATCCGGATCGGTGTCAGATCCCGGACGGCCAAGGCTCGCTGCCCGGGCTGCGGGAGCTGGTCGGGGCGGGTTCACGGCTCCTACCTGCGGTTTCCAGCTGATCTTCCCGTGGCAGGGCGGCGGGTGGTGCTGCGGCTGCGGGTCCGGCGGTTCACGTGTGAGGATGCCTCATGCGAGCGGCGTACGTTCGTCGAGCAGGTCACGGGCCTGACCCGCCGGCACAGCCAGCGGACCGAGCGAATGCGGTCGGCGCTGGCCGAGGTCGGCCTCGCGGTGGCCGGCCGCGCCGGCGCCCGGCTGGCCGACGTCTTTGGGGCGAAAGCCAGCCGGAACACGGTCCTGCGACTGGTCGACGCGCTCCCGGAGCCTCAGCCGCGGACCCCGCGGGTGGTCGGCGTCGACGAGTACGCGATGCGCAAGGGACGTGTCTACGGGACCGTCCTGGTCGACGTCGAGACCCGCCGCCCGGTGGACCTGCTGCCGAATCGCGAGGCGGCCACCGTCGCGGCCTGGCTGGCCGAACGCCCGGGGATCGAGGTCGTCTGCCGTGGCCGGGCTCCGTTCTTCGCAGAGGGCGCCAGCATCGGGGCACCCACTGCCGTCCAGGTCGCCGACCGTTTCCACCTCTGGCGCAACCTCGGTGAAGCCACGGAGCGGTGCATCTCCCGCCACCGCTCGTGCCTGCGTGCGACCACCACCGAGGCGGCCCCGGAGAAGGCAGAAGTCCAGGCCCCGGCAGACGGCGGGTCGCCGTGGCCCACCGGGCACCGGTTCGCCGACCGCACCCGCGCCAAGCACGCCACCATCCACGCGATGCTAGCCGCTGGCCACAGCCGACGCTCTATCCAGCGCCAGCTCGGCATGACCTACCGCACCGTCCAGCGGCTGGCCGACGCCGCGCGGCCGGAAGACCTGTTTCAGGGGCAGTGGCAGAACCGCAGGACCAAGCTCGACGACTTCAAGCCGTACCTGAACGACCGGTGGGCCGATGGCTCTACGAACGCCTGGACCCTCTGGGAAGAGATCAGGACGCACGGCTATCGCGGCGGCTACGGAGCCGTCCGTGCCTACCTCCGCCCGCTTCGTACCACCCCGACCGCACCGGCAGCCCGACCACCATCGCCGCGGACCGTCGCCGGGTGGATCCTGACCCACCCCGACGCCCTGCCGGAGAACGATCGACTCAGGCTGAAGTCAGTGGTCACGCATTGCCCTGAACTGGACGCGCTCACCGGTCACGTCCGCGCGTTCGGAAGGATGATCACCGAACTCCAAGGCGACCGGCTCCCGCAGTGGATCGAAGCGGTTCGCGCCGACGACCTGCCGAGTCTCCACGCCTTCGTCAACGGCCTGGAACGAGACCTTGCCGCCGTCACCGCCGGCCTGACCCTGCCCTGGAGCTCGGGCGTCGTCGAGGGCCACGTCAACCGGATCAAGATGCTGAAGCGACAGATGTACGGCCGATCCGGGTTCGCACTGCTGCGGAAACGAGTCCTGCTTGCAGCCTGACGGGGCGGTTACGAACTCTGTTGGAGGCGCTCTGCAGCCTGAGCAGGCGTGTCGTAGTAGCCAGGCCATGCCAGCAGAACCGAGCTGAAGTAGTAGCCCCGCTCTTCCTCTGGCTCGTCGTCGGCTGCGAACGAGCGCCAGAAGCTCAGGAGCAGGTCGGAGGCGACGAAGGACACCGGGTCGTCTGGGTCTGCCTCGATCGGGGTGTACTCGCTCATGCGTTGCACCAGCTCGCGGGCCGGGATCGCGAATACATCCAGGCCCCGGAAGATGACTCGGTCTGTCGGAGCCGCTGGCCTCCCGAGCGCAATGGCTTCGAGCCGGTCGCGCGTGCAGTGAATGCTGATCATCAGTCCACTGGGACGGAAGACGTGCTGACCCGGCCGGTCGGATTCCGAGACTGCGGAGAGATCGCGGAGCGAGTCCAGCGCCGCGTTGGCCGATTGCCGATCCATACCGATCCGCAACGGGCCAACGCCGTTCGGTGGGGCGAGGTCGAAGTCCATGCGGGCATGATCCCAAACAGGTCCGTCCACGAGTCACGAAGGGCATCAGTCCCGAGGCGTAACAGAGCGTGACTGCTCCACAGAAGTTGGACCAGAACCGGAACTCGCGATCGAAGTCACGTCACGATCTCCCCGAAGTCCACCTGGGTGCCGGTGCGCTCGTTGACCCGTTTGTTGCGGACACGGTCCGGGGTACCGCGCTGCAGCTGGTGGAAGCGCACGTCGTGGGACTGCGTCGCCGTGTACGGCGCGACGGGCACCGTCACCAGGCCGAAGGTCAGCACTCCGGTCCACACAGGTCGGGCCACGACCGCCTCCGTTCCCGGACGACTCCGGCGCGCCGCCGCTCGCGCGGCACGGGCTCACCGCCAGCGTCGCCGCCGGGCGGTCGGCGCGCACGCGGGAGTGGGCCGACAGACACCGCGGCGACACCCCGCACCGCCGGGCGGCGCACCGCGGCCGCCCACGACGACTCCGTGGTGGGCCAGGGCTGTGACGACCGGTTCGAGTTCGAGTTGGCGCTGGACCTGCTGGACCTGCTGGACGGCTTCGAGCGGCCCCGGCAGCAGGGCTGGACCTCGACCGCGGCCGGCGGACCGGACGCCCGCCCGGCCCGGCACGGCGCAAGGCCCGCGGGCGCGCGGGGCCGGACGTCACTTCCGGTCCTCGGCGCCCGCGGGCCCGCGGGCTCACCACCTCGCCGGTCAGCCCCAGAGGCTGCGCCCGGCGAGATCGGCGGTCTGCACGAACACCAGGGCCGTCAGCAGCCCCAGGACGGCCAGTACCCCCGCCGCCTGGATCAGAGCCCGGCCCTTGCGCGGCGCGAACACCAGCACCGAGCCGACCGCGAAGCCCGCCAGCAGCCCGCCGAGGTGGCCCTGCCAGAAGGTGAAGCCCGCCGAGGCGACCAGCCAGATGATCGCGCCCACCAGCTGCCGCCCGCCGCCGAGCGGGTCGTGGTGCATCTTCCTGGTCATCAGGAAGTACGTGGCGACCAGGCCGAAGATCGCGCCGGACGCGCCGACCGCAGCCTCCTGCGGGGCGATCAGGTACCCCAGGACCGACCCGCCGAGCAGACCCGTCAGGTAGAGCGCCAGCATGCGTACCCGGCCCAGCTGCTGCTCCACCACCCGTCCGAAGAGCCACAGCGAGTACATGTTCATCAGGATGTGCAGGATGCCGAACTGCCCGTGTGTGGCGGGCAGATGCAGGAACCCCGAGGTGATCAGCCGGTACCACTCGCCGTGCGCGATCCCGACCTCCCGAAAGCCCGGCGGCAGCAGACCGCCCTCGACGACGTACCGCAGGCCGTCCGGCCCGGTCACCCCCTGGCCGAGACCGTCGAACCGGTCCACGGCGCCCGGACGGATCAGTTCGAGCACGTACACCAGCACGTTCACGGCGATCAGCAGGTACGTCAGGAAGGGCGTGTCGATCAGCCTCCCGCCGAACACCGTGCGGGCCTGACGGATGCTCCGGTGGCCCTCCTTCACGCACTCCGGGCACTGGTGGCCGACCGGCGCGTCCAGCATGCAGTCCGGGCAGATGTAGCGCTCGCAGCGGGTGCACCTGATGAACGACTCCCGGGCCGGATGCCGGTAGCAGGTGGTGGCGGGCTGCACCTCTGGGCTGGGCGCCCCGGGGGTGACGTGTGTGGCGTCCATGGAAGGGCTGGTCTCCGTACGGTTCCGGCTGGGCCCGGCGGCTGGTTCGCGGCCGGTGCAGCGAACAAGCTAGCGAACGTGCGGGCTGCTGGAAACGGAGGGGTGGGGTCCGTATCGGCCGCGGTGTGCCGGCCCGTCACGGAGGCGTGGCCCGGCGGTCGGACGGGTTGCCGCGGAGAACCTCGCCGACGGGTGTCGATCCGGGCGCCGGCCGTTCGTGTGGAGGATGGAAAGCCGGCACGGTGCCGTCGCGGCCACCCACGTCGCGCTCGGCCGGGACGCCACCCTGCTGTCCTACGGCCGCTTCACGGATCGGCAGGTGCAGAGGCTGTACTCGGTACTGCCGGCCACCCGGATCCGGTACTTGCGCCGCTCCGCGTCCTCGGGCGTCCTGGACTTCAACAGGTCGTTGGGCCGCCCACGACCGCCGCGGGTTCGTCGCCGCCTGCGCCATCCACGTCCGCACCTGCGCCTGCTCGGCCGGGGTCAGGTCCCTGAAGACGCCGCTCGCAGCGGGGTCGGCGCGACGGTGTTCGGCACCGGCGGCTTGGCCGCGGCCACAGCGTCGGTGGCGCCGGCCAGAACGACATCGGTACCCGCAGCGGTGACGACGGCCACCGCGCCGACGCGGACCATGCTCGCGGCGGCGGCGGCTGCCTCGGCGAGGACGGCGATTGGGCGCGACCGGCCCGACGGCGTGCAGCACTCCCTGCCCGGCGGCTCGGTCGAGCCGGACGACCCCGGCCGGGCGCCGGTGGTGTGGCTGCCGCTCGCGGAGGCGGCCGGTCTCCACCTCTGCCCGGCTGTCGGCCTCGTCGTCGAACGGCAGCCGATTCCGCCAGTGGCCCGCTGCTGCTGGCGTCGATGACCAGCGCCTCCTACCAGTGGCCCCGCCCCGGGCTCTGGCCGGCCGGGCACCTTGACGGTCTTCCAAGGTATCGACGGGAAACCTTGGAAGACAGATTCCGGTCGCCGCTTGACCCGTTGGTCCGTCCGTAGGGAAACCGGCTCTACGCGCCGAAGCCGTCGTCCGGGGCGTCGTTCGCGGGGGCCACGCATTCGTGGCTGCTGGTCCATACGCTAGCTGCTTTGAGGAGCGCCTCGGTGCCGGAGCTGTTGGTGAAGGTGAAGGTGACGCCTGCCGAGAGTGCCTGAAGTGCCATCTGTCCCGGGGGCTGTTTGATGACCGGTTCCAGGGCGCAGTTGATCGCGGCGAGGGCTGAGGAGACCTGTGCGATGGTGATCCGCCCGGGGTGGGAGGCGGGTATCGCCGATCCGGGGGCGGGCACGTCGATGGTGTCGCGCCAGGTCTGCAGACACATCGACGTGACGCGGCGGCAGCGACAGACACACAGCTCGACGTCACCGAAGGAGAAGAGGTGCGGCCAGCGGGATCGTTTGCTGACTCTTCCGATCGTATGTGGTTCCCCGAGGAGCACGGCGATGTCGTTCAACCTTGCCCCGCAGCAGAGCGATCCGATGGCTCCGGTCGAGCCGAACTCGGCCAGTGCATGCAGCGCAGTCATCCGCAGATCATTTCAGCCGCTCTGCTGGGCGTCCACGTCATTGCCGGAGGCCGTCCGGGCATGCTGTGACCTGGCCTGGCAGGCTCGTCCGTTCGGTCCCGTCCAGCGGCACCTCACGGTGGGAACTTGACTCCTTACTGTAGCTCCGTGAGATGTCTTGATTGATGGCCGCCCGGCGTACCGGGGCGGCCAACAAGGGTGAGAGCGGCGGCGGGTGTCGGTCAGGGCTTGGTGCCGGTCAGCTCCCACCAGGGGACGGGGCCGTTGTCCAGGTCGGCGATCGGCCACCAGTTGTCGGCGCCGGGGCCGTCGGCCTCCAGGTCCTCCAGCTTCGCGACGCCGGCCGGGACGGTGCGCAGCATCCTGGCGACGTACCGGGTGCGGGCGACGAGTTTGAGCTGGCCGGCGCGGTTGGCGAAGCCGGCCAGGCCGGTGCCGGTGAGGACGAACAGCAGCCGAGGGAAGACCGGGTAGCGGCGCTCCCACAGCGGCCTGCGGCCGCCCTGGACGGCATCGATGGTGTCGGCCCGCATCCTGGCGGAGCGGGGCGGGGGCCCAGTAGCGGGCGTAGGCGTTCAGCTTCGCGGCGAGCCGGGGCCCGCCCATGGTGGCGCGGTCGACCTCGACGAACGCCCGCTCGGACACCCGTCCCCCGGCGCCGGCGGTGCGCCCGTAGTGGAGCAGACCGTCCGGGCGCACGGTGCCCTCCTTGCCCTCGGCGAAGCGGTGCGTGACTTCCGGGATCAGGTCGAACGGCCCGTAGGAGTCACCGCGCGTGCGGGCGTCGGCGAGGAACGCGAGGTGGGTCCGGACGACGGCGAGCTGGTGGTACAGGGTGAACTTGAAGGCCTCCCTGTCACCAGGAGCCGGGGCGCGGGGATGTCCGCCAGCTCCGGGAAAGCGGCGGCGATCCGCGCGCCGTGCTCGGTCAGGAACCAGCCCTTCGCCCGCCCCGACTGCGGCAGCGCCAGCTCCTCGGCCAGGCCCTGCTCGCGCAGCCTGCGCAGCCGGCTGCGCATCTTCTCGATGCCGCTGTCGGGGGTGTGCAGGCGGCGCAGCTGTTCGGCGGTGGCGATCCGGAACTGGAACAGGGAGGCGGGCACTGCCCAGGTGATCTCCACCTCCCGCGTCTCGCTGTCCGGCTCCGCGCCCGTCCGCGCCCGTCCCGGACCCGTGGGCCGTCGCCCCGACGGCCTGAGCGGGGCCGCGGTGAACGCCCGAGAGCGCCTCGAGGCGATGGTCCGCACCGACCGCGGCGACATGGCCGTCTGGTCCCCGCAGGAACCCCGCTAGGCCCTGGGCGCCTACGCCGACGAAGTCCGGGCCGACGCCGCCGGATCGCAGGCCGTTCCGGCCGACGCCGGCGGGGACACCAAACGATGTCTGAAGTGATTACGCAGAGCCCAATGAGGGCAACAATCAGTAACCGATTTGGTTCGGGTGCCGTCTAATCGCGAGGAGGCAGGGCGTGAAGCGATCTATCAGGCGCAGAGGCTTGAGCATTCTGGGAGCGGCAACGGCCGTATTGGCCTCCTCCGTCGCGGCCCCGGTCCCGGTCTCCGCAGCTCCGGTCCACGCTCACCAGGTCTTCACCGGGGCGGGCTCCTTCTTTCCGCCAGAGGGGGTAACGCAGCTCACCGTCTATGTCTGGACCGCCGGTGGCGGCGGTGGTGGAGGCGGCGGAGGTGGCGGGGGTGGCGGCGGCGAAGGTTCGGCCACCCAGGGGCCGAACGTGCCGAACCGTCACGGGGGTAATGGCAGTCCGGGAGCGGGAGGGTCGGGAGGTGCCGGCGGGGCGGCGGGCTCCCTCTTCTCGTGCCCAGTCACTCTCTCCCCCGGCGGCGAGGGACTCCCGCCCACCCTGAGGGTCGTCAACCAGGACGGCGGGTCTGGTGGCGTTGCCGGCACAGGGGGTCGCGGCGGCAAGGCGGGCACCGACTTCTTCGGCGGCGACGGCTCACCGGGCCGAGCCGGCACGCAGGCGGCGTCGGGTGATCAGGGAGGCCAGTCCCAAGTCATCCTGGAGATGATTCAGCCGGGGGGTGGCTTCCCTGGACTGCCAGTGATCGCCATCAATGGCGGCAAGGGAGGAGGCGGGGGGCTGTCCGGCGACGGCGGCCTCGGTGGTGACGAGACCCGACAGAACGCACCCCGTCCGGCGCCTGCCGGGCCCCAGCAGAACGTCGGTACGCCCGACACCGTCGCCGTGATCGGCGAATGCACGCTCGTGAAGGCCGGTACCGCGGGCCAACCGGGCAGGGCGGCCCCAGGAGTCGGCCTGGACGGTGGCGAGGGCGGAGCCGGCGGCACCCTGGACCAGGCAACCGTCGACCTCCCCGACGGCACCTCCTTCACACCGCCCGCTGGCACCGGAGCGGGCGGAACCGGCGGAACCGGCGGCGACGCGGGCTTCGGAGGCGCGGGCGGAGTGGACGTCGGTGCGGCCGGCAGCAAGAGGGGCGGCACCGGCGCGAACGGGAGCCACGGGGCGAACGGCGGCCGCGGGACGATCGTCATCGCCTACTGAACCCGACCTCGGCCTTCCGAACCCAGACAGTGGGTTGGACGGTGCGAGCAGAACAGCACCACAAAAGGGGATCCGGCCACGCCCCGTTCACGGGGGGCGAGTAGTAGCGGGGCAGCGGTTAACGGTGAGATCGATCATGGCCTTGGGTCATGGCACGGTGGGGACCTTCTGCGCAGGAGGTCCCCACCCGGTCCGAGCTGGAGCGGTTCTTCTTCCTAGACGACGCCCACCGGGACCTGATCGCGCTCCGACGTACCGACAGCCACCGGCTCAGCATCGCGCTGCAGATCTGCACGGTGCGCTACATCGGCCGGTTCCTCGCGGACGACCCGCTAGACGTGCCGTGGCCGGTGGTGGACTACCTGGCCGAGCAACTGGGCGTCGAGGACGCCTCGTGCGTGAAGCGGTACACCGAGCGCAAGCCGACGGCCTACGAGCACTCGTGGGAGATCTGCCGGCGCTACGAGTACCGCGAGTACGACGACCGGCAGGCCGGCCGCCAGCTGCGGACCTTCCTGCACGGCCGGGCCCGCACGCGATGGCGGTGAACGAGACGGTGCTCGCGTTCGTGCGCGGCGGCACCGACCCCGACGCTCCGGGCGGGATCGGCACCGTGGCGTCTTGGGCCACGGAGGTGGAGTTCGCCCCGGGCGGGCGCCGCAGGGTGCGCTCGGACGCGGTGCTGGAGGCACCGGAGATCGGGGTACCGGTGCTGATGGTCGAGGTGGATTGCTCCATGATGTCCTCGGCGAAGGTGGCCGCGAAGTCTCGCCGGCTACCGCGAGCTGTTCCGCGCCGAGAGTCGGGGCAACGACCCGGAGCTGGCGGATGAGTCGGCGGCGGTGCGGATGACGCACTGGTGGCGTCGTGCCTACCCGGTACCAGTACGCGAGAGCTACCCGCCCGTCGCCCTGGTCCTCGCGGACGCCAGCGCGAAGACGCTGAACAACCGGGCCGTCATGATCTGCGACCTGACCGCCGAGTTCTGGCGCGGCCACCGTCGCACCGAGGACTACTCGACGGACAGCTGGCTCGACTACGGCGCCTCGATCCCGATCCTGGTCGCCTCGCTCGACACGCTCACCCAGCTCGGCCCCATGGGTGAGGTGTGGTGGCGGTACGGCCGCGACGGCCTGCTCTCCCTGACCGACGCTCTCGACAACCCGGGGGACCACGCCGCCTACAAGCAGCGGCAGGCGGAGCGCAAGGCGGCGGAGGAGAACCGCAAGCACCGGGAGGCGATGAAGCTGCGGGCCTGCGTGGACTGCGGCGCGGTCCCGGAGCAGAAGGCGAGGTGGACCCAGAAGATCCTCTTCCGCGCCCGCGAGGTGCAGTTCGCAGATCCGGCAGGAGAACTCCTTCGCGAGGTGGACGATGTCCCGGTGGGCCTCGTCCTGCACGAGGCGCTCGTTGGTCGCCCGGACCTCTTCGAGGAGCAGCCGGGCCGGTGATCCGCAGGCCGGGCACTCCACCCGCTGGGCCGGCCGCAGGAAGTAGGGCTGGCGCAGCGCGCCACGGGCGGCCAGGGCCGCCTCGTCCATGGACCGCGCGAGCGCCCGGGCGCCCTCCACACGCTGGGTGATCTCGTGGGAGAGCCTTGCGTTCTGCGCGTCCACCAGACGCCGGCCGTGGGCGACCAGCTCAGCGCCGACCAGGTCCTCTGCGGTGGTCCCCAGGTACGGGCAGAGCACGTCGACGACCCGCACGAACCGCGCGAGCCACCTCTCCTGGCCGATCGCTAGTGCTGTGACCGCATAGGTTCGCCGGGTCGCCCTTGCAGCGGTTGGATGTGTGGCACGTCCATCTGATTGGAGGCAGCCATGCACGAAGCCG
>NZ_JBITSA010000041.1:0-6948 GCF_044540385.1 Kitasatospora sp. NPDC086009
GGCTACAACCTCGCCGCCCTCCCCCTCGCCGCCACCGGCCTCCTGAACCCCATGATCGCCGGCGCCACCATGGCCTTCTCCTCCGTCTTCGTGGTCACCAACAGCCTCCGGCTGCGCCGGTTCCAGCCCACCGGCCGGCCCTGAGACCGCGCCCCCGCAACGCCGAGGGCCCGCCACCGCGCGTGCGGTGGCGGGCCCTCGGCGTCTCCCGGAGCGGTCAGCGCCCGAGCAGCTCGCCGCCGTTGCAGTGCATGATCTCGCCGGTGATGAAGCCGGCCTCCGCCGAGGCCAGGAAGTAGACCGCCGCGGCCACCTCGCCCGCCTCGCCGATCCGGCCGAGCAGCGTCCGGGCCGCCCGGCGGGACACCTCGGCCTCGTCCAGCCGGGGGCCGAAGAACTCGGTGCCCGCCACGGTGCCCGGGGCGACGATGTTGGCCGTGATCCCCGAGGTGCCGAGCTGCGCGGCCAGGAAGTGGTTCCAGGCGTGCAGCGAGGCCTTGGCGGCCCCGTACGAGCCGGCGCCGCTCAGGGCGGCGATCGAGCTGACCGTGACCACCCGGCCCGAGCCCGGGGTGAGCCGGTCGCGGATGGACTCGGTCAGCAGCACCACGGTCAGCACATTGCGCTCGAAGTCGCCGCGCCAGCGGGCCAGCAGGGCGTGCGGCCCGCCACCGATCACGGTCTCCCGGCTGCCGGCGTTGTTCACCAGCACGTCGATCCGCTCCGGCAGTTCACCCAGCGCCGCCTCGACGTCGTCGGGGTCGGCGAGGTCGCGGACCAGTGGGGTGACGTTCGGTCCGAGGTCGGCCGCGGCCCGTTCGAGCACCGCCCGCCGACGGCCGACGATCACCACCCGTTCGCCCGCCTCGGCGAACCGCCGCGCCACTTCGTACCCGATACCCGTGCCACCACCGGTGACGACGACGTTCCTGGCCATCTGCGCACTCCCTCCCCAGTTCCGCCGCCACGCTGCGAGGGTGCGGGGCGGTCCGTACCGGAATGCCACGATTCCTATCACGCTCGGTTGCCGTGACTGCGGGGAGGGTGACGTAGCCGCCGCCGGGAGGTGTGATATGGGCGGGCCACAACCCGCACACGGAGCGTGGCGAGAGGCAGCTCACACCCCCCGGGCGTAACTTCTCGCACCCTGATACGTCTTAGGTTGGTAGTGCGGCAGTTTTTCGGTGGGCGGAGACGTGGCGAACGGCATCACGTCGCCGCACGGCCACCACTGCCGCCGACGGGGCTCCGGCGGGCCCCGGGACGGTCGCCGACGGTTGGCGGCCTTCGCGCACGACGCCGGGGTGTGGCGGGTCTGGGACGCTTTGAGCGGCCGTCCCCGGCTGCGGCCGCCCCGGAGTCGTGCGCTGTACCTCTCCCACCCTCGTGCGGGACGGTGAAGGGCCCGGCCGCGTGAGGCGGCCGGGCCCTTTCAGGTCCTGCGTCAGCGGGCTTCGAGGCCCACGTAGTCGCGGATCGCGGTGCCGGTGTAGATCTGGCGCGGACGGCCGATCCGGCTGGTCGGGTCGTTGATCATCTCGTGCCAGTGGGCGATCCAGCCCGGCAGCCGGCCGAGGGCGAACAGCACGGTGAACATGCTGGTCGGGAAGCCCATGGCGCGGTAGATCAGGCCGGTGTAGAAGTCCACGTTCGGGTAGAGCTTGCGCGAGACGAAGAAGTCGTCCTGGAGCGCGTGCTCCTCCAGCTTGAGCGCGATGTCGAGCAGCTCGTCGGACTTGCCGAGCTGGCCGAGCACCTCGTGCGCCAGCAGCTTGACCTGCGCGGCGCGCGGGTCGAACGCCTTGTACACGCGGTGGCCGAAGCCCATCAGCTTGACGCCGTCCTCGCGGTTCTTCACCTTGCGAATGAACGCGTCGACGTCGCCGCCGTCCTTCTGGATGCTCTCCAGCATCTCCAGCACGGCCTGGTTCGCGCCGCCGTGCAGCGGGCCCCAGAGCGCCGAGATGCCGGCCGAGATCGAGGCGAACTGGTTCGCGTGGCTGGAACCCACCAGGCGGACGGTGGAGGTCGAGCAGTTCTGCTCGTGGTCCGCGTGCAGGATCAGCAGCTTGTCCAGCGCGTTCACGACGACCGGGTTGAGCTCGTAGTCCTCGGCGGGGACGGCGAAGGTCATCCGCAGGAAGTTCTCGACGTAGCTCAGGTCGTTGCGCGGGTAGACGAACGGCTGGCCGACCGACTTCTTGTACGCGTAGGCCGCGATCGTCGGCAGCTTCGCCAGCAGACGGACCGTCGACAGGTGACGCTGGGCGGCGTCGAAGGGGTTGTGGCTGTCCTGGTAGAAGGTGGACAGCGCGCCGACGACCGAGGACAGCATCGCCATCGGGTGGGCGTCGCGCGGGAAGCCCTGGTAGAAGCGCTTGACGTCCTCGTGCAGCAGGGTGTGCTGGGTGATCTCGCGGTTGAACTCCGACAGCTGGTCCGCGGTCGGCAGCTCACCGTTGATCAGGAGGTACGCGGTCTCGATGAAGCTGCCCTGCTCGGCGAGCTGCTCGATCGGGTAGCCGCGGTACCGCAGGATGCCGTTGTCACCGTCCACGAAGGTGATCGCGGACTTGTACGCGGCGGTGTTACCGAAGCCGTTGTCCAGGGTGACCAGGCCGGTCTGCGGGAGCAGCTTCGAGATGTCGAAGCCGGCGTTGCCCGCAGTGCTCTCGACGACGGGGTACTCGTACTCGCCGTCCTGGTACCGCAGTACTACCGAGTTGTCGCTCACGTCTTCCTCACCGACGAAATGAATCCTCTTCCAAGGTGCCCTGACTGTCTCTACCATCCCCCATCTGGCGGACAGCCGCGCACCCGGGGTGGCCCGAAAGGGACCGCCCCTACAAAACCTGCCGCCGCAGCCGGTACGAACCGGACAAGATCGGCACCACTCCAGGCTCTGCCGTAAATCTCTTCACGTCAAGAGAACAATAGAGGCAACCATCCGTTGGAGAATCATCCAGTCGCCAGCCGATGATCCAGCGCGGCGTGCCTCCTACCTGCGCTGACCGTGCGAACGGCCTGTCCGATCGCCTTCCGTGACCCCACCAGCACTACGAGTTTCCGCGCCCTGGTCACGGCGGTGTAGAGCAGGTTCCGCTGGAGCATCGTCCAGGCGGACGTGGTGACCGGAATCACCACCACTGGGTACTCGCTCCCCTGCGACCGGTGGATCGTCACCGCGTACGCGTGCGCCAACTCGTCCAGCTCGTCGAAGTCGTACGGCACCTCCTCGTCCTCGTCGGTGACCACCGTCAACCGCTGGTCGTCCACGCTCAGTGAGGTCACCACTCCCACCGTGCCGTTGAAGACCCCGTTGCGCCCCTTGTCGTAGTTGTTGCGGATCTGGGTGACCTTGTCCCCCACCCGGAACGTCCGGCCGCCGAACCGGCGCTCCGCCAGCCCCTCCCGGGCCGGCGTCACCGCCGCCTGCAGCAGCGTGTTCAGGTTCCCCGCGCCCGCCGGCCCCCGGTGCATCGGCGCCAGCACCTGGACGTCCCGGCGCGCGTCGTACCCGAAGCGCTGCGGGATCCGCCGCGCCACCACGTCCACCGTCAGCCCGGCCGCCTGCTCGGTGTCGTCCTCCACGAACAGGAAAAAGTCCGGCAGGCCCTCCGTCAACGGCGGCAGGCCCTCGTTGATCCGGTGCGCGTTGGTCACCACGCCCGACTGCGCCGCCTGCCGGAAGATCCTGGTCAGCCGCACCGAGGGGATCGGGCCGCCGTCGGCCAGCAGGTCCCGCAGCACCTCGCCGGCGCCCACCGACGGCAGCTGGTCCACGTCCCCCACGAACAGCAGGTGCGCCCCCGGCGCCACCGCCTTGACCAGCTTGTTCGCCAGGATGAGGTCCAGCATCGAGGCCTCGTCGACCACCACCAGGTCGGCGTCCAGCGGGCGGTCCCGGTCGTAGGCCGCGTCCCCGCCCGGCCTCAGCTCCAGCAGCCGGTGCACCGTCGAGGCCTCCACCCCGGTCAGCTCCGCCAGCCGCTTCGCCGCCCGGCCGGTCGGCGCCGCCAGGACGACCTTCGCCCGCTTCGCCAGCGCCAGCGTCACGATCGACTTCACCGTGAACGACTTGCCGCAGCCCGGACCGCCCGTCAGCACCGCCACCTTCTCCGTCAGGGCCAACCGCACCGACTGCTCCTGCTCCGGAGCCAGCTCCGCCCCCGTCCGCTTCGCCAGCCAGCCGAGCGCCGCCGGCCAGTCCACGTCCGCGAACCACGGCATCCGGTCCGACTCCGAACGCAGCAGCCGCAACAGCTGGTTGGCCAGCGAGATCTCGGCCCGGTGGAAGGGCACCAGGTACACGGCGGTGATCGGCTCCCCCGCCTCCCCCGGCACCGCTTCGCGCACCACCCCCTCCGCGGCCACCAGCTCCGCCAGGCAGTCGATCACCAGCCCGACGTCCACCTGGAGCAGCTTCACCCCGTCCGCGATCAGCCGCTCCTCGGGCAGGTAGCAGTGCCCCTGGTCGCTGCTCTGCGACAGCGCGTACTGCAGGCCCGCCTTCACCCGCTCCGGACTGTCGTGCGGGATGCCCACCGCCTGCGCGATCCGGTCCGCCGTCAGGAAGCCGATGCCCCAGACGTCCGACGCCAGCCGGTACGGCTCGTTCTTGACCACCCCGATCGAGCCGTCCCCGTACTGCTTGTAGATCCGCACCGCGAGCGACGTCGACACGCCGACCCCCTGCAGGAAGACCATCACCTCCTTGATGGACTTCTGCTCCTCCCAGGCCGCCGCGATCTTCTTGGTGCGCTTCGGCCCGAGCCCCGGCACCTCGATCAACCGGCCCGGCTCGTTCTCGATCACCTCCAGGGTGTCCACCCCGAACCGCTCCACGATCCGCTCCGCGAACCGCGGCCCGATCCCCTTGATGAGCCCCGAGCCGAGGTAGCGCTGGATGCCCTGGATCGTCGCGGGCAGCACCGTCGTGTAGTTCTCCACCACGAACTGCTTGCCGTACTGCGGGTGCGACCCCCACCGCCCGTGCAGCCGCAGCGACTCCCCCGGCTGCGCCCCCAGCAGCGCGCCCACCACCGTCAGCAGGTCGTTCGCACCGCGCCCGGTGTCCACCCGGGCGACGGTGTAGCCCGTCTCCTCGTTGGCATAGGTGATCCGCTCCAGCACGCCCTCGACCTGAGCGAGCTGGCGCGGCAGCGGCGGCTGGTCCGCCTGCGCCTGCCTGGCCACCGGGCCCCCCTTATCAGTGCGGGTGCAGTTTCGCTACGCACCGTACCGCCCGGGTGCGACACCGGGCGTCCTGATGCCAGGCTGGAGGGCAGCGGGGGGCGCCGACACCGCCCGTGCCCCGCCGCGACGGGCCCGTTCAAGGAGCACCGCCACCATGCTGAGCACCGCCTTCACCCCCGGCTCCCCGAACTGGCTCGACCTCGCCAGCCCGGACATCGCCGCGTCCGCGGTCTTCTACAACACCGTGTTCGGCTGGACCTTCGCCACGGCGGGGCCCGAAGGGGGCGGCTACGGCTTCTTCCAGCAGGACGGCCGCACGGTCGCCGCCCTCGGACCGCTCAACGAGAACGCGGACCGCCCCGGGTGGACGATCTACTTCAACACCCCCGACGCCGACCGGACCACCGCGCTCGTCGAAGCCGGCGGCGGCACCGTCCGGTTCGCCCCGTTCGACGTCTTCAACAGCGGCCGGATGGCCGGTTACCGCGACCCCACCGGCGCCGAGTTCGCCGTCTGGCAGCCGCACGCCACCCGCGGCCTGGACACCGTCACCGATCAGGGCACCTTCTGCTGGGCCGAGTGCTACAGCGTCGACGCCGACGCGGCCAAGGAGTTCTACCGCGGCGTCTTCGGCTGGCAGGAGCAGGACGTCCCGCTCGGCGAGGTGACGTACACCGTCCTCACCCCGGCCGGCGGCGGTACCGACGACGCCCACGGCGGCATCATGCAGCTCGGCCCCGAGCAGACGGCCGCGGGCACCGGCTCGCACTGGCTCCCCTACTTCGAGGTCGCCAACGTGGACGCCGCCCTCGCCCTGGCCGGCCAGCTGGGCGCGACCGTCCGCATCCCCGCGATGGACGTGCACGGTGTCGGCCGACTGGCCCAGCTCCTCGATCCGCACGGGGCGGTCTTCGCCGTCATCACCAGCGCGCTGCCCGGCGAGTGACGCCGGATCACCTCGCCGCTCCACCCCTCGGGCACACCGGAGCGGCCCCCTCGGCGGCCTCTCGGCGGCCTCTGACGGGCCCAGGCGGGCCCCACGGGCGCGCGGGGCGGGCAGAGAACGGACCCGAGCCCCGGACGAGCCCCTCCGCGCCCCAGGGGCTCGCCTAGGCTGTGATCATGAACGACCTGACGATCCGCCGCGCCACCGCCGACGACCTGCCGGCGATAGTGGCCATGCTCGCCGACGACCCCCTGGGCGCCGCCCGCGAGAGCCCCGACGACCTCTCCCCCTACCGGACGGCCTTCGCCCGGATCGACGCCGACCCGCACCAGCACCTCGTGGTCGCCGAGCGGGCCGGCCGGACCATCGGAACGCTCCAGCTGACGGTGGTGCCCGGGCTCTCCCGCAAGGGCTCCACCCGCACCATCATCGAGGCCGTCCGGATCCACGCGGACGAGCGCGGCACCGGCCTCGGCACCGACCTGATCCGGTGGGCGATCGACCGCTCCCGCGAGCTCGGCTCCGACCTCGTCCAGCTCACCTCGGACGCGACCCGGACCGACGCCCACCGCTTCTACGAGCGCCTCGGCTTCGTCCCCTCGCACCTCGGGTTCAAGCTCGCCCTGTAGTCCCCCGGCCCGGTTCCGCACCGCAATTCCACGTTTCCGGGTCTGCCCTGGAAACGCAAAGAACCCCCCGATCCTTACGGACCGGGGGGTTCTTTGGAATGATTGTTCGGCGGCGTCCTACTCTCCCACAGGGTCCCCCCTGCAGTACCATCGGCGCTGTGAGGCTTAGCTTCCGGG
>NZ_JBITSA010000042.1:0-6850 GCF_044540385.1 Kitasatospora sp. NPDC086009
ATCACTCGGGCGGGGATCCTGCGGTCGGCATTCAGGACCGGAACGACAACAGCCGGTCATGCTCGTGCTTCGACGCCGGAATGTTCGGTGATCGGCCCGCACGGATTCGGGGTCGAGCCGAACCTGGTGTGCCGGTGGTGTGTTGAGGACTCGCGGCGGTGGTTGAGGTCGGCGTCTCTACGGCTGGGGTGTCGGGCCCTGCTCGCCGGTTTCAGACCGGGGCCGGGGTCGGCTGCCGGGGCGGGTGGTGAGCCAGGAGTCGACGTCGCGCAGAGCGGATTCGAGCGGGCCGAAGAGGACGCCGGTGGCGGGCGCGATGCCGCCGGGGCCGAGGTGGTCGGCGAGTCCGGTGTCGGTGGCGATCTTCGCGAGCGGGGGTTGGACTCCGGCGAGGATCAGTCGGCCGCCGGTTTGGTGGAGTTCGTCGGCCTTGCGGCGCAGGAGCTTGATCATGGCGGATGACGGCACGTCGGGGAGGTTGCGCACCACCAGGATCAGGACGGCGTCCGGGGCGGGGGCGGGCCAGTCGCGTTCGATGCGAGGCAGTTCGGCGAAGAGGCTGACGCCGTTGTAGTCCAGGACGGTGACCTGTCCGGGAGTGAGGCGGGCGGGTGGGGCGGCGGTTGTCCAGTGGCCGTCGCCCGCGGGTTGCAGGGCGAGCAGGCGTCCTTGGCGGGCGGCCTGGGCGCAGTACAGGAGCAGGGACAGGACGGCGCCGAGGATGATCGCCTGTTGGAGGGGCAGTTGGGTGGTGGCGAGGAAGGTCAGGGCCATCGCGGTGGTGGACAGGGGGGAGGTCTTCAGGACGAGGCGGATGTCGGGGATCTTGCCGGTGATGAGTTCGGCCCCGACGACGATGATCAGGCCGCCGATGACGGGCATCGGGATGTGCTCGGCCAGGGGCGCGAGGGTCAGGACGATCGCGGCGAGCCACAGGCCGGAGAAGATCCCGGCCCAGCGGGTGCGGGCGCCGGTGGAGACGGCGACGCCGGTGCGGGAGAGGGAGCCGCCCACCGGCAGGGACTGGAAGAGGCCGCCGGTGGTGTTGGCCAGGCCCTGGGCGGCGAAGTCGCCGTTGACGGAGGAGCGGGTGCCGTCGGGGTTGGGGACGGTGGGGGCGATGCCGGCGGCCTGGGCGAGGGCGACCAGGGCGATGGAGAGGGCGCCGCCGAGCAGGTGGGGGAAGGCGGACCAGTCGGGTGCGGTGAGGTGCGGCAGTGCGGAGGGGATGTCGGCGATGCCCTTGACGAGTTCCACGTCCGTGCCGAGCACGGCGACTGCCGCGCTGACGGCCACCATGGCGACTAGCAGCGCGACGGTGCGAAGGCGCTCGACCGTGTGGGCGAGCGCCCAGACGGCGATGGTGGCGGCGGCAGTCAAGGTGGCGGCGAGCTGCCAGGAGGCGGCGTGGGCGAGCCAGTCGGCGAGCTGGGCGAGCTTGTTGTGCCCGTGCGGCTTGTAGCCGGTGGCGTCCTTGAGGACGCCGGTGATGATCTGAACCGCGATGCCGACGGAGAAGCCGGTCATCACCGCGTTGGAGACGAAGGAGAGCACGACACCGAGCCGCAGGACGCCCATAAGGAGCATGACGAGCCCGGTCATCACGGTGAGCATCGCGATGTTGCCGCTGCTCGCGGGGTCGAGTCCGGCGTCGGCCAGGACGCTCTGGGCGGTGAGGGAGATGGCGCTGGTGAGGGTGGTGACCATCAGTACGGTGCGGGCGGTGAGGGAGCCGACGATGGCGGGCACGACGCCGGAGAACAGGCCGGCGACCGGGTTGAACCCGGCGATGGCGGCGTAGGCCATGCCCTCGGGGATGGAGAACAGGCCGGTCACGAGCCCGGCTGTGACGTCGGCGGGTTTCGGCCCCGCGAGCCGTGGAAGCCGGGGCGTGCGGTTCATCCGGCCAGGGCGGAGACGGCGTCCCCGACGTACTTGGCGCCGAGGACCACGAGGACCACGGTCATGATCGCGCTGTTGTGGACGGACATCCACGCCTTCCCCTCGCCCAGCACCTTCGCGGACTTCTGCCCGCCGAGGAGGTAGACGCCGAGCGGGAGCAGGGTGCACAGCGAGCCGATCAGCACCATGAGCACGGTCGCCACCGTCTTGCCGCCTGCTGAGGCGGTGCTGGTGGAGATGGTGACGGCGCCGCCGACGGCGAGGACGAGGTTCTTCGGGTTCGCGGCGACCAGGGCTGCCGCGAGGCCGGCCGATTTGGCGGGGGTGAAGGTGTCGATGGCCCGCATCCATTTCGGCGGTTCGGCGACGTGGCCTTCGCGCGGGCGGCCGTGCCACTGCTTGGCGCCCAGGAGGAGGAACAGCACGCCGAGGGCGAGCTTGAGCCAGTACGACCAGGTCGGTTTGTCCGCGCCGGTGTCGATGTTCGAGCCGGCCAGCACCACCACGGTGGTCACCGCGGCCAGGGCCACTGTCCAGCCTGCCGTGAAGGCCGCGCCGTTCGCCTTCCCCTGCAGGGTGGAGAGCATCAGGATCACCGCGATCAGCGGCAGCGGACTGATGGCGATGCCGACCGCGGAGGCCAGCATCGAACCGATCGCCTCACCCACGGGTGCCTCCTCGTCTCATTGGTGAACCGGGGCGGGCGCACGGGTCGTGACCGCGGGTGCCCACCGTGGAGGGGCCCGCTCGGGTCCGACCCTGCGGCCCCGGCCGTGGCGCCGGGGTTCAGGTGCGGACGGACAGTTGGGGCCGTTGCCAGCGGCCGTCGAGGATTTCGGGGGCCGGGCCGTAGACCCGGATCGCGATGGAGAACGGGCCGTCGGGGGCGGGCAGCCAGTTGGCCGCCTGCGCGGGGTCGGCGGGGCGTTCGCGCTGGACGTAGAGGGTGAGCGAGCCGTCGTCGCCGTACACCAGGCCGGAGGTGCGGTCGCCGATCGAGTAGCGGTCGACGGGGTTGTCGACGAGCAGCCGTTGGGGCAGCCGGTACATGGTGGCGGACCAGAAGAAGCGGGCGGGCGGGAGCTCGCCGGGCGGGAAGTGCAGGACGTAGTCGCGTTCGCTGGCGTCGGGCGGCCGGTTGCCCTGGTCGTCGGCGAGCCAGCCCGCGTACCAGGCCTCTTCGGCGGGCAGTCCGTACAGGCCTTTGTCGACGCCGACCGCGCGGGTCAGGTAGTCGCTGCCGTGCTGGGCGCGGGTGCCGAACCAGCCGGTGGAGTCCTGGGCCCGGGAGGCGGCCTCGGTGAGCGCGGCGCGGCCGTCGGCGATCCCCTGCCGCAGCTCTTCACGGACCTGCTCGGTGAGGGCGGCGGGTTCGAAGTCGCCGCTTCCGATGCCGAGTTGGTCCAAGCGGGCGCGCAGGTCGGCGTCGGCGGGCAGGACGGGGAAGAAGCCGAGCAGGAAGTCCAGGAGGGTGAAGAACTCGAGGCTGTCGAGCGCCTCCTCCCGCCAGATGGGCCACTGCGGCTCGACCGCCAGCGCCGGGTCGGTGCCGAGGTGCTCGCTGAGCGGTTTCAGCACGTACCGGGCCTGGACCTTCTCCAGCTCCGGCACGTCGTCCGGTCCGCCGAGGTAGGTGCGGCCCAGGATGCCGACCAGGTCGGTGTCGGCGCGCAGCACGGCGTCGAAGCCGTCGGCCGCCACGTCCCGGTGGCGCGGTCCGGTGACCAGGTAACGGCCCGGCTCCTGGCCGGTGGTGCGCGAGCCGATGAACCCGACGTAGCTGGTGTCCAGGTCGTGCAGGGGGATCACGTAGTAGCGGTCCATCGCAGGGACCTCGACCACCCACGGCTCCGCCCTCAGGTCCAGCCAGGCCCAGGAGTACGGGGTGTCGTTGTTGGGGGTGACGACGTCGGTGTTGGCCGGAGTGAAGGGCTGCGGGTAGTGCCGGAAGACGCCGAAGCCGCCGACGTAGCGGGGATCGGCGTCGTCGATGGCCTGCGGGTACATCGTCCGGTAGTTCTCCAGCAGCGGGTATCCCCAGATCCAGGCCTCGGCGGCGGTCTCACGCGCGGTCACCGGGCCGGTAGGGCTTCCACCGTCCATGTCACACCCTCCCTCGAATAGCAATTAATGAGACATATCACGCCGATGGTTGCGGCGTCGGCGGGGACGCGGCGCCTCCCGGCGGTGTCGGGCCCGCAGGGCGACGGTTCAGGCGGGGAGGATGTCGCCGAGCTTCCAAGTGCGGTCGAAATACGGTTCGAGCGGTCCGTAGAAGCGGAAGTAGCAGAACCAGTGCTTGCCCGGCAGGGTCTGCACCCAGTTCGACTCGCCGGCGGCGGGGGGTTCGGGGCCGAAGTGCAGATCGACGGAGCCGTCCGCGTTCGGGCTCAGTTCGGGGTCGCGCGAGCCGCGGTCGCCGCGCTGCTGCGGGTTGTCGACCAAGCAGCGGGTCGCGGCGTCGTACACGGTGGCGGACCAGAAGAGCTTGGCGGGCACGTCGGCAGGCACGTGCAGGGTGTAGGTCCGGCCGCCGTCGAGCCACTGGCCGTCGGCGTCGGTGTAGCAGCCGAGGTAGGCCTGGCCCAGGCCGGGGGTGCTGCTCTTCATCGCGACGGAGAAGCTGACGGCCTCGTAGAACCAGGCCGCGCGCTCAAGGAGCTGGTCGTGGTGCTCGGCCCGCTGGTCGGAGCGGTCCAGCATCAACGCCAGGTCCCACTGCCTGTCGGGCCAGTAGCGCGAGCCGTCGAACCGCTTGGCGAAGGAGTTCGCCTGCGCCATCAGCTCCCCCGCCGCGCTCGCCCGAGTCAGGATCCGGGTCAGGCGCCCGTCCGGGGCAAAGGGCCGGCCCTTCTCGATGCCGAGCTGCTTGAGCATCGCGAGGAAGAAGCGGTCGCGTTCGTCGACCACCTCGTCCTGGTAGACGGCGTGCAGGCGCTCCCAATACTCCAGGCCGCGCGGCTGGTCACCGGACCACGGGCGGCCCTGCGGCGAGACGATCCGGGTGGCGGGCGTGCTCTCGCGCCGCCCGTACGGGTAGAGCCGGACCGCGTCCACCAGTTCCTTCGAGCGGGCGGGGTCGGGGTCCAGGGTGCGAAACCCAAACATGATGTTGGTGCCAGTGGACACCAGCACCCGCAGGCCCTCGGCGTCGGCCGGCGCCTGCTGCCCGGGGGCGAGGACCAAGTAGCGGCCGCCCTCGCCCCTGTCGGGGCCCATCTCGCCCATCGAGGCGATCTCGCGCTGCCAGAAGTCCGACACCCCGCCAGCCGTGGGCCCGGCTGGCAGCTCGATCACCAGCGGTCCGGTGGCGGAGAGGTCGATGAAGTTGAGGAGGTAGGGGGTGGTCGCGTTAGCGGTGATCAGGCCGAGCCGGTCGCGGTAGCTGACGTAGTGGACCAGGTCGAACGGCCCCGCCCCGAACACCTCCCGATGCACCT
This sequence comes from Kitasatospora sp. NPDC086009, assembly GCF_044540385.1. Taxonomy (NCBI): domain Bacteria; kingdom Bacillati; phylum Actinomycetota; class Actinomycetes; order Kitasatosporales; family Streptomycetaceae; genus Kitasatospora; species Kitasatospora sp. NPDC086009. The sequence goes on from NZ_JBITSA010000042.1 coordinate 5,343, forward strand.
TCTGCCACTGCGCGTACGACACCAGCGGCACCGCCCACAGGTACGCCTGACAGGCCATCTGGTGGTCGAGCTCGTCGAACACCAGGTCCAAGTCCGCCCGCTCGGGCAGCTCGCCCGCCATCCGCACCGAACCGAGCCCACCGGGAAGCCGCACGTCATCGCTCATGCCCAGACGCTACGAGCGATCTACGGCTCGCGCATCCCGGTCCGGGGCCGTGCGGACGATCCCGGAACCTGCCGCCCGGGTGGGGCTGCGGCCCCACCTCCGGAGCCGACGCCCATGCCCGGGCCGTCACCTCGCGCAGCGGCCCAGATTTCGAACCCACGGTGGTGGTGTAAAACCGCGACAACACTGCCCCTGGACCGCTCCTCGGCGTAGACATCTTCGAGCTACCAAGCCTCCCGGTTTCATGAGCGGGGGCGGCCGCACGCACTCGGCCGAGATTCCCGTTCGACCAGCATCCATCAGGATCGGAACCACAACAGCCACTGACTCCAGCGGAAGGTCAGTTCTGACTCCGTGGAGGGCCCGCTTTGGAGCTGTCGGTCAGTGTTGACGCTGGGCCAGAAATCGAAGGCGACTGCGCTCAATGGCTGCCGGGGAGCCGGTAGGTCAGGCGTGGTCGGCGCCGACTCGTCCCGACCGGACGTCGCCCGGGGTCCGAGCCGAAGCAGCCTTCGGTGGTCCCCGTCCAGGCTCCGTGCGCCTAAGCCATGGGTTCGTCCACGGATGCTTCACTCTTCGTATCCAAGCGCTGACATGAGGTCAGGGCTGATGGTGTGAGGAGATCTGCATGTCCTACCGGACGAAGCTGCGCGGCGTCGTGGTCGGCGCCTGCGCCGTGACCCTGCTGGCGAGCTCCAGCCTGCTCACCCTTCCCGCCCAGGCACAGGACTGGTCATCGCGGTCGGAACAGCAGGTGGCCAGCTTCTTCCAGGACTACCTCGACGCTACGGAGGGCCGCCAGCACGACGGCAAGAGCCCTCTCGAGGTCCGCGAGGAGTACCTCACCACCGAACTCGACGAGGCGCTCACCGCCTGGGGCTCCAACCACCAGACGGACCCGGTCCTGCGCGCGCAGAAGCTCCCCAAGACCTGGTCGACGACAGAGAGCGACAGCACCCCCACCCACACCAAGATCATCGTCACTGAGAACTGGGCCGACGGCACCAGCCAAAACGTCTGGTACCAGGTCCGCCTCACTGACCTGGTCATCGACAGCCTTGAGGACCCGACGCCTGTGGCTGCCTCCTGAGCTGTGCCTGCCTCTGCCGGTGTCCTGGTCGATGCGCGACCGGGACGCCGACTTTGCTCTGACGGCAGCCGCCAGGCCGGCTGCCGTTCCCGGTGGGTGGCCAGGGCCAGCCGGGGACCGGCCTGCGGCACTGGGGCAGCAACCCCACCGCTCCCTCCACCGGAGCCAGGACTGACCTTCCGCTGGAGTCAGTGGCTGTTGTCGTTCCGATCTTGAGGGGTGCTGGTCGAACGGGAGTCTCGATCGGGTGAG
>NZ_JBITSA010000043.1:0-6161 GCF_044540385.1 Kitasatospora sp. NPDC086009
AACAACCATTTTGTACATGGATCCAGCTAAAAATGTCTAAATTGGGAACGATTTCGGTGGGAGTTTTAAGCGATCTTTCAGGGGAATTATGGGAGATGGGGAAATTTCACGCAAAAAAAACCCTTCGCTTTCGCAAAGGGTTTCTAATATGGCAGGGGCGGAGAGACTCGAACTCGCGACACCCGGTTTTGGAGACCGGTGCTCTACCAACTGAGCTACGCCCCTAAATCTCGCTTAACATTATGCCCGCTAATATAGCAGGCATAATTTAAATAAGTGGCGGAACGGACGGGGCTCGAACCCGCGACCCCCTGCGTGACAGGCAGGTATTCTAACCAACTGAACTACCGCTCCACCGATTCTTTTACGTCACATCTTTCGATGTGGGCAAAACCGCGCTTGGCGATCCTGCTCATTACCAGTTGTCAGACTGATAACGTTTATTTGATGCCTGGCAGTGTCCTACTCTCGCATGGGGAGACCCCACACTACCATCGGCGCTACGGCGTTTCACTTCTGAGTTCGGCATGGGGTCAGGTGGGACCACCGCGCTATTGCCGCCAGGCAAATTCTGTTTCATTCCAACCGCGCCACTCTCGTGTCGCCATCAGAACCAATCTGTAAACAAGCTGAATATTGTCTTGGTCTCACCAAAACACCTTCGGTGTTGTAAGGTTAAGCCTCACGGATCATTAGTACTGGTTAGCTCAATGCATCGCTGCACTTACACACCCAGCCTATCAACGTCTTAGTCTTAAACGTTCCTTCAGGGGCCTTAAAGGCCCAGGGAAGACTCATCTTGAGGCAAGTTTCGCGCTTAGATGCTTTCAGCGCTTATCTTTTCCGCACTTAGCTACCGGGCAATGCCATTGGCATGACAACCCGAACACCAGTGGTGCGTTCACTCCGGTCCTCTCGTACTAGGAGCAACCCCTCTCAATCTTCCAACGCCCACGGCAGATAGGGACCGAACTGTCTCACGACGTTCTAAACCCAGCTCGCGTACCACTTTAAATGGCGAACAGCCATACCCTTGGGACCTACTTCAGCCCCAGGATGTGATGAGCCGACATCGAGGTGCCAAACACCGCCGTCGATATGAACTCTTGGGCGGTATCAGCCTGTTATCCCCGGAGTACCTTTTATCCGTTGAGCGATGGCCCTTCCATTCAGAACCACCGGATCACTAAGACCTACTTTCGTACCTGCTCGAGCCGTCACTCTCGCAGTCAAGCTAGCTTATGCCTTTGCACTAACCTCACGATGTCCGACCGTGATTAGCTAACCTTCGTGCTCCTCCGTTACTCTTTGGGAGGAGACCGCCCCAGTCAAACTACCCACCAGACACTGTCCTCACCCCGGATCACGGGGCCGAGTTAGAACATCAAACATTAAAGGGTGGTATTTCAAGGTTGGCTCCACGCAGACTGGCGTCCACGCTTCAAAGCCTCCCACCTATCCTACACATCAAGGCTCAATGTTCAGTGTCAAGCTATAGTAAAGGTTCACGGGGTCTTTCCGTCTTGCCGCGGGTACACTGCATCTTCACAGCGAGTTCAATTTCACTGAGTCTCGGGTGGAGACAGCCTGGCCATCATTACGCCATTCGTGCAGGTCGGAACTTACCCGACAAGGAATTTCGCTACCTTAGGACCGTTATAGTTACGGCCGCCGTTTACTGGGGCTTCGATCAAGAGCTTCGCCTTGCGGCTGACCCCATCAATTAACCTTCCAGCACCGGGCAGGCGTCACACCGTATACGTCCACTTTCGTGTTTGCACAGTGCTGTGTTTTTATTAAACAGTTGCAGCCAGCTGGTATCTTCGACTGGCTTCAGCTCCATCCGCAAGGGACTTCACCTACATGCCAGCGTGCCTTCTCCCGAAGTTACGGCACCATTTTGCCTAGTTCCTTCACCCGAGTTCTCTCAAGCGCCTTGGTATTCTCTACCTGACCACCTGTGTCGGTTTGGGGTACGATTCTGTGTTACCTGATGCTTAGAGGCTTTTCCTGGAAGCAGGGCATCAACTACTTCTGCACCGTAGTGCATCGTCATCACGCCTCAGGGTTGGTATGTAACCGGATTTACCAGGTCACTCCCCCTACACGCTTAAACCGGGACAACCGTCGCCCGGCTAGCCTAGCCTTCTCCGTCCCCCCTTCGCAGTAACACCGAGTACAGGAATATTAACCTGTTTCCCATCGACTACGCTTTTCAGCCTCGCCTTAGGGGTCGACTCACCCTGCCCCGATTAACGTTGGACAGGAACCCTTGGTCTTCCGGCGAGCGGGCTTTTCACCCGCTTTATCGTTACTTATGTCAGCATTCGCACTTCTGATACCTCCAGCAACCCTCACAGGCCACCTTCAACGGCTTACAGAACGCTCCCCTACCCAACAACGCCTAAGCGTCGCTGCCGCAGCTTCGGTGCATGGTTTAGCCCCGTTACATCTTCCGCGCAGGCCGACTCGACCAGTGAGCTATTACGCTTTCTTTAAATGATGGCTGCTTCTAAGCCAACATCCTGGCTGTCTATGCCTTCCCACATCGTTTCCCACTTAACCATGACTTTGGGACCTTAGCTGGCGGTCTGGGTTGTTTCCCTCTTCACGACGGACGTTAGCACCCGCCGTGTGTCTCCCGTGATAACATTCTTCGGTATTCGGAGTTTGCATCGGTTTGGTAAGCCGGGATGGCCCCCTAGCCGAAACAGTGCTCTACCCCCGAAGATGAGTTCACGAGGCGCTACCTAAATAGCTTTCGGGGAGAACCAGCTATCTCCCGGTTTGATTGGCCTTTCACCCCCAGCCACAAGTCATCCGCTAATTTTTCAACATTAGTCGGTTCGGTCCTCCAGTTAGTGTTACCCAACCTTCAACCTGCCCATGGCTAGATCACCGGGTTTCGGGTCTATACCTTGCAACTATTCGCCCAGTTAAGACTCGGTTTCCCTACGGCTCCCCTATACGGTTAACCTTGCTACAAAATATAAGTCGCTGACCCATTATACAAAAGGTACGCAGTCACACCACGAAGGTGCTCCCACTGCTTGTACGTACACGGTTTCAGGTTCTATTTCACTCCCCTCGCCGGGGTTCTTTTCGCCTTTCCCTCACGGTACTGGTTCACTATCGGTCAGTCAGGAGTATTTAGCCTTGGAGGATGGTCCCCCCATATTCAGACAGGATGTCACGTGTCCCGCCCTACTCATCGAACTCACAATTAATGCATTTTAGTGTACGGGACTATCACCCTTTACTGTGCGACTTTCCAGACGCTTCCACTAACACAAGAACTGATTCAGGTTCTGGGCTCCTCCCCGTTCGCTCGCCGCTACTGGGGGAATCTCGGTTGATTTCTTTTCCTCGGGGTACTTAGATGTTTCAGTTCCCCCGGTTCGCCTCATGCCACTATGTATTCATGACATGATAGTGTGTCGAAACACACTGGGTTTCCCCATTCGGGTATCGCCGGTTGTAACGGTTCATATCACCTTACCGACGCTTTTCGCAGATTAGCACGCCCTTCATCGCCTCTGACTGCCTAGGCATCCACCGTGTACGCTTAGTCACTTAACCTCACAACCCGAAGATGTTTCTGTAAACAGAGAACACATCGTGCTGCTACATTTGAGAGACTCTATGACAGGTTAATCCTTACCCCAATACTTCTACGGAGGGATAAGTTTCAGCTGTCATGTTTCAATTTTCAGCTTGTTCCAGATTGTTAAAGAGCAATATCTTAAACACGACTCGCAAGTCATCTTTAAGATTTTTTCGGTCTGTCGTGACCGGTGATAATGTCTTTCACTCATTATCGGAATGGCGTCCCCAAGGGGATTCGAACCCCTGTTACAGCCGTGAAAGGGCAGTGTCCTAGGCCTCTAGACGATGGGGACACGAAAATCCGATTAAACTGACTGTCTTAATCGGTTCGTATCAGCATGAATGACTCATGGCATCAACAGGTAGCGCTTTGCTCGTTACTTTTCATCAGACAATCTGTGTGAGCACGCCACTCGAATCAATATCTTTAGGTAAGGAGGTGATCCAACCGCAGGTTCCCCTACGGTTACCTTGTTACGACTTCACCCCAGTCATGAATCACAAAGTGGTAAGCGCCCTCCCGAAGGTTAAGCTACCTACTTCTTTTGCAACCCACTCCCATGGTGTGACGGGCGGTGTGTACAAGGCCCGGGAACGTATTCACCGTAGCATTCTGATCTACGATTACTAGCGATTCCGACTTCATGGAGTCGAGTTGCAGACTCCAATCCGGACTACGACATACTTTATGAGGTCCGCTTGCTCTCGCGAGGTCGCTTCTCTTTGTATATGCCATTGTAGCACGTGTGTAGCCCTACTCGTAAGGGCCATGATGACTTGACGTCATCCCCACCTTCCTCCAGTTTATCACTGGCAGTCTCCTTTGAGTTCCCGGCCGAACCGCTGGCAACAAAGGATAAGGGTTGCGCTCGTTGCGGGACTTAACCCAACATTTCACAACACGAGCTGACGACAGCCATGCAGCACCTGTCTCAGAGTTCCCGAAGGCACCAATCCATCTCTGGAAAGTTCTCTGGATGTCAAGAGTAGGTAAGGTTCTTCGCGTTGCATCGAATTAAACCACATGCTCCACCGCTTGTGCGGGCCCCCGTCAATTCATTTGAGTTTTAACCTTGCGGCCGTACTCCCCAGGCGGTCGATTTAACGCGTTAGCTCCGGAAGCCACGCCTCAAGGGCACAACCTCCAAATCGACATCGTTTACAGCGTGGACTACCAGGGTATCTAATCCTGTTTGCTCCCCACGCTTTCGCACCTGAGCGTCAGTCTTCGTCCAGGGGGCCGCCTTCGCCACCGGTATTCCTCCAGATCTCTACGCATTTCACCGCTACACCTGGAATTCTACCCCCCTCTACGAGACTCTAGCTTGCCAGTTTCAAATGCAGTTCCCAGGTTGAGCCCGGGGATTTCACATCTGACTTAACAAACCGCCTGCGTGCGCTTTACGCCCAGTAATTCCGATTAACGCTTGCACCCTCCGTATTACCGCGGCTGCTGGCACGGAGTTAGCCGGTGCTTCTTCTGCGAGTAACGTCAATTGATGAACGTATTAAGTTCACCACCTTCCTCCTCGCTGAAAGTGCTTTACAACCCGAAGGCCTTCTTCACACACGCGGCATGGCTGCATCAGGCTTGCGCCCATTGTGCAATATTCCCCACTGCTGCCTCCCGTAGGAGTCTGGACCGTGTCTCAGTTCCAGTGTGGCTGGTCATCCTCTCAGACCAGCTAGGGATCGTCGCCTAGGTGAGCCATTACCCCACCTACTAGCTAATCCCATCTGGGCACATCTGATGGCATGAGGCCCGAAGGTCCCCCACTTTGGTCCGGAGACGTTATGCGGTATTAGCTACCGTTTCCAGTAGTTATCCCCCTCCATCAGGCAGTTTCCCAGACATTACTCACCCGTCCGCCGCTCGTCACCCAGAGAGCAAGCTCTCCTGTGCTACCGCTCGACTTGCATGTGTTAAGCCTGCCGCCAGCGTTCAATCTGAGCCATGATCAAACTCTTCAATTAAAAGCTTGATTTGCTTCCACTCGAGAAGCGATGCTCAAAGATTTACTGCATGAATTTTACTTCAGTTAGTCACTCTTCAAGACTTGATATTTTTTTGCATCCGAAGATGCTGGATATCGTCTTGTGGAGTGCCCACACAGATTGTCTGATAAATTGTTAAAGAGCAGTGAGTTAGGCGCTTTAGCTTGCTAACTCGAGGTGGCGTATATTACGCTTTCCTCTTTCAGAGTCAACCCCTAAATTTCAGGATTTTTTCTCTTCGAACCCCGGAGACTCTGTGAAGTTGTTCACATGTTCCGTGTCGATGGAGGCGCATTATAGGGAGTTCCTCGCAGGCCGCAACAGGTATTTTCAGCAAAAACGATCGTTCGCTGCATTCCACAGCAAAACCCCGCCTTATACCCACTTGCGCACAGTGTTATCCACAGATGTGATTTGCACGGAAAATTTACGAGCGCCACGCAAACGTTTTCGCTACAATTCCCCGCGACGAAACGCTCCCCTTTTTATGGGGGCGTTACCTGAATTTGTGCCTGATACCCCCTTTATAGAGAGAAAAACCTTTCCTTATAGAGAGTAGA
>NZ_JBITSA010000044.1:0-2041 GCF_044540385.1 Kitasatospora sp. NPDC086009
GGCTTCGTGCATGGCTGCCTCCAATCAGATGGACGTGCCACACATCCAACCGCTGCAAGGGCGACCCGGCGAACCTATGCGGTCACAGCACTAGCTTCAACGGGACGCCAGACGTCGAGCCGATCCCCTGAGACCTCGGCAGCCGGTCCTTCCGCCTGAGCGGGGGCAGCTGAGGGATCCCGACCGAGAGGAACCCGAAGATGTCCAAGACCACTACGAAGCGCAGGTGGAGGGCGGCGACGTCGCGCCGCGTGCAGAACGCGGCCGCGGCCGCCCTCGCCGCAGGCGTGCTGCTGGTGGCCGTGGCGCCGGCCCCGGCGACCGCGGCGGAGCTGGACTGGCACGGCGTCGGGGTGAGCAGCCTGTCCTACATGAAGTCGGTGACCGTCAACGGCAACACGTACGACGTCACGCGAGGCCTCGACAACGGCATCTGGTTCCGTTTCAACAACGGCGCCTGGCGGGAACTGGGCGGCCTCCAGGGGCGCACGAACTATGCGCCGGCCATTGTGCAGTTCCAGGACCGCGTCATGGTCGCCCACCAGGGGACGGACAGCCAGATCTACTGGACCGTCGTGCAGAACCCGGCCTCGAACCAGTGGGAGCCGTGGCACCGGATCGAGGGTGACGCCGCCGCCTGGGGCGGCATCTCACTCGAAAGCCTCGGCAGCACCGTGCTCTTCGACTGGGCAGACGTCCACGGCCTCTACCGGATCACCTCGGTGCACGCCCGGCCCGACGGCACCCGATCGCAGACCGGCATCAGCTACCCGAACGGCCAGTGGCACGTGGGCCCGCAGGGCGGCGGCACTACGGGCATCCGCCGGCCCAGCCCCATCATGGCCTGGAACGAGGCGGCCGGCGCCGAGATGGAGCGCATCTACCTCGTCGGGACCGACAACCACGTCTGGCAGGCGTGGCGCAACCCCGGCACCGGAGCGACAGGGAACATCACCCAGGTACCGGGCGGAGGCGTATGCACCTCCGGGGTGTCGGCAGCCCGCCTGGGCTACCAGGACTACACGGTGTCTCCCGGCAATGCGGCGTACGCCAACCAACGCCGGCAGATGCTTGCCTGCATCGGAGGTGACGGCTACGTCTGGATCAACACCTCCTCCACCGGTGGTGAGGCGTGGGACGGCTGGCGACGCCCCAGTGGAGCCCTGGCACCGTCCACGGACACGCCCGCGATCAATGCCACGACCAGCCAGTTCACCCTGACCGTCAGCTGGAACGGTGCGCGAAGCACCCAATTCCCCGACCACGCCATCGTCGAGAAGAGGCTCTGGTAACGGGGAGTCCCACCCCTGATCCCGGGGCTCCGTTCCTCGCCAGGCGCTGGCGCGCACGATCCGGAACAGGTCGACCATCTGTGGAACGCGGGCGTGTCACCACTGGGTGACACGCGGCGCGTCCGGTCCGTGCCGCTGCCAGGCCTCGGCGAGGCGGGCGAGGCGGGTGGGGGCGGCGATGCCGCGTACGGTCGCGATCCTGCCATTGCTGAGGTCGAACGTCATGCTGCCGACGACCTGGTAGCCGAGCACGAAGAGGATGGCGGGGCGCCGTTGACGAGCGCGTAATGGAAGGCGAGTGGGCCACCGGCACGTCGTCGGCTCGCTGCCGGGGCCTTAAAGCCGGCCCGTGCGACGGCGGCGATGCGCTGCGGGGAGTCGTACCGCAGCAGCTTCTCGGCCAGGCCGGCGCCGTTGGAGTTGGAGACCGCGGTCGCGTCGTCGGTGAGCAGCGCCACCAGCCGTTCGGTGCGGCCTGAGGAGGCGGCGGCGAGGAACTCCTCGAGGACCCTGCGGGCGGACGCGGGGTCGACCGGGGCACCGCTGCGGCGGACGGCGGTGACGCGGCGCCGGGCCCGGTGGAGGTGCTGCTGGTTTGCGGACTCGGTGATGTCGAGGATCACGACGATCTCGGCGTGGCTGTAAGAGGTCCTAACAAAGGCGTTGGACGTGGCGGTGGGTGATCAGGCAGGTGGCGAGGCCGAGGAAGGCCTCGTGGATGTCGTCGCGCCGTTCCCAGCGGATGCGCA
>NZ_JBITSA010000045.1:0-1861 GCF_044540385.1 Kitasatospora sp. NPDC086009
CTAGTGCTCTGACCGGGAAAGTTCGCCGGGTTGGCGGTGCCAGCGGTTGGATGTGCGGTGGCGTCCGTCCGTCCAACCGTTGGGGGTGTCGTGGCTGAGCCTGTCCGTGTGCGCAGGTTGACCGACCAGGAGGGGCAGAAGCTGCAGCAGATCGTGCGTCGGGGCAGCACCAGTTCGGTGCGGTTCCGGCGGGCGATGATTCTGCTGGCCTCGGCTGGCGGGAACCGGGTGCCGGTGATCGCCCAGCTGGTGCAGGCCGACGAGGACACCGTCCGCGACGTGATCCATCGGTTCAACGAGATCGGCCTGGCCGCTCTGGACCCTCGTTGGGCGGGAGGCCGTCCCCGCCTGCTCAGTCCTGACGACGAGGACTTCGTCGTCCTGACGGCCACCACCCGACCGACCAAGCTCGGCCAGCCCTTCACCCGCTGGTCCGTCCGCAAACTCGCCGGCTACCTCCGCAAAGTTCACGGCCGCGTCATCCGCATCGGACGCGAGGCATTACGGTGCCTGCTCGCCCGCCGCGGCATCACCTTCCAGCGCACCAAGACCTGGAAAGAGTCCCCGGACCCCAACCGCGACACCAAGCTCGACCGCATCGAGCACGTCCTGGACAGCTTCCCCGACCGCGTCTTCGCGTTCGACGAGTTCGGGCCGCTCGGCATCCGCCCCACCGGCGGCTCCGGCTGGGCACCCGCCGGCCACCCCGAGCGGCACCCCGCGACCTACCACCGCACCCACGGCGTCCGGTACTTCCACGGCTGCTACTCGATCGGCGACGACACCCTCTGGGGCGTCAACCACCGCAAGAAGGGCGCCGACAACACCCTGGCCGCGCTCCGGACGATCCGTGCGGCCCGCCCGGACGGCGCCCCGATCTACGTCATCCTGGACAACCTGTCCGCCCACAAGGGCGAGACCATCCGGCGCTGGGCGAGGAAGAACCGCGTCGAGCTGTGCTTCACCCCGACCTACGCGTCCTGGGCCAACCCGATCGAGGCCCACTTCGGGTCACTGCGGCAGTTCACCGTCGCGAACTCCCACCACCGCAACCACACCGTCCAGACCCGGGCCCTGCACGCCTACCTGCGCTGGCGCAACAAGAACGCCCGCCACCCCGACGTCCTCACCGCCCAACGCCGCGAACGCGCCCGCATCCGCAGTGAGAAGGGCATCCGCTGGGGCGGACGCCCACTTGCCGCAGCCTGACCAATTTGGTGAACCCACGGCGCCAAGGCACTAACCGAGCAGGTTGAACGACTCAAAGGTGCTCGGTGTGGAGGGAAAGCCGCTGCTGAGGATGTCCGAGCGAAGCGCTCCGGTGAGGACACCGAGGAGGAACGGAACGAAGGTGAGATCGAAGCGCTCCCACCAGTCCCCCCGGGCCTCGTTGACCATCACGGTCCACTCGTCGGCGTCCTGGCCAGGCCTAGCCAGCCAGAAGAGGAACTCTCCGTTGTCGGTCGTTGCGAACGGGATGAGGCGCGCGCCGGTGTCGTTGAGCTCGTCAGGGCGCTCCTCTCCGCCGTCCCAGAGGTACTCGAAGGCGTCTGCGCGTTCCTCCGAGGTCTCGGCCAGGTCGTAGTGCACGTTGGGGCAGTCAGGCTCCAGGACGTACAGGTAGCCGTCGAGGTAACCGCCCCCGATGGCCTCGATGAACTCCTTGTAGTCAGCAGGCAGCCCGGTCCCGAGCGCACTCTCGACCGCGGACCAGTTCTTGGCCTCGCTTCGGTGGGGGCCGGGAAGGATCCGGGCGAGCTGCTCGACGGCTTCGTGCATGGCTGCCTCCAATCAGATGGACGTGCCACACATCCAACCGCTGCAAGGGCGACCCGGCGAACCTATGCGGTCACAGCACTAG
>NZ_JBITSA010000046.1:0-1709 GCF_044540385.1 Kitasatospora sp. NPDC086009
GTGGGGACGAGGTCGGGGCCGCGCTCCAGGCAGACACCGACGAGGACATCCGGTCCCGCGCCGAGCGCGAGCAGGTGGTGGGCGATGCGGTTGGCCCGCTCGTCGACCTCGCGGAAGGTGAGGCGGACGTCCCCGGCGATGACGGCGATCGCGTCCGGCGTCGCGGCGGCCTGGGCTTCGATCAGGTCGACGGTCAGGCCCTCCGGCCACTCGACCGAGCCACCCGCGGCCCAGGCTGTGAGCTGGGTGCGCTCCGCCTCCGGCAGGAGGACACGGCGGGCGTCACCGTCGGCGTCGGCGGCCATCGCCTCCAGCACCAGCCGGTACATGGCGCCCAGGCGCTGCAGGTTCGCCAAGCTGATCACATTGGTCGCACCCGCGAGGTCGAGCTTGCCGCCGACCGTGATGACGCTGAAGCCGAACTCGGTCGTGCCGTCGACCATCGTGCCCTCGACGTCGACCGAGGACTTGTCGACGAGGTGGAAGTCGAGGTACTCGAAGAGGGCGTTCAGCAGTTCCCGGTTGCCGCCGGCGGCGCGCTGGATGGCGGGCAGCGGGTAACGGCGGTGGGACCAGATGGCCGTCTCCGTCGCATGGGTCCGCTCGACCAGTTCGCGCCAGCTCGCGGCACCGCGCGTGGTGGGGAACGGCAGGGTGTTGAGGTGCATGCCGAGCACCCGGTCGGCGCCCGGCGCCTCCAGGCGGCCGTGGTAGACGACGCCCGTGTGGAAGGCGTCCTCGGCGGTGAAGCTGCCGAGCACCTTGAGGTGCGCGGCAAGCAGCACGTTCTTGAGCGAGGACTTCGCCTCGGTCGCGAGCCTGCGCAGGCCGTCCTCCAGGTCCGCGAACGGGATGTGGACGTGGTTGCGGTCCGCGACGCCGTTCAGGTCGGACTCGGCGAAGCCGTCCGGCAGGACCAGCGGGCTGTGGGTGTCGACGACCTGCTGCCAGAACTCCTGGGTCTGCGGGTCGGAGAGCGCGGTCTGCTCGGCGGCGATGAAGTCCGCGTAGCGGACCGACGGCACCTCGTAAGCGGTCGGCTCCTCGCCGTCCCGCAGGCTGCGGTAGCAGGCGAGCAGCTCCATCAGGAGGGTGTGGTAGCTCCACCCCTCGGTGATGGCGTGAATGTGACTAAACGTCAGGCGCCAGGCCTGGTCGGACTCGACGTGCACCGAGATGCGCAGCAGCGGGGCGGCGGTCAGCTCGAAGCCGTTCCGGTGCTCCTGCTCGACGTAGGCGAGCGTGAGGGCCGTCACCTCGGCCTCGGTCAGGCTGCGGACGTCGTGGATGGCGACCGGGATCTCGACGTCGGCGTGGACGAGCTGAAGCGGCCGGCTGAAGCCGTCCAGGTGCATGGAGGTGCGCAGGATGTCGTGCCGGGCCACCACGAGGTCGGCGGCGCGGCGGAACGCTGCGGCGTCGAAGGCCTTCGGGTCGGGCAGGCGGAAGGAGTTGATGTTCTGGTAGACGTCCCGGGACTCGGCCGCGAGCATCTCGACGAGCATGCCGGTCTGGATCTGGGAGAGCGGGTAGGCGTCGACGATGTCGGCCGGGAGGGCCTCGCGGTCCTCGTCCGAGATCTGGGTGAAGGGCTGGACGGCGGTGATGAGGGATTCGCCGGTGCCGTTGCCGGGGAGGGCTGCGGCCATGGCGGTGATGGTGCGCTGCTGGAAGACGTCGCGGATGGTGACGTCGTAGCCGGCGGCGCG
>NZ_JBITSA010000048.1:0-1174 GCF_044540385.1 Kitasatospora sp. NPDC086009
CTACTGACTTCGGCTTGTCAGGGTGACGTTGGGGTGTCGAGGGTCAGGCCGGTGCCGGCTATGAAGCCGTCGAGGGCTTCGGGGCGGTACTGCAGGCGTTTGAGCCGGTTGCGGACAATGGCCTCGAGTCGGTCGAGGGCCATGACGGCGAGGTTCGCCAGGCTGTGCTTGACGTGTGCCCAGACCCACTCCACCGGGTTGAGGTCGGGCGAGTATGCGGGAAGCAGGAACACTGTCAGCCAGGCCCGCTCGGCGATCAAGTCGCGCATGGCGTGGGAGACGTGGGTGTTCAGGCGGTCCCAGACCAGCACGATCGGCGCCTTGACGAGGTGGTGGACACCGTCGATCAGTGCGATGAAGTCACGTTCGCCCATGCTGCGGCGCTTCCCCTTGCCCGCGGGGTGGGTGCGCAGGCGGTGGCACAGCCGGGTGCGTGAGCCGGGGCGCATGGCGATCATCCCGGCCACCGACAGCCGTCCCGAGCGATGGCCGCTGACCGTCACGACAGGGGTGCGGCCTCGCCGACCCCAGGTGCGTCCTCTGGGCGGACGGCGGGTGAAGCCTGCCTCGTCCTCGAAGCAGATGTAGCCCCCGCAGGCCGCCCGGGCGCTTTTACCTCCGTCCAGGTCGCCTCCTTCCACGTGGTGACGGCCCGCTCGTCCCGCTCGGCCACCCGACGCGCGGGGACCTGCGGACTGAAGCCGAGCCGGTGCATCAGCCTCGTCGCCCCGGACACGCTGTAGGAAACGTGGAACTTTCGCCCGATCAGCGTGGCCACCCGCGCCGCGGTCCACACCTGGTCCTCCACCCAGCCGTGTGCGGCCGGGCCCTGGTCCAGGTACGCGGCGAGTTTCTCCAGGCAGCGCGGCGACAGACGGCACTGTGACCCGCCCGGGCCGCGAGAGGACAGAGCCCGCACACCGCCATCACGCCACAACTGGTGCCACCGGTAGGCCGACTTTGGGCTCACCCGCAGACGCCGTGCCACTTCCGGTGGCTTGATCCTCTGCTCGAACAGCTCGGCTGCCTGCATCCGCAACGTCTCCCGGCGCAACCGTCCCGCAGCGGTCAGCCCGCCCCCATCCGCATATCTCACACACCATCGGATACAGCCACCTCACCCCACCAATCAGGGACTTCGGGAGAGTTCACCCTGACGAGCCGAAGTCAGTAA
>NZ_JBITSA010000049.1:0-1142 GCF_044540385.1 Kitasatospora sp. NPDC086009
ACGGCAGGTTGCGGGCCATCACGATCCGCTGGACCTGGTTGGTGCCCTCGTAGATCTGCGTGATCTTCGCGTCCCGCATCATCCGCTCCACCGGGTAGTCCCGCGTGTACCCGTACCCACCCAGCAACTGCACCGCGTCCGTCGTGATCTCCATCGCCACGTCCGACGCGAAACACTTCGCCGACGCCCCGAAGAACGTCAGATCCGCGTCCCCCCGCTGCGACTTCGCCGCCGCCGCGTACGTCAACTGCCGCGCCGCCTCCAGCTTCATCGCCATGTCCGCCAACATGAACTGCACACCCTGGAAATCACCGATCGGCTTCCCGAACTGCCGACGCTCCCGCACATACCCCTTCGCGTAGTCCAACGCCCCCTGCGCGATCCCCACCGCCTGCGCCGCGATCGTCACCCGCGTGTGGTCCAGCGTCCGCATCGCCGTCGCGAACCCCGACCCCTCCACACCGATCATCCGATCCGCCGGAATCCGCACATCGTCGAAGTACACCTCACGCGTCGGCGACCCCTTGATCCCCAACTTCCGCTCCGGCGCCCCGAACGACACCCCCTCGTCACCCTTCTCCACCACGAACGCCGAGATCCCCTTCGACCGAAGCTCCGGATCCGTCACCGCCATCACCGTGTAGAACTCCGACACCCCCGCGTTCGTGATCCAGCGCTTCACCCCGTTCAGCACCCAGAAATCACCGTCCCGCACCGCACGCGTACGCATCCCCGCCGCGTCCGAACCCGCCTCCGGCTCCGACAGGCAGTACGAGAACATCCCCTCACCCCGCGCCAGCGCCCCCAGGTACTTCGCCTTCAACTCCTCCGACCCCGCCAACTGCACCGGCAACGACCCCAGCTTGTTCACCGCCGGGATCAACGACGACGAGGCACACACCCGCGCCACCTCCTCGATCACGATCACCGTCGCCAGCGCGTCCGCCCCCGCACCACCGAACTCCTCCGGCACGTGCACCGCGTGCAGGTCATTGCCCCGCAACGCGTCCAACGCCTCCTGCGGGAACCGACCCTCCTCGTCCACCTCCGCCGCGAACGGAGCGATCTTCGCCTCGGCCAGCGAACGCACCGCCTCACGCAGCATCTCGTGCTCCTCGGAGATCCGGAAGAGATCGAAGTCC
>NZ_JBITSA010000050.1:0-1051 GCF_044540385.1 Kitasatospora sp. NPDC086009
GCGGCTGGATCACCTCCTTTCTAAGGAGCACATGGCCGCTTGCAGGCGAATGTTCTGCACGGTCGCTCATGGGTGGAACGTTGACTATTCGGCACACTAGGTAGGGTCTGTCAGTACTGCTTCGGCGTGGAAAACAGTTCTCTGGTTGGTGTGTCGGGCACGTTGTTGGGTCCTGAGGGAACGGCCGTATGGTCGTTGCTTCAGAGATGCCGGTCCCACTGAAGAGATGCCTTTGGGTGTCTTGGCGGTGGGTGACTGGTCGTTGTTTGAGAACTGCACAGTGGACGCGAGCATCTGTGGCCAAGTTTTTAAGGGCGCACGGTGGATGCCTTGGCACCAGGAACCGATGAAGGACGTGGGAGGCCACGATAGTCCCCGGGGAGCCGTCAACCAGGCTTTGATCCGGGGGTTTCCGAATGGGGAAACCCGGCAGTCGTCATGGGCTGTCACCCATACCTGAACACATAGGGTATGTGGAGGGAACGCGGGGAAGTGAAACATCTCAGTACCCGCAGGAAGAGAAAACAACCGTGATTCCGGGAGTAGTGGCGAGCGAAACCGGATGAGGCTAAACCGCGATGGTGTGAGACCCGGCAGGGGTTGCCATCGCGGGGTCGTGGGATTCTTCTTGATCGGTCTGCCGGCCGGTCGACGAGTCAGAAACCGTATGGGTAGTCGAAGGACATGCGAAAGGTCCGGCGTAGAGGGTAAGACCCCCGTAGACGAAATCTGTACGGCTCGTTTGGAGAACACCCAAGTAGCACGGGGCCCGAGAAATCCCGTGTGAATCTGGCGGGACCACCCGCTAAGCCTAAATATTCCCTGGTGACCGATAGCGGATAGTACCGTGAGGGAATGGTGAAAAGTACCGCGGGAGCGGAGTGAAATAGTACCTGAAACCGTGTGCCTACAAGCCGTGGGAGCGTCGTTCATCAGCTTGCTGATGGGCCGTGACTGCGTGCCTTTTGAAGAATGAGCCTGCGAGTTTGCGGTGTGTAGCGAGGTTAACCCGTGTGGGGTAGCCGTAGCGAAAGCGAGTCCGAATAGGGCG